>DATMEX010000001.1:0-3795 GCA_035556455.1 Pseudolabrys sp.
ATCCGCGACATCGACTTCGAAGATTCCACCGAGTACATCCCCGCCGCCATCACGATCTTCTCGATGCCGCTGACGTTCTCGATCGCCGACGGCATCGCGTTCGGCTTCATCACCTATGCGGGCATGAAGCTGCTCACGGGCCGCTGGTCGCAGCTACCGATCGCTGTGAATGTGCTGGCGCTGCTGTTCGTGTTGCGCTTCGCGCTGCTCTAGCCGGCACGGGTACGCCGGCACTCGCCGCGGCAGACATCAATAATCTGCCGGCCCGCGGCGCGGCGGCGGCTGCATCCTCGGCGGCGGGCTCTCATAACCGACGGTCGCATCCTGGCGCCGTGCGCTCGGCTCTCCCGGCCGCTGACGTTCCGCCGCTCCCCGGTTGAGAACGTGCAGCGGCTCCACGCGCTCAGCCGAGCCGATGGCTTTCACCTCCGCAGGCGGCGCCGTATTGCCCCGCTCCCCGCCCGGCGTCCGCAGCCCCAAGCCGATGACGCCGACGGCTATTGCCACCGAGGCGAGCCCGACAGCCCAGCGGCGGATATGGACCCGCCCCCGTGCCGCAGGGCGCCAATTGACATCAGGACTCCTACGCACGCTTCACTCCTCCCGGTCCGGGCGAGTGGATGCCTCCCGGCCGCACAAAATGAATTTCCACCAGACGGCAAGGCCGCGCGCCGGCAAGGAGCAGCGCGCCGCAGTTGGCTTCAAATGATGTAAGTCAGTGGCACTTCAGTATGCCCAATCGCCGCCACCGGCAACCGGCGGCGAGACGCCAGTCCAGCCCCGCGGATCCGCACCAGAGCCCGGCCGCAAACTTTTTCCGGCCTCTCCGGCCCATCGCCCAGCCGCCACATTGGCCCCAGCATCTACCGGTGCCCGATTTCCCCAAGGTGCGGCGAATACGCCTCTGTTACAAAAGGGTTGTACGCGCGAGGCAGCGGCAGCGACGGTTTTAGCCCTGTTGTCCGTTTTTACTGCCGGGCGCCGCAGTGTTGCCGTTTTGCGGCCCCTCGTCTGGGGCCGGCTCTGGGACAGGGACGCAAGTGAAAAAATTCTTCAAATCGGTGCTCGCGATCCTGGTCATCGCAGGCGTTACCGCGGCGGCGATCTACTACACCAAAGGTGGAGATCAGGCGCAGCGCGGACGCCGCTGGGCACGCCCTGAGGGCGCCGTGCCCGTCGTCGCCTCCGAGGCAAAGCTCGCGAACGTCCCGGTGTGGCTCGAAGGCGTCGGCTCGGCGAAGGCCCGCAACCTTGTGACGGTGCGCCCCCAGGTCGACGGCAAGATCCTTTCCATCCACTTCAAGGAAGGCCAGGACGTCAAGGAGGGTGACCTCCTCGCCCAGATCGACCCCGTGACCTACCAGGCGCAACTCGATCAGGCGATCGCCAAGAAGGCACTCGACGAGAGCCAGCTCGCCAACGCCCGGCGCGACCTCGAACGCTACAATCAGCTTTCGACAAACGTTATCGCCGCCAAGACGGTCGATACGCAGCGCGCGCTGGTGGCCCAGCTCGAAGCGCAGATCAAGCAGGACGAAGCCGCCATCGCGAACGCGCGCGCGTTCCTCAACTACGCCACCGTTGTCGCTCCAATTTCCGGCCGCACAGGCATGCGCCTCATCGACGTCGGCAACCTCGTGCGCGCATCCGATGCAGGCATCGTCGTTATCACCGAGGTCCAGCCGATCTCCGCCGTGTTCACGCTGCCGCAACAGGACCTGCCAGCCATCAACCGCGCGGTCGCCAAGCGTGCGCTGAAGGTGGAGGCCCTCGAAACCGACAGCAAGAATGTTCTCGACACCGGCGAGTTGCAGGTGATCGACAACCAGGTCGACCAGCAGACGGGCACGATCCGCCTCAAGGCCGATTTCCCGAACAAGGACCTGCAGCTCTGGCCCGGCCAGTTCGTCAACGTGCGCCTGCTGCTCGATACCCTGGAGCAAGTGGTCGTTGTGCCCACGTCCGCCGTGCAGCGCGGCCCGGAGGGGACCTTCGTCTACGTCATCGATAGCGAGAGCAAGGCACGCGTTCACAAGGTGACGATCTCGCAGCAGGATGAGCGTCTCGCCGTCGTCGCCACCGGCGTGGCTGCGGCCGATCGCGTGGTCACGACCGGCTTTGCTCGCCTCAAGGAAGGCGCCGAGGTCACCGTCGGCGAGCCCGACAACGCCGCTCCAGCCGATGCCCCGGCCCCGCAGGCATCAGCGGACCACAGCATTCCGGCCGATAATACCGCCTCGATCAAGACCCTCGCACCGTCCACCGTGACCCCGGCGAATGCCCGCGAGCACAACGGCAAGGGCCGCCGCGGCGAAGGCCGCCGCCGTAAGGAAGCCGGTTCCGCCACTGCACCGGGTACGACACGATGAATGTCTCGGCCCCATTTATCCTGCGGCCGATCGCGACCTCGCTCCTCGCATTCGCAACGGTTCTCGGCGGCGCGCTCGGGTACTTCTGGCTTCCCGTCTCCTCGCTGCCGCAGGTCGACTTCCCGACCATTCAGGTATCGACCCAGCTTCCGGGCGCCAATCCGCAGACGATGTCGACGCTCGTCACCGCGTCCCTCGAACGCGAGTTCGGCAAGATACCCGATCTGGAAACGATGAACTCGATCAGCTCCTTCGGGCTGAGCCAGATCACGCTGCAGTTCAATCTCGACCGTGACATCGATGCCGCCGCGCAGGACGTGCAGTCGGCGATCAATGCCGCCGGCTCGACGCTGCCGCGCAACCTGCCCTATCCACCCACCTATTCGAAGGTCAACCCGGCCGACGCGGCCGTCGTCACCCTCGCGCTCACCTCCGACATCGTCTCGATGCGCGAGCTGAGCGACCTCGCCGATACGATGATCGCGCAGCGCCTCTCCACCGTGAGTGGCGTCGGCCACGTATCGGTCGAAGGCGGCATCCGTCCCGCCGTGCGCATCCAGGCGGACGTCTCCCGTCTCGCCGCCTATGGCCTCAGCATTTCCGATGTGAACAGCGCCGTCACCTCGGCCAACGTCTCGGGCCCCAAGGGGTCACTCGATGGAACGCACCAGAGCTACTCCATCGCCGCGAACGATCAGCTCGCCTCTGCCGACGCCTACCGCGAGGTCGTGATCTCCTACCGCAATGGCGCCCCGGTGCGCCTCAAGGACGTGGCGGACGTCACCGAAGGGCTCGAGAACGCCCGCGTTGGTGGCTGGTATCAGGGTACGCCCGCGGTCATCATCGACGTACAGCGCCAGCCCGGCGCCAATGTCATCGAAACGGTGGAGCGGCTGAAAGCCGAGCTGCCGCGCGTCGAGCGTGCCCTGCCGACGAGTGTAAAGCTGACGCTGGTGCACGATCGCACCGAAACCATCCGCGCCTCCGTGCACGACGTGCAGTTCACGCTGCTTCTCAGCGTCGCGCTTATCGTCATGGTGGTTATGGTGTTCCTGCGCTCAGGGCGCGCCACCGTTATCGCCGGCGTAGCGTTGCCCGTCTCACTCATCGCCACGTTCGCGGTGATGTATTTCTGCGGCTTCTCGCTCGACAACCTGTCGCTCATGGCGCTCACGATTGGCACCGGCTTCGTCGTCGACGATGCCATCGTGATGATCGAAAACATCGTGCGCCACCTGGAGAGGGGGCAGAAGCCGCTGCGCGCCGCCCTCGACGGCGCCCGCGAGATCGGCTTCACCGTCATCTCGCTGACGGTATCGCTCATCGCGGTGTTCATCCCGCTTCTGTTCATGACCGGCCTCGTCGGGCGCATGTTCCGCGAGTTCGCGCTGACCCTCACCATCGCCGTCACCGTTTCAGCGGTCGT
>DATMEX010000002.1:0-6839 GCA_035556455.1 Pseudolabrys sp.
GCTGCGTGACGCCGAGGATCGCGCCGCCAAGGTGATCGCCGATCAGATCCATGCGCGGCTTGCCTCGTACTTTGTCGCCGGCACCTGACCGCATCCGGCAGGCGGACGCGGGAGCAAGCCGCAGGCTCGCACGATGACCGCGCTCAAGACCGCCGAGATCAACAGCTTCATCGCCCGGCCGGATCCGGCGCGGCCGATCGTGCTGGTGCACGGACCGGATTCGGGGCTGGTGCGCGAGCGCGTCGAGGCGCTGGTGCGCGGCGCAGTCGACGATCCCACCGACCCGTTCTCGCTGGCGCGGATCGAAGGCGAGGACCTCGCCGGCAATCCCGGACGACTGGTCGAAGAGGCCCATACGATACCGCTGTTCGGCGGACGCCGCGCTGTCTGGCTGCGCGTCGGCACCCGTCACAATGCGGCGCCGGCGGTGGAAGCGCTGATCGCCGCGCCGCCGCAGGATTGCCGCGTCATCATCGAAGCCGGCGAACTGCGCAAGACCGCGCCACTGCGCGCTCTGTGCGAAAAAGCGAAGACCGCGGCGGCGATTGCCTGCTATCCCGACAGCGAACGCGACCTTGCGATGCTGATCGACGAAGAGATGCGCGCCGAAAACCTCACCATCGCGCCGGATGCCCGCGCGGCGCTGGCGTCGCTGCTCGGCGGCGATCGCCTCGCCTCGCGCGGCGAGGTCCGCAAACTGGCGCTCTATGCACGCGGCAAAGGCCGTGTCGAGATCGACGATGTCGTCGCGGTGGTGACCGACGCCTCGGCGCTCAATCTCAGCGGCGCGATCGATGCCAGCTTCGCGGGACGGATCGCCGACGTCGAAAGGCAGTACCGCAAGGCGATTGCCGACGGCACCTCGCCGGGCGCCATCGTCGGCGCAGCACAGCGCCACATCGCCCAGCTTCACAAGATGCGGCTTGCCGTCGACGCCGGCGCCTCGGTTCAGGACGCGATGTATCGCACGCCGCCGCCGGTCCATTTCAGCCGGCAGAAGCTGGTGCAGGCGGCGCTGCAGTCCTGGAGCAGCGGGCAGATTGCGCGCGCGATGCAGCAGATTGCGGATGTCGCGCTGGAGACGCGGCGGCAGCCGGCCTTAGCCGAAGCGCTGGTCGAGCGGGCGCTGCTCGCTCTGGCGATGGGCGGACGTCGGCGCGGCTAGCGCCTTTCCGTGTTCGACGGAATCATCGGTTGTCATGCCCGGCCAGCATCCAGCTTTTCCAAAGAAGTGGATTGCCGGGTCAGACCCGGCAATGACGCGTCAGAACGTTCCCGTCTCGATGTGAAATGCAACAGGCATCGGCGTTTTCACGCAGATGCCATCAGCCCAGGACGAATGCGTTCGTTTACCGGCCGCGCGCGTTTTCGAGTTGCTGGCCGAAATAGGCAATGGTGCGAGCATAGACCTCTGCCCTGTTCCACTCCTTGATAACGGCAAAGTTCGGCTCGCCCGGCTGCCAGCCCTGGCCGCGCTGCCAGCCATAGCCTTTCAGATAATTGGCGGTCGATGCGAGCACGTCAGGAATGCTGCGCACCAAATCCCTGCGTCCGTCCCCGTCATAGTCGATGGCGAATTTCAGATAGGACGTCGGCATGAATTGCGTCTGGCCGATCTCGCCGGCCCATGCGCCCTTTGCGGTGCGCGGGTCGATATCGCCATGATCGACGATCTTCAAAATCGCGACCAGCTCCGGCCGGAATTTCTCCGGCCGCCGGCAATCATAGGCGAGCGTGGCGATCGAACGCACGGTGTTGAAGTCGCCGAGATAGGCGCCGTAATCGGTCTCCAGACCCCAGATGGCGACGATCAATCCGGCCGGCACGCCGAACTGCCGCTCGATGCGCGACAGCAGCCCCGCATGCTTCGCCAGCATCTGTTTGCCGCGACCCATGCGTGGCGGCACCATGCGGCCTGAGAACTGCTCGAATGATTGCGTGAAGACTTTCTGTCCGCGATCGCGCGACACGACTTTCGTATCGAACTGCAGATCATCGAGTGCTGCCAGCCCGCGCGGCGACACGCCCTGCGCCGCCGCATCCCGGCGAATCTGATTGAGGAAGGCGGGAAACTTCGCCGGATCGACGCAGTTGCGCGGCGTCGTCGCAGCATAGCGATAGGGCACCTCGGTTTGCGCCTGTGCCGTTGCCGGCACGATGATCGCCGCCGCCATCATCGCCAGCATGCTTGTTGCTATCGCACGCATTCAGTCCTCCGCGATCGTCGGTCGTTGCACTGCGCAAAGATCAGGCGATCAGCCGCCGCTTTCGAGGCGGACGATCACATGATCGAGCTGATCGAGACTGCTGTAACGAACCGACAGCACGCCGCCCTCGCCGTGATGATCGATCGTCACCTTGAGACCGAGCTGATCCGAGAGACGCTTCTCCAGCGCCCGGGTGTCGGCATCCTTTTCGACTTCGCGCTTTGCCGACTTTGTCGACCGCGATGAGCCCGCCGGCTCGCGCAGCATTGCCTCGACCTGCCGCACATTGAGTTCCTGCTCGACGATCTCCTCGGCAAGCCGCGCCGCGTCCGGATGACCGATCAGCGCCCGCGCATGGCCAGCGCTAAGACGGCCGGCGCGCAGATGAGCCTGCACCGCTTCCGGCAGCTTCAGCAATCGCAGCATATTGGCGACATGGCTGCGGCTCTTGCCGACGATCCGTGCGACGTCCTCCTGGCTGTGCTTGAATTCCGCGATCAACGCGTGATAGCCGCCTGCCTCCTCGACCGGATTGAGATCGGCGCGCTGCACGTTCTCGACGATCGCGAGCTCGAGCGCTTCCGCATCGCTCGCCTCGATGACGACGACCGGAATCTCGTGAAGATTCGCACGCTGCGATGCCCGCCAGCGCCGCTCGCCGGCGATGATCTCGTAGGTCTCGCCGCCATGCGCATCGGCCCGGCGGCGCACCGCACGCACGACAATCGGCTGGATCACGCCACGCTCGCGGATCGACGCCGACAGTTCGTCAAGCTCGGCATCGGTAAAGGTCCGCCGCGGGTTGCGCGGATTGGCGTGCACCAGTTCGATCGGCACGCGCTTCTGCCCGCGGCCGCGCTCATGCGCCGGCGTCTCGTCGCCGACATCGCCGATCAGCGCCGCAAGACCACGCCCCAGTCGCGACCGCTCTTCCGCCATCGCCGTTGCTCCAGCATCATTCGTCACGCAAACCTCGATCTCGTTCTCGCGGATGGAAAATGGCTTCTCGATCCGGCCGCTATCAGCCGGCCTTCAGTTCTCTTTCCCGCTGGATGATCTCGGTGGCGAGACGCAGATAGGCTTCGCTGCCTACGCATTTCAGATCGTAGACCAGAACCGGCTTGCCGTAGGACGGCGCCTCGGAGACGCGGACATTGCGTGGAATGACCGTGTCGTAGACCTTGCGACCCATATGCTGACGCACGTCGGCGACAACCTGATTGGAAAGGTTGTTGCGGGAATCGTACATCGTCAACACGATGCCATGGATGGTGAGACCGGGATTGAGCGTGGTGCGCACGCTCTCCACCGTCTTCATCAATTGCGACAGGCCTTCCAGCGCGAAGAACTCGCACTGCAGCGGCACCAGGATGGCATTGGCGGCGGCCATCGCATTGACGGTCAGCAAATTCAGCGACGGCGGACAATCGACCAGCACATAGGTGAAGTGCTGAACATCCGGCGTGGCGTTGAGCGTATCGAGCGCATTGCGCAGACGGAAAGCGCGGTCGCGATCCTGACCGATTTCCAGTTCGACACCGGAGAGGTCAAGCGTCGACGGCGCGATATGCAGACGCGGCACCGCAGTGCCGATGACCGCGTCGCGCATCGGCGCATCGCCTGTCAGAACGTCGTAGGTCGAGGTCCGCCGGCTGCGCCGGTCGATGCCGAGACCGGTCGAGGCATTGCCCTGCGGGTCAAGATCGACGATCAGCACGGTCTCGCCAATGGCGGCAAGGGCAGTGCCGAGATTGATCGCCGTCGTGGTCTTGCCGACTCCGCCCTTCTGGTTGGCGATCGCCAGGACGCGCGGTTGAACCGGGACGACAGGCTGCACATCGTGGGGCTGCGACTTTGCCACCGGCTCCAGCGCGACGACCCGGCCGTCCGACGGCGCGTCCGTCTCCGCGACCTGATGGATCAACGGCGAAGCGGTTGCCGACGAAGCATCCGAATTATCTGAATTACTATTCATTTCTTTTGCCGTCCACGCTTGGAAAGGCTGCTGATCCGCACGATGCGGCCTGCCGCACTGGTGCGGCTCGGGATCAGCTCTGCCTGAATAGTCCAATATTTAGAGGCTTCGGTCAATTCCAGCTCTACATCTTGACCCTTGAGAAACAATGCCACAGCCCCTTGTCGAACCAGCGGAAGGGCGTAGCCACATAGTATACTGAGCGACGCCAGCGCTCGCGCGGTAACGACATCAGCCTGTCCGGCCAATCTGTCCCCGCAATTCTCGGCGCGCTCGGCATGCACCTCGACCGGCAGATCGAGCGCCTGTGCAACCTCGCGCAGGAAATTGGCTTTTTTGATCCGGCTCTCTACCAGATGCACGACCGCTCCGGGCCGGTCCGCCAACACGCAGGCAACCGCGAGACCTGGAAATCCCCCGCCGGCGCCGAAATCAACCCAACGATCCGCCGCCGGCGCCAGATCGATGAGCTGCAGCGAATCGGCGACATGGCGCGTCCAGACCGTCGGAATTGTCGAACCGGCGATCAGGTTGGTATGCGCCTGCCATGCAAGCAGATGCTCGACGAAACGGTCGAGCCGCGCCAAAGCCGCCGCCGAAACCGGCGTCAGCACCAGGGCGTCTGTCCGGTCGCGGCCCGGATCCGGCGTCGATTCACGTGGAGCGACCCCGCCCATCACGCCGAACGCGCCCGATCAGCGTGATGATCCGCACCGTGACTTGCCGCCCGGGCTCTGGCCTTGAGATGCGCCACCAGCAGCGTCAGGGCCGCCGGCGTGACGCCGTCGAGCCGGGCCGCATGGCCGATGGTGCGCGGACGCTGCGCTGCCAGTCGCTGCCGGGATTCGTTCGACAGGCCCTTGACCGCCGCATAATCGAGATCGTCGGGCAGCACGAAGCTCTCGTCGCGCCGATAGGAGGCGATATCCGCCGCCTGCCGCGACAGATAGACGTCGTAGGTGGCGTCGATAGCGATCTGGTCGGCGATTTTCGGCGACAGACGGCCAAGTTCCGGCCAGATCGGCACCAGATTCGCCATGCTGATCGTCGGATAAGCGAGAAGTTCGAAGGCTGAGCGCCGCTGGCCGTCATTGTTCAATGTCAGACCATGCCGGTTCGCCTGGTTCGGCGTGATCGACAGCGATCGGGCCAGTTCGCGCGCCGCAACGAGCGCATCGTTCTTTACGGTGAACTGCTTCGCACGTTCCGCTCCGACGCAGCCGAAAGCGATGCCCTTTTGCGTCAGTCGCTGATCGGCATTGTCGGCGCGCAGCGCCAAACGATATTCGGCCCGCGACGTGAACATCCGATAGGGCTCGGTAACGCCGCGCGTCACCAGATCATCGATCATGACGCCGAGATAGGCTTCCGCCCGGTCGAAAGTGATCCCGCCTCCGCCGCCGGCCCGCGCCGCCGCATTGAGCCCGGCCAGCAGGCCCTGCCCCGCCGCTTCTTCGTAGCCGGTGGTACCGTTGATCTGGCCGGCGAGAAAAAGCCCGCGAATTCGTCGGGTTTCAAGCGTCGGATCGAGCTCGCGCGGATCGACATGGTCGTATTCGATGGCATAGCCCGGCCGCAGGATGCGGGTCTGTTCCAGCCCGCGGATGCTGGCGACGATGCGATGCTGCACGTCCTCCGGCAATGACGTCGAGATGCCGTTCGGATAGACGGTGTCGTCGTCGAGCCCTTCCGGCTCCAGAAAGACCTGATGACCGTCACGGTCACCGAACCGCATAATCTTGTCTTCGACGGAGGGGCAATAGCGCGGCCCACGGCTGGCGATCTGGCCGGAATACATCGGCGACCGATGCACATTGTCGCGAATGACCTGGTGCGTCGCTGCGTTGGTGCGAGTGATGCCGCAATGGATCTGCGGCGTGGTGATTGCATCCGTCAGCGCCGAGAACGGCTCCGGTGGATCATCCCCCGCCTGCATCTCCAGCGCGTTCCAGTCGATGGTACGGCCGTCGAGCCGCGGTGGCGTGCCGGTCTTCAGACGGCCGAGACGGAAACCGATGCGCTCCAGCGTCGCGGACAGACCCATGGCCGGGGCCTCACCGACACGGCCGGCCGGAATCTGAACTTCGCCGATATGAATCAGGCCGCGCAGGAACGTCCCGGTGGTCAGCACCACAGCACCGCAGGTCAGTTCATGACCGTTGGCGAGCCTCACGCCGGTGATGTGCCTTTCCCGAAGCACCAGATCGTCCGCTTCCCCCTCAATAACAGTGAGGTTTGCGGTTTCGCGGATCGCCCGCTGCATCGCCTGGGCATAGAGCTTCCGGTCCGCCTGCGCACGCGGCCCATGAACGGCCGGCCCCTTGCGGCGGTTGAGAACTCGAAACTGGATGCCGCCGGCATCCGCGACCCGCGCCATCAGTCCGTCGAGAGCGTCGATTTCGCGGACCAGATGTCCCTTCCCCAAGCCGCCGATCGCCGGATTGCACGACATCGCCCCGATCGTGGCGAATTGGTGCGTGATCAACGCCGTCTGCGCACCCATGCGGGCTGCCGCAGCCGCGGCTTCGCAGCCGGCGTGACCGCCTCCAATAACGATGACATCGAAATGGTTGGACACTCTGAGAACCTCGCGGGCCCCTTAAAGGCGACGGCATAGCGCGCAAGCCACCAGAATTCCAGAAGTAAAGCAGGTGGCC
>DATMEX010000003.1:0-25947 GCA_035556455.1 Pseudolabrys sp.
CATAGGCGCCGAGACGCATGGTGCCGCCGAGATCGCCGCCGGCCGCACGCTTCTGCAACTCGTTGCCGCGAAGCCACTCGGTCATCAAGCCGACCACGGGCTCTTTCGTCGGGCCGAACTCGGTCGAGTTGGCGTCGGCAATGCCGCAGAGATTGCGCGCCGCCTCGATGCAGGCCATCTGCATGCCGAAGCAGATGCCGAAATACGGCACGCTGCGCTCGCGCGCGAACTGCGCCGCGCGGATTTTGCCCTCGGCGCCGCGCTGGCCGAAACCGCCGGGCACCAGGATGCCGTTGACGTGCTCGAGGAAGGGCGCAGGGTCCTCGTTCTCGAACACTTCCGACTCGATCCAGTCGAGGTTGACTTTGACCTTGTTGGCGATGCCGCCGTGCGACAGCGCCTCGGTCAGCGATTTGTACGCATCCTTCATGCCGGTGTACTTGCCGACGATGGCGATGGTGACGTCGCCTTCCGGATTGCGCACGCGCTCGTTGATCAGGCGCCAGCGCTCGAGGTCGGGCGGCTGCTTGGGCTCCATGCCGAAGGCGGCCAGCACCTCGCGGTCGAGACCGGCGGCGTGATAGCCCTCGGGCACGGCGTAGATGTTGTCCACGTCGCGCGCCTCGATCACCGCGCTTTCGCGCACGTTGCAGAACAGCGCCAGCTTGCGCCGCTCGCCTTCCGGGATCGGCCGGTCGGTGCGGCACAGCAGAATGTCGGGCTGGATGCCGATCGAGCGCAATTCCTTCACGGAGTGCTGCGTCGGCTTGGTCTTGAGCTCGCCCGCGCTTGGGATGTAGGGCAGCAGCGTCAGGTGTATGTAGATCACCTGGCCGCGCGGCATGTCGTTGCCGAACTGGCGGATGGCTTCGAAGAACGGCAGGCCTTCGATGTCGCCGACGGTGCCGCCGACTTCCACCAGCACGAAGTCGTAACCGTCATTGCCGTCGCGGACGAAGTCCTTGATGGCGTTGGTAACGTGCGGGATGACCTGGATGGTGGCGCCGAGATAGTCGCCGCGCCGCTCCTTGGTCAGGATGTCCTGATAAATGCGGCCCGTGGTGATGTTGTCGCGCTTGGTCGCCGGATTGCCGGTGAAGCGCTCGTAGTGGCCGAGATCGAGATCAGTCTCGGCGCCGTCATCGGTGACGAAAACCTCGCCGTGCTGATACGGGGACATCGTGCCCGGATCGACGTTGAGATAGGGATCGAGCTTGCGAAGCCGGACCTTGTAGCCGCGAGCTTGCAAGACCGCGCCGAGAGCTGCGGATGCGAGACCCTTGCCGAGGGAAGAGACCACGCCGCCGGTGATGAGAATGTACCGCGCCATGGGGCCTAACCTCTAGACGTCGCGAATCGATTCGGGGAGCGCCAAATGCGGTTGGCTGCCCCGCGCCTGTGCGTAGCGTGAAAAAGTGGTGAAACGGGAGGCTCTTGCATCGGTTCTTTCATGCCGAACAGTGGCGCGGACCACATCCGCGCCAGCGGAACGTCTGACGTCCGCATTAGGGCCGCCAAACTGAGAAGGGCCGGAAGTTCCGGCCCTTCTGCTGTGGCTATTTCGATTGCGGGACCTGGGGTCCCGAAGGCGTGGCCGGCTGGCCTCCGCCGAGCTGGTTGAGCAGACCACCAGTACCGCCGCCAATCGGCGGCGCCGAGCCCGGCGCGCCGGCCGGCGCCGAGGTGCCGCCCTGGAGGATAGACGTCGGCGTCCGGTTCATGCCGGCCAAAATCGACAGGATCAAGCTCGTCAAAAAGAACAGGCCGGCGAGGATCGCGGTGCTGCGGGTGAGGACGTTGGTGGTGCCGCGGGAGGACATGAAGTTGCCGCCGCCGCCGCCGCCGCCGATACCGAGCCCTCCGCCTTCGGAGCGCTGAAGCAACACCACCCCGATCAGGGCGAGCACCAGCATCAGATGGATAACGATAACGACGTGCTGCATCTCAAAACGTCCGTTCGTAAAATCAGGTCAAAACCGGTCGGTCAGGCTGCCATTCCGGCGCTTGTCGCCCGCTATATAGGAATTCGCGGCGGTCTCTACACGATCGCGCCGGCAATTTCCACCCTACCCGTAGTAAATCGCGGTAAGGGCTCAGGAATCCCCTTCTTCCGGCCGCGCGCCGAATATCCGGCCGGAATGCAGGGTTCCGGCCGGCAGCGCTTTGGCGGCGGCTCAGCGCCCGCTCCGGGTGTCCAGCAGGAACGCCCGCAGGGCCTCGCCAATTTCGGTCGGCGAGTCTTCCTGGACGTAGTGGCTGCCCTTGACCGTCACCTCGCATTGGTTTGGCCACGCCCGGCAAAATTCTCTCGCCCGCCCGGTGATCAGTGCTCCCGGCTCCGCGTTGATGAAAAGCTTGGGAACCGGCGATTCCGCCAGCCAAGCGCTGTACCGCTCGACGACCGCAACGACGTCGGCCGGCTCGCCGTCGATCGGAAGCTGACGCGGCCATTCCAGCGTCGGCCGGCGCGTTTCCCGCAGTAGAAATGGTTGACGATAGGCAGCCATTTCCTCTTCGCTCAGACTGCGCAGAACGCTTTTCGGCAAGACGGTTTCGACGAAGAAATTGTCGTCCAGCACCATCCGCTCGCCCTTGGGCGATCGCAGCGCGCGAAATATCTGGTCGCGGCCGTCCGGGAAGTCGCTCCAGTGCCGGGGCTGCACGATGGCCTCCATGTAGGCAATGGCTTGAACCTGCGCCGGAAACCGTGCGGCCCGATTGAAGCCGAGCGCGGAGCCCCAGTCGTGAAGAACCAGTGTCACGTCGCGCGTCAGCCCCAGCGCTTCGAACCAGGCGTCAAGACAGGTGACGTGATCGGCGAACCGGTAGGTCCCGGTCGGCGAAGGCCCGGATCTCCCCATGCCGGCCAGATCCGGCGCCAGACAACGGCCGAGGTCGCTGACATGCGGGATGATGTTGCGCCAGAGATAGGACGAGGTTGGATTGCCGTGAAGAAAGACGATCGGGTCGCCATCGCCGACTTCGGCGTAGCTGATTTCCGTTCCGGCAACCCGCACGCTCCGGCGGGGATGCGGGTCATTGGCACTGATGTTTGTCATCGTTTCACCTGTGTTTGCGGGCGCGGTTTGCTGCCCGAACCCAAGCGATAAGGGATCGCCAGCTGCGCGAAAATTCGCTAAATTCGATCAATGGCTGATCGTTTTCGCACAAGGCTGGACTGGAGCGATGTTCGCGTTTTTGCCGCACTGGCGCGCCACGGCGGCCTCTCGGCGGCGGCTCGCGCGCTTGCGGTCAATCACGCCACGGTGGCGCGACGTTTCGCCAATCTCGAAAAGGTTCTTGGGACTAAGCTGCTGGAGCGGCGTCCAACGGGCTACATATTGACGGCCGCGGGGCGACAGGCTCTCGAAGGCGCCACGGCCATGGAGCAGTCCGCCGCCATGCTGCAGCAGGTGCAGGCGGCGCCCGCTGTGGCCGGCATGATACGCGTGACGGCCACACCCAGCATGGCCGCCTACGTTATCGCAAGGCTGAGGCCCCTGCAGGAGATGTATCCAGCGCTGGACTTCGAAGTGACGACGGAGCGATCGCGCGCCAGTCTGCCGCGTCACCAGTCCGACATTGCACTACGTCTCGGGCGGCCGGAGCGCGGTGGCATTCTGGGCCGTCGCGTCGCCAAAGTGGGTTACGGTTATTACGCCACCGCGGAATGGCGCGACCGGTTACTCGGGGGCGCCTCACCGGTGCTCATCGGCTTCGATGAGGCGGGCGCGCAATTTCCAGAGGCGCGCTGGTTGGCCGAGCGGTTTCGCGGAGTTCGCATCGGGTTTCGGAGTAATTATCAAACCGGCCAGATCGCCGCCGCCTGCGCCGGCCTCGGCATTGCGATGCTGCCACATTTTCTTGCGGCAACCGAACCGACGCTGGCGCGGCTTTCCCTTCCGCAAAAACCGCCGGACCGGGAACTGTGGCTGCTCACCCGCAGCGATGTCCGCAGTACGCAGCCGGTGCGCATCGCGACGGAGTATCTGGTCGAGCTATTCCGACGGGATCGGGCGCTTTTCGAAGGCCGTTAGCTTTTGCGCTACCGATAGACGCCGGCGATTCCGAGGAAATCCGCCGCCTTCAGGCTCGCCCCGCCGACCAGGGCGCCGTTGACGTCGGCAATCGTCAGCAATTCGCCGGCATTCGACGGTTTTACAGACCCGCCGTAGAGAATACGCACGCCGGTGCCAGCCGCGCCGAAGCGGCCGACCAGGGTCTTGCGGATGAAAGCATGAACCTCGGCGACATCGGCCGGCGTCGGGGTCAGGCCGGTGCCGATGGCCCAGACCGGCTCGTAGGCCACCACCAGGTTATCCGCCGTCGCGCCGTCCGGCAGCGAACCGGCGAGCTGGTCGCCGACGACCGCCAGCGTCCTGCCCGCCTCCCGCTCGGCGCGCTGCTCGCCGACGCAGACGATCGCCGTCAGCCCGGCCCGCCAGGCCGCTTCCGCCTTGGCCTTGACCTCGGCATTGCTTTCCTTGTGGTCGGTGCGGCGCTCCGAATGGCCGACGATAACCGCCTTTGCGCCGGCATCGGCAAGCATTTCCGCCGCGATATCGCCGGTATGCGCGCCGGACGCCTTGGCGTGGCAGTCCTGGCCGCCAATCAACAGGCTCGAACCCTTGGTCGCCCAGGTGAACTGAGCGATCAGCGTGGCGGGAGGACAGATCATCAGGTCGGCCTTGCCGGCGAGGTCGGCCGCGCCTGTCTTCATGCCGTCCAACTCGCCGATCGACGCCGCGAGCCCGTTCATCTTCCAGTTTCCCGCAACCAGCGGCCTGATCCGTCCCGACGCCATCGCTATCGCCCTCTGTTTCCGGCTGAATTTCCGCCTGCGGTTAGCAAAGGCGGCCCGCCTGCGCCATAGTGTCCTTGCGACGCAGCCCCGGCTTTGCGGGGTTCTCCGTGGCGTTGCAAGGAGTTGGGCCCATCCCTATAAGGGCCCGGCCTCTGATTTCCCCTGAATTGCGAACGAGACGGAACGCTCATGCTGCGCGGTATTCACAAGGCTACGTCCACCTGGCTCGGCAAAGCCGTGATGGCCGTTGTCATGGGCTTTCTGATCCTGTCCTTCGCGATCTGGGGCATTGGCGACATCTTCCGCGGCTTCGGCGCCAATTCGGTCGCCAAAATCGGCGGCACCGAGATTACCATTGAGCAGTTCCGGCAGTTCTACACCGACAAGCTGCAGCAGCTGAGCCAGCAACTGCGCCGTCCGATCACGCCGGACCAGGCGCGCGGCCTCGGCCTCGACCAGCGCTTCCTCGGCCAGATGCTGGCCGAAGCCGCGCTCGACGAAGAGGCCCGCAAGCTGCGCCTCGGCCTGTCGGACAAGACCATCGCCGAGCGGATCATGGACGATGCGAACTTCAAGGGCCTCAACGGCCAGTTCGATCGCGGCCGTTTCGAACAGATCATCCGCAACGCCGGCTTCACCGAGCAGCGCTACGTCGCCGAGCAGCGCAAAGTGCTGCTGCGCCGCCAGATCGCGCAAAGCGTCAGCGGCGAATTGCCGGTGCCGAAGACCATGATCGATGCGGTCAACCGCTATCAGAACGAGCGCCGTTCGATCGAATACGTCCAGCTCGGCGCAGCGCAGGCCGGCAACATTCCCGAACCAAGCGCCGAGGAACTGGCGAAGTATTTCGACGAACGCAAGACCACCTTCCGCGCGCCGGAATATCGCAAGGTCACGATCCTGACGCTGACGCCGGCGGAACTCGCCAAGCCCGACGCCATTCCTGACGCCGACGCCAAGGCTCTCTACGACCAGCGCAAGGACAGCTTCGGCGTCGCCGAAAAGCGCGAGGTCCGCCAGATCGTCTTCCCGAATGCCGACGAAGCTGCCGCTGCCGAAGAAAAGATCAAGAAAGGCGCAACCTTCGACGACATCGTCAAGGAGCGTGGCCTCAACGCCGCCGATACCAATCTTGGTGTGGTGACCAGGCGCGATATCATCGATCCCGCCGTCGCCGATGCCGCATTCTCGCTGCAGGCCGGCCAGGTCAGCGCGCCGATCAAGGGCACCTTCGGCACAGTGCTGGTCAGCGTCGGCAAGATCGAGCCAGGTTCGCAGAAGACCTACGAAGAGGTCGCGCCGGAGATCAAGAAGCAGTTCGCCGAACAGCGCGCCCGCAACGAGATCAACGATCTGCGCGACAAGATCGAGGACGAGCGCGCCGGCGGCGCGACGCTCGCCGAAACCGCCAAAAAGCTGAACCTCAAGGCGACCGAGATCGACGCCGTCGATCGCTCCGGCCGTGCCCCGGACGGCAATCCCGTCGCCGCCATACCGCGTTCGCCGGATGTGATCGGCGCCGTCTTCGGCAGCGATGTCGGCGTGGATAGTGAAGCCCTGCAACTGCCCGACGGCGGCTTCCTCTACTACGACGTCACCGATATCACCCGTTCGCGCGAGCGCACGCTCGACGAGGTCAAGGATCAGGTGATCGCGCGCTGGCGCGCCGAAGAGCTCTCCAAGCGATTGAAGGCCACCGCCGACGACATGCTTGGCCGCCTCAAGGGCGGCATGCAGATGGCTCAGCTCGCTTCCGAGAACGGACTACAGGTCGAAACCGCGTTCGGCTTGCAGCGCGGCCAGTCCGCCGGCGGTCTTCCCGCCTCCGTGTCGGATGCCGCGTTCAGAACCGGAAAAGACGCGTTCGGCATTGCCGACAGCGACAATGGCGATCGCCGCTACATCTTCCGGGTGACGGAGGTCAGCGTGCCGCCGATCAATCCGCAGGGCGCCACACCGGACCAGCTCAAGGCGAACCTGCAGGCTTCTTACGCCGACGATGTCATTGGGCAGTATCTCGCCCGTCTGGAGAGCGATCTCAGCGTCAAGATCAATCAGCAGGCGGTCAACCAGGTCGTCGGCGGTCAGGCCAACAACTAAGGCGCTATCAAGCCGCGATGCAGATCGAACCGTCCGAGAACGCTTTCGCGGAACGCTACAATCGCGGCGAGCCGCAGGTGGTGTGGACCACGCTCGTCGCCGATCTCGAAACGCCGGTGTCGGCCTTCCTCAAGGTCGGCGGCGGCAAGCCGATGAGCTTTCTGCTCGAGTCGGTCGAAGGCGGCGCCGTGCGCGGCCGCCACTCGATTATCGGCATCGAGCCGGACGTGGTCTGGCGCGCCAACGGCACGAAAGCCGAGATCAATCGCGCGGCGCGCAGCAAGCCGGAAGCCTTCACGCCCTGCTCCGAGCAGCCCTTGTCGGCGCTGCGTACGCTGATCGCCGAGAGCCGCATCGGTCTGCCGGAAGAGCTGCCGCCGATGGCGGCCGGCGTGTTCGGCTATCTCGGCTATGACACCGTGCGGCTGATCGAAGACCTGCCCGCGGACAAGCCCGATCCGATCGGTATTCCCGACGCCATCATGGTGCGGCCGACCATCGTCGTGGTGTTCGACGCCGTAAAGGACTCCATTACCGTCGTGACGCCGGTGCGCCCGGAAAAAGGCGTCGAAGCCAAGGTGGCACTGGCGCGCGCGACCGAGCGTTTGTCCTCGGTCGTCGACGCGCTCGACCGGCCGCTCGACAAGGCGCTGTCCGAATATGTCGAGGGCCCGCTCGACGTGCCGCCGGTGTCCAATACGACGCCCGCCGAATACGCCGCGATGGTGGGCAAGGCCAAGGAATACATCGCCGCCGGCGATATCTTCCAGGTCGTGCTGGCGCAGCGCTTCGAGGCCCCGTTCAAGCTGCCAGCCTTCTCGCTGTATCGCGCGCTTCGCCGCACGAATCCGTCGCCGTATCTCTACTTCCTCGATTTCGGCGGCTTCGCCGTATCGGGCTCGAGCCCGGAAATTCTGGTGAAGGTGGCGAACGACGTCGTCACCATTCGCCCGATCGCCGGCACAAGGCCGCGCGGAGCGACGCCGCACGAGGACAAGGCCTTCGAGGCAGAACTGCTCGCCGATCCGAAGGAGTGCGCGGAGCATCTGATGCTACTCGATCTCGGCCGCAACGATGTCGGCCGTGTGTCCTCGATCGGCTCGGTGAAGGTGACCGACAAATTTTTCGTCGAGCGCTACAGCCACGTCATGCACATCGTCTCGAATGTCGAAGGCAGGCTCGATCAAAAATACGATGCGCTCGATGCGCTGGCCGCCGGCTTTCCGGCCGGCACGACGTCGGGCGCGCCGAAGGTTCGCGCGATGCAGATCATCGACGAACTGGAGAAGGACAAGCGCGGACTTTACGCCGGCTGCGTCGGCTATTTCTCGGCCGCCGGCGAGATGGACACCTGCATCGTGCTGCGTACGGCGCTGGTGAAGGACGGCAAAATGTATGTGCAGGCCGGCGCGGGCATCGTCGCCGACAGCAATCCGGCCTCCGAGCAGCAGGAATGCGTCAACAAGGCCAAAGCCCTGTTCCGCGCGGCGGAAGAAGCACGGCGCTTCGCCAGCACGGCAAAGCGCGGCCAGTAGCGCGGCTGTAGCGACAATCGTTTAGGTTGTGTTACGGTTGCGATATGGATCTGATCCGCAACGAGCGCACGAAGCTTCTGGCAAACGCTGTGAACAACACGGCAGTGGCGGTGATTGTGACAACTGTCATCACCCCGTTGGCTGGCCTTCTCTATGGCATTCAACCGGTTCCAGGCGCGATCTGGTTTGCCTATTGGTTCCTCTGGCTTTTCGTGGGAGTCGGCCTACATTTCTCTGCACAAGCTGTCCTCGGGAGGCTGACGTCATGACACCTCTACAGGTTTATTTGTTGGTGGCTCCGTTAGTTTTGCTCGCAATGGGTGCTGGTGCCGCTTACTGGTGGACGCACTATTACTATCCAGACGAAAGTAGAGATAAGCCCCGCTGATGTCACACGACCACCCACACGATCACGACCATTCGCACGATCACTCCCACGAGCCGAAGTGGAAACACGACGGCGTCCGCGTCATCCCGGGCAACTCGCTCGATCCCAACACCGCTTCGACGCCGGGCATGGACCGCAAGGCGGCGATCAACGCCGCGCGCGTCGGCGCGCAGAAAATTTGGGCTGGCACCGTCCACATTCATCCCAATGCCAAGACCGGCGCGCATCATCACGGCGAACTCGAGAGCGTAATCTACGTCATCCGCGGCAAGGCGCGCATGCGCTGGGGCGAGAACCTGGAATTCACCGCCGAGGCCGGCCCCGGCGATTTCATCTACGTGCCGCCATTCGTGCCGCATCAGGAAATCAACGCCAGCCCCGACGAAGTGCTGGAATGCGTCCTGGTCCGCTCGGACAACGAGGCCGTGGTGGTCAATCTCGATATCGAACCGGTCGAGAAGCCGGAAAACGTCGCCTGGATCGACCCGATCCATAAGGCCTGACGCCGCCGCTCATGCTATAAGGCCCCCGGGGATGGCGCTAACGGCCAAATCGGGGGCCGAGTTTGATCGACACAATCGTTGTCCGGCTTGACCGCCTGGTCGCCGGCATTATCGCCGCGGTGCGCTGGCTAGCGCTACCGCTGATCGTGCTGCTGTTTCTACAATGGCCGCTGCGCGACATCGTGCGCGGCTATTCGCGCGAGGCCAACGATCTCGGCCAGATCTTCTTCGCCCTGTTCGTCGCAGCCAGCATCACTGCCGCAACCCGCGCCGGCACGCATCTGGCCGCCGATACGCTCGCGCATCGCTATTCGCCGCGCACACGCGCGGTGCTGGGCAAAATCGGCGTCGTGATCGGCCTGCTGCCATGGGCGGCCATTGTCCTCGCCACGTCGGCGGCGCCGGTCTGGAATTCGCTCAAAGGCATTGAGGCTTTTCCCGACACCAACAATCCTGGCTATTTCCTGATCAAGTTCGCGCTGTGGCTGATGGCCGGCACGGTGCTGCTGCAGGGCATCGCCGATCTTCTGCGCGGTCCGGGAGAGCCGTGATGCCGTGGCTCGGGCTTGCTTTGCTGACCGGAGTCGGCGCCGGCATACTGTTCACCGGCCTGCCGGCCTTTCTGGTGCTGATCGCCGCGGCGGTTGCCGGCATGGCGGTTGGCGTCGCCGCCGACGCCTTTCCGGCGGCGCTGATCGGCGCCCTGCCGGGGCGTCTGATCGGGCTGTTCGAATCCGATCTGCTGCAGGCGCTGCCGCTCTATGTGACCATGGGCCTGCTGCTCAACCGCCTGCCGGTCGCCGATGCGCTGTATCGGGCCTCGAACGCCGTGATGCCGCGCAAGCCGCAGGCGCCAATGGTGTCCGGCATGATGCTCGGCGCCCTGCTCGGACCGATGAACGGATCGGTCGGCGCCAGCGTGCTCGGCCTGTCGCGCGTGGTGGCGCCCAAGCTGGCCGCCGAAGGCGTGCCGCAGGCGCGGCGCGAAGCCTTGGTGGCGGTGGCCTCGACGCTGGGCGTGCTGGTGCCGCCGTCGCTGGTGCTGATCCTGCTCAGCGACGCCATGCTGTCGGCGCACACCATGGCGGTGACCGAGACCGGCCGCAGCGACCGCGTCGTCAACACCGGCGACATATTCCATGCCGCGCTGATCCCGGCCGCCATTTTCCTCGTGCTCTGCCTGGCTCTGGCTTGGTGGAGCGGGCGCGACGTTGCCGGCCAGCCGGCGCGGACGAATCTGACGCGCGGCGAAGGCGTGCTCGCCGCGGTGTCGCTCGCGGCGCTGCTGACCCTGCTCGGCGGCGTGGCGGCCGGTTACTTCTACGCCGTCGAGGCGGCGGCCATGGGCGCCTTCGCGCTGCTAGCCGCAGGTCTCACCAGCGGGCGCCTGCACGGCAAGGCGCTGGGCGACCTGCTGCACGAAGCGATTGCCATTACCGGCGCGCTGTTCGCGCTGCTGGTCGCGGCCACGACGTTCACGCTGGTGCTCCGCCTGCTCGGCACAGACCGGCTGGTGACGGATCTGGTGCGCGGCATTCCCGGCGGCGATATTGGCGCTACTGCGGCGGTGCTGGCGGTGATCGCGCTGTGCGCCTTCGTGCTCGATGCCTTCGAGATCATCTTCGTCGTGCTCCCGATCCTGCTGCCGCCGTTGCTGATCAAGGTCGCCGATGCGCGCTGGGTCGCCGTGCTGGTACTGCTGACGCTGCAACTCAGCTTCCTGCTGCCGCCGTTCGGCTACGCGCTGATGATGGTGCGCGGCGCGCTCAAGCCCGCTTCGCCGTTCAAGGCCTTCGTGCGCGCGCTCATGCCCTTCCTCGCGGCCCAGTGGCTGCTCCTGGCGCTGGTGCTGGCCTTCCCGCGCCTCGTCCATGTCCTCGACCGGGACAAGGACCTGTCGCGCGCCCCGGCCGCGGCTATGTCGAATGAGGAAATCTCGAAGCGGCTGAACGACATGATCCAGTTGCCGCCGCTCGACCTGCCGAAATGACGAGGGGCGTCCCCTGTCGCTTGACCCCTGCCTCCCCAAGCCTTTAAGACCCTGACAAGTCTTGGAAAAGGCTGGCCTGGAAAACATGATCGTCCTGATCGACAACTACGACAGCTTCACCTTCAACCTCGTCCATTACCTGGGCGGGCTGGGGGCGGATGTCGTTGTCCATCGCAACGACAAGATTAGCGCCGAAGCTGTCGTTGCTGCCGCGCCGGAAGCCATCGTGCTCTCGCCCGGCCCCTGTACGCCGAACGAGGCCGGTATCTGCCTCGACCTCATAAAGGCCGCCTCCCCGACCATTCCGATGTTCGGCGTCTGCCTCGGCCACCAGGCCATGGGCCAAGTGTTCGGCGGCAAGGTCATCCGCGCGCCGCAGATGGTGCATGGCAAGGTCTCCGAGATCAGCCACGACGCCTCGGGCGTCTTCCGCGGCATCAACGGCGCGTTCAAGGCAACGCGCTATCATTCGCTGATCGTCGAGCGCTCTTCGATGCCGGCCGAATTGCGCGTCAATGCGCAGACCGCCGACGGCCTCGTCATGGGCATGGCGCATACGTCGCTGCCGCTGCACGGCGTGCAGTTTCATCCCGAAAGCATTGCGTCCGAGCACGGCCATTTGATGCTCCGGAATTTCCTGGAGCTGGCCGCGGCGTGGAACAGAAAACAGGGCCGGACAACGGCCGCCGCCACGCGCGAGCCCGCGCATCTGGCGAGTTGAGGAGACGATCCGTGGCCGACGAATTCAAAGCGCTGATTGCCAAGGTCGCAACCGGCGCCAGCCTCACCCGCGAGGAAGCTGCCAACGCCTTCGACCGCATGATGTCCGGCGAAGCGACGCCCTCGCAGATGGGCGGCCTGCTGATGGCACTGCGCGTGCGCGGCGAGACCGTCGACGAAATCACCGGCGCGGTGACGACCATGCGCGCCAAGATGCTCGGCGTGAAAGCGCCCGCCGACGCCGTCGATATCGTCGGCACCGGCGGCGATGCCTCGGGCTCCTACAACATCTCGACCTGCGCCGCCTTCGTGCTGGCCGGCACCGGCGTGCCGGTCGCCAAGCATGGCAACCGCGCGCTGTCGTCGAAATCCGGCTCCGCCGATGTGCTGATGGCGCTCGGCGTGAAAATAGACCTCACGCCCGAACAGGTCGGCAGGTGCATCGCCCATGCGGGCATAGGCTTCATGTTCGCGCCGTCGCATCACCCGGCGATGAAGAATGTCGGCCCGACCCGCGTCGAGCTCGGCACCCGCACCATCTTCAACCTGCTGGGGCCGCTGTCGAATCCGGCCTCGGTGAAGCGGCAGATGATCGGCACCTTCTCCAAGCACTGGATCGAGCCGATGGCCAAGGTGCTGGACAATCTCGGCTCGGAGAGCATCTGGGTCGTGCACGGCTCCGACGGCCTGGACGAGATCACGACCTCGGGCCCGACTAGCGTCGCTGAACTCAAGGGCGGCAAAATCCGCACGTTCGAGATCACGCCGGAGGATGCCGGGCTGACGCGTTCCAAGCCGGATGCGCTCAAGGGCGGCGACGCCGACACCAATGCCAAGGCCCTGCTCGACGTGCTCAAGGGCAAGAAAGGCCCGTTCCGCGACGTCGCTATCCTCAATGCCGCCGCGGCGCTGCTGGTCGCCGGCAAGGCCAAGGACCTCAAGGAAGGCGCGGCGCTCGCCGCCCAGTCGATCGATTCCGGTGAAGCCGAGGGTCGGCTCGACCGCCTGATTGCGGTATCCTGCGCCACGGAGGAGTAGTTCCCTTGGCCGATATCCTGAAGAAAATCGAAGCCTACAAGCGCGAGGAAATCGCGGCGGCCAAGCGCGTCCATTCGCTGGCCGACCTTGAGGCGCAGGCCAAAACCCTGCCCGCGCCGCGCGGCTTCCAGCGGGCCCTCGAGGCCAAGGTCGCCGCCGGCGACTATGCGCTGATCGCCGAGATCAAGAAGGCGAGTCCGTCCAAGGGGCTGATCCGGCCGGATTTCGACCCGCCGGCGCTGGCGAAGGCCTATGAGGCCGGCGGCGCCGCCTGCCTGTCGGTGCTCACCGACGCCCCCAGTTTTCAGGGCAAACCCGAGTTCCTCACCGCCGCGCGGGACGCGACCCGGCTTCCGGCGCTGCGCAAGGACTTCATGTTCGAGCCCTACCAGTGCGCCGAGGCGCGCGCCTGGGGCGCCGACTGCATCCTGGTCATCATGGCGTCGGTCGATGACCTCGCTGCCGCTGAACTGGAAAGTGCAGCCTTTTCATATGGCATGGATGTTCTTGTTGAAGTTCATGCAGAAGATGAGCTGGAGCGTGCGCTGAAGCTCAAGTCGCGCCTGATCGGCATCAACAACCGCGACCTGCGCACCTTCGAGACCTCGCTGGCGGTCAGCGAGCGCCTCGCACCGCGGGTTCCCAAGGACCGCATCATCGTCGGCGAGAGCGGCATCTTCACCCCGGCCGACCTGTCCCGGCTCGAGGCCGTCGGCATCTCCACCTTCCTGATCGGCGAGAGCCTGATGCGGCAGTCCGACGTCGCCGCCGCGACCCGTACGCTTCTCACCCGCCCCAGCCACGCCGCCGCGGAGTGATCCCATGGCGAAAGCCAAAACGAGCGCAACGGCCCCGAAGAAATCCGCCAAGGTGGCCGCGCCGAAAGCCAAGCCGGCGTCCAAACCCAGGCTGAGCCACATCGACCAATCCGGGCAGGCCAACATGGTCGACGTCTCGGGAAAGACGCCGACCGAGCGCGTAGCGACGGCCGAGGGCCGCGTCATCATGCGCAAGGAGACGCTGGACGCCGTCATCGCCGGCAACGCCATGAAGGGCGACGTGCTCGGCGCGGCGCGCCTCGCCGGCATTATGGCCGCCAAGCACACCCACGGCCTGATCCCGCTGTGCCATCCGCTGTCGATCACCAAGGTGACGGTCGATATCTTCCCGGAGCACAGCTTTCCCGGCTTCCTCGTACAGGCCACCGTTAAGGTGACCGGCAAGACCGGCGTCGAGATGGAGGCGCTGACGGCGGTGTCGATCGCCTGCCTGACCATCTACGACATGGCGAAAGCCATCGAGAAGTCGATGCGCATCGAGGGCATCCGTCTGCTGGAAAAGACCGGCGGCAAGTCCGGTCCGTACAAGGCGGAAGCATAGAATGGCGCTGATGCCCGTCGCCGAAGCGCTCGCGCGGGTGCTGGCCGACACCGCACCGCTGGGCACCGAAGACGTCGCGCTGGGCGATGCAGCCGGCCGCGTGCTGGCCGTAGACCTCACCGCGCTGCGCACCCAGCCGCCGGCTGACGTCTCGGCCATGGATGGTTACGCGGTTCGCGCTGACGATATAGCCGGCGCGCCGGCAACACTGACGGTGATCGGCGAAGTCGCCGCCGGGCATCCCTTCGCCGGCCGTGTCGAGCAAGGGCAAGCCGCGCGTATCTTCACCGGCGGCGTGCTGCCGGACGGGGCCGACACCGTCGTCATCCAGGAGCTCACCCGCCGTGACGGCGACAAGGTCACGGTCGAAAAAAGCGCCGTCAAAGGCCGCAACGTCCGTTATGGCGGCATCGACTTCAAACAGGGCGAGGTGCTGCTCGCGAAAGGCCGCGCCCTCACCGACCGCGACCTGATGCTGGCCGCGGCGATGAACCATCCGCGGCTGCGCGTCCATCGCCGGCCGGTCGTCGCGGTGCTCGGCACCGGCGACGAATTGATCATGCCTGGCGGCGAGCCCGGCCCCGGGCAAATCGTCTACTCCAACGGCTTCGCGCTGACCGCGCTGGCCCGCGCCGCCGGCGCCGAGGTGATCGATCTTGGCGTTGCCCGCGACACGCTCGATGACATCGGCGCGCGCATCCGCAAGGCGCGCGAGGCCAAGGTCGATGTGCTGCTTACCAGCGGCGGCGCCTCGGTCGGCGACCATGACCTGGTGCAGAAAGCGCTGAAGGCCGAAGGTCTCGACCTGTCGTTCTGGCGTGTCGCGCTGCGCCCGGGACGCCCGATGATGCACGGCCGGCTGACCCGCGACGGACTTGGAGCTGACGGACTTGGCGCCGACGGACTTGGCGCCGACGGACTTGGCGCCATGCATGCCCTCGGCGTGCCGGGCAATCCGGTGTCGTCCTATGTCTGCGCTTTTCTGTTTCTGCTGCCGCTGCTGCGCAAGCTGTCAGGCCGCTCGGACATCGAGCCGCAACCGGAGCCGGCCATTCTCGGCCGCGATCTGCCGGAGAACGACGAGCGTGCGGACTACCTGCGCGCCACGCTCGACCTTGGCCCGGACGGGTTTATCGCCACGCCGGTCGAGAATCAGGATAGTTCCCTGATGGCGCCGCTGGCCCAGGCCGGCTGCCTGTTGATTCGAGAGCCGCACGCCCCCGCGGCCAGGGCCGGCAGCCGCTGCCGTATCCTTAAGTTCGGGTTTTAGCGGCCTCTCGACTTGTTCACCCCAAATTAAGTGGTTGCGGAACACATATCGAACAGATAGTGTCCGTTCATGCTTTGTTTCGGATGATTCCGCGCCAATCGGGCCAGGCGGGGTCGCCGCGACCGGGAGATTACAGCCGATGCTCACGCGCAAACAATTCGAACTCCTGCGGTTCATCCACGAGCGGCTGACCGAGACCGGCGTGCCGCCCTCCTTCGACGAGATGAAGGACGCGCTGGACCTGCGCTCCAAGTCCGGCATCCACCGCCTGATCACCGCGCTGGAAGAGCGCGGCTTCATCCGGCGCCTCGCCAACCGCGCCCGCGCCATCGAGGTGATCAAGCTTCCCGACTCCGTTCAGCACGGGCTGGGCAATGGCAATGGAGGCCGGGTGCGCGGCTTCAACCCGAGCGTCATCGAGGGCAACCTCGGCAAGGCGCGGCCTGTGGTCACCGATGACGACGCGGCGCGCCCGATCTCGGTGCCGGTCATGGGCCGCATCGCCGCCGGTACGCCGATTGAGGCGATCCAGCAGCGCAGCCATGTCATCAACATGCCGCCCGAGCTGCTCTCCACGGGCGAGCATTTCGCGCTGGAAGTGCGCGGCGATTCGATGATCGACGCCGGCATTCTCGACGGCGACATTGCGCTCATCCGCCGCTCCGAAGGCGCCGACACCGGCGACATCGTCGTGGCGCTGATCGACGACGAGGAAGCCACGCTGAAACGTTTCCGTCGCCGCGGCGCCTCGATCGCGCTGGAGCCAGCCAACGCCTCCTACGAAGTACGCATTCTGCCGCCCAACCGCGTGCGCATCCAGGGCAAAGTGGTGGCGATGTTCAGAAGGTACTGAGAGCGTCGTGTCCCGACGCACGGAACGCGATTTCCGTGAAGGACAGGCGCTACGCCAAAGTGGGGCCTAGGAAAGTCGGCGGGCGGACTTTACGGTAGCTCTGTATGGAACGGGGGCTGCCGGCATTGTGAAGTTCGCGTTGCGCCTGGCGCTCGGGATTTGCTGCTTTTCGATCTGCGCCGCGCCGGTATCGGCGCGAGCCGCCGAAGGCAGCACGGTCGCGGGTCCCATCGGGGGAACCGACATTCGTTCGGCGTTTCTGCCAACGCCCGGACTTTATGGCGCCGTCATCTTCGGCGGCTCTTCTGCGTACCAACTGAGGGACGGCTCAGGCGCTCCCCGGGCGGGGCTGGACGCTGTCGGTCTCAATTCCAGGAGCGCGTCCGGCGCTCTGTTGTACGTGCCGGACTTCCGCGTATTTGACGGTTCGATCGGTTTCTTCGGCGTGGCCGGCGTCGGCGCGGTGTGCGGACAGATCAGGTCGGCCAGTCCGGGGACCTGCCGATCGGGCTTCGGCGACATCTATGTCGAGGGGTCCTGGGCCCGGTTCTTCGGGTTCACTCGGCCGTCGAGTGAGAAAGGCGCAACTCCCATTCGGGAAGGTCTCGCCGTCCGCGCCGGGCTCGGAACGATGCTCCCCACCGGTCTCTACGATTCACGAATTCAGGCGAGCAACGGCGTCACGGTCGGCAGCAATACGCTCATCGTCGCGCCCTCGATCGCCCTCACTTACACGACCCCGCCGCTCCTCGCGGACGGCACCGAGTTCAGCGGCAAGATTTACCTGAACACTTACGCGCGAAATCCCGATACCGATTACGTCAGCGGCAAGAACATCAATATCGACTTTGCGATCTCGGAGCATATCGGACGCTGGCAGGTGGGTGTAGCAGGTTATTATCTGCGCCAGTTCACCGACGATACACGGGGTGGCATTACCGTTGCGCCGGACGGGCGACGCGCGGAAGTTCTGAGCTTCGGCGGTGTGATCAACTATGACATTCCCGAGCTCGGCACGTCGATCAAGTTCAAAGCGCGCAGTTCGGTGTTTGCATACAATAGTGCGATGATCACGGCCTTATACCTGACCATCGCCAAGAAACTCGACTAGCCGAACGCACGGGCACTGCCGCCGCTACGGGCCGTCGGCTTCGAGATCCTCGGTTCGCGGCGTGGCATCCGGCGCATTGCGCCGGATGTTTTGCGTCGAAGCGTCGGCCACCGGGGCTGGGCGCACCCTCGCCCAAGGACGGTCCTGCGTTGCCGGCCGCGCCACGACGACATCGAAGCCCTCGCCGTTGACGTAAAGCGCCGCCGCGCCGTGACGTTGCCAGGCCGCGCGGTCGATGAGCGTGGCCTGGCATGCGCCCGGGACGGTGCGCGATGACAGGACCACGGCGGCGCGGGCGCAGTCCTCGGCAAAGGCCTCGACCGACGACGCAAAGGCCACCACGCGGCCATCGCGCAAACTCGCGGTGCAGCCGATGGCGTCGCAGCGCAGGCCTTCCTTCAGGCTGGCGCTGTCGGTCGCGCGGGTATCGCCATCGGCCGAGAGCCACTCCTTGACGGCGAAACTGTCGCGGCCGCGCTGCAGATAGACGAGATTGCCGGAAGCGCCGCGCACAGCGGCGGTCTGGCCGTCGCCGGCGATCAGCACATCCGGCTGCGGCGTTGCCACGGCCCAGATCGCGGCCACCACGACGCACGCGCCGCCGCTCCAGCGCAGCGGCGAGCGCAGCAGGCACAGCAGCAACAAACCCAATGTGACGAGCAGCAGCGGCGCGACGCCGAAGGCCGGCATCGGCCCGACCGCGCCGGGCAATTGCGTCACCCACAGCGCGACCGCGATCATCCAGTCGAGACCGAGCCCCATCAGTTTCCAGAACACGGCATCGAAGCCGAACGGCATGGTCAGCGCGCCGGCAATGCCCATGGGCATCACCACCACCGACACGACCGGCATGGCCAGCAGATTGGCGATGACGCCGTAAGGCGCGACGCGGTGAAAGTGGAAAGCGGCGTAAGGCGTCGTCGCGAGGCCCGCTACCAGCGAGGCGAGGATCAGCGTCGCGGCTTCTCGCCCGCCCCACAGCGCGATGCGCGCCGCGATCGGGCTGTCGGCGCTCGCCTGCCAGCGCAGCGATGTCTGATAGCCCGCGACCAGCGCGAGCGTCGCCGCAAACGACATCTGAAAGCTCGGATGCACCAATGTCTGCGGCGTCAGCGCCATCACGATCAACGCCGCGATCGTCAGCGTGCGGAAGGTGATGGCCGGACGGTCGGCCATCACACCGATGAGCACGATGGCGACCATGATGTAGGAGCGCTGCGTCGCGACTTCGGCGCCGGACAGCATCAGATAGAACGTCGCCGCGCCGAGCGCGCCGAGCGCCGCCCATTTCTTGATCGGCCGCGTCAGCGCCAGTGCTGGAAACAGCGCCAGCACGGCGCGGATGGCAAAGAACACCATGCCGGCCACGACCGCCATGTGATAGCCGGAGATCGACAGCACATGCGCCAGGCTCGAGACGTACATCGCGTCATTGACCGCCGGCGAGATGGCGTCGCGCGTGCCGGTGATCAGCGCCGAGGCGATCGAGCCGCGATCGCCCGGCAGAATGGCGCGGATGCGGTTGTCCATGCTGTCGCGCAGGCCGTCGAAGAACGTCGCGTAGGACAGCCACAGGCCGCGTTTGACCGGGGCGGCCTCATGCCGGATGCGGCCGAGCACATAGCCGGACGCGCCGATCTGCTGGAAATACAGATCGCGCGCGAAGTCGTAACCGCCGGGCCGCAAGGGTTCGAGCGGCGGCGCCAGATACGCCTTGAACGCCACGAAGGTCCCGACCGCCGGCGCCGTGCCCTTGCGCACCGAGACGCGCACGCGCTGCGGCTTTTCCGATAGGCGCGGCGCTTCGAATTTGTGGACCCGCACGACGATGCGGTCGCTCTTGGCGCGCTCCTCGCGGACTTCGACGAAGCCCGAGACCTCCGCGCTCCAGGTCGCGCTGCGCAGGATCGGATGGTCGATGCGGACGGTGTTCAGCGTGGCGATGGCGAAGCCGGCGGCAAACGCCGCAAGCCCGAGCGCCAGCGGAAAGCCGAACGGATGCTTGCGCGCGGCAAAGGCGATCGCCAGCATCGCTGCGGGGAGGCTTGAGGCCGCCCACCACGCCGGCTCGCGGTCGGCGGCAAAGTAGGCGGCGATGCCGCAGCCGAAAGCGACCGGCAGCCAGGGCAGCAGGCGCCCCGGCGCCACCTCGGCGGCGGCCCATGACGCGAGAACCTTGCCCGTCTTTTCGCTGAAGGCATCGAGCCAGCCCGGCCATACGCCGGCGCGGCGGCCGGCCGCGGCGAGACCGGCCGCAACCGCTTTCGCCCGGCTTTTCGGCGGACTGGCCACGCGACGCCCCCCGGCACAACCGGGATCAGGCTAGCGCAGCCACAGGTTGAGGATAGAGGAACGGTTGTGAACGCGTCTTGTCCCGGGCGCGGTGCAGCGTGAGCGCTTCGCGAACGGTGCACCGCAGAACCGGTACCGTTGCGCACTCGGCGTTTGGGACGGCCCCGGATCTGCGCCGCATCACGCCGCATCACGCCACTTCGCGACGTGCCGCAGCGCGTCCGGGGCAAGCGGCGCTCACCCCTTCGCGACATCCTTCGCGTAGGTATCCCGCAAGCCGATGGTGCGGTTGAACACCAGCTTGCCGGGCGCGCTGTCGCGGTCGAGCACGAAGTAGCCCTGGCGCTCGAACTGGATCGCCTCGCCGCCATTGGCGCCGGTCAGCGCCGGTTCGACCCGGGCGTCGCTGAGCACTTCGAGCGATTGCGGATTGATGCCCTTGGCGAAGGTGTCGGGATCGGCGCTGGGCGCGGGATCGGTGAACAGCTGATTGTAGAGCCGCAGCTCCGCCGGCACCGCATGCTCGGCCGACACCCAGTGGATGGTCGCCTTCACCTTGCGGCCGTCAGGCGAGTTGCCGCCCCTGGAGGCCGGATCGTAGGTGCAGCGCAGTTCGGTGACATTGCCGGCGGCGTCCTTCACGACCTCCTTGCAGGTGACGAAGTAGGCATAGCGCAAGCGCACCTCGCGGCCGGGCGCCATGCGGAAGAACTTCTTCTCCGGCACTTCCATGAAATCGTCGCGCTCGATGTAGAGTTCGCGCGTGAACTTGAGCTTGCGCGAGCCCTGCGTCTCGTCGTCGGGGTGATTGACGGCCTCGATCTCCTCGCCCTCGCCTTCCGGATAGTTCTCGATGACCACCTTGAGCGGCCGCAGCACCGCCATGCGGCGCGGCGCTGTGCGGTTGAGCACCTCGCGGATCGAGAAGTCGAACATGGTGAGATCAACGGTCGAGTTCGCCTTGGCAACGCCGACGCGCTTGATGAAATCGCGGATCGCTTCCGGCGGCACGCCGCGGCGGCGCAGGCCGGCGATCGTCGGCATGCGCGGATCGTCCCAGCCGGAGACGTGGCCGCCTTTGACGAGGCCGTTGAGAATGCGCTTCGACAGCAGCGTGTAGGTGATGTTGAGGCGGGCGAATTCATATTGGCGCGGCTGCGACGGCACCGACAGGTTCTGGATGAACCAGTCGTAGAGCGGCCGGTGATCCTCAAATTCCAGCGTGCAGAGCGAATGCGTGATGCCTTCGATGGCGTCCGACTGGCCGTGGGCGAAATCATAGGAGGGAAAGATCTTCCAGGCATCGCCGGTGCGCGGATGATGCGCATGGATGATGCGATAGAGCACCGGGTCGCGCAGGTTGATGTTGCCAGAGGCCATGTCGATCTTGGCGCGCAGCACGCGGGCGCCGTTGGGAAACTCGCCGGCCTTCATGCGTGCGAACAGGTCGAGGTTCTCCTCCACGGAGCGCTCGCGGAACGGCGAGTTCTTGCCGGGTTCGGTCAGCGTGCCGCGGCTGGCGCGCATCTCCTCCTGGGTCTGATCGTCCACATAGGCCTTGCCGGCCTTGATGAGCTCGACCGCCCAGCCATAGAGCCGGTCGAAATAGTCCGAGGCGAAATACAGGTGCTTGCCCCAGTCGAAGCCGAGCCAGCGCACGTCGCGCTCGATGGCGTCGATGTATTCCTGCTCTTCCTTGGCCGGATTGGTGTCGTCGAAACGCAGGTGGCAGCGGCCGCCGAATTCCTGCGCGATGCCAAAATTCAGGCAGATCGACTTGGCGTGGCCGATGTGCAGATAGCCGTTCGGCTCTGGCGGAAAACGTGTCACCACCTCGGCGATCTTGCCGGCGTCCAGATCGCCCGCCACGATGTCGCGAATGAAGTCGCGTCCCGCCCCTTCCGCTTCGGCTGCCGTCGTCCTGTCGTCGCTCGCCATGTGGTCTTTCAATCCTCGGTATCGACGCTGACGAAGCCGCCCCGCCGGGGCGGCGCCAACGCTCCCAATATGGCCTCCAATGACGTGGCGCTTACCTCGATGTCAAATGGCTTGAGACCTGCCCCCGGACCTGTGGTAGAGGGCGCGCGATGAGCGCCCCTGTAGTCACCCGTTTTGCACCTTCCCCAACCGGCTTCCTCCACATCGGCGGCGCCCGCACGGCCCTGTTCAATTGGCTCTATGCGCGGCACTGCGGCGGCAAGATGCTGCTGCGAATCGAGGATACCGACCGCGAGCGCTCGACCGAAGCGGCCATCGACGCCATCATCGACGGCCTGACCTGGCTCGGCCTGACCTGGGACGACGAGCCCGTCTTCCAGTTTTCCCGCGCCGCCCGCCACCGCGAGGTCGCCGAGACCCTGCTGGCGCAGGGCCGTGCCTATCACTGCTACGCCTCGCCCGAGGAGCTGACCACCATGCGCGAGGCCGCGCGCAAGGAAGGCCGCTCGAAGCTCTATAACGGCCTGTGGCGCGACCGGGATCCGTCGGAAGCTCCGGCCGGCGTCAAGCCGGTGATCCGCCTCAAGGCGCCGGCAACCGGCGAGACGGTGGTCGAGGACCAGGTGCAGGGCCGCGTCGTCTGGCAGAATTCCGATCTCGACGATCTGGTGCTGCTGCGCTCGGACGGCACGCCGACCTACATGCTCGCCGTGGTGGTCGACGACCACGACATGGGCGTCACCCATATCATCCGGGGCGACGACCACCTCACCAACGCCGCCCGCCAGAAGCAGATCTACGAGGCGCTCGGCTGGTCGGTGCCGGTCATGTCGCATATCCCGCTGATCCACGGGCCGGACGGCTCCAAGCTGTCCAAGCGCCACGGCGCCCTCGGCGTCGATGCCTATCGCGCGCTGGGCTACCTGCCGGCCGCGATGCGCAACTACCTCGTCCGGCTCGGCTGGTCCCACGGCGACCAGGAGATATTTACGCCCGAGGAAATGGTCGCCGCCTTCGACCTGCCGGCCATCGGCCGTTCGCCTGCGCGTTTCGATTTCGCTAAGCTGGAAAACCTCAACGGCCACTACATCCGCTCGACGCCGGATGCCGACCTCATCAAGGCGCTCGAGGAACTGCTGCCCCATATCGCCGGCGGCACCGTCCTGGCCGGAAAATTGACGGATGACCTGCGTGAAAAGTTCCTTCGCGCCATGCCCGGCTTGAAGGAACGCGCCAAAACTCTGATCGAACTCTTTGAAGCCTCTCGGTTTCTCTGGGCCGACCGCCCCCTGGAGATCACCGACCAAGCCAAGGCGCTGCTGACCCCCGAGGCCAGGTCCCTGCTCGCCCGCCTGGTGCCGGCGCTTGAGGCCGTCAGCGACTGGAACGGCCCCGCGATCGAGGCCGTGGTGCGTGGCTTTGCCGAGACCGCCTCCGTCAAGCTGGGGGCGGTGGCGCAGCCGCTGCGCGCCGCGCTGACCGGCAAGACCACGTCGCCGCCGATTTTCGACGTGCTCGCCGTGCTCGGCCGCACGGAAAGCATTGGTCGGCTGCGCGAACAGGCAGCGGCCTGATCCGCCGTCCCGCGGGACGACAATTTCGCGCGGCGTCAATCTTTTGCTCACGGATTTCATGCCCATATGGCGGGCAGCCCATGCGCCTGCCCGATCTTGCAGCGCAAACACGGATGGGCTACCGAATTGAAAAGCCGGATGCCGGCCTTCCCCAGGCACCGTTCCATCCGGCTTCCAGACTCAAGAACAAAGCGCTTCGCCGCTGCCAATACCGAGGGCTCGACCATGGACGCCAAAACGGACGCCAACAAAGCAACCGGCTCGATCACCGTCGGTAACAAGAATTTCGACATGCCCGTCTACAAGGGCACCATCGGCCCGGATGTGCTGGACATCTCCAAGCTCTACGGCCAGAGCGGCATGTTCACCTACGATCCAGGCTTCACTTCGACGGCTAGCTGCGAGTCGAAGATCACCTATATCGACGGCGACGAGGGCGTGCTGCTGTACCGCGGCTACCCCATCGACCAGCTCGCCGAACACGGCGACTTCCTCGAAACCTGCTATCTCCTGCTTTACGGCGAACTGCCGACCGCGGCGCAGAAGGCCGATTTCGACTACCGCGTCACGCGCCATACCATGGTGCATGAGCAGATGACCCGGTTCTTCCAGGGTTTCCGCCGCGACGCGCATCCGATGGCGATCATGACCGGCTCGATCGGCGCGCTGTCGGCGTTCTATCACGACTCCACCGACATCTCGGACCCGACGCAGCGCATGATCGCGTCGATCCGCATGATCGCCAAGGTGCCGACGCTGGCCGCGATGGCCTACAAGTATTCGGTCGGCCAGCCTTTCGTGTATCCGCAGAACGACCTCGACTACGCGACCAACTTCCTGCGCATGTGCTTCGCGGTGCCGGCTGAAGAGTACAAGCCGAATCCGGTGCTGGCGCGCGCCATGGACCGCATCTTCATCCTGCACGCCGACCACGAGCAGAACGCCTCGACCTCGACCGTGCGTCTGGCGGGCTCGTCGGGCGCCAACCCGTTCGCCTGCATCGCGGCCGGCTGCGCTTGTCTGTGGGGCCCGGCGCATGGCGGCGCCAACGAAGCCGCGCTCAACATGCTGGCCGAGATCGGCTCCGTGGATCGCATTCCGGAGTTCGTGAAGCGCGCCAAGGACAAGAACGACTCGTACCGCCTGATGGGCTTCGGCCATCGCGTGTACAAGAACTACGATCCGCGCGCCAAGATCATGCAGAAGACCTGCCACGAGGTCCTCGCCGAGCTGGGCATCAAGGACGATCCGCTGCTCGACGTGGCGATGGAGCTCGAGCGCATCGCCCTGCACGACGAATACTTCATCGAGAAGAAGCTGTACCCGAACATCGACTTCTATTCGGGCATCACGCTGAAGGCGATGGGCTTCCCGACCACGATGTTCACCGTGCTGTTCGCGGTCGCCCGCACCGTCGGCTGGATCGCGCAGTGGAAGGAAATGATCGAGGATCCGAAGCAGAAGATCGGCCGTCCGCGCCAGCTCTACACCGGCGCGACCGTGCGCGATTACGTGCCGACCTCCCGGCGCAAGTAACCCGAATCGACATCGGCGAGACATCATGGCCGGGCCTCTTCGCCCGGCCATTTTCTTTGCGCGAGCGCCTCAGACCATTTCGCCGATGGCCTTGCGGAAGCGCGCGAGAGCAATGCCGAACAGCACGCCGCCGATGGCGACCAGCGCCAGGAGCTGCGGCCACACCACCGACAGGCCGCTGCCGCGGAACAGAACCGACTGCGACAACAGCACGAAATGCGTCGTCGGCGCCACGAGCATGATGTCCCGCACCAACGCCGGCATGTTCTCGCGCGGCGTCACGCCGCCCGACAGCATTTCCAGCGGAACGATGACCAGAATGACGATCAGCGCGAATTGCGGCATCGACCGCGCCATGGTGGCGAGGAAAATCCCCAGCGAGCAGGTCGCGAACAAATTGATTGCCGCCGCGAGCAGGAACAACGCGACCGACCCCTGCACCGGAATCGACAATATCCCCTGCACCACCAGCGTCAGCGCCAGTGCGCAACTCAGGAGCACCACGAGCCCCATCGACCAGATCTTGCTCGCCATGATCTCGAAGGGGGTCACCGGCATCGCCAGCAGATGCTCGATGGTGCCGTGCTCGCGTTCGCGGATGAGCGCCGCCCCGGTCAGGATGATCGACAACAATGTCACCTGGTTGATCACCTCGACGATCGCGCCGAACCAGGACTTGTTCAATGACGGGTTGAAGCGCATGCGAAGTTCGAGATCAACCGGCAGGACTGTCTCCGCACGATAGCGGCGCAGGAAAGCCGCCGTCTCCGTGGTGATGATGGTCTGGATATAGCCGGCGCCGGTGAAGGCCTGACTGATGCGGGTGGCGTCGACATTGAGCTGGATGGACGGATGGCGACCGGCCAGCACGTCGCGCTGGAAGTTCGGCGGGATATCGACGGCGAAAGTCGTCTC
>DATMEX010000004.1:0-81671 GCA_035556455.1 Pseudolabrys sp.
GCCGGAGGCTGTGTCCCGAAAGGGCCGGCCGCTGACCGGCCGCCGGAAGTGCGGCCCCGCGGACAGAAACCGCCACCATGGAGCGCCGCGGGGCGCAGGCCTTCTCCGATCGCAAGGAGGGGCCGTGCACCGCAAGGTGCACATGTTGGGCGCCTCGCGGCGCTCCATTCCCTCGGCGTTTCCGGGGGGAGAAGGGAAAGGCCGGCGTAACCCGCGCCGCAAAGAACAGGGTCAGCGGAGCGTTGGCTGTTTGAAAATTGAATCCGTGATGAAGGCGCTGCGGCATACGCGCTTCTTATCCCTCCCCGGTTTCGGGGAGGGTGGACGCGAGCGTTAGCGAGCGGCCGGGTGGGGTGAAGTTCGCCGTCTGCAAAACCCCACCCCGATTGCGCTTCGCGCAATCGACCCTCCCCCTGCGGGGGAGGGATAAGAAAAAAACGGCCCGGATTGCTCCGGGCCGTTTCATTCTCATTCAGTGCAGGAAGCTTACGCCGCCTTCTGCGTGCCGCCGCCGACGAGGTCGAAGCGGTCGGCGTTCATCACCTTGGTCCAGGCGGCGACGAAATCCTTGACGAACTTCTCCTTGGAATCGACGCAGCCATAGACTTCGGCAAAGGCGCGCAGTTGCGAGTGCGAGCCGAAGATCAGGTCGACATTGGTCGCCGTCCACTTCACTTCGCCCGACTTGCGGTCCTTGCCTTCATAGATGTCGCCTTCCTTGTGCGACCACACCGTGTCCATGGTGAGGAGGTTGAGGAAGAAGTCGTTGGTCAGCTTGCCGACATTCTTCGTCAGGACGCCATGCTTGGAGTTCTGCACATTGGCGCCGAGCACGCGCAGGCCGCCGATCAGCGCGGTCATTTCCGGACCGGTCAGCGTCAGAAGCTGCGCTCTGTCGATCAGGGCTTCCTGCGGCGACATGAACTGATGCTTCTTGGCGTTGACGTAGTTGCGGAAGCCATCGGCCCGCGGCTCGAGCGGCGCGAAGGAGGCGACGTCGGTCTGCTCCTGCGTCGCGTCGGTGCGGCCCGGCGCGAACGGCACCTTCACATCGACGCCGCCGTCCTTCGCCGCCTTCTCGATCGCGGCGACGCCGCCGAGCACGATGAGGTCGGCCAGCGACACCTTCTTGCCGGAGTCCTTCTGGATGCCTTCCAGCGTCTTGAGCACCTTGGCGAGTTCGGGCGGGTTGTTGACGTCCCAGTCCTTCTGCGGCGCGAGGCGAATACGCGCGCCATTGGCGCCGCCGCGCTTGTCGGAGCCGCGGAACGTCGAGGCCGAAGCCCAGGCCGTCGACACGAGCTCGGCCACCGAAAGTCCCGAGGCGAGGATCTTGGCCTTGAGATCGGCGATGTCCTTGTCGCCGATCGTCTCGCCGCTCGGCGCCGGCACCGGATCCTGCCAGATCAGCACTTCCTGCGGCACCAGCTTGCCGAGATAGCGCACGCGCGGGCCCATGTCGCGATGGGTCAGCTTGAACCAGGCGCGGGCGAAAGCGTCGTTGAACGCTTCCGGGTTCTCGTAGAAGCGCCGCGAGATCTTCTCGTAAGCCGGGTCGAAGCGCAGCGACAGGTCGGTGGTCAGCATCGTCGGGCGGTGCTTCTTCGACTTGTCGAAGGCGTCAGGAACGTCGGCAGCGGCGTTCTTGGCGACCCACTGCTTGGCGCCGGCCGGGCTCTTGGTCAGCTCCCATTCGTTCTCGAACAGGTTCTTGAAGAACAGGTTGTTCCACTGCGTCGGCGTTTGCGTCCAGGTGACTTCCGGGCCGCCGGTGGTGGTGTCGGCGCCGATGCCGGTGCCGTGCTTGCTCTTCCAGCCGAGGCCCTGGTCCTCGATCGCCGCGCCTTCCGGATCGGGTCCGATCAGCGACGGATCGCCCGCGCCGTGCGTCTTGCCGAGCGTGTGGCCGCCGGCGATCAGCGCGACGGTCTCCTCGTCGTTCATCGCCATGCGGAAGAAGGTCTCGCGAATGTCCTTCGCCGCGGCGACCGGATCGGGGTTGCCGTTCGGGCCTTCCGGGTTGACGTAGATGAGGCCCATCTGCACCGCGCCGAGCGGCTCGGCGAGCTGGCGCTCACCCGAGTAGCGCTCGTCGCCGAGCCAGGTGCCTTCCGGACCCCAGAACAGTTCTTCCGGCTCCCACACGTCCTTGCGGCCGCCGGCGAAACCGAACGTCTTGAAGCCGCAGGCTTCCAGCGCGGCATTGCCGGCCATGATCATCAGGTCGGCCCAGGACAGCTTGCGGCCGTATTTCTGCTTGATCGGCCAGAGCAGGCGGCGAGCCTTGTCGAGGTTGGCGTTATCCGGCCACGAGTTCAGCGGCGCGAAGCGCTGCTGTCCGGCGCCGGCGCCGCCGCGGCCGTCGGTGATGCGATAGGTGCCGGCCGAGTGCCAGGCCATGCGGATCATCAGGCCGGCATAGTTGCCGAAGTCGGCGGGCCACCAGTCCTGGCTGTCGGTCATGAGCTTCTTCAGGTCCGCCATCACGGCGTCGAGGTCGAGGCTCTTGAATTCCTTGGCGTAGTCGAAGCCGGCGTCCATCGGGTCCGACAAGGTCGAATTGCGATGCAGGATCGACACGTCCAGCGCGTCCGGCCACCAGTCGCGGTTGCTGTGGCCCCGGCTCCCGGTGAAGGGGCACTTGCCCTCGGTTTTTGCGTCCATGCGTCTCTCCGATTCTGGTTCGCGGCGACCCCGCACGGGCGGAGCCATTCTTGCTTCTGGATAGGGTGGCAGCACCGTAAGGGCGCTTGATGGCGTTCTATTGAACAGTTCCAATCAGGTCCAATCGTATTGATTGCGCCATCCGATAAGTTTAACTTATCGCTCAGGAAGCCCAGATGATCACCCTGCGTCAGTTGCGTTATCTGAGTTCGCTTGCCCGGCACCGCCATTTCGGCCGCGCCGCCGAGGATTGCGCCGTCTCACAGCCGGCTTTGTCGATGCAGGTGCGCGAACTCGAGCGCGAAATCGGCGCCGAGCTGGTCGAGCGCCGCCCCGGCGACATCGTGCTCACCGAGATCGGCGCCGAGGTGGCGCGGCGCGCCGAACATATCCTCGCCTCGACGCGCGATCTCATCGACTTCGCCCGCCATCGCGAAGTGCTCGCCGGACCGTTGAAGCTCGGCGTCATCCCGACTTTGGCGCCTTACATTCTGCCGCGCGTGCTGCCGCATCTGCAGAAGCATTATCCATTGCTGCGGCTGGAAGTGCGCGAGACGCAAACGAAGGTTCTCGTCGACGAATTGTCGAGCGGCAGCCTCGATGTCGTGATGCTGGCGCTGCCGGTGGAAGGCGCCGACGTCGAGACCTTGCCACTGTTCAACGATGCTTTCCTGCTCGCGGTGCCGGCCGACGATCCGTTGCCGCTGCGCGGGCGCGTCGATATTGGCGACGTCGATCAGCGCCGGCTCATTCTGCTCGAGGAAGGCCACTGCCTGCGCGATCAGGCGCTCGCATTTTGCGCCACGCGGCGCCGCGATCAGCCGGCGGGTTTGGGCGCGACGTCACTGTCCACGGTGATGCAGATGGTGGCCAATGGTTACGGTGTCACTTTGGTGCCGGAGGTGGCGATCGACACGAACATGCAGGATCCGCGGGTCAAGCTGCTGCGCTTTCGCGATCCGGAGCCGGGCCGTTCGGTGGGGCTGGCGTGGCGCAAAACCTCGCCGCGGGCCAAGGATTTCGAGGCTTTAGGAGAAGCGATGATTGCCGCGCATGCGAGCGATCAGATCGCGCCGGTCAAAGCTCGCTCTCGCGCTTGAGCGCGGCCGGTTTTTCCAGGCAGTAATAGCCGCTCAGCCTGGTGATGGTCTTGGCGCGCATCCAGTCGTTCATGATGCGGCTGACATTCTCGCGGGCGATGCCGGCCATGGCGGCGAGTTCGGTCTGGCTGACTTTGTGGCGGATAACGATGCGGCCGCCTGCGACCTCATTGCCAAAAGCATGGGCAAGATCGAGCAGCGCGCGGGCGACGCGGCCCTTGAGCGGCAGGAAGCTTCCGGCGGCAACCAGCTTGTCGGTATCGCGCAAGCGCGCGGCCAGTATGGTAACCAGATATTTATAAATGCGCGGCTCTCGTGTGACGAAAGCGTCGAAGGCGGAGCGGCTGAGAAAACTCAGTTTGCAGTCGCGCAGCGCCGTCACCGTCGCCGAACGTGGCAGGCCGTCTATGATGGCGAGATCGCCGACCACGGCGCCGGGACCGACAATGGCGAGGATGCGCTCAGCGCCGCTCGCCGAGGCAATGCTGATTTTCAGCAGCCCTTCATCGACGCGATAAAGCCCGTCGCCAGGGTCTCCAGCGAGGAACAGCACCTCGTTCGCCGACAGCTTGCGCGACGTTGCGCCGGCCATCAAATCGGACGACAGGTCCTTCGGCAGGTCGGACAGAAGGTTGCTTTTCGCCGGTCCGGCGACAGCCATTTTGAAACTCCAAGCGACGGCGGCCCCACGTCATCCGCTCGCCGGGAATGTAGCAGAGTTCCATAACCGAGCGCGACGGCCCCAGAACAACCGGGCGGTGATATTGGCGTCAGGGCCAAGGCAGCGTTAATCGATGGCAACTTTTACGGCGATCGGCTTAAGCGGATCGATACCGTCATTGAACCGCGGCGTGTGGATGACGAGGTTGGCGGCGAAGGCGGCGCCGGCCAGCACCAGGAAGGCGACGCTGATCAGGGCGGATTTCATGGTCTGCTTCCTTGGCTTCGGGCCGGGGCCGCGGCGCGGCGGTGGCGTTGCTTATGGTTAACTGTTTATTGCCGGCGTCCGTTCCGCGCTGTGACCGGCATCACAGGACGGCGGGGTTGGCGACGGCCGAAAAGAAAAGCGGCCCGCCAGGCGGGCCGCGTGAGGTGGGCTGGGGTAAGCCACCGGCCTCGGTGGTTATTATGGGGGGGCGAGGCCGGTCGGGGGGTTAGCTCGCGGGGTGAGAGCTAATGAAGGCAAGGTCGGTGGGACCGGTTTTAATCGGAACCCGAAGTTGCGACGGCGACGGCAATTCAAGCAATTGCGCGGGTTTGGTCGCGGCGCCGCCGGCATAGGGGCTGACGATGTCAGTCACCAGCGCTGCCGCGGCGAGAAGCAGGGTGGCGGTGGCGAGCAGAACAGTCTTCGGCAGATTTGCGCTCATTGGCCTTCCCTTCTGGTGTTGCGGTGGGAACTTTGGGTTCCGGATGCTGACAAACTAGGTCGGCGACCGAGCGCGGGCTGTGATCTGGGTCACATATTGGCGGCTTTCCGCAAGCGGCTGGAATCTCGCGGGAATTCCGGCCGCCAAAGCTGCATCTTCTGACCCATAAGGCGGACAAGGATCGCTGGCCGTTGTAGCGCAGTGCTGCCGATCGTCGTCGCGACAAGTGGCGGTCGAGTCATGGCCGGATCATTCGGCGTGTCCGAAGCCGTGCCACACGCGCGAGCGCATGCCGCAAGGCTCACGTCGGGCACGATCATCGTGATGCGAACGCGTGAGAGTTTCGATGCGAGCGATGCCGACACGCATCGCATCATCCAACATGCGAATGCAGATTGTTGTACGAGACGGATGTGTGAAAGACGCGCGCGCAATTTGAATAGTTCGATGCAATTGCGACGCGCTGCCGCATCTCGGATCGTGCGAGTTGGTGAACGCAAGGAAAGCGCTCATTAAGAATGTCGCCTTACGGTTTGCGCGATATCGCAAAAGCGGCTTGCGATGTTGGCGATGCGCAAAATTCCGCGCGATCGTCGTCAATTGATCGAGTGTATCGTTTCCTTGCGACGATGCGCTGAAGCCGCAGGCACATTGGAAGGCATTCATCATGAAACGACGCGATTTTCTGCTCGGGGCTACGGCCGTTGGCCTCACGTCACCCGCCTGGTTCAAGGCAGCAATCGCGCCGAGTTCTGCGCAACCCGCGCCGGCCGGCGCACGCATCGTGCGCGCCGCGATTTTCCCGGCGATCGGCTTCTCCCGCGTCGGCAACGGTGATGAGTGGTTCCTCGCGCCGGAAGTTCCCGGGCTCTTGAACGAGCCGGAAGGCGGCTTCAAGCAGGGTCCGTCGCGCGTCAAGAAGCAGGTGCAGCGCTTCCGCGTTTATGGATTCGACGACCAAGGTCGCGTCGTGCGGGAACTCGGTGCCGACGACGGCGTGCGCTGGACGGTGCATGTCGCGAACAGCAAGGCCGCCTGGTATGGCTTTTCGAACGCGATGGATCGCGGCGATATCACGCCCGGCATTCCCGGCGCGCAGCGCAACAACTTCATCGCGCCGGGCAAGCGCGAGGAGATGCTGGTCATCAATCCCGGTCCGGTCGAGATCGGCGGCGCCAAGACCAATGCTGCCGGCGGCGATGACAAATACAAGATGGCGGGGCAGTTCTGGAAAAAGCTGCCGGTGACGCTGGGCCATCTGCGCACCGACGATGCCGGGCGTCTGCTGGTGTTCCCGGCGAGCGGCGTGTCGCAAACCGCGCTGCCGCAGAACCCGGTGCGCGACTTCACCAACAATGACGGCTGGCATGACGATTGGGCGGACGGCTGGGTGAAGGCGACGGTGCGCGTCGGCGGCGCCGATATCGAATGCGACTCCGCCTGGGTGGTTTGCTGCGGTCCGAAATTCGCCCCGCAGATCGAGCCGATCGTCAGCCTCTACGACGTCGGCCGCGAAGTCATGATCGAGACCGGCCACATGAAGGCCATTGCCGGCAAGGTTTCGTTCCGCCGGGACGTGCTCCCGATCCTGCGCCGCATCGGCATGATGCAATGGGTCGCCCATGCGTCCTATCTCAGCACGGCCTGGATCGACCTCGTCGACCTGTCGAAGCCCGACGTCATCAAGAAGCTGGCGATGACGGATGCCTCGGCAAGCAAGGATCGCGAGAAGGTGCTGGAGGCTTTCCGCAAGCCGGGCGGTGACGATCAGCGCGTGAAGGCGCTGCCGTTGATGCTGGGCGACGGCGTCAATTATCCCGGCAGCCGCGACAGCTGGTTGACGCTGACGCCGAGCCAGTATGCGATCCTTGGCGCCTGGGCCAAAGGCGACTTCGTCAACGACTACGAAGACGCCAAGGCCGATGCCATCAAGCAGCTCGACGACATGCCGCTCGCCATGCGCCCGGAAGCCCTGACGCGCGCCGCGCTCGATGCCTGCTCAGGCGGCGCCTTCCATCCGGGTGTTGAAATCACCTGGCCGGTTCGCCATGCCGCGCTCTATCGCACCCCGAAGGAGACACCGTTTCCGTTCCGCGTTGCGATCTCCAAGCGCAAGGGGCTCGTTCAGGACGTTGGCCTGCAGCTCAATCCGCAGAACGTGTTCGGCGGCTACGCGGCCAAGCGCGACGAGGGTGCGCCGGTCGGCCCGCAGGCACCGGGCGATCTTACCCGCTGGATGGGCGTGCCGTGGCAGGGCGATGCTTTCAGCTGTCAGTCGGTACTGACCGCGGATGGTTTCCCGACGCCGGTATGGTGGCCGGCGCTGCTACCAGTCGATGTGCTGCCGGAGGACTTCTACAAGCGCATGATGCGCGCGGATCTGCCGGCTGAAGAACGGCTGCGCTTCTATCACCAGCGCGCGCCCTGGGCGCGCGGCGCGGCGGGCATCGGCCTGCATGTCGAGGCGGGTTACACCGACGGTCTGCGCCGCATGATCGAGCTGTGGACGCAGATGGGTGTGGTTGTGCGCCGGCCGGGTCCGAAGGACATGCCGGGCGTGCCGGAGGAAGTCTACGTCGAGGTGCAGCGTGGCTCGATGAATCTTGCCTCCGATGAGTGACGCGGCATGACGCGTATCGTCGTTGTCGGCGGGGGCATGGCCGGCATGGCCTGCGCCCGTCGCCTGCAACGCCGAGGGCTGGCGCCGCTCGTCATCGCGCCGGATCTGCAGCCGCAGAACCGCGGTGAAACGCTGTCGTTTCGCGCGCGGCCGTTTCTCGAAGCGCTGGATTGGCTGCCGCTGCTCGACGAGAGCGCGGTGCTGGCCTGCGCCGGGCGTTACTCGGTCTGGGGCAGCGGATTATTGCGCCGCGACGATACCCACACGGAAGCCGACAGCGGCTGGCATCTCGATCGGCGTGCCCTCGAGGCGGGCATGGCGAGAACTCTTGAGGCCGATGGTGTGTCCCGCGTCGATGGCACAGTGCGCGCGCTGACGCGGACGCCTGACGGCATTACGCTTGAGCTGGCCGACGGCGTGCGGCACGAAGCCGACTTCGTCATCGACTGCAGCGGACGTGCGGCAGTGAGCGCCAGCGATGGCGCGTTGACGCGGCTCGACAGACTGGTGGCCTGTTACACCATTATCGCGCTCGCCGACGACATCGAACTGGCGGCGGCAACCCTGGTCGAAGCGGTGGCGGATGGATGGTGGTACATGTCCGCGCTGCCCGGCGAGCGGCTGCTGCTCGGCTTCTTTACCGATTCCGACCTGCTGGCGTCCGGTCTGCGCCGGGATCCACGGCTGTGGGCGCAAATGGCGGAAAGCACCATCGCGGTGTCGCAGCGTGTGGCCAGCCTCGACATCGATCTTACGCAACAGACTTTGGAGTTCGCGCCGGCCAGCACGGTCACGGCGACGCGCATCGTTGAGCGGCGCATCCTGCGCGCCGGCGATGCCGCGAGCGCGCTCGATCCGCTGGCAGCCAACGGCCTGGCCACCGCGCTGTGGAGCGGCTTGCAGGCCGCTGACGCGGTTGCCGGTCTCGCCCTCGGCCAGCCGGCGCTGGCCGCGCGCTACGAGCAATCCTTTCTGCAAGGTATTGCCGCGCACCTGTCGGCGCAGCGCTCGCTTTACGCATCGGAGTGTCGTTTCGGCGATGCGCCGTTCTGGCAACGGCGAAATGGAGATTCGGCATGACCGTCAGGTCGTGCCGATGGCTGCGAACTGTCCTCTTGGAATGAAGGAATTCAAATGATGTCGAAACTGTCGCGTCTTGTTGTCGTCGCACTGAGCGCTTCGATGGTCTTGGTCGGCGCCGCCGCCTCGCGCGCCGAGAACGTGAAGATCGTCGCGCCGGTCGAAGGTGGATTCAAACCGAGCGGCAGCTGGAGCGTCGGCGCGACCGCCGGCGGATTCCTGTTCGTCGGCGGCATGCGCGGCGTCGATCCGGCGACCAACAAGCTCGTCGAAGGCGACGAAGCCCGCATCCGCCAGATGTTCATCAATGTGAAGCAGGTCGTCGAAGCTCAAGGCGCCAAGCTGCAGGACGCCGTCCGGCTGACGATCTATGTGTCCGACGTGGTCAAGTACCGGGCGATGATCAACGAGATCCAGAAGGACGAAGCGCTGTGGGGCAAAGGCCCGTATCCGCCGCGCACCGTGCTCGAGGTGCGCAAGCTCGACCAGGATGATATTGCCGAGGTCGACGCCACGTTCTATGCGCCGCAGAAGAAGGCCAAAGGCAAGAAGAAGTAAGCGCGTCGGCGCTTCGCCGGGCGAGACAATAAAAAAGGGCGGCCGATGAGGCCGCCCTTTTCCGTTTCGATGGAAGGAGACTTACTCCGCCGCCGGCTGCTCGCCGCCTTCGGACTTGCCCTTGTTCTCGATGTCTTCGCCGGTCGTCTGATCGACCGCCTTCATCGACAGGCGCACCTTACCGCGATCGTCCACGCCGAGCAGCTTCACCTTGACCTTGTCGCCTTCCTTGACGACGTCCTTGGTGTTCTGCACGCGGCTCGCCGCGAGCTGGCTGATGTGGACGAGACCGTCCTTGGCGCCGAAGAAGTTCACGAAGGCGCCGAAGTCCATCACCTTCACGACGGTACCTTCATAGATGGCGCCGACTTCCGGATCGGACGCGATCGACTTGATCCAGTTGATCGCCGCCTTGATCGACTCGCCCGAAGCCGAGGCAACCTTCACGGAGCCGTCGTCCTCGATGTTGATCTTGGCGCCGGTCTTCTCGACGATCTCGCGAATCACCTTGCCGCCGGTGCCGATCACTTCGCGGATCTTGTCGGTCGGGATCTTGAAGGTCTCAATGCGCGGCGCATGCTCGCCGAGTTCGGCGCGCGCCGAGGTGAGCGCCTTCGACATCTCGCCGAGGATGTGAATGCGTCCCTGCTTGGCCTGACCAAGCGCGACCTTCATGATCTCCTCGGTGATGCCGGCGATCTTGATGTCCATCTGCAGCGAGGTGATGCCTTCCTCGGTGCCGGCGACCTTGAAGTCCATGTCGCCGAGGTGATCTTCGTCGCCCAGAATGTCCGACAGAACCGCGTAGCGCTCGCCTTCAAGGATGAGGCCCATCGCGATGCCCGCGGTGGCGCGCTTCATCGGCACGCCTGCGTCCATCAGCGCCAGCGAGGCGCCGCAGACCGACGCCATCGACGACGAGCCGTTCGACTCGGTGATCTCCGAGACGACGCGGATGGTGTAGGGGAACTCTTCCTTCGACGGCAGCACCGGATGGATCGCGCGCCAGGCGAGCTTGCCGTGGCCGATTTCGCGGCGCTTGGTGCCGCCGAGGCGGCCCGTCTCACCGACCGAGTAGGGCGGGAAGTTGTAGTGCAGCAGGAACGATTCCTTGTAGGTGCCCTGCAGCGCGTCAATCCACTGTTCGTCCTCGGCGGTGCCGAGCGTGGTGACGACCAGCGCCTGGGTTTCGCCGCGGGTGAACAGCGCCGAACCGTGCGTGCGCGGCAGAACGCCGGCCTGCACTTCGATCGGGCGCACGGTCACGAGATCGCGGCCGTCGATGCGCTTCTTGGTGTCGAGGATGTTCCAGCGAACGATCTTCGCTTCGAGATCCTTGAACACTTCGCCGACGCGCAGCTTCGGATATTTCGGCTCGACGCCTTCCGGGAAGAAGTGCGCCATGACGCGCTCCTTCACCTTGCCGACGGCGGCGTAACGCTCCTGCTTCACCGAGATGCTGTAGGCGGCGCGCAGATCCTTCTCGGCGAGGCCGAGAATTTCCTTTTCCAGTTCCGCGTTGTCGTTGACGACGAGTTCGCGCGGCTCCTTGGCGGCCTTCTCGGCCAGCTGGATGATCGCCTGAATGACCGGCTGGAAGTGGCGGTGACCGAACATCACGGCGCCGAGCATGACTTCTTCCGACAGCTCCTTGGCTTCGGATTCGACCATCAGCACGGCATCGCTGGTGCCGGCGACGACGAGGTCGAGCTTGCTTTCCGGCATCTCGTCGAGCTGCGGATTGAGCACGTATTCGCCGTTGATGAAGCCGACGCGGGCACCGCCGATCGGGCCCATGAACGGCGCGCCGGACAGGGTCAGCGCGGCCGACGCCGCGACCATCGCCAGGATGTCCGGATCGTTTTCGAGATCATGCGACAAAGTGGTGACGATGACCTGCGTTTCGCAGCGCCAGCCATCGGCGAACAGCGGACGCACCGGGCGGTCGATCAGACGCGAAACCAGCGTTTCCTTTTCGGTCGGGCGGCCTTCGCGCTTGAAGTAGCCACCCGGAATGCGGCCGGCGGCGTAGAACTTTTCCTGGTAATCGACGGTCAGCGGCAGGAAGTCGACGCCTTCGCGGGGCGCCTTGGCGGCGACCACGGTGGCCAGAACGGTGGTGTCGCCGTAGGAGGCGAGCACGGCGCCGTCGGCCTGACGCGCAACGTGACCGGTTTCGAGGGTGAGCTTGCGCCCGCCCCAATCGAGTTCGACTCGATGGATATTAAACATAGTCTGTTTCTCTCATGGTTCTCGGAAAGACTCCCGAAAGCCATGTGCAAGACGGCAAGAAACTGCTGCCTTCCGCGCCCTGCGGAAATGCAACAGCGTCTGGCGATCCTGCCATGACCATCAAGAGCCTTTGCCTTTACGGCCGGGACTATGGCCCGACCCGGATTGTCCCAAGCGCCATCGCTTGCGGACTTTAAACGAACGCGACAAGCGCCCGTTTCACAATCAGCGGCCGCGACTGGCGTCCGCTGCGTCGTCAACCGGCTCGCGGCCGATTGCAAAAACGCGCGGGGCCTTGATGAGCCCCGCGCGCAAATTTCGTTTACCGGCGAATACCGAGCTTCTCGATCAGCGTCTTGTAACGCTTCTCGTCGGTCTTCTTGAGATAGTCGAGCAGCGAACGGCGGGTCGACACCATCTTGAGCAGGCCGCGGCGCGAGTGGTTGTCCTTGGCGTGCGTCTTGAAGTGTTCGGTGAGCTGATTGATGCGTTCCGACAGGATCGCAACCTGTACTTCCGGCGAGCCGGTATCGTTCGCTTTGGTCGCGTTGGCCTTGATCACTTCGGCCTTGCGAGCGGTCGTCAGCGACATCGGTTATCCTTTCTTGACGCCGGCTCTGCCAATCAGGCCGGCAAGGTTGAACACGCGCTTGGGGACGACTTCACCGCGGTCGACTTCGGCAAGGGCGAGCAAGCGGCCCGAGACCGTGACGTAAACCGGACCGCGGAAATTGGGAGCGTCCCGTCCGCGCAACAAAACGGCCTGGCCCCTTTGGAGCCTTGCCGCATCAGACCCGTTGACGGCCAGCGCCGGGATGTCGTCCAGCGCGGTCTCGACGGGCATGAGCGCGTCGGCGAGGCTAGCCTCGCCAGCGGCGGCTCTATGACACAGAGCCTCCAAATCTTCCAGTAGAATCATGGTTTCGGGCGTGAAGCCGCCGACCGAGACCCGGCGAAGCGCCGAAATATGGCCGAAACAGCCGAGCTGGCGGCCGAGGTCGCGGGCGAGCGATCGGACATAGGTCCCTTTTCCGCATTCGGCCTCGAACACCGCGTGGGACGCGTCCGGGACGTCCATCAGCTCGAGGCGGCCGATATTGACCGTCCGGGCCTGCAATTCGACCTCCTGGCCGTCGCGGGCGAGGTCATAGGCGCGTTCGCCCTCGATTTTGATGGCCGAATAGCGCGGCGGCACTTGGCTGATGGTGCCGATGAAGCCGGGCAGTGCCGCGCGGATCTGGTCGGCCGTTGGCCGAGCCGGGCTGCTCTCGGTGACGCGGCCCTCGGAGTCGTCGGTATCCCGCTCCTCGCCCCACTGGACGGTAAACTGGTACAGCTTGCGGCTGTCCATGACGAAGGGGACGGTCTTGGTCGCCTCGCCCATGGCGATGGGCAGACAGCCGGAGGCCAGCGGGTCGAGCGTGCCGGCGTGGCCGCAGCGCTTGGCCGAGAACAGCCGCTTCATGATGCTCACGGCATGGGTCGAGGTCATGCCGACCGGCTTGTCGAGCACGACCCAGCCATGGACGTCACGCTTGTCGCGCTTGAACTGCTGGCGCTTCGGCTTGCGGGGTGCCTGGCCTTCGGCCGGCGCTGCGGTGTTCTCGACCACGAGATCGTTCGCGATTTCGGTCACTCGTCGTCCTTTTCCAGATCGCGCGCGACTTGCGGCGAGCGCAAAAGCTTGTCGATGCGCTCGGCCTCGGCGAAGCGGTCGTCGATGTGAAAGCGCAGGTCTGGCGCGAATTTCAGATTGACGGCGTGCGCGACTTCGCCACGCAGGAACTTCTTGTTGCGCTCGAGCGCGGCCACCACCTCGGCGGCGTCGCGGCCGGCAAGCGGCATGACGTAGACCGTCGCGAGCCGTAGATCGGGCGACATGCGCACCTCCGGCACAGTGATGAGGTGGCCCTCGATCACCGGATCGTGGATGTCGCCGCGCGTCAACATCTCCGCGATGGCGTGGCGCACGAGTTCGCCGACGCGCAGCTGACGCTGCGAACCGCCGGCAGGCGTCGCATCGTGGCGACGGGTGTTCTTGTTCCGTGACATATCCAAAACTCTTCGGTCATCGTCCGCGAATGCGGACGATCCAGCCCTTCGTAGAAGAGCTGGATGCCCCGCTTTCGCGGGGCATGACGGTGTTCGTGTTTTAAGCGGAGCGAATTACAGCGCGCGTGTAAGACTTGGACTTACAGCGAGCGTTGAATCGTCTCCACCCGGTAGCACTCGATGACATCGCCTTGGCGCATGTCCTGGTAGTTCTCGAAGGCCATGCCGCACTCCTGACCGGCGGTCACTTCCTTCACGTCGTCCTTGAAGCGCTTGAGCTGGCTCAGCTTGCCTTCATGCACGACGACGTTGTCGCGGATCAGGCGAACGCTGGCGCCGCGCTCGACATTGCCGTCGGTGACGCGGCAACCGGCAATGTTGCCAACCTTCGAAACCTTGAAGACTTCGAGGATCAGCGCATTGCCGAGCATGGTTTCGCGCAATGTCGGCGGCAGCAGGCCCGACATCGCCTTCTTCACGTCGTCGATGAGATCGTAGATGATGTTGTAGTAGCGGATTTCGATGCCGGCACGTTCGGCCGCCTCGCGCGCTTCCTTGTTGGCGCGGACGTTGAACGCGATGATCGGTACGCCCGAGGCTTCCGCCAGGGTGACATCCGATTCCGAGATGCCGCCGACGCCGGAGTGCAGGACGCGGGCGCCGACTTCATCGGTGCCGAGCTTGTCGAGCGCGCCGGCAATCGCTTCGAGCGATCCCTGCACGTCGGCCTTGATCACGAGCGCGAATTCCTTGCGGCCCGCGGTCTTGGCCTGCGCCATCATCTGCTCGAGCGAGCCGCGCATGCCGGTGGCGCGCGCGGACGATTTCTCGCGCTTCTGGCGCACGCGATATTCGGTGACTTCGCGGGCGCGGGCCTCGTTCTCGACGACGGCCAGACGATCGCCGGCATCCGGCGTGCCCGAGAAACCGAGCACTTCGACGGGCGTCGACGGACCGGCGCTTTGCAAGGTGGTGCCGGTGTCGGAGACCAGCGCGCGTACGCGGCCCCATTCGGCGCCGGCGACGACGATGTCGCCCGGATGCAGCGTGCCGCGCTGAACGAGCACGGTGGCCACGGGGCCACGGCCGCGATCGAGCTTGGCTTCGATGACGGTGCCTTCGGCCGCGCGGCTCGGATCGGCCTTGAGGTCGAGGATTTCGGCCTGCAGCGCGATCATTTCGAGCAGCTTGTCGATGTTGGTCTTCTTCAGCGCCGATACTTCGACATCGACCACATCGCCGCCAAGCGATTCGACCTGGATTTCGTGCTGCAGCAGTTCGGTGCGCACGCGATCCGGGGTCGCGCCCGGCTTGTCGATCTTGTTGATGGCAACGATGATCGGAACCTTCGCCGCCTTGGCGTGGCTGATCGCTTCCACCGTCTGCGGCATGACGCCGTCATCGGCCGCCACCACGAGGATGACGATGTCGGTGACCTTGGCGCCGCGGGCGCGCATCGCGGTGAAGGCGGCGTGGCCCGGCGTATCGATGAAGGTGACCTTGGAGCCGTTCGGCGAGGTGACCTGATGAGCGCCGATGTGCTGGGTGATGCCGCCGGCTTCGCCGGAGACGACGTCGGCCTGACGGATGGCATCGAGCAGCGACGTCTTGCCGTGATCGACGTGACCCATGACGGTGACGACCGGCGCGCGGGGTTCGAGCGCTCCTTCTTCGTCGGCCGTATCGAACAGACCTTCTTCGACGTCCGCTTCGGAGACGCGGCGGGCGGTGTGGCCCATTTCCTCGGCGATGAGCTGGGCGGTGTCGGCGTCGAGCACATCGTTGATGGTTGCCATCTGGCCCTGCTTCATCAGCAGGCGGATGACGTCCACGGCGCGCTCGGACATGCGGTTGGCGAGTTCCTGGATGGTGATCGCATCCGGGATGATCACTTCACGCGTGAGCTTTTCCTTCGGCTCGTTGGCGGCGTGACCCTTCATGCGCTGGGTGCGGCGGCGGAACGAGGCCACCGAACGCTCGCGCACTTCGTCGGCGCGCAGCGCGGTCACGAGGGTCAAACGGCCGCGTTCCTTCGGCGGCGCGGCGCGGGTCGCGGCTGGACGCGGCGCGACCGGGCGAGCGGCGCCGGGGCCGCCACCGGGACGGCGCGCAGTACGCGGCGCTTCGTCGTCCGCTTCGGCTTCCAGCTTGGGACGGACACCGGGCGCGGGCTTCTTCTCGTCTTCGCCGAGACGCTTCTTGGCGACTTCGCCGGCCTTGCGCTTCTGGTCTTCCTCGGCCTTGTGGCGGGCCTCTTCCTCGCGCTTGCGCGCTTCGGCGGCTTCGCGTTCGGCCTGTTCGATATACTCACGCGAGGCGCGGCGCTTGGCTTCTGCCTCGGCGGCGGCGCGCTCCTCGGCTTCGCGCACGCGCGAGTCGGCGAGCGCATGAGCGCGGGCGGCCATCTCTTCTTCGGTCAGCGTGCGCAGCACGACGCCGGATTTCGGCGCGGGCGGAGCGGGCGGCGCCTTCGGCGCGGGCGCCGCGGCAGCCTTCGGCGCTTCGACGGGGGCCGGCTCGGCCTTGGCTTCGCCCGGTCCGCCGACGGTGCGGCGCTTGATCTTCTCGACGACGACCTGCTTGCTGCGGCCGTGGCTGAAACTCTGGCGCACCACGCCCGTTTCCGTGCGCGGTTTCAGCGTCAACGTCAGTTTCTTTTCGCCAGGGTTCTTGGTGTCGCTCATTCAGTACTGCTTCTTCCTTTTGCCCACACGGGCGCATTCAGTTCGGACGCATTGCATTCACGGGCGCCTCTACGGCGCGGCCGCGCTTATTGAATCGGGCGAGTTTCCAGACCGATACCGCATCAACCGTGCAGCACGGGCGAGAAAAGTCTCGCTCGCGGGTCCGGCAAGCACGGCAGCATGTACCACATTTGGGCGGTTCAATGCCAAATCCAATTGCTCGCCCGGAAAGGCCTCGATCAGCGCTATTTCCCCATTTTGGGACTGATTATTGCGCTGCAAGGCAGAATTCAGTTTGCGTTTGCCGTCCTCGGCGCCATCGGCCGCGTGAACCACCGCCAGGACGCCTTTTCCCGCCAAGGCGGCCTCAACCTTGGCGAAGCCGGCGACCACGTTGCCGGCCTTGCCGGCCATCGACAGCGCATCGAGCGCCGATTTCGTCAGCAGGCCCTCGACCTCGGCGGCCAGATCCTTTGATACCTTCATCTCCCGCTTGAAGCTGCGGGAAAAGACGTTGCGTTTGACCGCCTCGCCGATCGCCTCGCGCGTCGCGGTGATCCAGAGGCCGCGGCCCGGCAGCTTGCGCTTGAGGTCCGGCACGGCTTCGCCCGCCGGCCCGACCACGAAACGCATCAGTTCCGCCACCGGCTTCACCTCGCGCGTCAGGGCGCAGAAACGCTCGGCGCCCGCGGCGACGGAGGTCGCGCCGCGGTCGAGTTCGTCTGCGTCAGGCTGCGCGATGGCAAGCATGTGGTCTGCCGGTTCTCCTGCTTAAGCCGGTTCGCCTTCGGCTTCCGCCGGCGCCTGCATGGCGGCGAGTTCGGCCTCGGTGATCCAGCCGGCCTTGAGGCGCGCCTGCATGACGATCGCCTCGGCTTCTTCACGCGAGACATTGAGCCCGTCGAGGAAGCCCGGCTCGTGCTTGGTCTCGCCGTCCTTGCGCTCGGTCCAGCCGACCAGATCGTCGGCGGCGCAGCCGGCGAGATCTTCGATCGTCTTCACATCGTTCTCGCCGAGCTTGACCATCATCGCGGTCGTGATGCCGTCGACCTCGCGCAGTTCGTCGGCGACGCCGAGTTCCTTGCGCTTCTCGTCGAGTTCGTTCTCGTAGCGGGCGATGTAGTCGCGGGCGCGGCTCTGCAGCTCCTTGGCGGTGTCTTCGTCGAAGCCTTCGATGCCGGCGATTTCCTTCTCGTCCACCAGCGCCAGTTCCTCGATCGAGGAGAAGCCTTCCGACGCGAGCAACTGACCGACCACTTCATCGAGATCAAGCGCCTCGACAAAGGTCTTGGTGCGGCTTTCGAACTCGGCGGTGCGGCGCTCGGATTCTTCCTGCTCGGTCAGAATGTCGATATCCCAGCCGGTGAGCTGCGAAGCGAGGCGCACGTTCTGGCCGCGGCGGCCGATGGCGAGCGAAAGCTGCGCATCCGGCACCACGACTTCGATGCGTTCCTTGTCTTCGTCGAGCACGACCTTGGCGACTTCAGCCGGCGCCAGCGCGTTGACGACGAAGGTCGCGATATCCGGCGACCACGGGATGATGTCGATCTTCTCGCCCTGCAGTTCGTTGACCACGGCCTGCACGCGCGAGCCACGCATACCGACGCAGGCGCCGACCGGATCGACGCTGGAATCGCGCGAAATCACGGCGATTTTGGCGCGCGAGCCCGGGTCGCGGGCAACGGCGCGGACCTCGACGATGCCGTCATAGATTTCCGGCACTTCCTGCGCGAACAACTTGGCGGTGAACTGCGGATGCGTGCGCGACAGGAAAATCTGCGGGCCGCGCGGCTCGCGGCGCACGTCGTAGATATAGGCGCGGATGCGGTCGCCGTTGCGGAATACTTCGCGCGGCAGCAGTTCGTCACGGCGGACAATGGCTTCGCCGCGGCCGAGATCGACAACCACGTTGCCGTATTCGACGCGCTTGACGACGCCGTTGACGATTTCGCCGATGCGATCCTTGTACTCGGCGTACTGACGATCGCGCTCGGCCTCGCGCACCTTCTGCACGATGACCTGCTTGGCCGACTGCGCGGCGATGCGGCCATATTCGAGCGGCGGCAGCGGATCGGCGATGGTGTCGCCGACCTGCGCGGCCGGATGACGGCGGCGCGCGTCGGCGAGCGTGATCTGCGACGAGGCATTCTCGACGGCATCGACCACGAGCATGTGACGCATCAATTTGAGTTCGCCGGTCTTCGGCTCGATCTCGGCATGAACGTCGGTCTCGGCGCCGTAGCGCGAGCGCGCCGCCTTGGCGATGGCGTCTTCCATCGCTGCAATGACGATGCCGCGGTCGATCGACTTTTCGCGGGCGACCGCATCGGCGATCTGCAACAGTTCCAGCCTGTTGGCGCTAACAGCCATAGCTGTGGACTCCTCTTTCGTTCGTTTATCGAGTGGCGGACGTGGCAGGTTTCTTGGCAGTTTTCTTGTCGGCCTTCTTGGCCTGCTTCAGTCGCCGTTGTTCCTTCTTCGCCTCGCGCAGTTCGCGCTTGGCGGCCTTCTCGGCGCGCAACGCCTCGCTCACCAGTTCGTCGGTGAGAACGAGCTTTGCTTCGCCCATATCCGTGATCGGCAGCAGCACTGCCGGGTCTTCGCCCGCTTTGGGGTCGTCGCGTGTCAGGCGCGCATTGTCGCCCTCGACGCCGTCGAGAATGCCGCGGAAGCGCTTGCGGCCACCGACCGGAACTTCCATCTCGACCTTCAGCAGGTGGCCGGTGTAGCGCTCGAAATCCGAGCGGCGGACCAGCGGCCGGTCGATCCCGGGCGAGGAAATCTCCAGCCGGTAGGCGCGGTCGATCGGCTCGTTGACGTCGAAAACCGGCGACAGAGCCCGCGAAATCGCTTCGCAGTCATCCACCGTCATGGTGCCGTCCGGGCGCTCCGCCATGACCTGGATCGTGCACTCCTCGCCGGAAGAAACTCTAATCCGAACAAGGCGATAGCCAAGCTGCTCGACCACCGGGCCGGCGATCGTGGCGACCCGGGCCGGCAGGCCGGTCTCGGTGATCAGGCGCGGCTCGTCGCCGGCAATCCCTTGTTCCAAGGGAGCCAGTTCCGCCGTCGAAACCTGATTGTCGTCGCGCTCGCCTGAGGCCATGTTGCGCTGAGCTATGCCTGTAACAGAAAAAGAGCGGGCCCCGGGGGGACCCACTCTCAGAACCTGATTTGGTTTTGAGGGTGTATCGATTGACAGGCGAAATATAGCGAATTTCTCGCATTGCGCAAGGGTCGAGCAAGGGTCGAACAGGGGTCGAGCAAGGGCCGCCGCCCGGCCGACACGGCTAACGCTTCCTTCACGACTGACCCTTACGATTGGTTAAAGCGCCGCGGCGGGGTCGCCGACGGTGCCTGTGTAGGTTTGCGTGATGGCTGCTCCTGCGTCCCTGCTTCCCGAACTGGAAGAGGTCGTCCAGCACGGTTCCGCTGAAAAGCGGGCCGAGACGCTGCGACGAATCACGTCGCTATTCCTCGACGGCGCGCCCAGCTTCAACGATCACCATGTCGCGCTGTTCGACGATGTCATCGGCTGCTTGATCGCCGAGATCGAGGCCAAGGCGCTGGCCGAACTCGCGCGCCGCATCGCCCCGGTCGACAACGCGCCGGCGAAGGTCGTGGCGACTTTGGCCCGGAACGACGACATCGATGTCGCGGGCCCGGTGCTGAAAACAGCGCGACTGTCCGATCCCGACCTGGTCGCAATTGCCGAGACCAAGAGCCAGGCGCATCTGCTCGCCATGGCGTCGCGCCAGCGGCTGAGCGAGGTGGTGTCCGACGTGCTGGTGAAGCGCGGCGACCGCGACGTCGCGCACAGCGTCGTTACGAATGCCGGCGCCAGCCTGTCCGAGCGCGCCTTCACCAATCTGATCACGCGCGCGCAGATGGACGGCGATCTCGCCGAGAAGGTCGGCCGACGCACCGACATTCCACCGCGGCTGTTCCGGCAGCTTCTGCTGCAGGCGAGCGAAGTGGTGCAGAAGCGACTGCTCGCCGCCGCGAGCCCCGAGACGCAAGCCGAAATCCGCAAGATCCTCGCCAAGGTCACCGACGAAGTCGGCGCCAAGGCCGCGCCGCGCAACTACACGGCCGCGCTCGCTGCGGTGCGCGCGCTGCACAAGGAGCGCAAGCTCACCGAGGCCGATGTCGCGAACTACGCCGAGAGCGGCAAATACGAAGAGACCATCGCCGCGCTGTCGACGATCTGCGCCGTGCCGGTCGAGGTGGTCGATCGTTTGATGAATGGCGAGCGCGCCGATCCGGTGCTGATCCTGGCGCGCTCGGTCAATTTCGGTTGGCCGACGGTGAAGGCGGTGATCAATTCGCGGCCGGGCCCGAAGCCGACGCAAACGGTGATCGACGCCGCGCACGAAAATTTCGAGCGGCTCACCGGCGCGACAGCGCAGCGCGTCGTGCGCTTCTGGCAGGTGCGCCAGGGCACGGGGGAGTAGCGTCGGCGCCATGTGCTGACGATGCCACACACTCCGTTCGCCCCCGCGGAAGCGGGGACCCAGAAAGCCAAGAGCAATGCGCATACTTGCAAAAGCCTTGCTGCTTATCGCGCTAGTGATTGGCGGCGCTGTCGCCTGGTACACGATCAAATATCCGACCTATGTTTACCGCTATCGGATGACGGTCGAGGTGGCGGTCAGCGGCAAGGTTCACTCTGGCGCCAGCGTTATTGAAGTCAGAATCGCGACGCAGCCCCACGGTGGAGACGTCCCTCCCTACGTGCCTCACGTTCGCGGCGAAGCGGTATTCGTCGATCTCGGCGAAGGACGCAACGTCATTGCCTTGCTGGCTGCGGGTCCGGTTGCGGAAAACGTCAATTATCCGGATCAGATAGTACCTGCTTTGTTTGATGTACCATTCGAGAACTGGGCGGCGCTCAGCGGCATGCGAGGCACCAAAGAAGTGCCGATTTCTAAGCTGCCTACCTTTGTCACCTTTTCGAATCTGGACGATCCAAAGACCGCGCACATCGTGTCACTGTATGATCTCGAAAAGGAGTTCGGCCCGGATGTGCAATTCAAGCGGGTCTCTATCGAGATAACGGAAGATCCGGTGACGAGGAATCTTGATAAGAAGCTGTCTTGGTTGCCTCATCCAAAGTATCTGAGCGGCAACTTCGCCTGTGGCCCGTCGGCGCCCCATTGTCTGCACGGCGGACATTTCTACCGATAGGGGAAACTGGGTCCCCGCCTCCGCGGGGACGAACGGTTGTTGATCTGCGCCCAGCTAACGTCGTTTGAAAATAAAATACGCCGGCGTGCGGCCTTCGCGGATCGCCTTGGCTTCGTAGCGCGTGCGAGTCCAGCCGTCCCAAGGCTTGCGCCAGTCGTCGGCCTGTTCGGCGGTCCAGACGAAATCCGACGAGCGCGCGATACGCGTCAGCGCATAGGTCATGTAGCTTGGAATGTCGGTGGCAAAGCGAAACTCACCGCCGCTCTTCAGCAGACGTGCGAGACGGGGCAGGCTTTCGTCCTGAATGAAGCGACGCTTCCATTGCCGCCGCTTCGGCCACGGATCGGGATAGAGCAGATCGATGCGCGTGAAGGCGCCGGCCGGCAGCCAGTCGAGTAGGTCGATGGCATCGCCGTGGAAGACGCGGACGTTGGTGAGGTCTTCGTCATCGATGGCGACGAGCAGCTTGCCGACCGCGTTGAGAAAGCCGTCGGCGCCGATGAAGCCTTGCTCGGGATGCGCCATCGCCTGGGCGACGAGATGCTCGCCGCCGCCGAAGCCTATTTCGAGGCGCAGCGTTGTCGGCGCATGCGGAAACAACGTTGCGAGATCGGCGGGCGCGGGCTTGCTCAGGTCGAGCGCCAGCGTCGGCAGCAGTTCGTCGAACAATTCCGACTGCCGAGCCTTGAGCGGATGGCCCTTGCGCCGGCCAAAGAAGGCGCGCTGCGGGATGTCGGTGTCGCGGTCGTCATTCATGGTGTCATCGTCCGCGCAGGCGGACGATCCAGTATTCGCTGGCGTTGGTGACTACTGGATGCCCCGCTTTCGCGGGGCATGACAACAGAAAATATCACCCGACAAAATAAAAGGCCGGGCGTGTGCCCGGCCTTTCGATGTTGAGCCAATGATCCGGCTTATTTGAACGCGCTCTTGAGCTGCGCGGCGAGATCGGTCTTCTCCCACGAGAAGCCGCCGTCCTTTTCCGGCGCGCGGCCGAAGTGGCCGTAAGCGGCGGTGCGGCGGTAGATCGGCCGGTTCAGCTTGAGGGTGCGGCGGATGTTGGTCGGCGTCAGGCGGAAGAGCTGCGGCAGTATCTTTTCCAGCTTCTTCTCATCGACCTTGCCGGTGCCGTGGGTATCGACGAGCAGCGACATCGGGTCGGCAACGCCGATGGCGTAGGCGACCTGAATGGTGCAGCGTTCGGCGAGACCCGCCGCGACGATGTTCTTGGCGAGATAGCGCGCGGCATAAGCGGCCGAGCGATCGACCTTGGTCGGGTCCTTGCCGGAGAAGGCGCCGCCGCCGTGCGGGGCGTAGCCGCCGTAGGTGTCGACGATGATCTTGCGGCCGGTGAGGCCGCAGTCGCCGTCCGGACCGCCGATGACGAAGTTGCCAGTCGGGTTGACGAGGAAGTCGGACGACTTCTCCGGCATCCAGCCTTTCGGCAGCGCAGCGGTGACGGTCTTCTCGATCAGCTCGCGCACCATGGCCGGCGTGTACCTCTTGCCGGCCTTGTTCGTTTCATTGTGCTGCGTCGACACGACGACCTTGGCGGCGCCAACGGGCTTGCCGTCGACGTAACGCACGGTCACCTGGCTCTTGGCGTCCGGCTGCAGATCGGGGATCGCGCCCGAGTGGCGCTTGTCGGCGAGCGCCTTGAGGATCTTGTGTGAGAAGTAAATCGGAGCCGGCATGAACGAGTTCTTTTCATAGACCTCGCTCTCGGTGCAGGCGAAGCCGAACATCATGCCCTGATCGCCCGCGCCTTCTTCCTCGCCGCCCTTCTTCTTCTTGGCGTCGACGCCCATCGCGATGTCGGCCGACTGACCGTGCAGCAGCACTTCGACTTCGGCGCCGTAATCGGAGAAACCATCCTGATCGTAGCCGATGTCCTTCACCACGCCGCGCGCGATGCTGGTGATCAACTCGCGGTTCACGACGAACTTGCTGCCGTGCTTTTCGAAGAACGGCGACTGGCCGCGGCCTTCACCGGCGATGACGATCTTGTTGGTGGTGGTCAGCGTTTCGCAGCCGAGGCGCGTGTTCACCGCGCTGTCATCGGCGATGCCCAGCTTGACGTCATTGGCAAGAAAGGCGTCCAGCACCGCGTCCGAGATCTGGTCGCAAACCTTGTCCGGATGACCTTCGGATACGGATTCGCTGGTGAAAAGAAAGTTCTTGTGAGCCACGCTAATCTCCCCCTTTGGCGCGGGGGGAGCCGCGCCGGTGTATTGTCGGGGGGCCGTTCTTACAGCGGTCGCCCGCAACGTCAAGGTGCGGGCTATCGTGGGCAATAACCTCGCCGCTGTTCGAGCAAAACCGGCAATGCTCTTCTTTGAATGGGGGCGGAGCGGGACGATTCGCTGTGCGGTATTTGGCTCAAACGAAAGGCCGCCGGAAAGGCGGCCTTTGCCAAGTGGTCAGCGATGATGTGTCTGAGGCGGCTTATTCGTCGCCGGCGATCTGCTCGACCAGATCGACAATGCGGCGGCGGAGCTTCGAGCTCTTGATGCGCATGAACGATTTGGTCAGCGACAGGCCGTCCGAGGTGGCGAGGAAGTCCGACACATAAGCGGGTGATGGCGCTTCCGACATGCCGGTGCTGACGTGGCCGCCTGGCCCGTGCGGCGCGCCCTCGAAGAAGAATGAAACCGGGACTTGCAGGATGTTGGCGATCGCCTGCAGACGGCTGGCGCCGATGCGGTTGGTTCCCTTCTCGTACTTCTGAACCTGCTGGAACGTCAGGCCAAGGGCGTCGCCAAGTTTCTCCTGGCTCATGCTCAGCATCATCCGGCGCATACGCACGCGCGAACCGACGTGCTTGTCGATCGGATTAGGTGCTTTCTTGGCCATAAATATCTCCTATGAAACCATCGCCAAACCTAATGTCACATGTTCATCAAGCAAAGCAATCCATGATTTCAATGCGTCATGTACCGGCAAAAGTGCGGGAAACCAAAAATAACGTATAAGTTTCAAAGGGTTTTACATTTTAAGGCTGTAAGTACATCTGGTTTCTCGCAAAAATAATTTGCGCGCACGGCAACCAAAAGGAATTTTAAAAGGTTACCACAATTTAAGCGCGAAACCGGCGCCTGCCGAGGAGTACCAAAGATACAACCATGAATAGAATAAAGGGAGTATTTCCATGCTGACTAAATATCGTCGGAGCGATGGCTTGCGGCAGGCTGACGTCAATGACCCCTTCGACGCCGAGCGGCAGTGATGCCGTCACGCGGCCAACCGGGTCGATCACACCGGAAATGCCGGTATTGGCTGCGCGGACCATGGGTAATCCCTCGGCGATCGCCAGCACCCGGGCCTGGTGGAAGTGTTGATACGGCCCGCTGCTAATACCGAACCAGCCATCATTGGTGAGGTTGATCAGCCAGCCCGGACGTTCTCCCTCCGGTATGGCCTCATCCGGAAAGACGGCTTCGTAGCAGATCAGCGGCAGCATCTTCGGCGCACCGGGCACGTCCATCGCGCGCCTTCGGCTGCCGGTGAGGAAGCCGCCGACTTCCTTGGTGAGTTGCTGAAAGCCGAGCCGCTCCATGAAGCTCTGGAAGGGCAGGAATTCACCGAACGGCACCAGATGCAGCTTGTCGTAGATACCGCGGATCGAGCCGTCGGGATCGATGACGTAGATCGAGTTATAGGCGCGCGGGCCCTTGGCGCCGGTAGCGCTGCCGGGGCGGACGGCGCCGGTAATCAGCTTCGTCCCCGGGCTGATGAGGTTGGCGATCTGCGCTAGCGCGTCCGGCTCACGCGTCAGAAAGAATGGGAAAGCCGACTCAGGCCAGATCAGGATGTCGGCATCTTTCACGCCGTTCGACTGCGGCCCGGTAGCGCGATCCGACAAAGCCAGATAGCGGGCCATCACCTCGTTCTTGGCCGAATAGTTGAACTTGGCGTCCTGCTGCAGGTTAGGCTGCATAATGCGCAGCTTCAGGTCCTTCACATAGGTTGTCGGGTACATCGACAGCCGCGCCGCGCCATAGCCAAACATCCCGGCCAGCACGACCGCCGCCAGCGCAATGGGCCGGTACGGCCGCCGCGTTTCGACGGGATCGTCGGCCAAGGTTGCCGGCGTGGCGAAAATCAGCAGCGCGAGGAATGTCAAACCCCAGATGCCGAACAGCGATACGCTTTGCGCCATCGGCAATGGTTGGGTCAGTGCATAGCCGAACGCATTCCATGGAAAGCCGGTGAGCAGGTGGCCGCGCAGCCATTCCCCGCAAGCCATTGTTATGGCGAAGGCCAGCAATCGTTCCGGTCCGCGCACCCAGAGCAGCCGCGCCGCGGCAAAGCCGAGCGCGGTATAGAGCGCGAGGTAAGCCGGCAGGCCGGCGACCGCCACCGGCAGCAGCCAGCCGAAGGTCTTGGCATCGACCAGGAAGGCGTAGCCGACCCAATAAACACCGGCGACGAAATAACCAAAGCCGAAACACCAGCCGGCGATCGCCGCCGACAAGGCGCCGCCCCAGCGGCCTGAAGCGGAGCCGTCGATCAGCCAGACGGCAATCGGGATCGTTACGAACAGAATGGGCCAGGCGTTGAACGGCGCCATGGCCAGGGCCGAGGCCGCGCCTGCGAGCAAGGCAATACCGGCGCGGCGCCATCCGTCGGCAAGCAGGATCGCGTGGGCAAATCGGGTGACGGCGCCGGCCAACATCAAGACCGCGACGTGTTCTGCGAGCCCGCGTCTTTCGACGGCGCATCGAGATTGAGTTGCGGCGGTGCGACGCCGGCAAGCACCGCATCGGGTTCGCCGCGCTTCTTGGCTTCGCGCGGCTTCACGCGCTTTTCCGTCAGCCGCGTAATGCGCACGCGTTTGACGCGGCGCGGATCGGCGTCGAGCACTTCGAATTCGAACAGGCCGGGGCCGGGGATCAGTTCGCCGCGCAGCGGCAGGCGGCCGGCACGCGTCGTCAGATAGCCGCCCAAGGTGTCGACTTCCTCGGCGTCGTCTTCATCGACGACGAAGTCCTGACCCAAAGTCGCCACGACATCCTCGAGCGAGGCGCGCGCGTCGGCCACATAGGACCCGTCGGGCTGGCGCACGATGTCGGCGGTCTCGTCTTCGTCATGTTCGTCGGCGATCTCGCCGACGATCTGCTCGACAATGTCTTCGATCGAGATGAGGCCATCGGTGCCGCCATACTCGTCGATGACCAGTGCGAGGTGAATCTGCTTGGCCTGCATGCGCGCCAGAAGATCCATGACCCGAGCCGACGGCGGCACGAACAGAACTTCACGCACGATCTTGGCCGCGGTCAGCGGCGTCGACAAGTCGATGCCCTTGAGATCGAGGCCGGCCGGCAGCGGCTTGCGGCGCTTGGCGTTCTTGGCCGGGTCGATGGCGGCGTGTGCCGTCATGTAGCCGATAAGGTCGCGGATATGGACCATGCCGACGGGATCGTCGAGCGTGTCGTTGTAGATGACGAGCCGCGAATGGCCGGCCTTCTCGAACACCATCAGCAGATCGCCGAGCTGGATATCCTGTTGCACGGCGATGATGTCGGCGCGGGGTACCATCACGTCGACGACTCGGCGCTCGCGCAGGCCGAGGATGTTCTTGAGCATCCGGCTTTCTTCCGGCGAGAAGCCGGATTCGCCGGGTGTCATGGCGTCGAGCACATCAGTGAGGTCGGCGCGAATGGTGCTGGCGCGCGAGCCGAACATCGAGCGGAACATCCGCACAAACCAGTTGCCGTCGCCCTCGCGCTTGGCCGGTACGGGGACCGGCAGGTTGCGCGCGTCGAACGGCAAGTTGGTACTGGTGGGGTCGCTGTCAGGCATTACGCGTCGCCATGTTGAAGATCGCGGGCGGGGTGCGCATCCCGCCACGGATCGGGCATGTTCATCGAGGTCATGATGTGGCTTTCGAGCGCTTCCATCTCGTCCGCTTGCGCGTCGGTTTCGTGATCGTAGCCGATGAGGTGGAGAAAGCCATGAACGGTCAGATGCGCGAGGTGGTGAAGAAATTCGCGGTCTTCATCCTCGCATTCTCTTCGCAGCGTTTCATAGGCGATGACGATATCGCCCAAATGACTTCCAAGATGACCTTGCGTCGCCGGCGTGTCGGCCGCCGGGAATGACAGCACGTTGGTCGGCTTGTCGAGGCCGCGAAACTGCCGGTTGATGTCACGGACCGCCGAATCATCGGACAGCAGAATACTGACTTCGCCGCCGCGTGTTGAGTGGGCCGCGGCCGCCGCAATCGCTGCAGCGACAGTGGCTTCCGCGCTCGGCTCGGCCGCCCAGTGCTCGGATTCGATCACGATATCGGCGGTGATGGGCGTCATTTTCGCGGCTCACGCGGCAAGGCCGGCTTCTCGCCCCCGGCGCGGTCATAGGCCTCGACGATGCGCTGGACCAGTTCGTGGCGGATGACGTCGGCGGCGCCGAACTCGACCATGCCGATGCCTTCGACGCCCTTGAGGAGACGCGTCGCTTCGGCAAGGCCTGACACCTGACCGTTCGGCAGATCGACCTGGCTCGGGTCGCCGGTGACGATCATGCGGCTGTTTTCGCCGAGGCGCGTGAGAAACATTTTCATCTGCATCGACGTCGTGTTCTGCGCTTCGTCGAGGATGACGCAGGCATTCGCCAGCGTGCGGCCGCGCATGAAAGCCAGCGGTGCGATTTCGATGTCGCCCTGCTCGAGCGCGCGCTCGACGATACGCGGGTCCATCAGGTCATGCAGCGCGTCGTAGATCGGCCGCAGATAAGGATCGACCTTCTCGCGCAAGTCGCCCGGCAGGAAGCCGAGGCGCTCGCCGGCTTCGACGGCGGGGCGCGACAGGATGATGCGATCGACTTCCTTGCGCTCGAACATCTGGATCGCCTGCGCGACCGCGAGCCATGTCTTGCCGGTGCCGGCGGGGCCGATGCCGAACACCAGCGAATGGCGCTTGAGCGCGCGCATATAGGCGCCTTGCGCAACGGTGCGGGCGCGCACCGGCCGCTTGCGCAAATTGATTTCCTCGAATGCCTGGGGCGGCTGGCTGGAATCGAAATCGAACAGCGAGCCTTGCGCGATGGCCTGACGGATGGCGCCTTCGACATCGCCGGTCGACAAATCCTGGCCGCGCTTGAGCTGTTCGTAGAGGCTTTCGAGCACATGCCGCGCCTGTTCGACGCCGCCGCGCGAGCCTTCCAGTGTGACGTGGTTGCCGCGCGAGTCTGCCTTCACGCCGAGCTTGCGTTCGACGAGGGCGAGATTCTGTCCGTACTGGCCGAACAGCACGGAAGCGAGCTTGTTGTCCTCGAAAGCGAGCACGACCTGCGTCGTGGCCGTTTCATCGGAAACGGCGGCGGCGGGGATCACGGGATCCGTGGTGCGCAATGGTGCTCTCAAGCTCCCAAACTGGCCAAAGCCGGCGTGCGGGCGGTTGCCACGCGTTCGCCGAACAGGGTGTTGGTCCCGATATCGGTAATGCGGACCGGCACGATCTGGCCGATCAGCGACGGCTCCGCCATCACATGGACCGATTGCAGATATGGGGAGCGGCCGACCAGTTGCCCAGTGAGTTTTCCGGGCTTTTCGACCAGAATTTCCATGGTTTTGCCGGCGAAAGAGCCGTTGAACGCCTTCCACTGCCGGTCGATCACGGCCTGCAGGCGCAGCAAACGCTCGTGTTTTTCGGCATTTGGCACCTGATCGTCGAGCTTCGCCGCCGGGGTGCCGGGCCGCGGGGAGTAGCTGAAGGTATAGGCCATGACGAAATTGACGTCCTCGGCGAGCGACAGGGTCTCGCGGAAGTCCGCTTCAGTCTCGCCGGGGAAGCCGACGATGAAATCCGAGGTGAAGGCGATATCGGAACGCGCCTTTCGCAGGCGCGCGATCGCCGTCATGTATTCCTTGCGGGTATGCTTGCGGTTCATGGCCGCCAGGATGCGGTCGGAACCGGCCTGCACCGGCAGATGTACGTAAGGCATCAATTCCGGCAGGTCGCCATGCGCGGCGATGAGGTCGTCGCAGACCGGCGAGAGCATGTCGCGCGGATGGCTGGTCATGTAGCGCAGCCGTTCGATGCCCGGCACGCGGGCCATGCGGCGCATCAAGGCGCCGAGCGTGACGGCATCACCATTGCTGTCGACGCCGTGATAGGCGTTCACGTTCTGCCCGATCAGCGAGATTTCGCGCACGCCATTGGCGGCAAGACGTTCGACATCGGCCAGCACCTTCGCAACGGGCCGTGAAATCTCGGCGCCGCGCGTATAGGGCACGACGCAGAACGTGCAGAATTTATCGCAGCCTTCCTGCACCGTAACGAATGCGGAAATGCCGCGCTTGTTGATGGCCTGCGGCGACGGCTGCGCCAGCGCGTCGAACTTGTCCTCGAGCGGAAACTCGGTGTCGACGATCTTCTCGCCGTCGAGCGCGCGGGCGATGAGGCCCGGCAGCTTGTGATAGTTCTGCGAGCCGACCACGACATCGACCGAGTCGGTGCGGCGCACGATCTCCTCGCCTTCGGCCTGCGCGACGCAGCCGGCGACGGCGATCAGCATCTTGCGGCCTTCGAGCTCGGCCTGGTCCTTGAGCTCGCGCATGCGGCCGATCTCGGAATAGACCTTGTCGACCGCCTTCTCGCGGATGTGGCAGGTGTTGAGGATGATGAGGTCGGCCTCGGCCGGGAGCTGCGTCTCGACGTAACCCTCGGGCGCGAGCGTGTCCGCCATACGATGCGAGTCGTAGACGTTCATCTGGCAGCCGAAGGATTTGACGTGGACTTTGCGCAGTCTGTTCATGCCGGTTCTTTTCAAGCGATCGCAGTCTAGCCGGTCGCGGCCGCCTTTGTCGCCGGGCACTAACTCCCTGATTTATTGGAGAATTTCAAGCGGTGTCGTCCGCCGGCGACGCTTTGGCGCGCAACCTTCCGGGAACAACCTTGCAATTCAATGCCTTAGCTCATATTATGCAAATATGCAGAGATTAGATCAATGAATGCAAAACTGCAGAATTTGGATGTGCTGGCGGCCGATGCCCATGAACTAGCCATGCAGGGCTTCTTCGGCATCATGGCGCGCTGGGATGCCAACAATAAGATGATGCGCGCCGTGCTGGGCTCGCCGGCGGAGCGGACTTTCTTCGAGTGGAAGAAGGGCAAGGTGGCGCGGCTGCCGAACGACACGCTGCGCCGCATCGGCTATGTGGCCGGCATCTGGAAGGCGCTGCAGATCGTTTATTCCGATCCGCAACTCGCCGACTCCTGGGTCAACCGGCCGAACCGCGCCTTCGGCGGCCAGACGCCGCTGGCGCGCATGGCGGCGGGCGACGTCACCGATCTTGCCGCCGTCAGAAATTATATCGATGTCGCAAGATCTCCCTGGTCCTGAAGGGGGCTCCGTGCCGTCGCGTCGTGTCACCTGGCCGAAAGCGTGGCGCATCATCGCCTCGCGATTCCCGCCCATCGACCTGTTCGAGCGCGTGTCCGACGATCCCAAGGTCTGGGACGTGCTCATCGCACTCGAGGGCATGACCAATCCGCGGCTGCGCGACGAAGCCGGCGAGATCAGTCTGGTGCCGGCGGAGCGCCGTGTCTCAGGCGCCAATGCGTCCTGGGTGATGGCCGCGTTCACGCACATCAACAAGCGCGGGTCGCGATTTTCGGATGGCACCTTCGGTGTCTATTACGCCGCCGATACGCTGGAGACGGCGATTGCCGAGACGGTCTATCACTTTGCTAACTTCGCCGCCGACGCGGGCGATCCCGCGCGCCGCGAGGATATGCGCGTATTGGTCGGCGCGGTGGATCGTGAATTCGAGGACATCGCCGCGCTTGGCGGGGACCTCAAGGCCGGGCTGCTGAACGGCGCGAGTTATGCGCGGAGCCAGCCTTATGCGGTGACGCGCCGCGATGCCGGCGCCGATGGCTTCGTCTATCCGAGTGTGCGCCGCGCGGGCTTTGAATGCGTCGCGGCGTTCTGGCCGGATGCCGTCGGCATTCCCTTGCAGGAGCGGCATCTGCAATACGAATGGGATGGCGCGCGGGTGCGGCGCTATTTCGACTACAGCCTCGAGAGATGGATCGACCTGGCCTGATTAATTCGGCTGGCTATTTGCCCGCGTGCAGCGGGCGCGTCCGGCCAAGCAACGTCGATGTGGTGAGATCGCGCACCGCGCCCTCGAGTTGCCGCGCCAGCTTTTTGCGGTCGGTTGTGGCGTCGGCGGCGATCGGCTCGCCATAGCTTACCACCACGTCGATGACGCCGCGGCGCAGGAACGCCTTGAAGTGCGGCAGGAAGTCGAGATCGCCGTACCAGGCGATCAGCGGGCGGTGCTGACGGCCCATCGGAATGCCGTGGATCGCCGTGTAGCTGATCGACATCGGCTGGATGATGATGCCGCTCTCGGCGCGGGAGGCGGCTTCGCGCACGACACCGATCAGCGCCGAGCGGAACGGCAGCACGCGATTGCCGTCATTCGACGTGCCTTCGGCGAACAGCACCACCGAGATATCGGATTCGAGGCGCTGCACCATGTCGGCGATGGCGTCGCCGGTCTGCTGGCGGCGCGAGCGGTCGACGAACACGGTGCGCTGCAGGCGCGCGGTGGGACCGACCAGCGGCCAGTTGCCGACCTCGGCCTTGGAGACGAAGGCGATCGGCGCGATCGAGCCGATCACCAGGATGTCGGCCCAGGACACGTGGTTGGAGACGAACAGCACGGCGCGGTCGCGAACCGGCACGCCGACGATGCGGATCTTGAAACGCAGCAGCTTGCACAGCACGGCGTAATAGCCGGCGGCGACGGTGCCCCAGCCGGGCAGGCCGAGCTTGCCGATGGTCCACTGTGTGGCGATGACCAGCGGCGTCATGGTGAAGAAGAACACCGCGATGAACAGCGAGTAGAGCATTGGGCTAGCTGTTCTTGTCATCCTTGAGCGGCACGGCATAGAGCTCGAGCCGGTGATCGACGAGCTTGTAGCCGAGCCTGCGCGCCACCTCGGCCTGCAAGCGCTCGATTTCCTCGGACTGGAATTCGATCACTTCGCCGGTGCGCAGGTTGATGAGATGATCGTGATGCGTCTCCGAACTGGTCTCGTAGCGTGCGCGGCCCTCGCGGAAATCATGGCGCTCGATGATGCCGGAATCCTCGAAGAGCTTCACGGTGCGATAGACGGTCGAGATCGAGATGCGGTCGTCGACCTTGACGCAGCGGCGATAGAGCTCCTCGACGTCGGGATGGTCTTCGGCCGCGGCAAGCACGCGCGCAATCACCCGGCGCTGCTCGGTCATGCGCATGCCCTTGGCCGCGCAGAGCGCTTCGATATCGGGCTTGCCGCCGACGCCTTTGTTGGGCGCCGATACGACCAGCCCGGCTTTGTTTTTGCTGTCCGTCGTCATCGTGGAAAGAGTTTACGCGATATCCCGCCGCAATACCAAGGCGGCGGCAGTGGCGCCACCGGGCAAGGGATAATAATTCGGCCGTTTGCCGACGTCGTGAAAACCGGCTTTCCGGTACAGCGCGATCGCTGGTCCGTTGTTTTCGGCGACCTCGAGAAATAGCGCCTTGACGCCCAGCGCGGCGAGGCGCCGCATGTGCATATCGAGCATCCGGCGCGCCAGTCCGCGGCCCTGGCAGCGGCGTATCACGGCGATCGACAGGATTTCGGCCTCGTCGGCGGCGCGGCGCGACATGACAAAGCCGGCGAAGGCGCTGCCGATGCGCAGGCTGTGCGCCAGCACCTGCGGATCGAGCAGCAGATTCTCGACCTCCTCATCGCTCCAGCCGCGATGAAACGAAGCCGCATGCAGCGCGGCGATGGCGGGGGCGTCGCGCAGATGCGCCGGCGCGATGTGCGGCGTGCCGCGCGCCAGCAGCCGGCGCAGCAACGCCATCATGGCGTGGTCGCCTGCAAGGGCAGATGCACCGCCGCCTGTGGCTGAGCGTCGGCCGCCTTGAGATAGAACGGCTTGGGCGGCGTCGAAGCCGGATCGGCGACGCTGCCGAGCCGGGCCACCCAGTCGATCGACGGTGCGGCCTCCTGCAAAACCGCCGCCGGCGCAGGCTCTCCTTCAGGCCACGCGGCGGCAAGGATTTGCGCGGCATTGCCGACCAGCCGTGGCGCATAGGGTGCGATGCGGCGTGCTGCGTCCGCCACGGAAATATAAACCGGCTTGATGCGGATCGTGCCGTCGCCGTCGAAGGCCTGCAGGAAGACGTGTTCGTGCCGGGCGTCGATGGCGGCGACCACCGGCGTCGATGTGCCCGATGCGATCAGCGGCGCGGCGAAGGCGCCAAGCGTGGTGATGCCAACGACCGGCTTGCCGGCGGCGAGGCCGATGCCGCGGGCTGCGGCGATACCAACGCGCAGGCCGGTGAAGCTGCCGGGCCCGACCGTGACGGCGACGCGATCGAGCGTCGCGAAATCGAGTGATGCCTGTTCGCGCAGACGCGCGATCATCGGCATCAGCGCTTCGGCATGGCCACGCGCCATCGCCTGATGCTCACGCGCAACGATGGCGTCGCCGTCCATGAGGGCGACTGAACACGCTTCAAGCGCGGTATCGATGGCGAGGATGCGCATGGCTAAATGTGCCCGGCAGCAGAAATCAGCACCGTCATGCCCGGCCATAGCCGTTCGAAGAACGGCGTTTCTGCGAAACGCCTATGTGCCGGGCATCCACGTCTTGCTTTACAACAATCCATAAAGGTGTGGATGGCCGGGACAAGCCCGGCCATGACGAAAATTGGCTTTGTGCCCGCCTAAGAAACTAAACCGGCCGGACTTCCGTCACTTCCGGGACAAAATGCTTGAGAAGGTTCTGGATGCCGTGCTGCAAGGTAGCGGTCGAGGACGGGCAGCCCGAGCAGGCGCCTTTCATCTGCAGGTACACGACGCCTTCCTTGAAACCGCGGAAGGTAATATCGCCGCCGTCACCAGCCACCGCCGGGCGCACGCGCGTTTCGATCAGGTCCTTGATGGTGGCGACCGTCTCGGTGTCGGCAGCTTCGAAGAATTCGTCGTCATCAGCCGCGGCGGCCTCGTTCGCAACGATCGGGGCACCGGACATGTAGTGCTCCATGATGGCGCCGAGGATCGCTGGCTTCATCTGCTGCCAGTCACCGTCGGTCTTGGTGACCGAGATGAAATCGGCGCCGAAGAACACGCCGCCGACATTGGCGATGTCGAACAGCTTTTCGGCCAGTGGCGATTGCGTCGCGGCCTCGCGCGTCGGCATGTCGAGCGTGCCCTGATTGAGCACCGGCTTGCCGGGCAGGAATTTCAAGGTCGCCGGGTTCGGCGTCGATTCGGTCTGGATAAACATGGCTCAAATCTCCCATCCCGCCGGGTTCAAGGCCCGGCGGACACGCTTTACATGGGCGTTTTGGGAGGGCCGGTCAACCGGACCGGAACCGGGTTTCAGGACGGATTCGGCGCCAGAACGCGCAGGCGGTGGCCGTCCGGGTCCAGGGCCACGAAAGTATGGCCGAAATCCATTTCGACCGGCGATTGGGCGGTCTTGAAGCCCCGCTTGACCCATTCGGCGTGGAAATCGGTGACGGCCTTGGCGCTGTCCATGGTGAAGTCCAGCTCCAGTGCGCCCGGCCCGCCGGAGGGTGCCGGCTTGACCTCGTCCTGCACCCAAAGGCCGAGCATGACCGGCGGCATCGGAAACATGACGAAGTTCGCGGACGACTCGACCGGCTCGGTGCCGAGCAGGCCGCGGTAAAAATGGGTGCTGGCGGTGATGTCCTTGACGTAGAGGACGACGAGTCCGAATGGCAGCATGATGTTGATCCTCCTCGATGATAAAGAGGGTTTAGGCTTGACCGCTGTCAGTTTTTGTCAGGAGTGACGCCGTCATTCCCCTGGCGAACGTCGAGCGCCTGGCTGGATTCCGGGTCCGCGCGCTTATGCGCGCGTCCCGGAATGACTGCCGTGACTATCGCCCGCCAATGCCCATCTGCTTCTGCCATTCCTTGAGCATGACCGCGCGGCGTTTGGGATAGCGCATTTCGGTCTCGACGAGACCGCCGATGCGGTCGATGCGGAAGTGGCGGTAGTCCGCGCGCAACTCGCACCAGGCCACCACGATGCGCGCGTCGTCGAAGAAGCCGACCGCGAACGGCCAGATCGTGCGATGCGTCGCGGTATTGCCGACGTCCCGGTAGTCGATGGTCAGTTTGCGCTCGCGGCGAATGGCGTCGCGGATCGGCGCCATCGAGCCGAGGCCGGCGGCAAGCCGTTCACGCGCACGCGACACGATCAGCAGGCTCGGATGGTCGAATTGCGCGCGGCGATCGGCGGGCAAGACCGCAGCGACTTTCGCCATCACGTCCATGGCCGCCTGCGCCAGACGCGCATCGCCATGCTCGGCAACCCACTGCGAGCCGAGCATCAGCGCTTCGACTTCATCGTCGCTGAACATCAGTGGCGGCAGCGTGAAGCCGGGCCGCAGCACGTAACCCAGACCGGGTTCGCCTTCGATCGGCGCGCCCTGCGCCTGCAGACTGGCGATGTCGCGATAGAGCGTGCGCAGGCTGATGCCGAGTTCGCGCGCCAGCACATCGCCGCTCACCGGATGGCGACGGCGGCGCAGCAGTTGCACGAGATCGAGCAGGCGGAAGCGCGCGACAAATGCCGATGCGATGACCTTAAGCCATCGCCTCCAGTTCCTCGTCGCTGAGCGAACCCGGGACAATGGCGATCGGGATTGGAAAGGTTGCGGCGGTCTTCGACAGGCCGACGATCAGCGGGCCGGGGCCGTCGCTGCCGGTGCCGGCGGCGAGCACGAGAATGCCGATATCGGTGTCTTCCTCGATCAGCTTGAGAATCTCATCATTCACCGCGCCTTCGCGAATGACGCGGTCGGGCGCGGCGCCGGTGATCTTCTTGACCATGGCGCCGAAACGGTCGAGCGCGGCATTGGCTGCTTCCATCGCTTCGGCCTTCATGATGTCCGCGACGCCTAGCCACTGCTGGCTGCGCTCGCTGGTGTCGATGACGCGCAGCATCACGATCTGTGTCTGGGTGCGGCTTGCGCGCGATGCGGCCCAGAACACGGCGCGGTCGCACTCTTCCGAGTCATCGATGATCAGAAGATATTTGCGTTTATGGCCGGCCTCGTTGCTGCGGCGCTTGTTCGGCATCGGGGCTCCCCTGGCGGATTCAGCAATGACGGACGCGCAAGCCGCTCATGCTGCCATGGCGCGACGGCAGCCGACAAGCCTCGCTTGCGGGCGGTATTGCTCGCATTTTACGCAGCGGAAACAGTGCCGTACTTAGCGGCGCACGAAACCGACGATATCCTTGACGGCCTTCATCGTTTCGTCGGCGATTTTTGCCGCCCGCTCCGAGCCGTCGGCGAGAACCGCGTCGATATAAGCGTGGTCTTGCACCAGCCGCTTCATCTCGCCGCCGATCGGCCCAAGCTTGGCAACGGCAAGATCGACCAGCGCCGATTTGAAGTTCGAGAACTGGGCGCCGCCGAAATCGCGCAGCACGTCGGCCTTGGTCTTGTGATCGAGCGCGGCGAAGATGCCGACGAGGTTGTCGGCTTCCGGACGCGCTTCGAGGCCCTTCAGTTCGCCCGGCAGCGGTTCCGGATCGGTCTTGGCCTTGCGGATTTTCTGCGCGATGGCGTCGGCATCGTCGGTGAGATTGATGCGCGAGTAATCGGACGGCTCCGATTTCGACATCTTCTTCGAGCCGTCGCGCAGGCTCATGACGCGCGTCGCCGGGCCCTGGATGATCGGCTCGGGCTGCGGGAAGAACACATCGCCGAAGCCGCGGGCGCGAATGTTGTCGCCGTAGTCGTTGTTGAACTTCTGCGCGACGTCGCGGGCCAGTTCGAGATGCTGCTTTTGGTCTTCGCCGACCGGCACATGGGTGGCGCGATAGAGCAGAATGTCGGCCGCCATCAGGGTCGGATAGACATAAAGGCCGACCGACGCGTTTTCGCGGTCCTTGCCGGCTTTCTCCTTGAACTGGGTCATGCGGTTGAGCCAGCCGATGCGGGCGACGCAATTGAACACCCAGGCGAGCTCGGCGTGGCCGGTCACCTGGCTCTGGTTGAAGACGATGTTCTTCTTCGGATCGATGCCGGCGGCGATGAAGGCCGCGGTGACTTCGCGGGTGTTGCGGGTCAGCTCGGCGGGGTCCTGCCAGACCGTGATGGCGTGCATGTCGACGACGCAATAGATGCAGTCGTGGGTTTCCTGCAGCGCCACGAATTTCGTGATAGCGCCGAGATAATTGCCGAGGTGAAGATTGCCGGTCGGCTGAACGCCGGAAAACACTAGTTCCTTGAATGACATAGCGATACCCTTAACGGCCTGCGCAGGTGGAGCGCGCTGCGGGGCGTCTATGTCACGTCGGGGTGGCGCGATGCAAGGGGCTGCAGAAACGTCCCACCTGCGTCATGCCGGCAAAGCAAGGTTTGTGACTGCGGACATTGAATGCTAGGTGAGGCCCGCCTTGTTCGCAGGCCCGGTGAGCATTCATGAGCAAAGACGAACTTGTCGTTCAGTTGGTGAAGATCGTTCTCGGCGTTCTGATCGGGGGCTACTTCCTGTGGTGGAGTCTCGAAGTGCTCAAGAGGCTTCCGCCCGTCCAATAGGACCTCGAAGCTCGCTGCGCCGCTCTTATTAGTGCTGCGCGTCCGACGCGCGCCGCCTCAAGAAAAGGACTTTCCATGACCGCTCCCCGCTACGACGTTCTCGGCATCGGCAACGCCATTGTCGACGTGATTGCCCGGGCCGAAGACGACTTCCTGGTGGCGCAGGGGATGCATAAAGGCGGCATGGCGCTGATCGACGAGGCGCGCGCCAAGGCCATCTACGACGCCATGGGCGCGGCGACGGAAGCCTCGGGCGGCTCGGCCGCCAACACCATAGTCGGCGTCGCCTCGTTCGGCTGCAAGGCCGCCTTTGTCGGCAAGGTGAAGGACGACCAACTCGGCAAGGCCTTCGCCCACGACATTCGCGCCGCGCGCGTGGCCTTCGAGACCAAGCCGGCGACACACGGTCCCTCGACCGCGCGCTGCTACATCATGGTCACGCCGGACGGCGAGCGCACCATGAACACCTATCTGGGCGCCGCGCAGGATCTCAAGCCCGCCGATATCGACGAAGACATGATCGCGTCGGCCGCGGTCGTGTATCTCGAAGGCTATTTGTGGGACCCGCCGCACGCCAAGGAGGCCTTCGTCAAGGCGGCCGACATCGCCCACAAGGCCGGCCGCAAGGTCGCGCTGACCCTGTCGGATTCGTTCTGCGTCGATCGCTATCGCGGCGAATTCCTCGATCTCATTCGCAAGGGCACCGTCGATATCGTGTTCGCCAATGAGCATGAGCTGCACAGCCTTTATCAGACCTCCACCTTCGCCACCGCCGCCGTGGCGTTGCAGAAGGATGCAAAGCTTGCGGTCGTGACGCGCAGCGAGAAGGGTTGCGTGGTGGTGACGCCGGACCGCACCGAAGCGGTCGAAGCCATGCGCATCGACAAGGTGGTCGATGTCACCGGCGCCGGCGACCTGTTCGCCGCCGGCTTCCTGTCGGGCCTCGCCCGGGGCAAGGACAACAAGACGTCGGCCAAGCTTGGCGCGCTGGCGGCGTCCGAGGTCATCCAGCACGTGGGCGCCCGCCCGGCCGTGTCGCTGCAGGCGCTGGCCGCGGAAAACGGCCTCGTCCTGTAGGCCGGTGGCCCAGCGCCAACGGCGCTGCCGCACACTCCGGTAACCAATTGGTAACCACGAAGGGGTTACCAATTGGTGAAACCTGCCCGGAGCACTCCCATGGCCGACCCCAACGAGTTCGAACGCAAGGGTTCCGAACATAAGGGCGAGGATCGCGGCCTGTCGCCGCCTGCCGCGGGCACTGAGCCAACGGCCGAGCCGACAGCCGAGGCGAATGCCAACATGAGCGCCAAGACGGGCGCCAAAGCCCCGGGCGACCTGCCCGAGGTCGAATCGCCGTCGATCTCGCCGGCCGTCAGCGAGCCTGTGGCTATCGAAGAAGAGAAAATCGAACCGAAGGCGGAGCCCGAAGTGGAAGCCGCCCGCAGCGACGCGCTTCAGGCGCTGGTTCTGGTGCCGCGCAAGCTCGACGATGAGCCGCCTTTCGAACCGATCGATGCCGACGAGCCGCGCCGCCGGGCAACCCTCAAGCCGCGCCACTGGCGCGCCATGCGGCTCGCCGCCGCCGTTATGCTTGCCGCGGGCTTCGGCGCCATCGCCGGCCCTCATGTCATCGCCGGCTTCAAGGAAGCCCCGAAGGTCGACGTGGCCGCCCAGGAAGAAAAGAAGGCGATGCAGCAGTCCATGGCCAATATGGCCAAGGAGCTGACCACGCTCAAAGCCAGTCTCGAAGCCTCGGCCAAGTCATCGCAGACGCAAACCGCGAGCCTCGAAAAGCGGATCAGCGACAGGATCAACGAGCGCATCGCCGAGCGGCTCAAGAAGGAGCAGGCGGAGGTCACCGGCTCGATCTCGCCGCCGCAGACCATGCCCGCCGCGCCGGCTTACGCCGACGTGCCCACGCCGAAACCCGCGCCGCGCGCGGCGATGGCGCAGAGCCAGGCGCCGCGTCCCATCGTGCGCGACTGGTCGGTGCGCGGCGCCCGCAACGGCTACGTCTATGTCGAGGGCCGTTATGGTGACGTCTATCAGGTGGTGCCCGGCGCACCGCTGCCGGGGCTTGGGCCCGTGGAGTCGATCCGTCGTCTCGATGGCCGCTGGGTGGTGACCACCCCCAAGGGCATCATCGTCTCGATGCAGGACCGCCGCTCCTTCTGACTGCCGCGCAATCCAGCGACCAGCCGCCGCTTCATATTGCCGTGAGGGCGGTGGCGGCCTCATCCGAACCATGTCAGATTTGCCGCCGCCGGATCAGCGCGGACCGTTCGACATGGGAAGCACGACACTGAGGATTGCGGTGCTGGCGGCGGGAATTGCCGTCGGCTCAAGCGCCCAGACGCTGGCGCAAGGCGCCTCTCCGGCGCAGCCGCCCAAGCCGGAAATGCGCGAGAACTGCCCGGGGCTGGTGGCGTCGCGTTCGCCCGTGTTCCGGCGGGCCTCATTCGACCCGGCTTCGTTGAAGCTCGCGGCGCTGGCCGCCGATCAGGTCCGCATCACCTTCGTTGGCCACGCCACGTTCCTGCTCGAGAGCCCGCAGCTGGTGCGCATCGCGACGGACTACAACGACTATATCCGTCCGAATGTGTTGCCCGACATCGTTACGATGAACCATGCGCACTCGACGCATTACACCGACCGCCCCGATCCGCGTATTGCCCATGTGTTGCGCGGCTGGGCCGGCAACGAACAACCCGCGCGCATCGACATGACGTTCAAGGACGTGCGCGTGCGCAACGTGCCGACCAACATCCGCAGCTGGGGCGGCGGCGAGACCGAACGTCATGGCAATTCGATTTTCATTTTCGAGATCGCCAATCTTTGCATCGCTCATCTCGGCCATCTGCACCACACGCTGACGCAGGCGCAGCTGGATGAAATGGGCCGCGTCGACGTTGTGATGGTCCCGGTCGACGGCAGCTACACCCTCGACCTCGACGGCATGATCGAGGTGCTGCACGCGCTGAAGGCGCCGCTGCTGATCCCGATGCACTATTTCAGCGGTTACTCGCTCGACCGCTTCTTGACGCGGATGCGTCAGGAGTGGGAGATTGAGGTGCTGGAAATACCATCGGCGGTAATTTCCAAGACGACACTGCCAGTGAAGCCGAAAATTTTAGTGATGCCGGGCCGTTAGCGGGCCGCGGCTTCATGCCCAAATTTCAGGCGTGGCCGATTGGTCGCCTATCTGTCCCGTAAAAACGCATTTCTGTGATCCCCGTCACGCGGATGTGACGCCTGATTCGCGTAAGAACCGGCGCATACCTGATATTTATCAACACGTCCGAGTTGACGCCGCGCAACCAATGCTTACGTCGTGCGTTCTAACACGGGTTTTCGCCGGGTAAGGGCTTACGGTCATGGTACAGAGTTGGAGTGCGTGGAAGCGGTTCCCCGACGCGCAGGCGGGTGGCGTTGTCGAAGCGCCGATCGGCCCGGGCGTCTATGAGGTGCGTCACACGATGACGGGCCGCGTCGTCGCTTTCGGATCGACGAGCAATGTCGCCAATGCGATCTCCGAGCTGAAGGTGAATGGCGGCGTCAGCGCCTTTGCCCGTTTCTTCGGCAAGCAGCCTCTGGTGTCGCGCGTCAACGATCTCGAATATCGCACTTACGCTACGGCCAGCCGCGCCGAGGCCAAAACCGCCGCGCGCAGCTTGCAGAGTCTGCGCCAGAGCGCCTGGCGCCGCCGCCTCGATCAAGGCATGGCCGCGCGTCACGCTGGCTGAAACGAAACAGAGTTCCGAAGCTTCGGCTTCAAGAAAGGCCGGCCGTAGCGCCGGCCTTTTTCATGTCGCGACGGCTTTTTCCTTCCCCCGGTCTGTGCTCGAATAAGTCCAAAGCGAAACCGATGGATGGTCAGGGGGTTGCCCCGCCCGTTCGTCGCAAGCGCGAAAAGACACGAGGGGAAGCCGCCATGCTGAGCGCCGAACAGAACGATCTCATCACCCGCACCGGGCCGGGCACGCCGGCCGGCCGGCTGATGCGGCAATACTGGCAGCCGGCGGCTTTGGTGGATGAACTCAAGGGCAACCGCCCCATCAAGCCGGTGCGGCTGTTCGGCGAGGATCTTGTGATCTTCAAGGACGACAAGGGCCGCTACGGCCTGGTCGGCCGCCACTGCCCGCACCGCGGCACCGATCTGGCCTTTGGCCGCCTCGAAAACGGCGGCCTGCGCTGCGCCTTTCATGGCTGGCTGTTCGACATCGACGGCAAGTGCCTCGAAACGCCGGCCGAACCCGACAACAGCAACCTCTGCGCCAACATCAAGCAGAAGGCCTATCCGGTTGTGGAGAAGAGCGGCATCCTGTTCGCCTATCTCGGCGACGGGGAGCCGCCGGCCTTCCCGCATTTCGACTGCTTCGTCGCGCCGGACAGTCACACTTTCGCGTTCAAGGGGTTGATCGACTGCAACTGGCTGCAGTCGCTCGAGGTCGGTATCGATCCGGTGCACACCTCGTTCCTGCACCGGTTCTTCCACGACGAGGACCCGACGCAGAGCTACGGCAAGATGTTCCGCGACCACACCAAGGATGCGGACATGCCGATGACGCAGATCATGCGCGAGGTGACGCGGCCGCGCATCGAAGTGGACGAGACCGATTACGGCTTTCGCATCGTGACGCTGCGGCAGATCAGCGACGCTTCGACCCATGTCCGCGTCACCAATCTCGTCTTTCCCAACGCTTTCATGATTCCGATGAGCCGCGAGATGACGATCTCGCAGTGGCATGTGCCGGTCGATGACACCAAGCACTATTGGTACGCGATCTTCACCTCGTTCGGTAAGGCGGTGGACAAGGATACGATGCGCAATCAGCGCCTCGAGCTCTATCAACTGCCCGACTACATCCCGAACCGCAACAAGAGCAACGACTACGGCTTCGATCCGCACGAGCAGGAGTGCGAGACCTATACCGGCATGGGCGCCGACATCAACGTGCACGATCAGTGGGCCTGCGAGTCAATGGGCGCGATCCAGGACCGCACGCAGGAGCATCTCGGCACGTCGGACAAGGCGATCATCGCCTATCGCAAGCTGCTGCGGCAGTCGCTGGAGAAATCCGGCAAGGGCGAGAAGCCGATCATGATCGTCGACGACCAGGAAGCGGCCAGCATCACCGGTCCGCTCGCCATCGACGGTATCGGCCCGGCCGACGACTGGAAAGGTTACTACCATCGCTCCGAAGCGCAAAAGCGCGAGGCGATGAGTTGGAAGGCGGGGCAGTAGTTGCGGCTCGCCATGTCCAACAATCGTCATGGCCGGGCTTGTCCCGGCCATCCACGCCTTCGCAGCATTGCAGCGTCCAAAGACGTGGATGCCCGGCACAAGGCCGGGCATGACGGTGTTTGATGCCGCCATGTAAGTCCGTAAAATCCTCCCCCACCTTCGTCTCCCGTCACGGCCTGTGGTCGGACGCGCAGGAGAAGGCCGCGGCCGACGTCGAGCGCGCCATCAAGGCGAACAAGCTCGAAGTCATCCGCTTTTCCTTCGCCGATCAGCACGGCGTGCTGCGCGGCAAGACGCTGGTCGCTTCGGAGGCGGTGAGCGCCATGCGCAATGGCGTCAATATGACCTCGACGCTGCTCGCCAAGGACACCTCGCACAAGAGCGTATTCCCGGTGTTCACCGCCGGTGGCGGCTTTGGCATGGCCGAGATGCAGGGCGGCGCCGATTTCACGATGATCGCCGATCCGACGACCTTTCGCATCCTGCCCTGGGCCAACAAGACCGGCTGGCTGCTGTGCGATATCTATTTCGGCAACGGCAAGCCGGTGCCGTTCTCGACGCGGGCCATCTATCGCGACGCGCTGGGCTCGCTTGCGAAGGCCGGTTACGATTTCCTCGCCGGCCTAGAAGTCGAGTTTCATCTGTTCAGAATCGACGATGCGATGCTGGCGCCGGAGGCCGCGACATGGCCGCCGCAGGCGCCTAAGGTCAGCCTGCTCACGCAAGGCTATCAGTATCTCACCGAAACGCGCTTCGACATGGTCGATCCGGCCGTCGAGATCCTGCGCCATGGCATCGAGCAACTCGGCCTGCCGTTGCGGTCGGTCGAACTGGAACTGGGTCCGAGTCAGATCGAGTTTACCTTCCGTCCGCAAATGGGCCTCAAAGCCGCTGACACCATGATCCTGTTCCGCGCCGCCTTGAAGCAGATCGCGCGGCGGCACGGCTATCTCGCCAGCTTCATGTGCCGCCCGGCGTTGCCCAACGTGATGTCGAGCGGCTGGCACCTGCATCAGTCGCTGATCGAGCGCAAATCGAAGCGCAACGCCTTTGTCGATCCCGACGGTCTGTCGAGTCTCGGTCAATATTATCTCGGCGGCTTGCTGGCGCATGCGCGCGCCGCCGCGGCCTTCACCACGCCGACCGTCAATGGCTACAAGCGCTACCGGCCTTATTCGCTGGCGCCGGACCGGGCGATCTGGGCGCGCGACAATCGCGGCGTGATGATGCGGCTGCTCGGCGAAGCCGGCGCATCATCGACGCATCTGGAGAACCGCGTCGGCGAGCCGGCGGCCAACCCTTATCTCTACATGGCCTCGCAGATTTACGCGGGTCTCGACGGCATCGCCAAGCGAACCGATCCCGGCGCTTCCGCCGATACGCCCTACGAGGCTTCGGCGGCGCTGCTGCCGAAATCGCTGAGCGAGGCGGTAACCGCGCTGCGCAGTGATGACGTTTTTCGACAGTCTTTCGGCGCCGGCTTTATCGATTACTATGCCCACATCAAGGACGCCGAGCGCGCCCGCTTCGAGAAGGAAGAGCCGGCGCACGCCGCCGACCCGCTTCAGGTCACGCCGTGGGAGCAGCGCGAATACCTCGACCTGTTCTGAGTTCACCTGTGCCGCATCACGGCGTAATGTGGCGAGAATGGAACTCGAACGGCCCGTCGTCGTTCTATCGCTGGATGTGAATCACGAGGCGCACCATGCTCAAGTGGGCTTTCATTTTCCTGATCATCGCCATCGTCGCCGGGCTGTTCGGCTTCACCGGTGTCGAGGAAGCCTCGGCGACCATCGCCAAATGGCTGGCCGGTATATTCCTGGTGCTGTTCGTTGGCGCCATCGCCATTGGCCTGGCCATCGGCGCCAAACTGACCTCGTGATTGGTCACATCGCGCGGCAGAACTGTACTACTTCCTAGTAAAATCAAAGGCTTGTGGCCTTCCAAAGATGGTCGCCACAAGTGTTAACATTGTTTAAAATGTTAACGACCGGCGACTTCGGGCCGGTGCTTTGTCAGGAGTAGGGTCATGTATCAAATGGCCACAAAGGTTCTCGGTCTTGCCGCTCTGCTCTTCGCCGCCGCTTTCGCGCCGAGCACCGCGCAAGCGGGCGAGTACTATCGCGATGGTTACGGCTATCGCACCGGCAACGTCTCCTATTCGTCGAATTGCTGCTACCGCAAAGTCGTGCGCTATGTGCGCAAGGTGAGTTACGTGCGCGTCGATGACGGCTATCGCGACGGCTATTACGCGCCGCGCTATCGCAGCTCATATTATTATGGCTCGCCCTATCGCAGGGCGGCGTACAGCGAGCCCTATTATCGCCCGGCGGTCTATAGCGAGCCCTATCGCCGGCCGTACTATGACGCACGCCCGGCACGCTATGACGGCACATATTACGACGGCTACCGGCCGTACCGCGTTAGCTATGGCGACAACTGCACCGTCCGCCGCATCCGCGTCTCGGACGGTTATGGCGGCTGGGTCTGGGCGCGTTCGCGCGTCTGCTATTGAGGCAGGCACCCGCGCATGAAAAAGCCCGGAGCGATGCTCCGGGCTTAACAGGCGTTTGTCCGCAGTTAAACGTCCACGCTGGCCGAAAGCGCATTGTCCTGGATGAACTGGCGGCGGGGCTCGACGACGTCGCCCATGAGCTGATCGAACAGCACATTGGCTTCGTCGACTTCCTTGATGCGCACCTGCAGCAGCGAGCGCGCATTGACGTCGAGTGTCGTTTCCCAGAGTTGCTCCGGGTTCATCTCGCCGAGACCTTTGTAGCGCTGCATCGACACGCCCTTGCGGCCGGCGCCGGTGATCGCCTCGAACAGGCCGACCGGCCCATAGATCGGCCAGCTCTCGTCCTTGCGGCGCAAGGTGCCCGGCTTCTCGTAAACCTTCTGCAGCGACACGGCATGCTCGTCGAGCTTGCGCGCATCGGCCGAGCCGAGCAGCGCGTGGTCGATGATGGCGATGCTTTTGACGCCGCGCACGGTGCGGCTGAACTTGAAGCCGTCCTGCTCGTCGAACTCGCCTTCCCAGCCGCGCTCGGTTTCTTCTGCCAGCACGTTCATGCGCTTGGCGATGAAGGGCGCGGCCGCCCTGGCCGTTTCGGCATTGCCGAAGATTTCCGGGTTCAGCACGCCGAGAATGGCGGCCTGCTCGACCACCTGGCGGTTATAGCGCGAGTGCAGGCCGTTCAGCAGGTTGCGCACGGTGCGCGCTTCCTCGACCAGCTTGCGCAGATCCTCGCCGGCGCGCTCCTCGCCATTGGCGAGCTTGAGCACGGCTTCCTCGACGCCGGTGGCGATCAGGTAATCCTCAAGCGCGCGCTCGTCCTTGAGATACTGCTCGGACTTGCCGCGGTTGACCTTATAGAGCGGCGGCTGCGCGATGTAGATGTGGCCGCGCTCGATCAGCTCCGGCATCTGCCGGAAGAAGAACGTCAGCAGCAGCGTGCGGATATGCGCGCCGTCGACGTCGGCGTCCGTCATGATCACGATCTTGTGGTAGCGCAGCTTGTCGGCGTTGAATTCGTCGCGGCCGATGCCGGTGCCGAGCGCCGTGATCAGCGTGCCGATTTCCTGGCTCGACAGCATCTTGTCGAAGCGCGCGCGCTCGACATTGAGGATCTTGCCGCGCAGCGGCAGCACGGCCTGGAATTCGCGGTTGCGGCCCTGCTTGGCGGAGCCGCCGGCCGAGTCGCCCTCGACGATGAAGAGTTCGGACTTGGCCGGATCGCGCTCCTGGCAATCGGCAAGCTTGCCGGGCAGGGACGATATATCGAGCGCGCCCTTGCGGCGGGTGAGATCGCGGGCCTTGCGCGCCGCTTCACGCGCCGCGGCAGCTTCCACCACCTTGCCGACGATGACCTTGGCTTCCGAGGGATGAATCTCGAACCAGTCAGACAGCGCCTGATTGACGACATTCTCGACCACCGGGCGGACTTCGGACGAGACCAGCTTGTCCTTGGTCTGCGACGAGAATTTTGGGTCCGGCACCTTCACTGACAGCACGGCGGTGAGGCCTTCGCGGCAGTCGTCGCCGGTCAGCGCGACCTTCTCTTTTTTCGATGTGCCGAGCGTCTCGGCATATTGCGTCACCTGCCGCGTCAGCGCGCCGCGGAAACCGGCGAGATGCGTGCCGCCATCGCGCTGCGGGATGTTGTTGGTGAAGCAGAGCACGTTCTCGTGGTAGGCGTCGTTCCACCACAGTGCGCACTCGACCGTGATGCCGTCCTTCTCGGCGCGGATCATCAGCGGCTTGGGAATGAGCGGCGACTTGTTGCGGTCGAGGAACTGCACGAAGGCCTCGACGCCGCCCTCGTAGCGCATCTCCTCGCGCTTCTCGACGGCGTGCCGCGCGTCGGTCAACACGATGCTGACGCCCGAGTTGAGGAAGGCGAGTTCGCGCAGGCGATGCTCGAGCGTCGCGAAATCGAATTCGACCATGGTGAAGGTCGCGGGCGAGGGCAGGAAGGTTACTTCCGTACCGCGCTTGCCGCCCGACGGGCCGACTTCCTTGAGCGGCGCCACCGTGACCCCGTCATGGAATTCGATGAAGTGTTCCTTGCCGTCGCGCCAGATCGTCAGCTTCAGCCAGGTCGACAGCGCGTTGACGACCGAGACGCCGACGCCGTGCAGACCGCCGGACACCTTGTAGGAGTTCTGGTCGAATTTGCCGCCGGCGTGGAGCTGCGTCATCACCACCTCGGGTGTCGAGACGCCTTCCGAATGCATGCCGGTCGGGATGCCGCGGCCGTTGTCGCGCACCGTGCACGAGCCGTCGGGATTGAGCGTGACGTCGACCTGCGTGGCGTGTCCGGCGAGCGCCTCGTCGATCGCGTTATCGACCGCCTCATAGACCATGTGATGCAAGCCGGAGCCGTCATCGGTGTCACCGATATACATGCCGGGACGCTTGCGCACGGCGTCGAGGCCTTTGAGGACCTTGATCGACTCGGCGCCATAGTCGGAGGAATCGGGAGCGATATCGCGGGCTGGTTCAGCCATGGATGAGCCTTAGAGACGAGTATTCTCGCCACGCCAAAAATGAATCAGAAGAGCATTTTGTGTGACACGATTTGCGACCCGCGTACAGAGTAAAGTCGCAGGCCTTAATATGTTGATTTCGCGGGGTTTTTTAAAGGGCCGAGAGGCCGGAATTCGCCTCTTTTTCGCCGCTTGAAAAGGCTGGTTTAGAGCTCCCGTCACGGCGCTTGGTGAAGGCGCGGGAGGTGTTTATTTCCGGCTCGCCAAGTCTTCCGAAAGAGCACGATTTCTTGCGGCTGCGGACCTGCGTCTCGACATTAGGCGTTGCCTCTGATCGCGACCTGCCTTCTAAGCGAGGTCTGCCCGACGCGAGCGCCGGTTACCCGCAATGAGCGCCTTCAGCGGCTTTGAAGTTCCCCACCGACTGCGCGCTTTCATCCGGGCGCGCGAGTCCAGCATCATCCTGCTGGCCGCGCTGGCAGGCGGGTTAGCGGGGCTGGTCGTCGCCGCCATGGGCGCGATTGTCGGCCTTATGCATGTCCAGTTCTTCGGCCTGGAGGCCGGGGAGCGGCTGTCGGCACGCAGTTCGATCGATCCGCTCCATGCTTTTCTGGTGCCTTGCCTCGGCGGTCTGCTGCTGGGACTCGCCACCCGCATGATTTCGCGCTGGCGCGGCACCGAGGTCGACCCGATCGAAGCCAATGCTCTCCATGGCGGCCGCATGTCGATGCGCGGCAGCCTGATCGTGGCGGGGCAGACGATCTGGTCGAGCGGCGTCGGGGCGTCGGTCGGGCTCGAAGCCGGCTACACGCAGTTGTCCAGCGGCCTGGCCTCGAAACTGGGCGAGGCGTTCCGCCTGCGCCGCAATGATATGCGGCTGCTGGTCGGCTGCGGGGCCGCCGGCGCCATTGCCGGCGCCTTCGGCGCGCCACTGGCCGGCGCGTTCTACGCCTTTGAGCTGATCATCGGCGGCTACGCCGTCGGCAGTCTGGCGCCGGTCGGCGTTGCGGCGCTGTTCGGATACCTGACCTCTGCCGCCTTCGCGCCGGCACGCATCGGCGTCGAAGCCGGCCAGGTGGCCGCGATCGGGTTCCAGGATCTCGCTATCGCCGGCGGTTTTGGCCTGCTGGCGGCGTTTTTCGGCATCGGCTTGATGCGGGGTGTCGCGCTCTGCGAGCAGCTTTTTGGCCGGGTCGGCATACGGCCGTGGCTCAGGCCCATGCTGGGCGGCGCGGTTGTCGGTCTTTTGGCCATGATTACCCCGCGCGTCATGTCATCGGGCCACGGCGCGCTGCACCTGACCACATTGTTCAAGTTGCCGGTCGAGACTTTGATGCTGCTGCTGGTGTTCAAGGCCCTCGCCGCGATCGTGTCGCTCGGCTCGGGTTTCCGCGGCGGTCTGTTCTTCGCCTCGCTGCTGATGGGCGCTCTCGGTGGCCAGCTCTTCGCCACCGGGATGAATATCTTGTGGCCGTCGCTCGCACTCAATCCCGATGCCTATGCCATCATCGGCATGAGTGCGCTCGCGGCCTCCGTGATCGGCGGGCCGCTCACCATGTGCTTCATCGCGCTGGAAACAACCGGCGATCTGTGGCTCACCGGCACGGTGCTGATCGCGGTCATCGTTTCCATGCAGGTCACGCGGGAATTGTTCGGCTACTCCTTCGCCACCTGGCGCTTCCATCTGCGCGGTGAAACCATTCGCGGCGGCGCCGATGTTGGCTGGATTCGCGATCTCACGGTGGCGCAGATGATGCGCGCCGACGTGCGCACCACATCGACCGAGACGCCACTCCCCGTTTTTCGCGAGAAGTTTCCGCTCGGCTCTACCAATCAGGTGCTGGCCGTCGATGAGGACGGCCACTACGCGGGCATGGTGATGGTGGCGGAGGCGCATTCGTCGGAAGTGCCAGCGGTGACGCCGCTGACAGATTTGCTGCGTCATAAGGGCGAAATGCTGCTGCAGCAGATGACGGCGCGGGAAGCGATCAAGGCCTTCGAAAAATTCGAGGCCGAAGCCTTGCCGGTGGTGGATAGCCTGGAGCGCGCCCAGGTGGTCGGCATGCTGTCCGAGGCTCATGCGCTGCGGCGGTTCTCGGATGCCTCCGAGCGGCAACGCCGCGCGCTCACCGGCGAACTCTAAAGCTAGCGGGCGCTGCGCAGTACGGTGGCGCTGGCCGTCAAATGCCGCTGGTGCTGAAAGCCGGCGTCGTAATCCGGGATCGGCCGGCTGAATGCGGCCATTGCCGCCGTCAGGATCTCGAGCCGGGTCAATTGAGTTTCAATTGTGTTCAGCGCGCCGTGAACTTCGTGCCTCAATCGTTCAATTGGTGGCGTTTTGTTGTCCATCATCGCTTTGTTCCATTCCTCTGCGTTGTTTCGTGAGCGCCATAAATGACGCAGGGTAAAAGCCAAGGAATTGGAGTTGTTCCTGTTTTCCGACAGTTCAAAATATCTCGATTAATCGAACGTTAGCCCGGAGCGGCGGGAACTTTTACGCGCGCTTTTGAACGCCGCCCGGCGTCACGTCGAACCATTGCGCCCGCTCGGCGATATCGGCGAAGGCCGCCGGGTCCGCGCCGGTCATCCAAACCTGGGTGCCGAGCGCAGCGAGCGCGTCATACAGCGCGGCGCGCCGCATCGGATCGAGATGTGCCACGACTTCATCGAGCAGCATCACAGGCGCATAGCCGGTCATGTCCTTGATCAGATGCGCATGCGCGAGCATCAGGCGAATGAGCATCGCCTTTTGCTCCCCCGTGGAGGCATCGGCGGCGGCAACGCTCTTGCCGGCATGGACGACATTGAGATCGGCGCGGTGCGGGCCTTCGAGCGTGCGGCCGGCGGCGGCGTCCTGGCCGCGGTTCGCACGCAACAAATCGCGATAGCGATCCTCGATTTCGCGCGCGGTGCTCAGCGCCCACTGGTTCTCCATCCAGCCCGTGAGCGCGATGCGCGGCATGGCGAAGGCGGGCGCTTCCTCACGCGCGGCTTCCAGCGCACCGGCGAGGCGATTGACGGTTTCGTAGCGTGCTGCCGACACCGCAACCGCGACCTCGGCGGTTTCGTGCTCGATGGCATCGAGCCAGTGCGGATCGCTGCGCTGATCTTCCAGCAGGCGATTGCGCGAACGCAGCGAGCGCTCCAGCGCCGAAACGCGGCTTGAATGCTGCGCATCGACCGCGAGCACCAGACGGTCGAGGAAGCGGCGGCGGTCGGCGGCTGGGCCGACGAACAGCGGGTCCATCGACGGCGTCAGCCAGATGATGCGCAGATGATCGGCGAAGGCGGCGGCCGACGATACCGGCTCGCGGTCGATGCGGCATTTGCGCGAGTTGGTGGTGTCGTCGCCGGCTGGCGGCTCGATGCCGGTGCCGAGGGTGGCGAGGCCCAGCATGCCCTCGATCTCCGCCGACACGGCCCAGGAGCCGTCGCCCTCCGAGAACGCGAGTTCATCCAGCGTGGCGCGGTGCAGGCCGCGGCCGGGCGCCAGCATCGAGATCGCCTCGATCAGGTTGGTCTTGCCGGCGCCGTTCGGCCCGGTCAGGACCACCGGACCGGCGCGATCCAGCTCAAGCTTCGCCGCCGGATAGCTGCGGAAGCTGGTGAGCGAAAGACGGCGGAGGAAGGCGGCGGTCATGCGTGGTTTCTACCCGTCATGGCCGGGCTTGTCCCGGCCATCCACGTCTTGCTTGCTGCCTGGCCGTAAAAACGTGGATGCCCGGCACAAGGCCGGGCATGACGAGTTCGTGGTTGGCGTGCCACCCTCTTCCACGAGAGGAGAGGTATCCAAGCAAATGGCAGCGCCGCTACACCCGCATCGGCATCAGCACGTAGAGCGCGCCCTTGGCGTCCTTGTCCTGGATCAGCGTCGGCGAGCCCGGATCGGCGAGCTTGAGCACCGCGACCTCGCCCTCGATCTGCGCGGCGATGTCGAGCAGGTAACGGGAGTTGAAGCCGATATCGAGCGGATCGGATTCGTAGTCCACCTCGAGCTCTTCGGTGGCGCTGCCGGAATCCGGGTTGGTCACCGACAGCACCAGCCGTCCGCCGGTGATCGACAGTTTCACGGCGCGGCCGCGCTCGCTCGATACGGTCGAGACGCGATCGACCGCGGCCTCGAAATCCTTCTTGTCGACGACGAGGTTCTTGTCGTTATTGGCCGGGATGACGCGGCCATAGTCGGGGAAGGTGCCGTCGATCAGCTTGGAGATCAGCACGACATTGCCGATCGAGAAGCGGATCTTGCCCGACGAAAGCTCGATGGCGATGTCGCCTTCGCCGCTTTCGATCAGGCGCTGCACCTCGGCGACCGTCTTACGCGGGATGATGATGCCCGGCATGCCGGCGGCGCCTTCCGGCAGCGGCAATTCGACCTGCGCCAGCCGGTGGCCGTCGGTTGCGACCGCGCGCAAGGTCGCGGTCTTCGCCGCGTCGGCGGCGTGCAGGTAGATGCCGTTGAGGTAATAGCGCGTCTCTTCGGTCGAGATGGCGAATTGCGTCTTGTCGATGAGGCGCTTGAAGTCGGCGGCCGGCACCTTGAACGAGTGGCTCATCTCGCCGGCGGCGAGATCGGGGAAGTCGCTCTCGGGCAGGGTCTGCAGCGTGAAGCGCGAGCGGCCGGCGCGGATGGTCAGCACCGCGCGCTCGCCGGAACCTTCGATCACGATCTGCGAGCCGTCAGGCAGCTTGCGCACGATGTCGTAGAACATATGCGCCGGCACGGTGGTGGCGCCGCCCGGCGCAACCTCGGCGGCAATGGAATCCGTGACCTCGAGATCGAGGTCGGTCGCCTTCATGCTGAGCTGGCCGTTGTCGGCGCGGATCAGGACGTTGGACAGGATCGGAATGGTATTGCGCCGTTCCACCACGCGGTAAACGTGGCTCAGCGACTTGAGGAGTTCAGCGCGCTCGACAGTTATTTTCATGGAAATTCCCGCTTCGGCGCCGAATACCCAACCCCAGGCGCCAACCGGCGGAAGCCGGGGGGCAAAGGTGGCAAGAGTGGGGCTTTTGCGCAAGAGCGCGCTGCGGGCGGGGGCGAAGTCCCCGCTCCTATCCCCAGGGCGTCCACAGGCACTTCTCCCCGGCCAGGCCTGGGCCAACGGGGAACAGCCAAAAACTCCGCTCATCCCCGCGGAAGCGGGAATCCAGAACTTGGCGGCAGACTCCGCAACGCCTGGGTCCCCGCTTACGCGGGGACGAGCGGAGAATGCCCTACTCCTGCAGCTGGCGCTTGAGGATCTCGATCTCCTCCGACAGCGCGAGGTCGTTGCTGACGAGGCCCTCGATCTTGCGCACGGCGTGCAGCACGGTGGTGTGGTCGCGGCCGCCGAAGCGCCGGCCGATTTCCGGCAGCGAGCGCAGCGTCAGGGTCTTGGCAAGATACATCGCCACTTGGCGCGGGCGCACGACATTGGCGGTGCGGCGCGACGACAGAAGGTCGGAGCGGCTGACATTGTACTGCCGGGCGACAATGCGCTGGATGTCCTCGATCTTGACGCGCTTGGGTTCCTGCGGCCGGATCAGGTCCTTCACCTCGCGCTCGGCCATTTCCATGGTCACCGCCTGGCCGGTGAGTTTGGAATGCGCCAGCAGGCGGTTCAGAGCGCCTTCGAGGTCACGGCCGTTATGGGTGACGGTCTTGGCGATATAGCCAAGCACCGGCAGCGGCACATCGAAGGTCGGATGATGGGCCCGGGCGGCCTGCACGCGCGCCTTGAGGATCTCGAGACGCAGTTCCTCACCGAGACCACCCATCTCGACGACGAGACCGCCGGCGAGCCGGGAGCGCACGCGCTCGTCGAGGCTCTCCAGTTCCGACGGTGGCCGGTCCGAGGCGATGACGACCTGGCGGCCGGCGTCGATCAGGGCATTGAGGGTGTGGCAGAACTCGGCCTGCGTCGACTTGCCCTGCAGGAACTGCAGGTCGTCGATCACGAGCACGCCGATGCCGCGGAGCGCTTCCTTGAAGGCGATGGCGTTCTGCGCGCGCAACGCGGCGACGAAGCCGTACATGAACTTCTCGGCGGTGAGGTACAGCACCTTGCGCTCGCCATTGGCGTTGCCGGCCCAGGTAATGGCCTGCAGCAGATGCGTCTTGCCGAGGCCGACGCCGGAATGGATGTAGAGCGGGTTGAACATCACCGGATCATTGCGGCGGGCGGCGGCAACCTGCCGCGCCGCGGCTTGCGCCAGCGTGTTGGAGCGACCGACGACGAAGGAGTCGAAGGTCAGCCTCGCATCGAGCGGCGAGCCGCCGAGCGCCTCGTGCACGGCTGCGTCGCCGGCCGGAATCGGCCGCCCCGCGCCATTGCCGTTGAGCGGACGGCCTTCGCCGGCGCCCCCGTTGAATGCGGCAGGCTCCACCTTGGCCTTCGGCTGCACGGTAGTCTTGAGAACCGCCGAGCGGACGATCAGTTCGATGCGGCCGACCTCGTCGCGATCCGCCTGCCAGCACGACAGCACCTTCTCGGCGTAATGCGACTGAATCCAGCTCTTGAGAAAGCGGGTCGGCACCGACAGGCGTACGCCGCCATCGTCAATGCCTTCGAGTTCCATGCGTCCAAACCAGCTCGAGAAAACGTCGTCGCCCACTTCCGAGCGCAGACGCGCTTTCACTCTGAGCCAACTTTCCTGATCGTCGTTCGGCATTTTCTTCTTCTCTTTGATTTGGTCTGGTTCGTTGAACGGACAATGGGTTTCTCGGCCTGACGGCATGGGCCGTCGACGCGCCGATACGAGACGCAACACGCTTGCTGGATATCCTGGCCGGCCTGAGGGAACGGCGCGATATCGTTTGTAGGAGACGGGATCGCGCCTTTAGATGTTGGGCGGCGCGTTACCCAGCGGAGTGTAGGAGACCTGACAAGAGAGGGCGCTGTACGAGCCGGTGTAGAACGACGTGGAGACGCCGTCACCAATATTCGTATCAGAGTTCGCCATCATCACAGTCCCCCCTCCGTCGGGCTTTCGCCCGGGTTCGCCATCGATCTGGTCCTGCTGCCGATCCATGTTCGCAAAACTCGAACTGCTTGCAATTCAAAATTTGCGACGCTCGAACCGCCTCAGGTTCCGTCCGGTTCTTCATCGTCAGCGAAAATACGGCGCGGGCATTTCAAGATCGAAACCATGCCCGCTTATCATTCGCCGGTGGAATTCCCGCCACCGGGCAACAGATAGCCGTTCTCATCTGCCAATGAGCGCAGAACCATTCCTTGTTTCTGAGCGCGTCGCGGAGAATGTCCGCGCGCAGTTGTCAAAATACACGACGCGCGCCGCTGAGCAATTTCGAATCGTCGGGTGAATGCAATGCGCCGGTTGTGCCGCATGTGGCCGCTTGTCCGAATTTTCTACCGCTCGCTAACCAACGTGTTGATGAGTCGTGCGGAATTGCGCACGCCAGCGGCCTAAGATGCAGCGGTATCTTGTTAGAAAAAATCGTCATGCCTTCGGTCGCTTTGCCATTGTGGCACAGGCATTTCCGGGTCCTCGTCGTCACATTCGACGTAAGTCATTACGCGGCCGCCAAATTTTTTGTTCGACAATGAAGGGTAGCCCTAGCGAAAAAGCGCTGGGATTACTGAGTTGACGTAAAAAGGAAATTGAGAAAGGGGCCGAAAATGCTTGGCGCCCATAACTGTCTGACGTGCCGGTGACAGTTTGACGAACGCATGCGAGCGCGGAACGTCTTCGACGTCCGCGCCGGATCATTGTCATTGATTTTCAGAAAAAGCGCCAAGCCATTTCGCGGCGGCGAACGCCGCTTCATGCGGCGCTTGGCTCTGGTAGTGTCTTGCTGCGGCGCGAGAGGTGCTTATCGTCAATTCAGCCAAGCAAGTCAGCCACGCAAGGTCGGCTGAATTCGGCTGCGGCGCCGCGGAAGCTTACTTGCCGATTTATTTGCCGAGCTTGGCGATCGCGTGCGAGAGACGCGACACCTTACGGCTGGCGGTGTTCTTGTGAACGGTGCCGCGCTGGGCCGCGCGCATGATCGCGGGCTCGGCGGACTTGAGCGCTTCTGCGGCGGCGGCGCGGTCACCAGCGGTGATCGCCTCTTCGACCTTGCGCACCGAGTTGCGCAGAATGGTACGGCGCGACTTGTTGATCTCGGTGCGGCGCGCGATCTTGCGGGTCGCCTTGCGAGCGGACTTTGTGTTGGCCATCTGAAATCTCGTTCGGTCTCTAACGCGACTGGCCGCATGCGGCGGAAGTGCCGCGCTCACGAGCCGTCTGTTGCAAGAATAAACGGGGCCGGAAATCCGGCCCCAGTTGCGCGTGGCTTATAGTTGGCCGCTGGCCGGGCGTCAACGCCCGAGAAATGGCAGCGGTTTGAGGCCCTTAGAGGGCCTTTTGGGCCCGGATGGCGTCATAGCCGCCGGTAATGGCACTCCGGTCGGCCGCTGAAACGGCAGCAAAGGGCGGACGGACGCGGGCCAGGGTCGTATCGCCATGGATGTGACCGAGCAGCGTCTTCACCCCAGGCACCAGCGGCCGGCCTTCGAACAGCTTGCGGATCGCGACGGCCTGATCGTGGGCGGCGGCGTCGCCGCCCTTCCAGGCGCGCTGGCACAGGTCGGCATTGGTGTTGGCTGTCGCGGAGATGCAGCCCGCGAATTCGCCCTTGCGGGCATCGAGCAGGCAGGCCTCGGTCGACGGGAACGTGGCAAAGTCCTTGGCGATGGCCGCGACCGAGCGCGCATAGGCCATGTCGCCGGACGAGTCCTTGAGCCCAACGATACGGCCGGGAAATTCCTGACGCAGCCGCTTGATCAGTTCGACGTGCCACGGCACGCCGGTGAACTGCGGGTAGTGGTAGAGATAGATCGGCAGCTTCGGGCTGGCGGTCGCCTCGACGAGCGCGCCGATATAGGCGACGAGGCCGTCATCCGGCACGCCCTTGTAATAGAATGGCGGCAGCACCAGCGCGCCGGCAAAGCCGAGTTCGGCGGCATGCCGCGTCAGCGCGATGGCGTCGGCGATCGAGGCGGCCCCGGTACCGACCATCAGCCGGTCCATCGGCAGGCTGTTCGACTTGTAGGCGCTCATCACGGCCTTGCGTTCCTCGACCGAGAACGAGGTCGCTTCGCCGGTCGAGCCGAGCACGTTGAGGCCGTCGCAGCCATTGTCGAGCAGCCAGCGTGCCAGCTTCATGGCGCGCGGAATATTCGGCGAGAGTTTGTCGTCGAGCGGCGTCGCAATCGCGGCGATGACGCCGGACAGGGAAGAGGTCATTCAGGATTCTCCGGGCTTCAGCCGCTCACATTGAAGGCGGCCAAAGCAGCCATATTGACGATCTGGGTGTCGTTGGCGCCGAGTTGCACCAATTGCACCGGGCGGTCGAGGCCGACCAGCATCGGCCCGATGACGGTGGCGCCGCCGAGTTCCTGCAGCATCTTGGTCGAGATCGACGCCGAGTGGAACGCCGGCATCACCAGCACGTTGGCGGGCCCCGACAGGCGGTTGAACGGATAGGCCGCGGCCAGATCCGGATTGAGCGCAACGTCGGCCGCCATGTCGCCTTCGTATTCGAAGTCGACGCGGCGGCGGTCGAGGATCTTCACCGCCTCGATCACCTTCTCCGAGCGCTCGCCTGCCGGATGGCCGAAGGTCGAGAAAGCGAGCATGCCGACGCGCGGCACGTAGCCGAAGCGCCTGGCGACGCCGGCCGCCTCGATAGCGATGTCGGCCAGTTCCTCACCGGTGGGCAGTTCGGTAATTGCGGTGTCGGCCACCAGCACGGTGCGGCCGCGCGCGACCACCAGCGAAATGCCGATGACGCGGTGTCCTGGCTTGGCATCGATGACGCGGCGCACGTCTTCGAGCGCGACCGAGAAGTTGCGCGTCACGCCGGCGACCATGGCGTCGGCGTCGCCGTTCGCCACCATCAGCGCGGCGAAGTGGTTGCGGTCGGTGTTCACCAGCCGCTGCACGTCGCGCAGCAAATAACCCTGCCGCTGCAGGCGCTCGTAGAGATAGTTCAGATAAACCGTGTTGCGCGTCGACAGCGCGGCATTGATGACCTCGATGCCGTCGCCGAGTTCGATGCCGGCCTCTTTCGCGGTTTCCTTGACGCGGTCCTCGCGGCCGACCAGCAACGCGGTGCCGAGGCCTTGCGTCACGAAGGACGCTGCGGCGCGGATCACCTGCTCTTCCTCGCCTTCGGCGAAGACGACGCGCTTCGGCGAACGGCGCAGCTTGGTGTAGACCTGCTGCAGCGTGCCGGCGATGGGATCGCGCCGCGCATTGAGCTGGTGCTTGTAGGTCTCCATGTCCTCGATGGGCTTGCGCGCGACCCCGGTGTCCATCGCCGCTTTGGCCACGGCCGGCGGCACCCAGGAAATCAGGCGCGGATCGAACGGCGTCGGGATGATGTATTCCGGGCCGAATTTGAGCCGTGTGCCATAGGTTGCGGCGACTTCGTCCGGCACATCCTCCCGCGCCAGATCGGCCAGTGCCTGTGCGGCGGCGATCTTCATTTCCATGTTGATGGTCGAGGCGCGCACGTCGAGCGCGCCGCGGAAGATGAAGGGGAAGCCGAGCACGTTGTTGATCTGGTTCGGATAGTCGGAGCGGCCGGTCGCCATGATGGCGTCGTCGCGCACTTCGGCGACTTCCTCGGCGGTGATTTCCGGGTCGGGGTTGGCCATGGCGAAAATGATCGGCTTGTCCGCCATGGACTTGACCATCTCCTTGGTCACAGCGCCCTTGGCCGACAGGCCATAGAACACGTCGGCGCCCTTGAGCGCGTCTTCCAGGGTGCGGGCGTCGGTCTCGACCGCGTAGCCCGACTTCCACTGGTTCATGCCGTCGGTGCGGCCTTTGTAGATGACGCCCTTGGTGTCGCAGAGAATGAGATTGTTCGGCGGGAAGCCGATGGCGCGCAGCAGTTCGAGGCAGGCGATGCCGGCGGCGCCGGCGCCGTTGCAGACGAGCTTGGTGTTCTTGATGTCGCGGCCGGTCATTTCCAGCGCGTTGATCAGGCCTGCGGCGGAGATGATGGCGGTGCCGTGCTGGTCGTCATGGAACACCGGGATGTCCATCACCTCGCGCAGCTTCTGCTCGATGATGAAACACTCGGGCGCCTTGATGTCCTCGAGGTTGATGCCGCCCCAGCCGGCGCCGAGATATTTGACGCAGTTGATGAAGGCCTCAGGATCCTCGGTGGAGACTTCGAGGTCGATGGAGTCGATGTCGGCGAAGCGCTTGAACAGCACCGACTTGCCTTCCATCACCGGCTTGGCCGCCAGCGCGCCACGGTTGCCGAGGCCGAGAATGGCGGTGCCGTTGGTGATGACGGCGACGAAATTGCCCTTGGTGGTGAGCTCGTAGGCCTTTTGCGGGTCGTCGGCGATGGCCAGCACCGGTACCGCGACGCCCGGCGAATAGGCCAGCGACAGGTCGCGCTGCGTGGCCATCGGCTTGGTGGCGATGACTTCCAGCTTGCCGGGGCGGCCGCCGCTGTGGAACTGCAGGGCTTCCTGGTCGGTGAAGGTCGGACGCGGACGTTTGGCCATTGTCACTCCATGGGGCAGTTTTTCTTGCAGCTTTTCTTTCCCCGGAGAGGTCCGCGGCCAAGCTGTTGGGATATGGTCTAGCGGAAGGCACCCCGGCAACTCAAGGCGATGGGCTGATTGGCGAGGTGCCATGCCGCAATGCAGCGGCAGGGTTGAAGGTGCCGCCGGTTGCGGCTAGGTGAGGCGTCCGCCGCCGTCACATTGTATGTTGGTCGCATGATCAAGTTCTTGCTGCGCACCCTTGGGCTTTTCGGGCTGGCCGCCGCCTTCGTGCTGGTGATCTACGATGGCACCAAGTCGATCGCGGGAAACCGCCTGTTTTTGACCAGCGTCGGCGACCTTTGGACGCTGGTCAGCCCCAAGAGCCTGGCGACGCTACAGCCGCTCTTGTCGCCCTATGCGGGTGGCGTGGTCTGGGACCCGGTGGCGGTGACCTTCCTGTCCTGGCCGAGCTGGGCGGTCCTCGGCGTGCTGGCGATCCTGTTCATGCTGCTGGGCCGGCCGCGCCGCCCCCTGATCGGCTATGCGCGGTAATCACTCCCTGCTTTCCCAGTCGTGATCGCCCTCCGGTACCGGAACCGGGGGCGGATGCTTATATTGGGCTCAACAAAGACGGGAGAGCCAAACCATGTTTGGATTCAAGAAAGTTTCCATGCCCTCGAAGGACGAGGCGCTGCCCGGGCGGGCGGGCGCAATCCCGACGGCCGATGAGCATTTCGTCAATCACCACGCGCTCAAGGGGCCCTATCCGGAAGGCGCCGAGAAGGCGATGTTCGGTCTCGGTTGCTTCTGGGGCGCCGAGCGCAAGTTCTGGCAGCTCGGTGACGGCGTTTATGTCACCGCGGTCGGTTATGCCGGCGGCCTGACACCGAACCCGACCTATGAGGAAGTATGTTCGGGCCGCACCGGTCACAACGAGGTGGTGCTGGTGGTCTACGACCCGAAGAAGATCTCCTACGACGCTCTGCTCAAGGCGTTCTGGGAGAACCACGATCCCACCCAGGGCATGCGCCAGGGCAATGACATCGGCACGCAGTACCGCTCCGGCATCTACACCTTCTCGCCGGAGCAGAAAGCGGCCGCCGAGGCCTCGAAGGCCATGTACGAGCCGGAACTGAAGAAGCAGGGCTATCGGCCGATCACGACCGAGATCGTGGACGCGCCGCCGTTCTACTTCGCCGAGGACTATCACCAGCAGTATCTGGCCAAGAATCCCTACGGCTACTGCGGCCTGGGCGGCACCGGCGTGTCCTGCCCGATTGGCACCGGGGTCAAGGCTGCGGCTGCCGCGACGGCGTAAACCCCAACGTCATTCCGGGACGTCCGGCAGGCCCGAAGGGCAGGCCGGACGGGCCCGGAATCTATACCCCCGGTGCTGGGCGTATGGATTCCGGGCTCGCAAGCTTACTCGCGCTCCGGAATGACGAAGAAGTCAGACTTTCTTAACCATATAAAGCGCTAATCGGGCGTCGATTTCAGTCTCGCGACCCCGGATTCGCTTCAATGCGGAATGCCAAGATTTTGCTCGTGCTGATGGTCGCTCTGGCGGCGGCCGGTTGCGCGCGCAAAACGGCGCAGGTCCAGTACATCATCGATCCGCAGACCGGGCAGCCGGTGCCTGTGATCAGCCAGCAGCAGCAATACGCGCAGGCGCAGGCCTACCCATCGTCCTCATATCCGGGCGCCGTGCCGCAGACCTATCCGCAGCCATACGGCGCCGCTGCGCCAGCGACATCGTCGCGCTCGCTCTATTCAAGCTCGGCGGCTTACGCCCAGCAGGCTTACGCTCAGCCGCAATACGCGGCACCGCAACCGGCGCCGCAGCCCAAGGCCGCGAGCGGCCGCGGCCTGTTCTCGTCGAGCCGTAAGACGCAAGCCTATGTGCAGCAACAGCCGGCGCTGCAGCAGCCTTACGTCGCGCAATACACCCCGCCGCCACAGGCGGCGATGGCGCAGGCGCCCGCGCCGCAGGCTGTCGCCCCGCGCGGCGGGCCTTACGTGCCGGCTCCTGCGCCGGCTCCGGCCGCTGTCCCGATGCCGAACTACGGCTATGCCGCCGTGTCGCCGGCCGCGCCTGCTTACACGCTCGACTCCGGCGACAAGCTGCGCGTCGTGGTGTTCGGGCAGGACGGCATCACCAACAGCTACACCGTCGATGCCGGCGGCAACGTCAATCTGCCGCTGATCGGCGCCGTGCCGGCGCGCGGCACCTCGACGCAAATGCTCGCCAAGGCCATCGCCGATCGCCTGCGGCGCGGCTATGTGCGCGAGCCGCATGTCACCGTCGAGGTCGAGACCTATCGGCCGTTCTTCATTCTCGGCGAGGTGACGACGCCGGGTCAGTATCCCTACGTCGCCAACATGACGGTCGAGACCGCGGTGGCGATCGCCGGCGGATTCGGCGCGCGCGCGGCCAAGAAGACCGTTGAGCTGACGCGCAACGCGCCGGGCCAGCAGATGCGCGGCAATGTCCCGCTGAACTATCCGCTGCTGCCGGGCGACACCATCGTCGTCAAGGAGCGGTGGTTTTAGATAAGCCGGTCATCCCCGCGAAGGCGGGGATCCAGCCCTTTTTCGCTCAAATCAGTCAAGCGCTGGATCGTCCGCTTTCGCGGACGATGACACCGTTCGTCACTTCATATTCTTCGCCAGAAACTCGTAAGTCCGCTGCCACGCCACGTCGGCATCCTTCTGGCGGAAGCTCGGGCGGTCTTCGTTCGAGAAAGCGTGCGGCGCGTCCGGATAGATGTAGGTCTCGGCCTGCGGCTGCTTCTTCTTGATATCCTCGACCACCGACATCGGAATGCTTTCGTCCTTCTCGCCGAAATGCATCTGCACCGGGCACTTCGGCTTTTCGTCGGCGAACTTGCCGATGGCGCCGCCATAGAACGACACCGCGGCGGCAAGGCCGGGAATGCGGCAGCCGGCGAGGAATGCCACCGATCCGCCCATGCAGAAGCCGATGATGCCGATGGGGCTGATGCCTTTCAGCTCCGCCTTGGCGGCGGCGACGTCCAGCATCATGTGGTCCCAGTTGAGATTGCCGAGGAAGCTGCGCGCATGCGCGATCTCGTCGGCCGAATAGCCGCTGTCGAAGTCGCGCTCGAAGCGATCGAACATCGCCGGCGCGATCGCGGCATAGCCGTGCTCCGCGAGCGTATCGCAGATGTGGCGGATGTTCTTGTTGACGCCGAAGATCTCCTGGATGACGACCATGCCGCCTTTCGGCGTGCCCTTGGGATCGGCTCGATAGGCGCCCAGGGAATGATTGTCGCTGGCGGTGAGCGTCAGTTTGGTACCCATGGGAACCTCCGAGAAATAGGCGTGAAGAAAATGTCGCCGGCGCCGGGCGTTCTAGCACGTGTCCGCCCTGCCGCCAGCCTTGTCATCACCGGGCTTGTCCCGGTGACCCCGCTTGGGGACGCATCAGAGGCCAACTAAGCGAGATGGCCGGGTCAAGCCCGGCCATGACAGCGCTAAAAGACCGCTTTCAGCAACTCGTATGAATGCCGGCGCGCCTGGTGGTCGTAGATCATGGTCGTGACCATGACCTCATCGGCCTGGGTCGCCGCGATCAGCTCATCGAGATTGGCCTTCACCGTCGCGGGCGAGCCCACCGACAGCTTCAGGCGGTTCTGCGCGACGCGGGTGCGCTCGGCCGGTGTGTACTGATAGGCCAGAGCCTCCTCCGGCGAAGCCAAGGGCAGGAATTCTCCCTTGTTGCGGCGGGTCAGATTGAGGTCGACGGTGGCGGCGAGCCGGTCGGCCTCCTCGTCGGTGTCGGCACAAACCACATGGGTACCGAGGATGGCGTAAGGCTTGTCGTGCGACACCGACGGCTTGAAGCTGTCGCGGTAGATGCGCATCGCGGCCTCGGCCGGGAAGGTCGCGAAATGATGCGCGAAGGCAAAGGCCGCGCCGATCTGGCCGGCAAGCTGCGCGCTGTAGTCCGATGAGCCGAGCAGGAAGATCGGCGGCAGCTTCACCTCCGCCGGCATGGCCTGCACCTTGCTGAATGGATGGCCTTCGGGAAACTGCCGGGTCTCCAGCGCCATCAGTTCGGAGAAGCGGTCGAGGAAATCGTCCTCCTCGCTGACGTTCTGGCGCCGCCGCAACATGTACGACGTCACCTGATCGGTTCCCGGCGCGCGACCGAGACCGAGATCGATGCGATCGGGGAACAACGCTTCCAGCACTTTGAATCGTTCGGCGACCGTCAGCGGCGCGTGGTTGGGCAGCATCACACCGCCGGAGCCGACGCGGATGCGGCTCGTCGCCGCAGCGATCTGTCCGATCATGATGTCGGGCGCCGATGAGGCGATCATCGGCATGTTGTGGTGCTCGGCCACCCAGTAGCGCACATAGCCGAGTTTGTCGGCGAGCTGCGCCAGATCGATGGAATTGCGCAGCGCCTGGGCGCCGGTCGAGCCGGCGGACACCGGCGACAGATCGAGAACGGAAAGGGCGGTCATGGATTCTCTCTCTGGCGCCGAATTCGGATCTGGCGGGCAATACCTTTGCTTAGAAAGGCATCGTGCGCGGCCGGGTCAAGCCCCGCGCAAGCCGCTGATGGCAGGCATGCGCATTCCCCGTAATTTGCGGTTTTCAGGCGCCTATGGCGGCGGCTATCATCGTGCCTACATGGAGACGAAGACAGAGGGGTTTATGCCGATGGCTTCGCTAATGGAATTCAAGGTGCCGCCCGGGGAGCAGCCGCGCCCGGAGGATTACAGCTTCGATCTCGACCGCGCGCTGTCGTCTGTCGTCGGCTTGCATTCGATCATCCCGAACGACGCCTTCACCGCCGACACGCTCGGCGTCGAGCGCGCCGGCAACGGCGTGCTGATTGGCGATGGCCTGGTACTGACCGTCGGCTATCTCATCACCGAAGCGGAGACCATCTGGCTGCATCTGTCGGACGGCCGCGTCATGGAAGGCCACGCGCTCGGCGCTGATCAGGAGACCGGCTTCGGTCTGGTGCAGGCGCTGGGACGGCCCAATCTGCCGACGCTCGAGCTCGGCTCGTCGCGCGATGTCGATCTCGGCGATCGCGTCGTCATCGGCGCTGCCGGCGGGCGCAAACAATCGCTCGCGGCACGCATTGCGGCGCGTCAGGAGTTCTCCGGCTACTGGGAATACCTGATCGACGACGCGATCTTCACCTTCCCCTCGCATCCGCACTGGGGCGGCACCGGGCTGATCTCTTCGCGCGGCGATCTGGTCGGCATCGGCTCGCTGCAGATCGAGCGCGCCACCGGCGGCGAGAGCGGCGGTGCCGGCGAGCATCTCAACATGATGATTCCGATCGATTTGCTGAAGCCGGTGCTGAGCGACCTGTCGCGCTTCGGCCGCGTCGATCGGCCAGTGCGGCCATGGCTCGGCATCTTCACCACCGAGATCGAGGACACTTTGGTGATCGTCGGCGTCGCCGACAAAGGCCCGGCGGCGCGCGCCGAAATCAAGACCGGCGACATGATCGTGGCGGTGGCCGGCCAGAAGGTCACGACCCTGGCCGAACTCTATCGCGGCATCTGGGCGCTCGGCACCGCCGGTGTCGAAGTGCCGCTGACCTTGCATCGCGACGGCGTGACGTTCGACGTTCGCATCAACTCGTCCGACCGCAACAAATTCCTCAAGGGCCCGCAGGTGCATTGAGCGGGATCCTATCCGTGTCATGGCCGGGCTTGTCCCGGCCATCCACGGCTTGTTTTTTGGCTTACGGCGTGGATGCCCGGCACAAGGCCGGGCATGACGGAGCAAGGGGCAGTCCTCACCCCACCTTTATCTCCACCTTGTCCGGATAGAACGCCAGGTGGTCCTTGATCTCCGCCACCGCCGGGAACGGGGCCTCGTAGCTCCACACCGCGTTGTCGGCGCTGCGCCCATCGGCCGAAATCGTGAAGTAGCTGGCGTCGCCTTTGTAGGGACAGTGTGTGCTGTGCGCCGTGCGCGCCAGCAACGCCATGTCGGCGTCCTCGCGCGGAACATAGTAAACGGGAGGATAATGCGCCTCCTTCAGCGTCAGCGCGCGGGTGCTGTCGGCGATGGCCCGGCCGGCGAACATCACGCGAACGCGCCCTTCGTGCCGTGAAATTGCGATGGGATGGTTGGGGCCGGGCTGTTTCATGGCATGTCCCCTTCTGCGGCGCGCGGTCTGGTGGATCCCATTTGGCAATCCGGGCGAAGCCCTGCGAGGGGGCGGCCGGAACAAGCGCGACAAATTGAACGATCGGCCTTAGCGAAATCGACAGGGTTTGGGCGGTAAGTTCGTGCGGTTTATGAAAGGTTACCGGTCGCGCGTATGCCGAAAAGTCCGCTCGAGACCATGATTCAGGGGCTGAACATCCTTGTGGTGGACGGCAATGCCTACATGCGCAAGGTCACGCGCATGATGCTGATGAATCTCGGCGCCAAGTCGGTGATGGAGGCCGCCGACGGCCTCGCCGCGCTCGAGCAGATCCGCAACTCCGATCCCGACGTCATGCTGCTCGACTGGGACATGCCGCTGCTCAACGGCATGGAGGTCGTCCGCATCGTCCGTTCGCCCGGCGTGTTCCCGCGGCCGAATCTGCCGATCATCATGCTCACCTCCCGCGCCCACCGCTCCTCAGTGGTCCAGGCGCTGCATGCCGGCATCAACGAGTTTCTGGTCAAGCCGACCTCGGCCAAGGCGCTGCACGATCGCCTCAGCTCGATCGTGATGAATCCGCGCCAGATGGTGCAACTCGGCGACGCCTATGTGCCGCAGCCGCGCAAGATGTCGACCGGCCTCGAGCTCGATCCCACAGACGTGCGCCGCTAAAGCCGCGACGTCGCTGCAAGACTGGCGCTCACCACCTTCGCCGTTCTAAACTCCCGCGCAACAACAAGGTCGGGGGAGTTTATGACCAGCCATTCCATGCGTCTGCCGGATAGCGGCACTTTTATCGGCCGCGCCCATGCACCGGGGACCGCGCATCCGCTGGTCGTCACCGTGCGCGACGGCGCGGTCATCGACATTACCTCGGCGCATGCGCCGACCGTCCGCGATATCTGCGAGATGGACGATCCGGCCGCCTATGTGCGCGGCGCCAAGGGCAAAACCATTGCCACGCTCGATGCGATCGCAGCCGCGAGCCTCACCCACGCCGCCAGCGCCATCCGTCTTTTGTCGCCGGTCGATCTTCACGCGGTGAAGGCGTCGGGCGTCACCTTCGTGGTCAGCCTGCTCGAGCGCGTGATCGAGGAGCAGGCGCGCGGCTCGGCCGACAAGGCCGAATCGATCCGCGCCGACATTCACGGCCTGATCGGCGAGGACCTGTCGAAGCTCAAGCCCGGCTCGCCCGAAGCCATGGCGATCAAGGCCAGGCTGATCGCGCGCGGCGTCTGGTCGCAATATCTCGAAGTCGGCATCGGCCCGGACGCGGAGATTTTCACCAAGTGCCAGCCGATGTCGTCGGTGGGCTTCGGCGCCGATATCGGCCTGCTCGAGCAATCGACCTGGAATAATCCCGAACCGGAGATCGCGGTGATCGCCGCCAGCTCCGGCCGCATCATCGGCGCCACGCTCGGCAACGACGTCAATCTGCGCGATATCGAAGGGCGCTCGGCGCTGCTGCTCGGCAAGACCAAGGACAATAACGCCTCGGCCGCGCTCGGGCCGTTCATCCGGCTGTTCGACGACACTTTCTCCATCGCCGACGTGAAGAAGGCGCAGGTCAATCTCACCGTGGAAGGCACCGACGGCTTCTTCCTCGAAGGGTCAAGCTCCATGGCCGAGATCAGCCGCTCGCCGGAAGAGTTGGTCGCTGCCGCGATGGGGCCGCATCACCAGTATCCCGACGGCATCGCGCTTTATCTCGGCACCATGTTCGTGCCGTCGAAGGACCGCGGCGAGGCCGGGCAGGGCTTCACGCACAAGATCGGCGACATGGTCACGATCTCGTCGGACAAGTTCGGTGCGCTGATCAACCGCGTGAAATACTCGCCGGACTGCCCGCACTGGACCTACGGCACGCGCGCGCTGATGCGCGACCTCGCCGCGGCGAAGCTGATTTGAGGCCGGCGTATCGGCGGAATTGGCGCACCCGACACGATTCGAACGTGTGACCTTTGCCTTCGGAGGGCAACGCTCTATCCAGCTGAGCTACGGGTGCTGACCGGCTTTGCATACCCCAGTTCGGAGCTACCGGCAACGATCATCGCGGCCGGCCACTCGGGGTATTTCGCATGTGATGTGAGGGGGTTAGCGTACCGCCGAGCGGGCGGCGACCTCGCGGTGGCGCACCCGTTCCCGGTGCAGCATGTAAAGGCCGCTGCCCACGATCAGCAGCGCGCCGGCGATCGACATGCGGTCGGACACCTCGCCGAGCACGAAATAGCCGGACAGCGCGCTCCAGATCAGTAACGAATAGCGAAACGGCGCCACCACGGATGCATCGACATTGCGGAAGGCCGACACCGCCAGCGTGCTGCCGCCGGCCAGGAACATCGCGCCGATCACGATCAGGCCGAGATACTCCGAGGAGAACAGCGTCCAGCGTTCGCCAAATGCGGCGGCAATAACGAGGCCGGCCAGCCCGGTGCCGCAGAGACTGACCAACGTCACCACCAGCGTCGGCGTTGCCGGGTCGATACGCCGGGTGACGATGTCGCGCGTCGCCGAGAAGAAGGTTGCCGACAATGCCACCAGCGCCCAGACGTCGAAGGTCGAGGGCCCCGGCTTGACGATCAGCAGCATGCCGGCCACGCCGACGCCAATGGCGGTCCAGCGCCGCCAGCCGACCTGTTCCTTGAAGAAGAAGGCAAGCAGCATGGTGAGCACGAGCGGCGACATCATGTTGATCGCCATCAGATCGGCAAGCCGCATCCTGGTCAGCGCCAGCACGAAGGTGGCATTCGCGCCGGCGTCGAGGACCGCGCGCAAAAGTACCAGCTTCTGGGCGGCGCCGTGAATGGTGAAGCTGCGATAGGCGATGAAGAAAACGGCGCCGAGAATTGCGATGCAAGCCAGCGCGCGGGTGAACAGCACTTCGCCGATCGGGACGGTGAAGGCGACGATCTTGGTTATCGTGTCGGTAACCGTGAACAGCGCGCAGCCCGCCGTCAGCGAGATGATGCCGCGCTTGTTATCCTGATACGAGGCCAAGGGTCGTTCGATTTTCAAGAGGGGTCGCCCGCCGGCGCGGCCAACCGCGCCGCGCCGCCTCGGACCTTCAAGCCAGCGTCCGGGAGTCGGCGAGTCGCCCCTAAGCCTTAGAACAATCGGGCCTTTGCGGCAACCGACGCTGCCGCAGGGCGGCTCTGCCGTGCCATATCAAGATACGGATTCGCCGGGAGATTTGCCGCACATTCGATGCGGATTTACCGATTATCCGAGCGGAACTTCTTACGGCTTCTCAAGACGCACCTGAAATTCTTGCCACACGTTAGGCATGCGGCCGGTCTTTTCCGGCAGGCGTTTCGGGGGCGTCATGTTTGCGAGATTTCTGAAGGACCGACGCGGCAACATCGCGCCGATGATGGCGCTGTTGGCCGTGCCGCTCATCGGCAGCGCCGGTGTCGCAATCGATTATAGCCAGGCGAGCGCCGCGCGCACGGCCTTTCAGACCGCACTCGATGCCACCGCGCTGGCCATGTCGAAAACCGCGGCCACGCAGAACCCGGGCGAACTGCAAGCCGCGGCATCGAACTACTTCAACGCTTTGTTCGCGAGCCCGCAGGCGCGGGACGTGACGGTGACCGCGACCTACACCGGCACCGCCGGCTCCAAGCTCGCCCTCAATGCCACCGCGACGCTGAAGACCAATGTGCTCGGCATTCTCGGTTACGGCGACATCGATATCGCGGCCAGCGCGACCTCGACCTGGGGCGAGACGCGGCTGCGCGTTGCCCTTGTCCTGGACAACACCGGTTCGATGTCCAGCGCCGGCAAGATGACTGCGCTCAAGACCGCCAGCCAGAATCTGCTGACCCAGCTCAAGAACGCCGCGCTGGTGCCGGAAGACGTCTATGTTTCGATCGTGCCGTTCAACAAGGACGTCAATGTCGGCGCCGACAAATACGACCAGAACTGGATCAACTGGTCGCTGTGGGAAGCCGTCAACGGCAAATGCAGCAGCTCGAGCTATAAGACCAAGAGTTCGTGCGAGCAGAACCGCAAGGTCTGGACCCCGGCCGCTCACGATACCTGGAACGGCTGCGTCACCGATCGCGATCAGAATTACGACACCACCAACACGGCGCCGACCACGGGCGGCACACTCTATCCGGCCGAGCAGTTCACGTCGTGCCCCGCATCGGTCATGGCCCTGTCCAACGACTGGACCTCGCTGTCGGCCAGGATCGAGGAGATGCAGCCGGCCGGCAACACCAATCAGGCGATCGGCCTGCAGATGGGCTGGCAGACACTGACCGCCGCGCCGTTCACCGTCCCGGACTTCGATTCGAACTATCAATACAATCAGGTCATCATCCTGCTGACCGACGGTCTCAATACCGAGAACCGCTGGTCCACGAGCCAGTCTTCTGTCGACAAGCGCCAGCAGAAAACCTGCGACAACATCAAGGCAGCCGGCATCACGCTCTATACGGTGCAGGTCAACACCGGAAACGACCCGACCTCGACGTTGCTGCAGAACTGCGCCTCGACGTCCAGCAAGTTCTTCCTGTTGAAGTCGGCCAATCAGATGATCACCACCTTCAATCAGATTGGCACGGCGCTGTCGCAACTGCGTCTGGCGCAGTAACGCGCCCATCGCATGAAATTGCGCGGAAATTTCTCGCAGAGTTGAAGCAAATATCGGCGCGGCGGGAAAAGCGGCGTTCAGCACCGCGCCAGATGGTTTCGTTCCGTTAGTAATTCAATGCATCACCCCGATTAGCGTTGTCACGCGGGCCGGCAAAGCGGGTCCGCTCAGAGAGGTTATGTTCGATGCGCGCCAGTACCTTCGTCATGATCGGCTTTGCCCTGCTGTTCGGCATCATTGCCGTTTTCATCGCGCAGGTGTGGCTCGCCAATCAGGCCAATCGTCAGGTCGAGGCGGTGGCGCCGCAGGCGCCGGCGCGCACCGTGGTCGTCGCCAGGCAGCCGTTGCGCTACGGCGCCGAACTCACCGCGGCGATGCTGCAGGAAGTGGCCTGGCCGTCCGAAGCGGCGCCGGCCGGTTCGTTCGCCAAGATCGGTGATGTGCTCAAGGGCGGCCGCCGCATCGTGCTCAGCGCCATCGAGCCGCATGAGCCGGTGCTCGGCATCAAGATCACCGGGCCCGGCGAGCGCGCCACGTTGTCGGCGCTGGTCAAGCCCGGCATGAAGGCGGTGACCATCCGCGTCAACGACGTCGAAGGCGTCGGCGGCTTCGTGCTGCCGGGCGAATATGTCGATGTCGTGCTGACCCGTTCGATCGACAAGGGGCAGGCGACCACCGAGATCGTGCTGCAGAATCGCCGCGTGCTTGCGGTCGATCAAAGCGCCGACGAGCGCGCCACCAAGGCGGCGGTGGCCAAATCCATCACACTCGAAGTCGATACCGTGGAAGCGCAGAAGGTCTGGCTCGCATCCACCGTCGGCAATCTCTCGCTGCTGCTGCGCAAGGCCGGCGAAACCGCGCAGGTGCGCACCCGCAAGATCACGCTCAACGATCTGTCGTCGCCGGAGCCGGCCGTCGATACCGGCGCATCATCGACCGTGACCGTGTCGGTGACGCGCGCCGCGGCCAAGCAGGACTACACGGTACCGGTCGAAGCGGTCGGCCGCGCCGCACGGACCGTGGCGGAAACCGCGGGACGCTGACCATGAAGGACTTCAACGGAGTGGCAAGGATGGCGACGAGCCGCATGCAACCGGTCGAGCGCGATGGCGCATGGCGCAAGATGGTGCGCGAACTGGCGCTGGCTTGCGCCATCGCCCTCGCCGCCAGCCTGTTCCTCGCCGCCATTGATGCCAAGGCGGCGCCGCGCCGCGCCGGCGAAGTGGAACTGGCGGGCACCTCCAATGTCTCGGTCATTGTCGGAAAATCGCTCGACATCCGCACCAATGCCAGCTTCGTCAACATCGCGGTCGGCGACCCCGATGTCGCTGACGTCAATCCGCTGACCGACCGCAGCCTGTCGATCCTGGGCAAGAAGATCGGCACCACGCGCGTCACCGTCTATGACGAACAGAAGCGTTTGACCGGCATCTACGATATCGAAGTGACCTACGACGTCTCGCGTCTGGTCAACGAGCTGCGGCGCCGCTTCCCGCAGGCCAAACTGCGCGCCTCCGCGGTCAACGGCCGCATCATGCTGGCGGGCGAAGTGCCGGACGCGGTCACGCTCGATCAGGCCGTCACCATCGCGCGCCAGTTCGGTCCCGACATCATCAACGCCGTGTCGGTGATGTCGCCGCAGCAGGTGATGCTGGAAGTGCGCTTTATCGAAATTTCCCGCAGTGCCGGCCGCGATCTCGGCGTGCAGTGGAATCGGTTCGGCGAGCAGAGCATCGCCAATATCGGCTCGCGCCAGCCCGCCTCGAACCTGCCGTCCATCGTGTCGACCTCCGCCGGCGTGCTGTCGGGCGGTTCGCCCTTTGGTTTCATGATCGGCCGCATCGTGGCCAGCGGCGTCACCACCGACGTGCTCATCAATGCGCTGGAGACCAAGGGTGTCGCCCGCAGTCTCGCCGAGCCGAATCTGGTGGCGCTGTCCGGCGATACGGCGAGCTTTCTCGCCGGCGGCGAATACCCCATCCCGGTCGCCGGTTCGCTCGGCGCCGTCAGCGTCGAATACAAGAAATACGGCGTGGGCCTTGCCTTTACGCCGACGGTGCTCAGCCACGGCCTGATCAACATGAAGATCGAGCCGGAAGTGAGCGCCATCGACGCCACGCGCACGGTCGCCATCGCTGCCGGCATTTCGGTGCCGGCGCTCACCGTGCGCCGTGCCTCGACGACAGTCGAACTGCGCGATGGCCAGAGCTTCGTCATCGGCGGCCTGCTGCAGAATAACGGCCAGAACCAGATCGAACAGATGCCGTGGCTCGGCACGGTGCCGGTGCTCGGCACCCTGTTCTCGTCGAAGTCCTATCAGCGCAACGAAACCGATCTCGCCATCATCGTCACGCCCCGCATTGTCCGTCCGGCGCGCCCGGGCGATCCGATCAAGGGGCCGACGGACGACACGCGGCCGCCCAATGACGTGGACTTCTTCCTGATGGGCAAGACCGAACTGCCCCGAGAACCCGGCAAGCGCAGTTCCGCCGCGCCGCTGTCCCCAGAGCCGCGCGTCGCCACCGCTGCCGAGCCCGCGCCGTCGGCGGGCGGCCACATGCTCGACATGCCGAAATGGATCTCCAATGCCGCCATTCAGTAAGCTGCTTCATCCCGTCACCCTGATGTCGCTGATCGCGCTCGGCGGCTGCTCGGAATATCTGCATCGCAACGACACGCTGTCGTCGCAGTCGGGCAACGCCGTGCAGTCCAACAAGGTCACGCAGATGGTCGATCCGTGGCCGGCCGTGGCGGCGAACCGCGATATCGCCTTCGACGGCGCGACGATGCAGACCGCCATGACGCGCTACCGCACCGGCCGGGTGATCCAGCCGCGCGGCCTCTCGTCGGAGCCGGCGGCCGCCGCGCCGCCGCCGAACTCTCCCAATGCAACGCCATTGGGCCCCACGGTCAACGCGCAATCTTCGTCGGTGAAGTAAGTCCAAGAGTTAAGCCCAGTCGCCATGCGTCACGTTCCGCCGCCGCAATCCGCCCGCACCCGCGTCATCGTCGCCACACCGGACGCCGATTTCGGCGCCATGGCGCGCGCCACCTTCGGCGCCTCCAGCGCTATCGACCTTGTGATCGAGACCGGGGTGCTGTCGTCACTCGCCGATACGATGGACATCGAAGACGCAACCGTGGTCGTCGTCGATCTCGATATCGGCCGCGCCGATGAGCTGGCGGCATTGTCGCGCCTGACCGCGCGCACCGGCCAATGGCCGCCGGTCGTCGCGGTGACAGAGAGCTTCGATGCCGATCTGGCGCGCACCTTGATACAACTTCGCGTCGCCGATTTTCTGGTGAAGCCGGTGTCCGGCCTCGATCTGGTGCGCACCTGCGCCCGCGTCGGTAAAAAGCCGGCGGAAAACGGTGGCGGTGGCAAGGAAGCGCAGATCGTCACCTTCCTGCCGGCCGTCGGCGGGGCCGGCGTCACCATGCTGGCGGTGCAGACCGCGTTGCTGCTGCTCGAGAGCGCGCCGGCGCGCGCCAAGCCGTCGGTCTGCATCGTCGATCTCGATTTCCAGCACGGCGCCGTCGCCGATTATCTCGATCTCGAACCCCGGCTGAACCTCGCCGAAGTCGAACCGCGGCCGGACCGGCTCGATCGTCAGCTGCTCGAAGTGATGCTGTCCTATCATCCGTCCGGGCTTGCCGTGGTCGCGGCGCCGAACCGCCCGGCCGAGATGCGCTCGTTCGATCCCGATGTGGTGATGCGGCTGCTCGATCTCGTATCGGCCCATTTCGATCATGTCGTGTTCGACATGCCGCGCACCTGGTTCTCCTGGACCGACAGTGTGCTGCTTGGCTCCAACAAGCTCTACGTCGTCACGGAGGCGACGGTTCCCGGCCTGCGCCATGCCAAGCAACTGGTCGGCGCCATCACCGAGCGCCTTGCCGAAATTCCTTCGCCGCATGTGATCGTCAATCGCTTCCAGCAGAAGATGTTCAACTCCGGCCTCCGCCTCGCCGACGTGACGCGCGCGCTCGGCGAGACGCCGCTGCATACGTTGCCGAACGATTACGGTCTGGTGCGGGAAGCCATCGACCGCGGCGTGCCGCTCAACGAGGTGCAGCCGGGCAACAAGATTGTCGGCGAGCTCAAGAAGATCGTCATCGGCGCGCCGAAGGCCGAAGGCGGCGTCATGCCGCTGATGAAGAAGCTCCGGCTGGCGGCGGGGTAGGCACATGACCGGACGTTTCTCGCTGCGCCGCGCGCCATCGCCGCCGCCTGCTGCAATAGAGCCGGCGCCACAGGCTGCGGCGCCGTTGGTCGCGTCGCCGAGCATCGTACCGCCCGCTGCGCCGGTGCCCGCCGAGCCCGCGGCCAATCCGCTGCTGTCCTCCAAGCTGCTCGACGCCAAGGTGCGGCTGCATCGCAAGCTGATCGAGGAGATCAACCTGTCGGCGCTGGACAAGCTGCCGGAGGAGGAAGTCCGCGGTCAGGTGCAAGGGCTGGTGACGCAATATGTGCTCGCCGAGCGTCTGGCGCTCAATCAGCAGGAGCTGGCCGATTTCGTCTCCGAAATTCTCGACGAGATGACCGGGCTTGGGCCGCTGGAGCCGCTGCTGAAGGATCCGTCGATCGCCGATATCCTGATCAACGGTCATGAATCCGTGTTCGTCGAGCGCGGCGGCATGCTCGAGCCGCTGCCGGTACGCTTCAAGGACGAGCAGCATCTGCTGCGCATCATCAATAAAATCGTCTCCGCCGTCGGCCGCCGCGTCGATGAAAGCCACCCCTTGTGCGACGCGCGTTTGCAGGACGGCTCGCGCGTCAACGTCGCGGTCCGGCCGATCGGCGTTGACGGCCCGCTGGTGTCGATCCGCAAGTTCTCCAAGAAGAAGCTCGATTTGTCGCGTCTGGTGGAGGTCGGCGCGCTGCGCCCGCCGATGGCCGAGGTGCTCGCCGCCGCGGTCAAGGCCCGCGTGTCCACCATCATTTCCGGCGGCACCGGCTCCGGCAAGACCACGATGCTCAACGCGCTGTCGGCCTTCATCTCGGAGAAGGAGCGTCTCCTCACCATCGAGGACGCCGCGGAATTGCAACTTCAGCAGCCGCATGTCGGCCGTATGGAAACGCGCCCGCCCAATGTCGAAGGCAAGGGCGAAATCCGCCAGCGCGACCTCGTCAAGAACGCGCTGCGTATGCGGCCCGACCGCATCATCCTCGGCGAGTGCCGCGGCGAGGAAGCCTTCGACATGCTGCAGGCCATGAACACCGGCCACGAAGGCTCGATGGCCACCATCCATGCCAACACGCCGCGCGACGCCATCACCCGCCTCGAGCAGATGATCGGCATGGCCGGCCTGCCGATGACGGTGGCCTCGATCCGCGGCCAGATCGCCAATGCGGTGCAGATGGTGGTGCAGCTGTCGCGCCAGTCCGATGGCAAGCGCAAGGTCACCTCGATCGCCGAGATCACCGGGCTCGAGGGCGACATCATCCAGATGCAGGAGATCTTCAAGTTCGTGCGCACCGGCACCGGCCCGGACGGCGCGGTCGAAGGCAACTTCGTCGCCACCGGCGTGCGCCCGCGCTTCCTCGCCGAACTGGCGACGCATGGCGTGACCTTGCCCGGCGCCTATTTCGACCCGTCGAAGCCGCTATGACACCTGCAGTGGCAGCAGCGATGGCGCTCTCTTTCCCCTCCCCCCGCGTAGCGGTGGGGAGGGGTCAGGGGTGGGGGGCGAAAAGCGCACGGTATGTTCCCCCCACCCCGGTTTGCATCGCTGGAGCGACGCAAACCGACCCTCCCCACCACTGCGTGGGGGGAGGGTAAGGAGCATGTTCGACCTCAACCCCGTCTATCTCTTCTACATCCTGATCGGCCTGTCGGCGGCGATGTTCGCCGAGGGCGTCTATCTCGTCTTCTATAACGCCGGCTCGTACCGCAAGAACATCAACCGCCGCCTCAAGGTCGTCGAGGCCAACACCGATCGCGAAAGCGTGCTGGTACAGCTCCGCCGCGAGCGCGGCCTCACCGCGGCCGGCGACTACCAGTTCAGTTTCCTCGATCTCAACCGCCTGCTGCTGCAATCCGGGTTGAGCATCGGGTTGAGCCGCCTCGTTTTGTTCATCGGCCTCGGCGCCATCGCCGCCTTCGCCGGCGTGCTCGTTGTCGAGCGCAATATTGCTCATGCCGCGCTCGCCGCCTTGTTCGCGGTCTTCGTGCTGCCGATCCTGGTGCTGAAATTCCTGCGCGCGCGACGCCAGAAGCAATTCGGCGCGCAGTTCGCCGACGGGCTCGACATCATCGTGCGCTCCCTGCGCGCCGGCCATCCGGTGCCGGTGGCGATCTCCATGGTGGCCCGCGAAATGCCCGATCCGATCGGCTCGGAATTCGGCATCGTCGGCGACGAAATCACCTACGGCGCCGATCTGGAAACCGCGATGCGCAATCTCTACTTCCGCGTCGGCACCGACGACCTGCCGCTGTTCGTCACCGCGGTGGCGATCCAGACCTCGACCGGCGGCAATCTCGGCGAGATTCTCGAGAACCTGTCCGGCGTCATCCGCCAGCGCTTCAAGATGCGGCGCAAGGTCAAGGCGCTGGCCGCCGAAGGCCGCGCCTCGGCGATGATCCTGTCGTCGCTGCCGATCCTGATGTTCTTCGTCATCCAGTTCATGGTGCCGGATTTCTACGCCAGCGTCTGGCACGTGCCGATGACCAAGATCGCGCTGACCGCCGCCGGTATGTGGATGGGCGTCGGCAATCTCATCATGTTCCGCATGGTCAATTTCAGGATCTGACGCATGGTCGCGGACATCATCGCGGGCGCCTTCCGCGACAGCCAGAGTCTGCTGGTGACATTGCTGGTGTTCCTCGCCGCCGGCACGCTGGCCTTTGCCATCATGGCGGTGACGCGCGCGCGCGTCTCGGTCAAGCGCCGCCATGCCCGCATCATGGATGCGCCCAGCAATTCGCGCCGCGCCTTGCGCCATTCCAGCGCCAGGGCGGTGAACCGCATCATCGACTATACCAACAAGCACTACGCCGCCGACGAGGACGCGACGCGCGTGCTGCGCCGCCGCCTGATCCAGGCCGGCATCTACGATGCGCGCGGCGTGGCGCTGTTCTTCGTCGGCCGCGCCTTGCTCGCGGTGCTGCTCGCCGCCGCGGCCTATTTCGTGCTGCCTCTGGTTTCGCCGCTGCAGGGCACGATGAAATGGCTGGCGGTGATCGCCGGCGGCGTCGCCGGCTATGTCGGCCCCAGCCTCTATATCGACAAGCGCATTGCCGCGCGCACCGAGCAGCACCGCGCCGGCTTTCCGGATTTTCTCGATCTGCTGGTGGTCTGCTCCAATGCCGGGCTGTCGATGGAAGCCTCGCTGGAGCGCGTCAGCCGCGAGATGGGCGAAAGCTATCCCTCGCTGAGCGCCAACATTCACATCACCAATCTCGAAATCCGCGCCGGACGCAATCTCAAGGACGCGCTGGAGCGCTTCGCCGACCGCCTGGCGCTGGAGGAAGCCCGCGCCTTTGCCACCTTGATCAACCAGTCGATCGATCTCGGCTCCTCGATCACCGATGCGCTGCGCGTTTATTCCGACGACATGCGGCACAAGCGCATGGCGAGAGCCGAAGAGAAAGCCTATGCGCTGCCGGCCAAGTTGTCGGTGCCGATGATGGTCTGCATCTTCCCGGTGCTGTTCGTCGTCATCCTGTTGCCGGTCATCGTGCGATTGTCTTCCGGCGGTTACTTCTGACCGGACAATATTATGAAAAATCGTCGGCAATTTCGCGCGGCCGCCGGGCAGGAGCATTAACTCGCGTCAACTAGTCTTGATGGCAAGGATTAAGACTATCCGGGGGTTGTATGCGTCAGGTTTTCGGCCGCCTCGTGCTGGCGGCGTGCGTCGGCCTTTTGCTCGCGGGCTGCAATACGGTCGGCGACTCGTTTGCGGACGCCGGCGATAAAGGCGGCGCCGATGCGTTCGCCGCGGCCTCGCCGCAGGAGGCCGCGCCGTTCGGCGAGCCGACGCCGCAGGGCAAGTTGCTCGGCGACAACCCCGCGGACGACCTGTCCATCGGCAAGGCCTATTTCCGCGCCGCCAATTACGGCATGGCCGAGAAACATTTCCGCCGCGCCGTCGAGCTGCATCCCAACGATGCCGAGGCCTGGCTCGACCTTGCCGCGTCCTACGACCATCTCAAGCGCTTCGATCTCGCCGACCGCGCTTATGCGCAGGCGATCGGGCTGGCCGGTCCCAAGATCCAGATCCTGAACAACCAGGGCTATTCCTACATGCTGCGCGGCGACAATGCCCGCGCCATGCGCAAGCTCGACGAGGCGCGGCGCCGCGAACCGGGCAATCCTTATGTGCTGAGCAATCTGCGCCTGCTCCAGGAAAGCGCCGGCCGTTCCAAGGCGGTTGAGTAAACCCCGTCATTGCGGGGTGCACTTTCTTTCCCTCTCCCCATAGGCGAGCTATGCGGGTGAGGGTGTCGAGCCGCGTTACCCGCCGCGCGTCCCCATCTTGCCTCCTCCGTCCATTGCGGGCAGAAATACGCGATCTTGGGGGGATGCATGAAACGGATCGTCTTTTCCGCACTGCCGCTGGCCGCGGTGCTGGCCGCAACTTTGACCGGCCCGGCGCTCGCCGCCGACACCGTCCATCTCGACGGCTCGAAGCTCAGCCTCATCTGGGCGCTGCCTTTCGCCGGCATCCTGCTGTCGATCGCGCTGTTCCCGCTGTTCGCCCAGCATTTCTGGGAACACAACTTCGGCAAGGTGGCGGCGTTCTGGGCGCTGGCCTTCGTCGTTCCCTGCGTGGTCATGTTCGGCGTGCCGATCACGGCCACCGAGCTGGTTCACACCGGCGCGCTTGAATATCTGCCCTTCATCATCCTCCTGTTCTCGCTGTTCGTCGTCTCCGGCGGCATCCGCGTCGCCGGCAATCTCGCCGGCAACCCGGCGACCAACACGGCGATCCTCGCCATCGGCACCTTCGCCGCCAGCATGGTCGGCACCACCGGCGCCTCGATGCTGCTGATCCGGCCGTTGATCGTGGCCAACAAGAACCGCGACAAGAACGTCCACGTCTTCGTCTTCTTCATTTTCCTCGTCGCCAATATCGGCGGCTCCTTGACGCCGCTCGGCGATCCGCCGCTGTTTCTCGGCTTCCTCAAGGGCGTGAGTTTCCTCTGGACGCTGGAAGCCATGCTGCCGCCGATGGCGGTGTCGGCCGCGATCCTGCTGGCGCTGTTCTTCGCCATCGACACTTACTACTGGCGCAAGGAGCATCACCGCCGCTCCGCGCACCCGCCTCAGCGCGAGATCAAGATCGAAGGGCTGCACAACATCATCTATCTCGCCGGCATCGTCGGCGCGGTGCTGCTCAGCGGCGTGTGGAAGCCCGGCGTTTCCATTCCGGTCGGCTTCGGCAACGCCATTCCGCTCGAGGGCCTGACCCGCGATGTCGCGCTGCTGGCGCTGGCTTGGCTGTCGTGGCGCACGACGCGGCGTAACATCCGCATCGAGAATGCCTTTACCTGGGCGCCGATCCAGGAGGTTGCCTTCCTGTTTGCCGGCATCTTCATCACCATCATTCCGGCGCTGGCGATCCTGCGCGCCGGCGCCGAGGGCGCGCTGGCGCCGCTGCTGGCTTTTGTCACGGGGCCGGATGGCCAGCCGATCAACGCTGCCTATTTCTGGCTGACCGGCGCGCTATCGAGCTTCCTCGACAATGCGCCGACCTATCTGGTGTTCTTCAATCTCGCCGGCGGCGATCCTCATGTCCTCATGGGCCCCTTGTTCAAGACCCTGCTGGCGATTTCGGCCGGCGCGGTGTTCATGGGCGCCAATACCTATATCGGCAACGCCCCGAACTTCATGGTCAAGTCGATCTGCGAGGAACGCGGCATCAAGATGCCGAGCTTCTTCGGCTACATGGCCTGGTCGGGGGCGATCCTGCTGCCGCTGTTCGTGCTGATCACCTTGATCTTTTTCCGGTAGCGCAAACGGGCGAATCGGCCGGCCGCGCGCCGGCCGATGGCGGCTTTTTCGCGGCCGGCATACCGCCAAAAACCCCTGCGGCACGGGGCCTGACGGCCCTGGCTGTGTCGAAAATGCCCTATCCAAGGGCCTAAAACGCAGCTTCCTGTGATTATCCGGGCTCGGGCAGGTCCAATCGCTTGCGAAAACTGGCGAATCTCATAGTGCTTCAAACAGCGCATTTTGCGCTTTAAGGAGCTTATCTATGGCTACGAAACCCGCGGCCTCGGCGAAGCCGAAGGCTGCCAAGCCGGTCACCCTGAAACAACTCGCCTACGCTCTGGCCGAGCAGCACGAGCTCACCAAGAAGCAGGGCGTCGAGATGCTCGACGAGCTGGTCGCGATGATCACCAAGCACCTGAAGAAGGGTGAGCGGGTCAAGATCGCCGGCCTCGGCATCCTGCAGGTTCGCAAGCGCGCCGCCCGCATGGGCCGCAACCCGGCGACCGGCGAAGCGATCAAGATCAAGGCGTCGAAGAAGGTCGCCTTCCGCGCCGCCAAGGACCTCAAGGAAGCGATCTGATCGATCGTTGTCTTGCGGAATGCAAAGCCCCGTCGGGTCACCCGGCGGGGTTTTTGTTTGTCTTTCTTATCCCTCCCCTGAAAGGGGAGGGTGGCCCGCCGAAGGCGGGTCGGGTGGGGAACAGTGCTGGCGTCCGGCCCCACCCGGCCGCTCGCATTCGCTCGCGTCCACCCTCCCCGAAGTCGGGGAGGGATAAAGCGGCTAGAAAATAGGCCGGCGATTTTCCCCGGGTTGCGCTTCGCTTCACCCGGGCTACAGGCCAGGCGAAGCCATAGAAAATAGTCCTTGCCTATTATTCCTAGCAGGACTATAAGCACTCTCGTCCTGTTTCGGCCGGGGGCGCTGTCATGAGGCGTCGTTTCAGTGGGAGCAGGATGCGGTGCCCGCGGGCCTGGGAAAACGCATCCCGGGCGCTCGGGCGGCGACGGGGCTCCGCCCGGAGGCACAAGGACCTCCCGCAAGGAGCTTGCTGACGGTGCGTGCTAGCCGCGAAAGCGGCCCAGCCGCCGAAAGCGCGGCCCGTGCCGTAACGACACCGCGATGGAGCGCC
>DATMEX010000005.1:0-36962 GCA_035556455.1 Pseudolabrys sp.
GGAGAACTGCCCGGCGCCAACCGTGACGGCACCAATAACAGCCCCACCTCGCGCGACCAGAGCCGCAAGACCGAGGAAATCGTCAACTACGAGATCTCGCGCATCACCAAGACCGAGGTGACCGAGGCCGGCCGTCTCAACCGCCTGTCGGCGGCGGTGCTGGTCGATGGCCGCTACACCCGGAACGACAAGGGCGAGATGATCTACGAAGCCCGCTCGAAGGAAGAGATCGACCGCATCGCCGCGCTGGTGCGCACCGCGATCGGCTTCGACGCCAAGCGCGGCGACCAGGTCGAGGTCGTCAACCTGCGCTTTGCCGAGTCCACCGCGATCCCGGTCGGCGAGGATGCCGGCTGGATGAAGTATCTGGCCTTCTCCAAGGACGACATCATGGGCATGGCCGAGAAGGGCGTGATGGCGCTGCTCGGCTTCATCGTGCTGCTGATGGTGGTGCGCCCGCTGGTGCGCCGCGTCATCGCCCCCGACGCCGCCGAGAAGGCGCGCCTCGCCGGCATGGCGGGCGTCGCCGGCGCGCTGGGCGGCCCCTCCCTCGTGCCCGGATCGATCGAGATCGGCCCCGACGGCAATCCGATCTCCTCCATCACCGACAAGAGCGGCACCAACATCGCCATCGTCAATTCCGAAGAGCAGGTCGCGATCTCCAACCGCACGTCGGCGATGATCGACGTCGCCAAGGTGCAGGGCCAGGTGCACGCGCAGTCGGTGCAAAAGGTGGGGGAGCTCGCTGAAAAAAACCCTCATGAGGCGGTGTCGATCATTCGCAGCTGGCTGCATGAGGACGCCGCCTGATGGCCAAGACGCAGCCCAAAGACGTCGACGCGATGCGCGACGATATCGGTGGCCTGATGGCGGAGCTCGCCAGCCGGCCGCAGAACAAGACCATGCGCAAGCTGTCCGGCCCGGAGCGCGCCGCCGTACTGATGCTGGCGCTCGGCGAGCAATACGGCGGCAAGATCTTCTCGCTGCTCGACGACGACGAACTGCGCGAAATCTCCATCGTGATGTCGTCGCTCGGCACCGTCGACGCCGAACAGGTCGAGCAGCTGATGCTGGAATTCGTCGGCCGGCTGTCGGCCTCCGGCGCGCTGCTCGGCAACTATGACGCCACCGAACGCCTGCTGGCGCAGTTCCTGCCGAAGGACCGCATCGCCGGCATCATGGACGAAATCCGCGGCCCCGCCGGCCGCAACATGTGGGAAAAGCTCGCCAACGTTCAGGAAGAGGTGCTGGCGAACTATCTCAAGAACGAATACCCGCAGACCGTCGCCGTAGTGCTTTCGAAGCTGCGGCCCGAGCACGCCGCGCGCGTGCTCGGCATCCTGCCGGAAGAAATGGCGCTCGACTGCGTCAACCGCATGCTCAAGATGGAAGCGGTGCAGAAGGAAGTCATCGAGCGCGTCGAACAAACCTTGCGCACCGAATTCATGTCCAACATCTCGCAGACCCGCCGCCGCGACGCGCACGAGGTGATGGCCGAGATCTTCAACAACTTCGACCGCCAGACCGAAACGCGCTTCCTCACCGCGCTCGAAGACGACAATCGGGACGCCGCCGAGCGCATCAAGGCGCTGATGTTCACCTTCGACGACCTGATCAAGCTCGATTCCGGCTCGGCGCAGACGCTGATGCGCTCGATCGACAAGGACAAGCTTGCCGTCGCCCTCAAGGGCGCCGCCGAAAACGTGCGCGAATTCTTCTTCAAGAACATGTCGTCGCGCGCCGCCAAGATGCTGGTCGACGACATGCAGGCAATGGGCGCGGTGCGCCTGCGCGACGTCGACGAGGCGCAGACTCTGCTCGTGAATATCGCCAAGGATCTCGCGGCCAAGGGGGAAATCCTGATCGCCAAGAGCCGCGGCGGCGACGACGAACTGGTGTATTAAGGACTTCGATAAATGGCTGCTGCCGCCAAATTCCTGTTCGACGAGGACTTCGCCACCGGCGAAAAGCCGACCATTACCCTGGTCGAGGCCGAGCGGCGGCGCGTCGATGCGGAGTCGCTGGCGCATCGGCGCGGCTTCGAGGCGGGCCAGCACCAAGCGCGGACCGAACAGAACGAGCGGATCGCCAAGGCGCTCACCTCGCTGGCCGACCAGGCGACGCGGCTCAACGCCCAACTCAAGGACATCGAAGCTCGCCTCGAAAGCGAGGCGGTCCAGGTCGCCTTTTCGGTCGCGAGCAAGCTGGTGCCCGAACTCATCACCCGCGAACCTTTCGCCGAGATCGAGGTCCTGGCCACCGACTGTTTCCGCCAGCTCATCGCCACGCCGCAGATATCGATCCATATCGGCCAGGACATCTACGACATCGCCAAGCACAAGCTCGAAGAGATCGCGCGCACGCGCGGCTTCGATGGTCGCATCGACGTGATGGCGGACGCAAAGCTCGGGCCCGGCGATTGCCGCATTGAGTGGGCCGAAGGCGGCGTCGTGCGCGATCGCGAAGCGACGATGAAGGTTATCGACGAAGCGGTGCAGCGCTACATCGCGGCGCGCATCGCGCCGACGAACTAAACAGGAAGTGTTCGGAGACAGACCATGAGTGACAATGACAGCAAAGTACCGCTCCCGGACCTGGAAGGCGGCTCGCCTGAAATAGTCGAAGCCGGCCCGCTGGCCCCGAGCGCCGAGGATTCGGTGCATCGCGGCGCCGCCGATCTCGAAGCGGTGTTCGACGTTCCGGTGCAGGTCTCGGCCGTGCTCGGCCGCACGCGCATGGAAGTCGGCGATCTGCTGAAGCTCGGGCCCGGCGCCGTGCTCGAACTCGATCGCAAGGTCGGCGAAGCGATCGATATCTACGTGAATAACCGCCTGGTGGCGCGCGGCGAAGTCGTGTTGGTCGAGGAAAAACTCGGCGTGACCATGACGGAAATTATCAAGGCGGACAAGAACTGAAGCAGCGCGGCGCGCTTTAAAGCGCGGCAACCCGCATATTAAGGACGAATGCCATGCGGCTACTCATCATCGGCACCCTCGGCGGCCAGCTCACCATCGCCAGCAAGATCGCGATGGACAAGGGCGCTTCGGTCACTCACGCCGACTCCATCGATCAGGGCCTCGCCGTGCTGCGCTCCGGGCGCGGCGCCGACCTGCTGATGGTCGATGTCGCGATCGACATCCGCGACCTGGTCGAGAAGCTGGAGGCCGAGCGCATCCATGTGCCGATCGTGGCCTGCGGCGTCACCAACGATGCCCGCGCCGCGGTGCGCGCCATCCATGCCGGCGCCAAAGAATACATCCCGCTGCCGCCCGATCCGGATCTGATCGCCGCCGTTCTCGCCGCCGTGACGCTTGACAACCGCGACATGATCTATCGCGACGAGGCGATGGCCTCGGTGGTGAAGCTGGCGCAGCAGGTGGCGGCGTCTGAAGCGTCGGTGTTGATCACCGGCGAAAGCGGCACCGGCAAGGAAGTGCTCGCCCGCTTCGTTCATTCGCGCTCGCAGCGCGCCAAGAAGCCGTTCATCTCGGTCAACTGCGCCGCCATCCCGGAGCACTTGCTGGAGTCCGAACTGTTCGGTCACGAGAAAGGCGCCTTCACCGGCGCGATGGCCCGGCGCATCGGCAAGTTCGAAGAGGCCAATGGCGGCACGCTGCTGCTCGACGAAATCTCGGAAATGGACGTCCGCCTGCAGGCCAAGCTGCTGCGCGCCATCCAGGAACGCGTCATCGACCGCGTCGGCGGCGGCAAGCCGGTACCGGTGGATATCCGCATCATCGCCACCTCGAACCGCAACCTGTCTGAAGCGGTGCGCGCCGGCACCTTCCGCGAAGATCTGATGTTCCGCCTCAATGTCGTGAACCTGAAAATCCCGGCGCTGCGCGACCGTCCGGGCGACATCTCCGAACTCGCCACCTATTTCGTCAAGAAATACTCCGAGGCCAATGGCCTGCCGGTGCGGCCGCTGTCGTCCGATGCGCGGCGTGCGCTCAGCGTCAATCGCTGGCCGGGCAATGTGCGCGAGCTCGAGAACACGCTGCATCGCGCCGTCATTCTGTCGACCGGCGTGGAGATCGGCGTCGACGGCATCCTGTCGCCCGACGGGGCGCGGCTCGACTCCTCACGCGGCACCGGCGTTGCCGAACAGGCGGCGCTCGCCGCCGAGCAGGTCACCCGCAACCTGGTTGGCCGCACCGTGGCCGAAGTCGAGCGCGATCTCATCCTCGAAACGCTGCGCCACTGCCTCGGCAACCGGACCCATGCCGCCAATATTCTGGGCATCTCGATCCGCACCTTGCGCAACAAGCTCAATGAATACTCGGCTGACGGTGCGCCAATCCCGCCGCCCCATGGCGGCGAAATGAAGGGCGCGGCGTAAGCGCCACATCGCGAATGACAAAACGGCCGGTGGTTTACCCCACCGGCCGTTTTGCATGGTGCCGTGGTGGAACTCTCCCCCACCCCGCGCGGTTAAGCGGGGCATGAAAGTCCTGCTCTGCCACAACCCCAATGCCGGCAACAAAGGCCACGACCGCGAAAGCCTCGAGGCCGCGCTCAAGCTTGCCGGGCATGACGTCCGCTATGCGTCGGTGAAAGACGAGAAATTCGTCGCCGCCTTCGACAAATCGGTCGATCTCATCGTCGCCGCCGGCGGCGACGGCACCATCGCCACGGTGCTCACGCAAATTCCCGACCGGAGCGTTCCGGTCGCCCTGCTTCCGCTCGGCACCGCCAATAACTTTGCCCGGTCCCTCGGCATCGCCGGCACGCCGCAGGAACTGGTCGAGATGTGGGACGCCGACCATACCTGCCCGGTGTCGCTCGGCTCGGTCACCGGCCACTGGGGTACCAGCCTGTTTCTGGAAGCCTATGGCGTCGGTGTCTTCCCGCAGTTCCTGCTCGATGCCAAAAAAGGCAAGAAGCCGGAAGGCGCCCGCAATCTGCAGCAGGGCCGCGAATTGCTGCAGAAGGCGCTCAAGCGCGCCAAGCCGATCGAGGTCACGCTGACCATCGGCGAAAAGAAGCAGGAGCTGGAACTGCTCGGCATCGAGATCTGCAACATCGCCTTCACCGGCCCCGGCCTGCCGATCGCCGCGAAGGCGGATGTCAGCGATGACAAGCTCGACGTCGTCCTGTTCGAGACGGATGAGCGAAAGGCGCTGATGAAATGGCTCGAAGCGCCGCAGGAGGACGAGCCGCCGGTGACCTACCGCAAGGGCACCAAGGTCGAAGTCACGTTCCGCGACGCGCCGACACGGCTCGATGACGAATCCTACGAGGCCACCGGCGGCAAGCACAGCATCGACATCATCTGCGAGGAAACGCCGCTCAACGTCGTCATCCCGATGAAGCATCCCGTACAGAAGACGCCGGAGAAGAAGGCTGCCGCGTCATGACCGCGGCGAGCAAGGCAAAAGCCAAAGCGGCGGGCGCGGCGGCGCCTGCCATCGACGGCCTCTCGCGCGATCTGCTGCACGACATCGAGCGGCTGGCCATCGAACTCGCCGGCATTGCCGGCGCCGAGATCGCCAAGGCGATGGGCGGCCTGCTCGCGGTCAAATACAAGACAGCCGTCAAGGAAGACGAGTGGCGCGACCCGGTGTCGGAGGTCGATGACAAGGTCGAACGCCTGATGCGCGAGCGCCTCGCCGAGCATTTCCCCGATCACGACATCATCGGCGAGGAGATGAAGGAGCGGCCGAGCCGCGACAGCGACTTCATCTGGTCGGTCGATCCGATCGACGGCACGGCCAATTTCGTCAACGGCTTCCCGCTGTTCTCGGCCTCGATCGGCGTGCTGTACAAGGGCGCGCCGGTGGTCGGCGCGCTGTGGTGCCCGATCAGCCATGCATTGCGCGCCGGCGTCTATCACTGCACGCGCGGCGGCAAGGTGCGCTTCGACGGCGCCGACGTGACGCCGAAGGTCAATCCCGCCGTGCGACGTCGCCTGGTCGGCGTGCCGGTGGCGACGGTGAGCGACGGCTTCTGGGAGACGCGCAAGACCGGCTCGGCGGCGCTGGAATGCGCCATGGTTGCCGCCGGCCTGATGCAGGCCGCGCGCTTTGCCACGCCAAATATCTGGGATGTCGCCGGGGGTCTTGCGCTGATCTTCGCCGGCGGCGGCATCGCGCGCCGGCGCCAGGGCGACGACTGGGTGCCGATGGAAAAGTTTGTGCCGACCAAGGAGACGCCGGATTTGCGCTACTGGAAGTGCGAACTGATCGTCGGCGAGCCGAGCGCGGTCGAGCGCATGTGCGAGGCGCAGAAGGCGGCTTGATGTAAATCAAGCGAATAGCCGCGCGAAGGACAAACAAAAAGCCCGGCGACCAGGCCGGGCTTTTTGCACATCCGATGGCAGGCATCAGCTTCAGGCTAGCGCTTGGCGGCCCGGGCAATCCTTTCATCCTTGGTGTGGCGTTGGCGTGCGGTATTGATCTCGACCGCCTTGGCCATGAGGTCGTTGCCCATGGCTTCAAGACTGTCGGCCACATCCCGCCCGGCGCGCGCCAGCCTGGCGCACTCATCCGCCTTTTCGATGAGATAGTGTTCGATATCTTGCATCACGTCCCTTTCCTGCGGCTGCAGGTAAAGGCAAAAGGTGACCCATTCAAGGATACGAATGGATAACACCGTTCGTTATCCCGCGCTTGACCGCAAGATTCTGACACGATGTCCGCCATTCGAGGTTGTTTGTAATGTTCATCTACAAAATATGTACCGCGGCGCTGTGGGCCGAAGCCGAGCGCGCGCGCGTGTTCCGCGGCGCGCCGGTCGATTTCGCCGATGGCTACATTCACTTCTCCACCGCGACGCAGGTCGAAGAGACATTGGCGAAACATTTTTCCGGTCAGGCGGACCTCATGCTCGTCGAAATCGATGCCGACCGTCTCGGCGACGCGCTGAAATGGGAACCCTCGCGCGGCGGGGCGCTGTTCCCGCATCTTTACGGCGTGCTCGACCTGGCCGCGGTAAGCCGCGTCCTGCCCCTGCCGCTGGCAACCGACGGCCGCCATGCGCTGCCACCCCTTCCTGCGTGAGCTGCGCTGCATGAATTCTGGGCATGGCTGCAATTAGGGCACCTATGCCGGGAACGCTGCGGCACTCTGGCGCGTTTGCACCGCACAACAGGGATAGAGCCGCCATGCGACCCGACGATTTCAGCCGAACGGCCCATTTTCACCCGTCCGTGTTTCACGCCAGCGCCGGCCCGCTGCTGGAGGCCGCGACTGAAGAGCGCTCCACCGGCGCCATGCGTTATCGCTGCCCGGTGAATGCCTCGTTCGTCCTGGTGACCGAAGAGCCAATCCTGGCCTCTTTGAAGGCGAATCCGGCGCTGCGCCGGCGCTGTCCGGCCTGCGGCGAGATGCATCTGCTCTGCGCCGCCGGCGGCTAGGCCGCCCTAGTCCTTTACCCCCGTTAACCACTCGCTAACCATAAACTGGGCAATCTTTGCCGGGTCGCCGGCGCTTGTTCGCCGGCAGCCGCGTTTTCGCCGTCCGGCCACCCGAGCACCCGCCCAGCATGACCGACACCACCGCCGCGCCTCCCGCCTCGAGCGCCTCGCGTTTCCCCAGCCTCGGCGATATCGGCAACAGCATCCGGCGCAGCGATCTCGGCCTGGCGATCGGCGTTCTCGTCATCCTGGTCGTGCTGATCCTGCCGCTACCCGCGGTGCTGCTCGACGCCCTTCTCGCCGTCTCGATCATCCTGTCGGTGCTCATTCTCATGACGGCGCTGTTCATCCATGCGCCGCTGGAGTTCTCCGCCTTCCCGACCGTGCTGCTCGTGACGACGATGCTGCGCCTGTCGCTCAACCTGGCCTCGACGCGCCTGATCCTGTCGCACGGTCACGAAGGCACCGACGCCGCCGGTCACGTCATTCAGGCCTTCGGCAACTTCGTGATGGGCGGCAATTTCGTCATCGGCATCATCGTCTTCGCGATCCTGGTGATCGTGAACTTCGTCGTCATCACCAAGGGTTCGGGCCGCATCGCCGAAGTCGCCGCGCGCTTCCACCTCGACGCCATGCCGGGCAAGCAGATGGCGATCGACGCCGATCTGTCCGCCGGCCTGATCGACGAGACCGAAGCCCGCCGCCGCCGCAAGGATCTCGAGGACGAAGGCGGCTTCTTCGGCGCCATGGACGGCGCCTCGAAATTCGTGCGCGGCGACGCCATCGCCGGCCTTCTCATCGTTTTCATCAACGTCATCGGCGGCATGATCATCGGCATTGCCCAGCAGGGCTTGCCCTTCGCCGATGCCGCGCAGACCTACACGTTGCTCACCGTCGGCGACGGCCTTGTCAGCCAGATCCCGGCGCTGGTCGTCTCCACCGCAGCGGGCCTCCTGGTGTCGAAGGCCGGCGTCACCGGCGCCGCCGACAAGGCACTGATGACCCAGCTGTCCGGTTACCCGAAAGCCCTCGGCATGTCGGGTGCAGTGATGGTGTGCATGGCCTTGCTGCCGGGCATTCCCTTCCTGCCATTCGTCATCCTTGGCGGCGGCGCCATCGGCCTCGCCACCCTGACCGCGAAGCGCACCAAGGACATGGCGGCGCGCGCGGCCGGCAAGCAGCAGACGGAGGCGCAGGCGGCGGCCCAGGTGGCGGAAGAGCCGATCTCGACCGCGCTCAAGATCGACGATCTCAAGGTCGAACTGGGCTACGCGCTGTTGCCGCTGGTCAATGCGCCGGACGGCACCGACCGCCTGACCGAGCAGATCAAGGCGCTGCGCCGCTCGCTCGCCGGCGAAATGGGCTTCGTGATGCCGGCGGTGCGCATACTCGACAACGTCCATCTCGACGCCAACAGCTACGTCATCAAGATCAAGGAAGTGGATGCTGGCTCGGGCCGTGTCTGGGCCGGCCAGTACATGGTCATGGACCCCGCGGGCGGTCAGGTGCGGCTGCCCGGCAACCACACCACCGAGCCGACCTTCGGCCTGCCCGCGACCTGGGTCGATGCCGCGATCAAGGACGAAGCGGCGATGCAGGGCTACACGGTGGTCGATGCCGCCACCGTGCTGTCGACGCATCTCACCGAGCTGCTCAAGGGCAACATGGCGGAGCTGTTGTCCTACGGCGAAGTGCAGAAACTGCTCAAGGAACTACCGAAGGAACAGGGCGAACTGCTCAAGGAAATTACGCCGGCGCTCATCACCACCTCGGGCATCCAGCGCGTTCTGCAGATGCTGCTCGCCGAACGCGTTTCGATTCGCGATCTGTCGACCATTCTCGAAGGCATCGCCGAAGGGCTGGCCTCGACGCGCAGCCCGACGATGCTCACCGAGCATGTGCGCATGCGCCTGGCACGCCAGCTGTGCGCGCAATACGCCAACCCGTCGGGCTATCTGCCGCTGATCGCGCTGTCGGCGAAGTGGGAGCAGGCTTTCGCGGAATCGCTGGTCGGCCAGGGCGACGATCGCCAGCTCGCCATGCAGCCCTCGAAGCTGACCGAGTTCATCACCCTCGTGCGCCAGGGCTATGAAGCCGCGGCGCGCGAAGGCGAAGCGCCGGTCCTCGTCACCTCGTCCGGCATCCGTCCCTTCGTGCGCGGCATCGTGGAGCGTTTCCGCGCGCAGACGCCGGTCATGTCCCAGTCGGAAATCCACCCGCGGGCCCGGTTGAAGACGGTGGGAAGTATTTAAAAAAAAGTATGGATACCGCGAAGCCCGGGCTGGTTCACAATTTACGCGATCGGCGACCTGCGGCAAAATAAGGTTGCATCAAACAAGATGCCGCTATTCTTGGATTAATTACGGTTTAATCCCGTATTTTATTCGCACAACGAACAGGCATCTTCCGATGATCCGACTTGCGTTGGTGTTGATCCTCGCCGCGACGACCTCTGGATGCGCGACGGGAGGGTTCAAGGAAACTTATCGTGTCCCCGTCGCCAAAGTGACGGAGGTCAAACTCAACGATCAACAATTGACCAAACTGAAAGAGATTGCGCCGCGCGCCGAGATCGCATGGCTACGCGCGGGTCGCAAGGACGACGGCACGATCTTCGTGTGCCACGTTCTGGCGGCGAACAATATTTTCGGCCAAAGAAAGATCAACGTCATCACAGGCACTTTCCAGACCGACGGGACCTACGAGCAATCGGGGATGAGATACGTCAGCATGCGCGCCGTGCTCGACGAATGCCGCGGTTACGGTTTCGATCCGCCCGTGACCGTCCGCACGACGTACTCGACCATGATCATTCGTTAGCCTTTCGCCAACCGCATCGCCTTGCACCGATTTGCTTCTTGAACTAGACATTCGACGGGCGCCTCAACAGCGCCCGGTGCCGCCGGTCCCAACCGGCCGTAAGCGTTCAACGTGAACCAACGCAATCAACCGCTCTCGGTCGCAACGACCGTCGCCGGTTGGATTGCGTTTTTTGTTCGCGGCGCAGCCCGATCGGCGAAGAGCACCTTAAAGGGACTGCCATGACTTCCTCCTCGACAAGCGATCCGGCCGACCGCCGCCTGATCCTGCTCACCGCCGTACTCTTCCTCTCCTATCTCTGCATCGCCATGCCGCTGCCCATCGTGCCGGTCTTCGTGACTGCGCAACTGGGCTACGACAATGTCTGGGCCGGCCTCGGTGTCGGCATCGCCTTCGTCTCCACCCTCGCCTCGCGCGGCATCGCCGGCAGCTTCAGCGACCGGCGCGGCGCCAATCTGGCGATGCGGCGCGGCCTGCTGTTCTACATTGCCGGAGCGCTGATCGCGCTGGTCGCCGGCGTGATGACGGCGACGCCACTTGCGGCTTACGGCGTGCTGCTCGGCGGCCGCCTGCTCATCGGCCTCGGCGAAAGCCTCGTGACCGTCAGCGTCGTGTCCTGGGGCGTCGGCATGGTCGGGCCCGCCCGTTCCTCGCGCGTCCTGGCGTTGATGGGCGCGGCGATGTACGGCGCGCTTGCGGTCGGCGGACCGATCGGCGTTATCCTGCTCGACCGGCTCGGCTTCGCCGCGGCCATGGCGATCAGCGCCGTGCTGCCCGCCCTCGGTCTGCTGATCACCTGGCGCATGCCCGCCGTGCCGGCGCATCCCGATGCCGAGCGGCCGTCCTTCTTCAGCGTCATTGGCCGCATCTGGTGGCACGGCGCGATCGTCGGCCTGCAGGGCATCGGCTTTGCCGCCATCGGCGCCTTCTTCGTGTTGTACTTCCGCGACCAGCACTGGGCCTATGCCGGGCTCGGCCTCACAGCTTTCGGCGGTGGCTTCGTGCTCGTGCGCATTCTGTTCGGCCATCTGCCCGATCGGTTCGGCGGCGTGCCGGTGGCGATCGTCTCGCTCGGCGTCGAAATCTTCGGCCAGATCCTGATCTGGACCGCGCCGCATCCGGGCTTCGCACTCGCCGGCGCGTTCCTGACCGGGCTCGGTTGTTCCATGGTGTTCCCGGCCATGGGCCGCGAGGTCATGCGGCTGGTGGAACCCCATCTGCGCGGCACCGCCCTCGGCGGCTTCGCCGCTTTCCAGGACATCGCCTATGGCCTCACGGGCCCCATTGCCGGTCTCGTCGCCGACCGTTCCGGCTATGGCAGCGTGTACCTGATCGGCGCAATCGGGGCCGTGCTGGGCTTCCTGATGGCCGTTTCCCTTCACCGGGCCGGTAAAGCGCGGGTGGGCGGTGGGCCTGGCCCCAACTAGGTAATTTCACCGAATGGCCGATCGGCGGGGCATCGTCATATTCGCGGTATGACTTGCCATGACCACACCCCCTCCGACGCGTCCACGCAGTGCTGCTGCGGCGCCGAGATGACGCTGGTGCGGATCGATCCGAAGGTGAGCAGCTTTCCGGAGCTGCGCACCTTCCGTTGCGACGTGTGCCGGGACGTCAGAACGGTCGAGGTGAGCCCCTATGCCGGCGGGTCGTAGCCCGGCGCCTTGAAGATGGTATCGAGCTTGGCGGCGATGTCGGGCCGGTAGACCTGCGAACCCCAGTCCTCAGGATTGACGTCCTCGATCCCGACCGAAATCGACTTCTCGCTGGAGCCCAGGGTCTCCATCATGGCCTTCGTCAGGGCCTCCGCGAGGCGCACCTTGTCGGCGTCGGAGCGCCCGGCGTACATTTTAACCGCGATATGGGGCATGGTTCTTGTCCTCGTTCCGTGGCAAACTATATCCGGGATAACCCCTTTAGTCGCAAGGCATTAACTACGCCACCTGTGGTAGTCGCCGACATTCTGTTATGTCGTCCGGGCCACTGGATTGCCGCAGTTTTATGACTATATAGAGTGCTCAAATCCGCGCCGGTTTGCCCGCTTGGGCTCGGCTGATCTGGAGACATCATGAAGACCATCGATTTTTCCGCGCCGGCGGAGTTGTTTCCGTCGCGCAATCGCAAGGTCGCAAGCAAGGTTCGCTACCGCCGCTTCGACAAGGCGTCGGAAGCCATCCGCTTCGCGGTCGAGGAATTGCCGGAAGCGCAGTTGCTCGGCGCCTATATCGAGATCAACGAGGCTCGTCTGAGCCACCAGGACATCAAGGCTCTGTACGAGAGCGAAGCCTATCCGCTCAAGCGCGCGGCGAACGCCTGATCGCGCCAACGCCCTGCCTGAGATTCACGAAATCGCCCGGCCTTCGTGCCGGGCTTTTTCATGGCCGCGGCCTTCCGGACTTTTGTCCGCCTGCCGGAATAAACAATCGCCAGAACGCCCCGATCGCGCCGCACGGCCGCCAGAAAAGCCCGCCGATCACGACCTTTCACCGTTCCGTGAAAGACGGCGCGGAACCGCTCGGCAGTCCCTACGTTAATGGAACACGGAGTTTGAACCTTTTCGCCGGGCCGGGCCACTCACAGACAGGCAGAGCACGTGGAGGGCATTGAGATGAACTGGTCGATGTACACCGCCGATCGCACCACCCACCTCAAGATCGTTGTGGTTGGCCTTTTTGCCGCGCTGGTCATCGCTGTGGTCGGCATTTCGGCGACGCAACTAAATCTCGGCGCGGACGTTATGACTGCGAAGGGCCCGCAAGTTTACAAGGCCGGCCAGCCGGTGGTGATGACCGTGCGCGAAGGCACGCTGATCCGCTGATCTGAACAGAGTTTATGACTGGACGACGACGACTGACGTGACGACTGAGACTACTGACTGAACCTCCCCCAAGACTGAACGCGCCGCTTCGCCGGCGCGTTTTTTTTGCGCGCTCAACCCGGTTCCAACGCGTCGAATGATCGCGCCGGACCCCGACATCCGGCCTTGAAACGCCGGGCAAATGCCGCAGGGTGGGATGAGAAGCGAATCACCCGGGACTACCTATGCTGCGCCGCCTCGTTACCGCCGCCCTTCTCTCCCCGTTCGTCGTCATGCTGCCGGCCTGCACCGGGGGCCTGCCGACAGGTACCGGCGTCGCCGTGGCCAGCGACTACGAGGCGAAGCTGGCAGCCTGGGAAGCGGCGTACCGCCCCTACGACGCGGCCGCATCGGCCTATTGGGATGCCATCAGCGACAAGCGGCGCATCCGCAACGCCAAGCGACGCGCCAACGAGACGATCCTGCTCGACGATTATGTGCTGGAGCAGCCGCCGGTCTATTCCGGGCCGCCGCGCCCGGTCGATCCCAATGCGCCGCCGGGCCCCCGCCCCGGCGAGGCGCCGCCAATCCCGGTGATCGCCGACTTCCTGCGGCACGCCAAAACGCAATTCGGTTTCGTGCCCGACCAGCCGGCGAACGATCTCGAGTTCAAGCGCGCTTATGCCCGCTACGCCCTCGCCGCAGGCCTGACGCGCGAACAGATCGTCGGCGTCTATGCCTTCGAGACCGGCGGCAACGGCACCTATGACACGCAGGCCGGCGTCTCGCCCAAGCGCGCGACGGCGATCTCGCCGGCGGTCGGCTACAACCAGATGCTGTCGACCAATTCGGTGTCGATGCTGGCCGAGCATTCCGACGTCGTGCTGGCCGCACTACGCCGCAAGGAGAAGACGCTGCAGGGCGAGGCCAAGCGCGCGATGATCCGCAAGATCGAGGCGGTCAAGCGCATGATCGCGTTTTCCAAGTCGGTGCCCGGCCGGTGGAGCGAATATGACAAGCTTGCCAAGACGACGCCGGGCGGCATGGGCATCCACGCCATCGTGCTCGACATCGACATCGGCCCGGTGGTGCAAACCCAGAAGCTTCTCAACTCCGTGCAATTCGCGCGCATGAAGGGCTATCGCACGCCGCTTTCGGCGCCCGAACTCGAGCTGATGAACCTCACCGGCGATTCCACCGGGCTCGACATGATCACCATGCCGCCCGACGTTCGCGCCCAGGTGCCGACGTCGAATTTCTTCCAGCGCAACGGCTACGAGCGCAACCCGGTGGCGCGGCGCACCGGCGTGGTCGGCAATCTCATCGCCGATATCGACAACAAGATGCAGCGCGGCGCGCAGGCGGCCGGCTCCAAGGAACTGGCCGCGGCGGCGAACTGACCGCCGCGAACCGAGCCGTCAATACCCCAGCGTCCTCGGCAGCCAGAGCGACAGCTCCGGGATGTAGGTGACGAGCAGCAGCACGATCACCATCGGGATGTAGAAGATCAGGATGCTGCGGGCCACCGCCTCCATCGATACCTTACCGATGGCGCAGCCCACCACCATTGTCGGCCCGACCGGCGGCGTCAAAAGACCGATGCCGAGGTTGAGGATGATGATGATGCCGAAATGCACCGGGTCGATGCCGAAGGTGCCCAGCACCGGCAGGAAGATCGGCGTGCAGATCAGCAGCATCGGCGCCAGATCCATGAAGGTGCCGAGCAGCAGCAGCAGGATGTTGATCCACAGCAGGAACATATATTTGTCGCTGGAGATATGAACGAAGAATTCGGTCGCGATGGCGGGGATGCGCAGGATCGCCATCATGTAGCCGAACGAGATCGAGAACCCGATCATGATCATCACCATGCCGACAGTGCGCGTCACGCGCCCGAGCAGCATCGGCAGGTCCGACCAGGTGATGTCGCGGTAGATGAACATGGTGACGAAGAAGGCCCACACGCAGGCCACCGCACCGGACTCCGTCGGCGTGAACACGCCCGAAGTGATGCCGCCGAGAATGATGCCGACGGTGGTCAGGCCCCAGATCGAGTCGAGCGCGATCTTGCCGGCCTGGCGCAGCGGAATCGCCTCGCCCTTGGGGAAGTTGTCGCGCTTGGCGACATAGAGCACGAGGATGACCAGCGACGCGCCAAGCATCAGCGCGGGAATGATGCCGGCCATGAACATGGCGCCGACCGACACCGTACCGCCGGCCGCAATCGAATAGATCACCATGTTGTGCGATGGCGGCACGAGAAGCGGCTGCAGCGAGCCGGAGATGGTGACGTTGACTGCGAACAGGCGCGGATAGCCGGCCTTGATCATCTGCGGGATCATCACCGAGCCGACCGCCGCGGTATCGGCCACCGACGAACCCGACAGACAGCCAAACATGGTCGAGGCGACGATGTTCACGAGCGCGAGGCCGCCGCGAATGGCGCCGACGAACACCTTGGCGAGGTTGACGAGACGCGTCGCCATGCCGCCGACCGCCATGATGGCGCCGGCCAGCACGAAGAACGGAATGGCGAGCAGCGAGAAGCCGCTCATGCCGCCCGCCACCTTCAGCATCACCGCCTCGAGCGGAATGTCGGTGTAGAGCGCCGCGGCGATCGAGGCGATGCCCAGCGCATAGGCGACCGGCATGCCGAGCAGACAGACGACCGTGAAGCCGCCAATGAGAATGAGGATATCCATGTCAGCCGCCCCTTACTCGGTCGTCAGCGTGCTGACCGTCTCGGCGTCAGCTTCCTGGAAGAACTCGCCCTTCATCATGCGCTCGATGATGAACAACACGGTCAGGCCGCCGCCGAGCGGCACCGGCAGATAGCTGACGCCGACCGAGAGGATCGGGAATTCCGGGATGATCTGGTTGTAAGTCGTGGCGACCAGCCGCAGGCCCCACCACAGCATGAAGACGCTGGTCAGCATCATCAGCGATTCGAGCAACCAGCCGAGATACGTCTTGTACGGCTCGTTGAGGAAAGCCGGCAGCACGCCGACGCCGATATGCAGATACTCGCGATAGCAGACGACCGCCGCGACGAACGACATCACGATCATCAGCAGCGTCGCCAGCGGCTCGGGCCACGACGCTGCGCTGTTGAGTACGTAGCGGGTGAATACGCCGTAGGGGATGATCAGTGTGATGATGAGCAGGCAGCCGCCTGCCACGATGAGACAGCCACGATGGACCGCGTCCATCAGGCGGAAATACTGCGCCCTCATTCGCCCCCCGACGTATTTGTGTGACGGCGCGCCGCTTCACAGGCGCACAGCCGTACTTGTCAGGTCATATGATGAATAGGCGACGTCTACCGTCAAGCTGACGGCGGGACGCTTCGTTCGATTTTACCGCGATGTTACAGGTGGCCGGCGGCGCGGCTTGGCAACACACCGAACGAAAAAGGCCGGGGCGAACCCCGGCCTCTCGATGTGCGAGCCGACGCGCGCGTTCGCTAATCCAGCAGCGCGCGCGGTAGCCAGGTCGAGATCGCCGGGATGTAGGTCACCAGCATCAGCGTGATGAACATGGCGATGTAGAACGGCCAGATCTTCCGCGTCACCTGCTCGATGGATAACTTGGCCACCGCGCAGCCGACGAATAACACCGATCCCACCGGCGGCGTCACCAGGCCGATGCCGAGATTGACCAGCATGATGATGCCGAAATGCACCGGATCGACGCCGAAACTGGTGACGACCGGCAACAGGATCGGCGTGCAGATCAGGATCAGCGGCGCCATGTCCATCAACGTGCCGAGACACAGCAGCAGGATGTTGATCAGGAACAGGATGACGTATTTGTTGTCGGAGATGGTGAGGAAGAACGTCGTCACCTTCGCCGGCAACTGCGCCAGCGCCATGATGTAGCCGAAGCTCGAGGCGAAGGCGATCAGCATCATGACGAGGCCGACCGTCTTCATCGTGCGGTGCACCAGCAAATGCAGGTCCCGCCAGCGGTAGTCGCGGTAGATGAACATGGTCACGAAGAATGCCCAGACGCAGGCCACCGCCGCCGCCTCGGTGGCGGTGAAGATACCGCCGAGAATGCCGCCGGTGATGATGATCATGGTGACGAGGCCCCACATCGCCTCGACCGCGTACTTCACGGCCTGGCGGAACGGCACCACCTCGCCTTTGGGGTAGTCGTTCTTGTAGGCCATGATCAGCACGAGGGTCGCGAGCGACAGGCCGAGCAGCAGACCGGGGAAGAAGCCGGCGACCAGCAGGTGGCCGATCGACACCGAACCGCCGACCGCGAGCGAATAGATCACCGCGTTGTGACTCGGCGGAATGAGGATCGCCTGCACCGAGCCACAGATCGTCACGTTGGTGGCGAAGACGCGCGAATAGCCGGCCTTCTCCATCTGCGGAATCATCACCGAGCCGATCGACGAGGTGTCGGCGACCGACGAGCCGGAGATGCAGCCGAACAGGCTGGAGGCGCAGATATTGACCAGCGCCAGGCCGCCGCGGATGAAGCCGACGAAAACGCTGGCAAAGGCGATCAGGCGCCGCGCCATGCCGCCTTCCGCCATGATGGCGCCGGCCAGCACGAAGAACGGAATGGCCAGCAGCGAGAACTTACTGATGCCGTCCGAGATTTTCAGCATCACCGCTTCGAGCGGGATGTCGATCCAGAACGCGCCGACGATGGCGGCGGCGCCGAGCGCATAGGCGACCGGCACACCTATGGCGATGAGAACGAAAAGGCTGCCGAGCAGAACAAGGGCTTCCACGGTGCTCTCCTAAAGCTCAGTCGGCGCTGACGGGTTCGCGATGAACGAGCGAGTCCTCGCCCGGCGGCCCGATCCAGACCTGTTCGATGATGAAGAGCAGGGTGATGAAGCCGCCGATCGGAATCGGCAGATAGGTGACGCCGACCGAGAGGAAGGGAAACTCGCCGATGGTGTTGCCCCAGGTCACATCCACGAGCTTGAGGCCCCAGATGACGGCGAACAGGCTGATGGCTGCCATGACGGCATCGCGGGCATAGCGCGCGATCTTCGCCTGCGGCGTCGGCAACGCGTCGACCACCATCGTCACCGCGATGTGGACGCTGGCGCGATAGCATGCCGCGCCGGCGATGAAGGTGAAGAGCACGACCAGCAGAACCGCCAGCGGCTCGGGCCAGGACGAAGCACTGTTCAAAACGTAGCGCGTGAACACCCCGTAAGGGATGATCAGAGTCACGATGACGAGGCAGGAGCCTGCAACGATCGCACAAAGAAGATACAGGGCTTCCATTGCCCTGGCATATGCAGCCTTCATGGCTTCCCGTCCCCGAACTGTCTATCCCGGATGCAAGACCGGCGCGGGCTTGACACCCGCGCCGGCTTTCGCAATCGCATCAGATCACTTGGTGTCCTGGATCTGCTTGACGAGGTCGGCGTACTTGGCGCCGTACTTGTCCCAGACCGGCTTCACCGCGTCCTGGAAGGGCTTCTTGTCGGTGATGGTGATGACGTTCACGCCCGCGGCCTTGATCTTGTCCATCGCGGCCTTGGTGCGCTCGTCCCACAGCTTGCGCTGCTCGAGCTGGGTTTCCTTGCCGAACTTCATGATCAGCGCCTGATCTTCCTTCGACATGCCGTCGAAAGCCCGCTTCGAGAACACCAGGATTTCCGGAATGATGAGGTGTTCGGTCAGCGAATAGTGCTTGGCGACCGGAACGTGGCCGAACGAGTCGTAGCTCGGCGGGTTGTTTTCCGCGCCGTCGACCACGCCGGTCTGCAGCGCGTTCATCACCTGATCCATGCCCATGGCGACGCCGTTGGCGCCGAGCGCGTTGGCGGTGTCGACGAAGATCGGGTTGCCCATCATGCGGAACTTCAGACCCTTGAGGTCTTCGACCGTCTTGATGTCCTTCGATTTGTTGTAGAAGGAGCGCGCGCCGCTATCCATCCAGGCAAGCCCGATGAGGCCCGACTTCGGATTGTCGGTGATTTCCTTGAGCAGACGCTCGCCGATCGGTCCGTCGATCACGGCGCGCATGTGGGCGGTGTTGCGGAACACGAAAGGCAGGTTGAAGACGTTGAGGTTGTCGACGACGGAGCCGACCGGGCCGACGCTGACGCGGGCGATCTGCAGCGCGCCGATCTGCGCCTGCTCGATCATTTCCTTTTCGCCGCCGAGCTGCATCGACGGATACATCTGGATCGACAGACGGCCGTTGGTGGCCTGCTCGAGCTTCTTGCCCATCTGCACGACCGCTTCAACGGTCGGATAGCCGAGCGGGTGAACGTCGGCGGCCTTCAGCACCGTCTTCTGGGCGAGCGCGGGGCCAGCGAGCGTTACCGCGGCGGCGATCAAGCCCGCGGTCAGAATCGTCCTGCGATTTGTCACGATGAAAGTCCTCCCTATGAAATTCGTTCTTGCGCGAATAGCCTCCCGTGACCGCGCCGATTGATCGGCCACACCACCCGTGCTATTCATCAGGTCATATGATGACCGGAGCAGCCGGCCCTGGTCAAGATGGTGGACTGCCGGGTTGAATAAAAATCTTTCCCTTCTCAAGCCGATCGAGGCGCCCCGCGGCCTGACCGCCGAGATCGTGGCGCGGCTTACCGCGGACATCATGAGCGGCAAGCTGCTGCCGGGTTCGCGCCTGCCCACCGAACAGGAAATGATCGCCGCCACAGGCGTTTCGCGCACCGTGATCCGCGAGGCGGTTGCGGCTTTGCGCGCCGACAAGCTGGTGGTGAGCCGACAGGGCATCGGCACCTTCGTTGCCGAGAAGGTTCGCCGGCCCTTCCGTGTGGAATTCGACGAGCATTCCTCACTGCGCGACGTGCTCAACGTCATGGAATTGCGCACCGGCATCGAGGTCGAGGCTGCCGGGCTTGCGGCCGAGCGCGCCACCCCGGCCCAGATCCGGAAGATCACCGAGCGTTTCGAAACCATCCAGGCCGCCATCGACGCCGGCGACAATGCCGTCGATCAGGACTTCGCCTTCCACTGCGAGATTGCCGAGGCCACGAACAATCCGCAGTTCAAGGGCTTCCTCGAATATCTCGGCAGCGTCGTCATTCCGCGCCAGACCGTGTGGGGCCGCAGCGCGCCGCTGCTCCGCCGCAACAACCTCACTCTATTTCAACGCGAGCACGCCAAGATTCTGTCCGCGATCCGAACCCGCGATGTGCCGAAAGCGCGCGCCGCGATGCACGCGCATCTCGGCGCCAGCCGCGACCGGCATCAGAAGCTGGCGACGGAGTTGGGGATCAAGTAGTTCGCGGCTGCTGCCGCGGCAGATCGGTCAATCTCCGTCATGGCCGGGCTTGTCCCGGCCATCCACGTCTTCCTTCTCAAGAAAGAAAGGCGTGGATGCCCGGCACAAGGCCGGGCATGACGAAAGAAAAGTCAAACTGGGAAGAGACTAAACATGAAACTTCTCGTCACCGGAGCCGCCGGCGGTGTCGGCACACGCCTGCGCCAGATGCTGCCGGCCATTTATAACGACATCCGCTGGAGCGACCTGCGCAAGCCGGACGACCTCGCCGCCGGCGCCGAGTTCGTGACCGCCGATCTCGCAGACATGGCGCAGGTGGAGAAGATCGTGGCCGGTGTCGATGGCATCGTCCATCTCGGCGGCTTCTCGGTCGAAGGGCCGTGGGAGACGATCCTGCAAGCCAACATCATCGGCTGCTACAATCTGTTCGAGGCCGCCTACCGCGCGAACGTCAAGCGCGTGATCTTCGCCACCTCGAACCACGCCGTCGGCATGTACCCGCGCGATCAGAAGATCGGCGTCAATGTCACCGTCCGGCCGGACTCGCGCTACGGCGTCTCCAAGTGCTTCGGCGAGGCGCTCGGCGCCCTGTATGCCGACAAACACGGCCTGAGCGTCACCTGCTTGCGCATCGGCAATTTCGCCGACAAGCCGGCCGACAAGCGCCGCATGTCCATCTTCCTGCACCCGGAAGATCTGGTGCAGCTCATCCGCATCGGGCTGGAGCATCCCGAGATCAAGTACGAGATCTTCTACGGCGCCTCCGACAACGCCGCCGCGTGGTGGGACAATTCCAACGCCCACAAGTTCGGCTACCGGCCGAGGCACAAGGCCGAGGACTTCCGCGCCGAAGCCATGGCCGCGCAGGCCAAGCTCCCCGCCGACCCGGTTGGCGACTACTACCAGGGCGGTCCCTTCTGCAGCGCCGAATATGACGCCGACAAACGGCGGTAACTGACCCAAAAAGCTACGCTTTTGCCGGCGACCTCCGTCCCGATTTCGGCATGGGGCGGCGGCGCTCCCCTGTGCTACTGTTCCGGCCATGGATCACATTGCCGGGACTGCCGAATTGCTCGACCGTTTGCCTGAAAAACGGGGGTCGCTGACCCTCCCTGCCGACATGTTCGGCTATCGCCTGCTCGCCGACCCGCGCCTGAACAAGGGCACCGCCTTTACCGAGGACGAGCGCACCGCCTTCCTGCTGCACGGCCTGCTGCCGCCGACCGTCGTCAGCATCGACGACCAGGTCAATCGCCGGCTGCACGCCTTCCGGGAATTTCACACCGACCTCGAGCGCTACGCCTTTCTGCGCGACCTGCAGGACACCAACGAGACCCTGTACTACGCCCTGCTCGGCCGCCACGTCGAAGAGTTGCTGCCCATCGTCTACACGCCGACCGTCGGCGCCGGCTGCGCCTCGTTCAGCCGGCTATTCCGCAAGCCGCGCGGCGTGTTCCTCTCGATCCCGCACCGCTCGCGCATCCGCGAGATCCTCTCCAATCCGCAGTTCGACAAGACCGAGGTCATCGTCGTCACCGATGGCGAGCGCATTCTCGGCCTCGGCGATCAGGGCGCCGGCGGCATGGGCATCCCGATCGGCAAGCTTGCGCTGTACACCGCCTGCGGCGGCATCGGCCCCGCCACGGCGCTGCCGATCCTGCTCGACGTCGGCACCGACAACGAGGCCAACCTCGCCGATCCGCTCTATATCGGCTGGCGCCACAAGCGCGTGCGCGGCGAGGAATACGACTCCTTCGTCGCCGAGTTCATCGCCGCGGTGAAGGAGCGCTGGCCCCACGTCCTCCTGCAATGGGAAGACTTCGCCAAGGCTAACGCCACGCGCCTGCTCGACAAGTACCGCGACGAACTGTGCAGCTTCAACGACGACATCCAGGGCACCGCGGCGGTCGCGACCGGCGCGCTGCTTGCCGCCATCAATGTCACCGGCGAGCCGATGCAGAACCAGCGCATCGCGATTCTCGGCGGCGGCTCGGCCGGCTGCGGCATCGCCAAATTGCTGATGGAAGCGATGATCGACGCCGGCCTGTCGGCAGAGGACGCCGCCAGCCGCTTCTATCTCGTGGACAAGGACGGCCTGCTCATCGAGGGCATGAACGATCTGGCGCCGTTCCAGCGGCCCTTCGTGCAGAAGCGCGACGCCATCGCCAAATGGACGCTCGGCAATCCGAGCCGCATCTCGCTGCTCGACGTCATCTATAACGCCAAGCCGACGGCGCTGATCGGCGTCTCGGCGCAGACCGGCGCCTTCACCGAAAGCGTGGTGCGCGGCATGGCGCATATCAACAAGCGCCCGATCATCTTCCCGCTGTCGAATCCGGTGTCCTGCGCCGAAGCCACTCCGGCCGAGATCGAACTGTGGAGCGAAGGCAGGGCCGTCATCGGCGCCGGCTCGCCGTTCCCGCCGCTCAAGCGCAATGGCCAGCCTTTCGCGGTCGACCAGACCAACAACTCCTACATCTTCCCCGGCGTCGGCTTAGGGGCTATCGCGACGCGGGCCCGCCGTATCACCGACACCATGTTCATGGCCGCCGCCAAGGCGCTGGCGGAGATGTCGCCGGCGCGCAGGGACCCCGGCGCCAATCTGCTGCCGCGCGTCACGCAATTGCGCGACGTCGCGATCGCGGTCGCCGTCGCGGTTGGCAAGCAGGCTTATGCCGAGGGCCTGACCGAGGGCATCGCCAACGAAGCCGCTGTCGAGGAAGCCGTGCGCGTCAAGATGTGGACCCCGCGCTATCTGGCCTATCAGCGCTCGATGGCCGGCCCCTATGTCTGACACGGCGGACCGGCGATGACGCTCTGGGCGACGCTCGTTCAACTGTCGGTCCTGCACATTCTCATGGCCATGATCCCCGGCCCAAACACCGTGGTGGTGAGCTACGTCTCCGCGCGTGTGTCACGCCGCGCCGGCCTGCTCGCCGTCGGCGGTGTCGTGCTCGGCTCGGCGATCTGGGTGATCCTGTCGATGTTCGGCGTCGGCCTTTTGCTGCTCGAGGCCGGCATCGTCTACCGCGCGCTGCGCTGGCTCGGCGCCGCCTATCTGATCTATGTCGGCATCCGCATGTTGCGCGCCGGCCTGCGTCCCGCCGAATTGCAGCGCCCGCCGCAGGGCGCCCGCGCCCCGCTCATCGCCGGGCTGATCACCACGCTGTCGAACCCAAAGTCGGCGGTGTTCTGGACCAGCGTCTTCGTTGTCGTGGTGCCCGCCCACGCGCCGGCCTGGTTTTATGCCGCCGTGGTCGCGCTCATCGTATTCCAGTCCTTCGCCTGGTACGCCTTCGTCGCGCTGGTGCTGTCGACGGATATCGCCCGCCGCTACTATCACCGCTTCGCGCAATGGCTCGACCGCCTCGCCGGCGTCATCATGATCGGCTTCGGGCTGCGGCTCGCCTACGAGCTGCACAGCGAAATGACCGGACGCTGAGCCACCATGAACCGAAGCGGCTACGCGACCTGGACGATGGATACCATCCGCTTCGGCGACACCGACAAGCTCGGCCATGTCAACAATGCCGCGTTCTCGACTTTCCTCGAGACCGGCCGCGTCCATGTCCTGCTCGATCCGGCGCGGGCCCTGAATCCGCCCGGCACGACCTTCGTCATCGCCAGGCTGATCCTCGACTACAAGGCCGAGATGCACTGGCCGGGCCAAGCTCATATCGGCACGCGCTGCAAGAGCATCGGCCGCTCGTCGGTCGTGCTGGAGCAGGTCATCCTGCAGGGCGACACGGTCTGCGCGCTGGCGGAGACGGTGATGGTGCTGATGGACGAGACCACGCGCAAATCGACGCCCCTGCCCGACAGCGCCATCGCGCGGTTGAAAGAAATACAGGTGGCGGTCTGAGGCAACCACAAACTCCGTTCGTCCCCGCGTAAGCGGGGACCCAGTTCTTTCTTTAAACTCGTGCTAAGTCGCTCTGGACCCCCGCTTGCGCGGGGGCGAACGGAGGGTGTGGATGCGCTTTGATCAAAAACTGAGCCTGAGTGTACTCGCTGTCGTGGCCCTCGCCACCCCCGCCCTTGCCCAGGACATCCGCGGGCTCGAGGTCTGCACCGCCGAGAAGCAGATGGACCGGCGTACCTCCTGCCTGCAGGCCAATACCGAATTCCTGCACCAGGCGCTCGACCGCCATCAGCGCGAGGCCCGCCGGCAGCTCGCCGCGGCCGACGCCGAGATCGCCGCGCTGAAATCCCGCCTCGCCGGACTGGAAGAGGACCTGGCGCAGTTGAAGAAAGCCGCGGCGACGAATAAACCGGCGCCCGACAAGAAATAGAAACGGTCCGCGGACAGACCCCAGGCAAATTCCATGTCGATGATCGCTCTCTACGGCCGCGTGCTGGCGCTGCTCGGCTCGGAAGCTCGTCTTGGCTGGGCGCTGGCCTTCGGCAATCTGGCGTTGGTCGGCGCGCAGTTCGCCGAGCCCGTCCTGCTCGGCCGCATCATCGACACGTTGAGCAACGGCCAGGCCAGCGGCAAGGCGCCGTCATGGTCTGAACTGTCGGCGCTGCTCGGCGCGTGGACGGGCTTCGGCATTTTCACCATCATCGCCGGCACGCTCATCTCCTTGCATTCGGACCGCCTCGCCCATCGCCGCCGCCAGGTGGTGATGACGCGCTATTTCGAGCACGTCCTACAATTGCCGCTGTCCTATCACGGCAACACTCATTCCGGCCGCATCATGAAGGTGATGCTGGAAGGCACCGACGATTTGTGGGGCCTGTGGCTCGGCTTCTTCCGCGAGCACTTCGCCTCGATGATCGGTCTCATCGTGCTGCTGCCGCTGTCGCTCTACATCAACTGGAAGCTCGCCAGCGTCCTGATCGCGCTCTGCGTCGTCTTCGCCGTCCTGACCGCGATCATCGTGCGCAAGACCGGCTCGATGCAGGAGGAGGTCGAGGAGCATTACTCGGCGCTGGCCGAGCGCACCTCCGACACGCTCGGCAATATCGCGCTGGTGCAGAGCTTCTCGCGCCTCGAACAGGAAGTCACCGAGCTCAAGCAGATCGTCGATCGCCTGCTGGCGGCGCAGATGCCGGTGCTGTCATGGTGGGCGCTGGCCAATGTGCTGACGCGCACCGCGACCACGCTCGCCGTGCTCGCCATCATCGTCATCGGCACCTTCCTCAACATCAACGGCCAGGCCTCGATCGGCGAGATGGTCACCTTCATGAGCTTCGCCGGGCTGATCATCGCGCGCATGGAGCACACCGTCTCCTTCGTCGACGATCTCGTGAGCCACGTGCCGCAACTGCGCGAGTTCTTCAATGTGTGGGACACCATCCCGGACATCCGCGACAGACCGGACGCCATCGATCCCGGCCGCCTCACCGGCAACATCGCCTTCCGGGACGTGACCTTCTCCTATGACGGCAACCGTCTCGCCGCCGATCATCTGAATTTCACCGTGAAGCCGGGCGAGACCATCGCGCTGGTCGGCGCGACCGGCGCCGGCAAATCGACCGCGATCGCGCTGCTGCACCGCGCCTTCGATCCGCAATCCGGTTCGATCGAAGCCGACGGCCACGACATTCGCGATATCAAGCTCGCCGCGCTCCGCCGCAACATCGGCGTGGTGTTTCAGGAAGCGCTGCTGTTCAACCGTTCCATCGGCGAGAACCTGCGCGTCGGCAAGCCGGACGCCACCGAAGACGAATTGCGCGAGGCGGCAAGACGCGCCCAGGCGCTGGAGTTCATCGAGCGCAAGTTCAACGGCTTCAACGAACTGGTCGGCGAGCGCGGCCGTTCATTGTCCGGCGGCGAGCGCCAGCGGCTGTCGATCGCCCGCGCGCTCCTGAAGAACCCGCCGATCCTCATTCTCGACGAAGCCACCAGCGCGCTCGATGCTGACACCGAACAGAAGGTGATGGCCGCGCTCGACGAGGTGATGAAGGACCGCACCACCTTCGTCATCGCGCACCGGCTCTCCACCGTGCGCAATGCCGACCGCATTCTCGTGTTCGATCAGGGCAGGATCGTCGAGAGCGGCTCGTTCGACGAACTGGTGGCGCAAGGCGGCCGTTTCGCCGGGCTCGCCAAGGCGCAGTTCATGGTGGTTTCCTCCCCTCCCCCCGCGAGCGAAGCGAGTGGTGGGGAGGGGCCGGGGGTGGGGGGAATTTGATTCCCCAGAATGTCTAAAGCCCGCCACCCCGGTTCACATCGCTGCGCGATATGAACCGACCCTCCCCACCGCCATAGCGCGTCGAAGACGCGCGTTAACGCGCTTATGGCGGGGGGAGGGTCAAGAATCACCACCTGTAATTCAAACCCGCGCGCAGGATGTCTTCGGTGATCGGCACATTGAGCGTGTTGGTGCCGGAAGCCGCGCCCATGAAGGTCGCGGTGCCGAGATCGAGATGCAGATACTCGGCCTTGGCGGTCCAGTTCCTGGTGAGGCCGACCTCAAGGCCGCCGCCCGCGGTCCAGCCCGCCTTGGTGTCGCGCTGCGAACCGTTGGCCTGCACCGCCTTGACGTCGCCATAGGCAAGACCGCCGGTCACGTAAGGCAGGAAGTTGCCGAAGGCGTAGCCGATGCGGGCGCGCGTCGTGCCAAACCAGCTCTGCTCGGTGCGGCATTCGCCGCCGCCATTGAGCGCGCAGACGCCGCCATTGGCGGTGCTGCCGGACAGCTTGGCCCAGTTGATGTCGCTCTCGAGGCCGAGCACCGTGCGGCCGACCTGCCAGTTGTAGCCGACCTGGCCGCCGATCAATCCGCCATTGGTGGTGAAACGATCGGAGCCGCCGCCGGCGAACGGATCGCTCCAGCTTGAGCGGCCGAATGCGTAACCGCCATTGAGGCCCATATACAATCCGCTCCAGTCATAGACCGGCGATGGCGCCTGATAGATCGGCGCGCCTTGCGGCCGCACCGGCGCAACCGCATCGGCCGCGAAAGCCGGCGCGGCGAACGCGGTCATGGCAACACCCAGCAACAGAACAACCGAACGCTTCATCAGCCAATCCACTCCAGCTCTACGAACGTCACCTGGCTCATGACAGCAGGCGTGCCAGCACGCCTTTGCCTTGGGTAGTTAAAGTTTGGACAGGTGGACTCTGCCCTGCAAAAACGGCCCGTGCATGGCTCGCCCAAGGCCCGCTCATGACCCAACGCGGGCAACAACGCGTTTTCGAGCGAAGTGGTTGCCGGTTCGCGTGAAGAAAACGCGGCAAAACTAAAATGTCGGCCAAGTTCCTGCCCGAGAGTTGCCGCAATTGCCGTCAGCGACGGCGGGCGCGGCGCGGCGCGAGGAACAATCCGGCCGCAGCCTCGCCGGCGGCTTGTGCGTAAGCACCATCGCGATGCACCAGCATCGATGAGAACGCGCCGTCGAACAGGACCATGACCTGGCGCGCGCGGGCTGCGGCATCGTCGAAACCGGCCGCGGCAATGCGCGCCGCGAAGGCCCGTTCGACAGCCTTCTTGTGGGAAGCGGCGGCTTTCAGTGCCGGATGCCCCGGCGTTGCCACCAGTTCGGCGGCCATGCGCAGGAAGCCGCAGCCACGCCAGCCGGGCTTGCGCGCCAACCGCGCGAGATGTCCGAAAACGGCCGCGAACTTGTCGGCCAGCGAGCCGTCAACCTCATCCATCCAGCCGAGAACAATCGCGACGGTCGGGCTGTCGCGCGATTCGACATAGGCCGCGATCAGATCGTCTTTGCTGCGGAAGTGATAATAAAGCGTGCGCTTGGTCACGCCGGCCGCCGCCGCGACGTCATCGACGCTGACGCTGCGGATGCCGCCCCGATAGAACAGCTTGCCGGCGGCGGCGATGATGCCGTTGCGGGTGACCGAGGCATCGCGGGGCATAGGCGTATCTCCGTAAGCTAGCCGTCAGCAAGAGAGCCGGCTCACAAAGTATACCGACTAGTCAGTATTACGAAAGTCTCCGTCCGGCCTAGCGTGACACACCCCGCGGTGAGAACCGCCCGCACGCAACAGGCTGCTCCATGTCCGATCCCGTTCTTTGCCAGCTCGACCGCTCCATCGCCCTCCTTACCCTCAACCGGCCGGACAAGCTCAACGCGCTCAATTACGCCTTGATCGACCGGATGCACGAGCACCTCGATGCCATCGAGCGCAACGACGCGGTCCGTGTGGCCATCCTGACAGGCGCCGGCGCCAAGGCTTTCTCCGCCGGCGCCGATATCGCCGGCTTCGCACCCACCGTCCGCGATAGCGCCGCGACGGCCTTGCGCGATTTCGTCGCTCGCGGTCAGCGCCTCACCGGACGCATCGAGACTTTTCCCAAGCCGATTATCGCCGCCGTCAACGGCCTTGCGTATGGCGGCGGATCGGAGATCGTGGAGGCCTGTCCGCTGGCACTGGCGGGCGCAAACGCCACGTTCTGCAAATCCGAAATCAATCTTGGCTTTGCTCCGCCCTTTGGCGGCTCGCAGCGGCTGCCGCGACTCATCGGCCGCAAGCGTGCGCTGCGCATGATCCTCACCGGCGAAGCGATCGATGCCGCGAGCGCCTGCGCTTACGGGCTTGTGAACGGCGTGGTGCCGCAAGCGCGCGTTCTCGACGAGGCCTATGCGCTTGCCCGCATCATCGCCGAGAAGTCGCCATTGGCCGTGGCGTCGTGTCTGCGCAGCGTCACACGGGGCATCAACGTATCGATCGACGAAGGCCTAGCGATCGAAGCGGCGGAGTTCGCGCGCATGCTCCCGACCAGGGATTTCTCGGAAGGCATCTCAGCCTGGCTCGACGGCCGTCGGCCGCAGTTCTCCGGGGCCTGAAGGAAAATCCTTGCCATGCTGAAGATCATATTCTGCCTGCGCCGTTTGCCGTCGCTCTCGGTCGGCGAGTTCCAGCGACACTGGCACGACGTCCACGCGCCGCTGGTGTGCAAACATCGCCGGATTTTGCGGATCGTGCGTTACGTCCAGGTCCATGCCGGCTTCGATGCGCTGACCGACAAGCTGCGCGCCTTTCGCGGTTCGCCGGAGCCTTACGACGGCGTTGCCGAGATCTGGTACGAAAGTCGCGACGCGCTGGAGAGCCTCGGCAGCGATGCGCGGGCGCGCGCCGCCAGTCGCGAATTGCGCGACGACGAGGCGCGGTTCGTCGATCTCGCGCACTCGCCGATCTGGCATGGCGAAGAGCGTATCATCATCCCGGGCTGAGCCCCCCGCGCCTTTGCCAGCGCACGCCCAAACAAAAACGGCGCCCCCGCGGGCGCCGTCTTAAAATTCGGATATGAACCCTCGCCTTAGGCGTGCGCGCCGCCGGCGGTGAAGCGCATCGAGGCGATGCGGTCCAGTTCCTGCTGCTCGCGGATGTTCTGCTCGGCGCGATCGCGTTCCTTGTCGCGCTCGTCCAGCATCTCGACCTTCTTGAGTTCCTCGAAGGCCTCGCCGAGCGCCGCCTTGGCGTCGTCGAGCTGGCCGCGCAGTTCGTCGGCCGAGCGCTTGAGGTTCTCGCGGCGAACCATGGCCGCCTTGGCGTAGGTCGGATAGGCGAAGTGCCCGGGATCGTGGATGCCGGCGCGGTCCTGCTCGACCTTGATCTCGCGCTCGAGCTCGGTGGCGATGCGGTCGAATTCGGCCATCATCGCCTCGATCTGGGCGACCTTGCGCCGCTTCTCGTCGACCTGAAATTTCTTCAGGCGAATGAGGGTTTCACGTGACTTCATCGACTAAATACTCCCCCGAAGCCCCGAATACCGGGCCCGACGCGGCCATACACGCCGCTGTCCAGGCACGCCCCGGACCGTTCAGCAGGACGACTCTGGGCCAATATCGTTAGTTTTCGGTTTCCAGAATCGCTCATGTACATCGTTATTTCCCCCTGCCCCGGGCCCTAGCCGCGGCCGACGATCGCTTCCAGCATCTTGTAGCCGTCGATCAGGCTGGTGGATTCGTCCTTGCGCTGGGACAGGAAGGCCTCCAGCGGCTTGTTGAGCGCGATGGCCTCGTCCACCTCCGGCGAAGTTCCCGGCCGGTAGGCGCCCAGCCGGATCAGTTCCTCCATGTCGGCATAGGTCGCCATAATCTCGCGGGCGCGCTTGATCACGGCGAGGTAATTGGGGTCGGCGGCGCGCGGCATGGTGCGCGACACCGAACGCAGCACATTGATGGCCGGATAGCGCCCCCGCTCGGCAATGGAGCGCTGCATGACGATGTGGCCGTCGAGAATGCCGCGCACCGCGTCGGCCACCGGCTCATTGTGGTCGTCGCCGTCCACCAGCACCGTGAAGATGCCGGAGATGGTGCCCTGGCCCTCGGCGCCCGGGCCGGCCCGCTCCAGCAGGCGCGGCAGTTCGGTGAAAACGGTCGGCGTATAGCCCTTGGCGGTCGGCGGCTCGCCGGCGGACAAACCTATCTCCCGTTGCGCCATGGCAAAGCGCGTCACCGAGTCCATCATGGCGAGGACGTCCTTGCCCTCGTCGCGGAAATATTCGGCGATCGACATGGTGAGGTAAGCCGCCTGGCGGCGCATCAGCGCCGGCTCGTCGGATGTAGACACCACCACCACCGCGCGGCGCATGCCCTCCTCGCCGAGGTCCTCCTGGAGAAACTCCTGCACCTCGCGGCCGCGTTCGCCGATCAAGCCAATGACCGACACGTCGGCCGACACGTTCTTGGCCAGCATCGACATCAGCACCGACTTGCCGACGCCGGAGCCGGCGAAAATGCCCATGCGCTGGCCGCGGCAGACGGTGAGAAAGGTATTGAGCACCCGCACGCCGAGATCGAGCGGCGCGCCGACCCGCATGCGGGAATGCGCGGCCGGCGGCGCGTTGCGGAATGGATAGGGCGACGCGCCGTACTTCAGCGGGCCCTTGCCGTCGATCGGCTCGCCCAGCGCGTTGACGACCCGGCCGAGCCAGGCTTCCGACGGCCGCACGCTCATCGCGGCGGATGACACCAGCGCCCGGCAGCCGCGGCGCACGCCTTCCAGCGGCGCAAAAGGCATGGCCAGCGCCAGCTTGCCGGAGAAACCGACCACCTCGCAGGGCACCGGGCCATTGCCGCCCTCGATGGTGAGCTTCGAGCCGACCGACATGGCGTAAAGCGGGCCGGCGACCTCGACCATCAGGCCGCGCACGCCGACGACGCGGCCGTAGATCTCGACGCCGTCGATGTCGGTGAGCTGTTCGGCGAGCGCTTTCATATCAATTCCCCTCCCCCCGCGAGCGAAGCGAGTGGTGGGGAGGGGTTAGGGGTGGGGGGAGCACAGCCCCGCAGTATCCCGTAAGCCCCCCACCCCGGTTCACATCGCTATGGCGATGTAAACCGACCCTCCCCACCGCTGCGCGGGGGGAGGGAAAAGAAGAGAAGGCCGCCTCTTCACCTTTTGGGCGCCGGGAACCCGCCGCACGGTCCTGTGAAAAACGCCGTAAACCTGCCCTTAGGCTTACCGGCAGACCCCGGTCATTAACGTCGTGTTTACCCGCGTCGTTAATCATTGGGTCATCGTCCGGAAGATGGAACCGGGGCCGATCGGCGATTCGCCGCCCTGTCCCGCCACCTGAAGGGCTGATCGTGTACGCCGCCCGGCAGAAAGCTTAAAGGCGGTCAAACCGGAGCACGGAAGCTAGTCGTGGCTAAAAAACCACTCGGCGGCAAGAGTTTAGGGCGATTCGGCGCTTGTGCGCCAGCAAACGCTTGCCCGCCGGAATCAGGTTTTGTTAACCATGTCGGCATAGTGTCGAATCGGTTTGTCCCACCGCGTTTTTTTCAAGAACTCGCCGCCCGTGCGGCGCTGACCCAGAGCCCGGCTGCGGCGAGATAGGGGACTACAATGCGCGTTCTACTCATCGAAGATGACAGCGCGACGGCTCAATCGATCGAGCTGATGCTGAAATCCGAGAGCTTCAACGTCTACACCACCGACCTCGGCGAGGAGGGTGTCGACCTTGGCAAGCTCTACGATTACGACATTATCCTTCTGGACCTGAACCTCCCCGACATGTCGGGTTTCGAGGTTCTGCGCTCCCTGCGGGTCTCCAAGGTCAAGACGCCGATCCTGATCCTGTCCGGCCTCGCCGGCATCGAGGACAAGGTGAAGGGTCTCGGCTTCGGCGCCGACGACTACATGACCAAGCCGTTCCACAAGGACGAGCTGATCGCCCGCATCCACGCGATCGTCCGCCGCTCCAAGGGCCACGCCCAGTCGGTCATCAACACCGGCGATCTGGTGGTCAATCTCGACACCAAGACCGTCGAGGTTACCGGCCAGCGCGTGCATCTGACGGGCAAGGAATACCAGATGCTCGAGCTGCTCTCGCTGCGCAAGGGCACCACGCTGACCAAGGAGATGTTCCTCAACCATCTCTACGGCGGCATGGACGAGCCGGAACTCAAGATCATCGACGTCTTCATCTGCAAGCTGCGCAAGAAGCTGGCCAACGCGTCGGACGGCAAGAACTACATCGAGACCGTCTGGGGCCGCGGCTATGTGCTGCGCGAACCGAGCGAGGCGGACGAGCGGATCCCCGCTTAATCCCCTCCCCTCTTACGGGCGACATAAAAAACCCCGCCAGCGATGGCGGGGTTTTTGTTGTTTGCCGGTCGTCCCCGCGAAGGCGGGGACCCAGCTCTTCGCATGCATCACTATAAAGCGCTGGATCGTCCGCCTTCGCGGACGATGACGGCTGTGAGCAGCCCCTGTAGCCCGGGAGGACCTACGCCCTCCGCAGCAGCAGCCGCGGCATGCGGTTCTTGAGCCGCAAGGCCGGCGCCTCGACATAGCGCCAGGACGCCACCGCCAGCGGCAGGGTGATGAGCAGCGTCAGCGCCAGCAGCAGCGGCATGCCGATGCCCGGGATCTCGACCAGCAGCGCCTGCGCCACCGGCCAGTGATAGATATAGACGCCGTAGGAGATATCGTGGCGCTGCGTCGCCTTCGTCAGCGCGCCGTAGGTGCGCGTGCCGGCCAGCATCACGCCATGCGCCACCAGCACGACATAAGCCGCGTGCTCCAGCGCGGTGCCGCGCGTCACGACCACCAGCAGCACCGAGCCCAGAAACCACGCCAGCGCCAGCGAGACCCGCTCGCGATAGTGAAACGCCATCATGCCGAGGGTGAAGCAGAAGCCGTAGCGGCCGAGCTGATAGAGATGCGAGGTGTCGCCGACGTTCTCCAGCGCCGCCTGCGCGGTGAACAGCACCAGCGCGAAGGCGAGCGCGCCCCACAAGGTGCCGGTGCGCCGCGTCCAGCCCGCCGCCGAGAACGCCGCCAGCACGCCATAAGCGAGGATCTCGTATTTGATGGTCCACAAAGGCGTGTTCACCGCCTCGGCATAAGGCAGGCCCTGGAACACATGATGCGGCGGCGCCGCCTTGGCGAACTCGACCAGAATGGCGAAGGGATAGATCCAGGTGTGCGGATCGCTGAAGTAGTCCAGCGGATGCGACGACGACAGCAGCGGCCCGGCGACAAAGGCCATCAGCAGGCCGAACACGAACAGCCCCGGCACGATGCGCAGGAAGCGCGCCCACAGATAGTCGGCGAGATCGGGCCGGCGCTCGACGCTCTGCGACAGCATCAGGCCGGAGAGAAAGAAGAAGGCGTTGACCGCGTGCTGACCGAGGGTGAACGGCGTCACCTGCAGCAGCGGATCGAGCGTGTCGCTGCCGGCCTGGATGATCAGGAGATGCGACAGCAGCACGGTGAGCGCCGCGGTCAGCCGGATGAGGTTGAACGAATTCTGATCCGGCGCCAGGTGTGGCGCCAGCATCCGGGCCGATGCGGGCATGCGGTAATGTCCAATTCCCGTCTGTTATAAGCCGACAGTGATGAACAGTTCCTTCGCACGAAAGCCTGTGTGAATTGCTGACAATTGAGCGGAAACGGCGCCCGCCGCGTTAAGCAAGGCTTAACCATGCGGCTGCGCCGTAGCCCGGATAAGCGTCGGGCGAGCGCGAAGCGCCGCACGATGCGCCATCCGGGACCGCCCTTCCCGCATTCCGCTGGCGCTCCATGCGGACTACGACTCTCACACCAAACTCAGCGTCAGCGCCGCGAGCACCAGATAGCGGCCGACCTTGGCGATGGTGACGAGCGCCAGAAACACCGGGAACGGCTCGCGCAAAACGCCCGCCACCACGGTGAGCGGATCGCCGATGAACGGCGCCCAGGAGAGCAGCAGCGACCAGCGGCCATAGCGGCGATACCAGCGCTCAGTGCGCGCGAGCGCATCGGGCTTGACCGGAAACCAGCGCCGATCGCGGAAGCGCTCGATGCCGCGGCCGAGCAGCCAGTTGATCACCGAACCCAGCACATTGCCGATGCTCGCCACCAGGATCAGCGCCCACACCGGATAGGCGCCGGTGAGCAAGAGCCCGGCGAGCACCGCCTCCGACTGCGCCGGCAGAATGGTCGCGGCAATCAGCGCGGTGAGGAAGAGGGAGAAGTAGACGGCAAGGGAGGACATGGGGTGCGAGGACGGAGTGTTTAGGGGGCGGACCGTTTGAAGCGACCTCTGCTTGTACGGTCAGCCGTTCACTCTGTCATGCCCGGGCTTGGCCCGGGGCATCCCGCTTAGGTGGGCGCATGCTCGCCTCGACCGTTGAGCGCTACTCAGTGCTGCACCTCAGGATTCTCGCGGGAGCGGAACAAATCATCGAAAACTTCGTCAGCTCCCCACGCTTGCGCCGAAGTAAATGCCAGCCTCCGCGTTTCATCCACTGAAAGCGGCACTAAACCAGGCTTATAACCCAGATCGTGCTCAGCTTCGGACCACGCATGCTGAAAAAGCGTTTTAACCTGAAGTTCAAAGAAATCAGGAACAAGCCGCCGATCAATAGAATCTTCCACAACGTCAGTGGGCAACACCAACACATAGTGCCTACCAAAGTATCCGAATTCCCATTCAGATTCCGGGATGCGATCTCGATACTCGATTGGCTGGAAGTAGCGTCTTATTAGAGAGTCAAATCTATCAACGTCTGATTTGAAGTAGGTTATTATACGCGCTCCAATTTGATCTTGAATTTGAGAGAGCGGCTCCGAGTATTTTTTAGCGCCATCGACGCGAGCCTTTGCCTTCTTCAGAAATTTTTCTATATCCTTCGGCCGAACAGAAATTCGGTCAAGCCGCGGCTGCTCTCGAAAAATCTCCATGAGATAATTGTTCAAGGCAGACGCGATAGGCACCAGAGCCTGTTCGTAGCGAGACCGATATCGCTGTCGAAGGCCTCTACCTGCTTGTCCTAAACCTTTCATCGACCACCTTACCCTTTGTCACGTACTTTACTTCGTCAGTCCCATCGACCGGCTGCTGCTGAAAGACGCTATCGAACTTCTCGGTGTCCGCTGTAAGCGTCGCACCATTGCTCAGCTCAATCGACTTAAATGCCACAATATCGCGGTATATTACCGCATCGAACTTAAAAACTTCTTCCAATGCCTTTGACGACTTCAACTGACTGGCTATCGCAGCTTTCGCAGCCGCCGACAGTCCGAGCCGGCTACAAAACTGACCGATACTAAGGCTCTGCCCAGCGAGGCCCGGAGCCAGAGTTCCGGCAGCCGTCAACTCCTGTTTCAGCTCTAGCGGAGCGTTCTTGACGGCATCACGAATGGCGTTCGCAATGCGCCGGGTGCCCCCCGCGGACGTCGTTGTAAAATCAGACAGCAGGAAGTCTGAAATCCAATAATTGGACGGTTCTCCTGAAAGCGGATTGAGCTGACGATCAATAGCTTTGCCCGACCACAACCCTCCGGTCAGCGACGCGTGGCGATAAAGAACCGCTTTATAAGATGTTTTGTTCTTCATAAAGACGCGCTCCAGAAACTGAACGGAAAGCGCATTGGGATTCTCATCTACATAGATCGCACTATCGGTCGGGAAACGCGACAAGACGATCTTATGTTCTCGTCCCACCTTTCCAGCTATGAGAAACAAGAGACCTAGGCCTGAGCGTCGATCAGTATGCTCGCCCAATCGATGTGCAATTTTTGCAGCGTTCTGCGCAGACGAGTTGCTGAGATAGTCGATTATCAGATCGCGACAATCGTTCTGCTGTTTTCCGTCGGTAGTCGGCCTAAACGTGATATCAACATCACATTGCTGCTCTGACTTTCCATAAATATCATTCAGAAGATCAAACATGCTGCCCGCGAGAGGCACGCTAGTCCCGACAATTTTCGGCTTCTTTCTTGAGTTCTTTGCCGGATGAACAAGAACCGCATGAATAGTATTTACGCTCACTAAGCCCCCCAAGACTTCAGCTACTTTTATTCTATTTAAGCCCACAACGTATGGGCGAACAAGGCCCCCATATCGACCCAAGGATCACCGCCGCAACGTGTCCGCGAACCGCGCGTTCGCCCGCTCGCCGATGGCTGGCCAAAGCGCCGGACCTCATAGCAATGGCTGGCGATGATGTGCGTTCGCTCTTTCTTCCCCTCTCCCCTTGGGGGAGAGGGTGGCGAGTGCTGAGCGTCAGCGAAGCGCGAGCCGGGAGAGGGGTAAGTCTCGATCTCAGGCGCGCGCCGCCCCCTCTCCCGCCTTCGCTTCGCTCGGGCACCCTCTCCCCCAAGGGGAGAGGGGAAGACAGTCCGGCGCACCTCTTGGCCCAAAATAATATTCCTAGGACTATTGACTCCCGCCCTGACCTAGCCCTATATTCCCATCCAACCCGCCCCAACTACCGAGGGGTGTCTGTACAGCATCTTCAGATGCGGGGCGGGGAGCGGTGGCCGGCAAGGGGCGTCGGAGATGCGGCGCAAATTCCCCTCCCGGCAGGTCCAAACCGCTCGGTCCCGGCGCACCTTGCCGTGCGTCACAA
>DATMEX010000006.1:0-106391 GCA_035556455.1 Pseudolabrys sp.
CAGATGCTGGGGCGGGGAGCGGTGGCCGGGCCAGGGGCGTCGGAGATGCGGCGCAGGTTTTCCCTCCCCGGCGGTTCAAGCCGCGCCAGGTTTTCCAGCACGCCAGCCGCGTGCCGGGGCCCTGATGGCCGGTAGGCCCACCCGTCCATGTCAGTTGGACGCGGCCGAGATTGCCTGGCCTCTACGGTGGAGAGTTGTCGGACTGGTGAACGGTGCGATGACGAACGGCGACCACCGGGAAACGGCGCGGAACAGACCTAAAAACATCGCGCGCGGAACGCCAAAGGCTCGGCAATTCCGTGGTGACTATGTCTGTGCACTTTCTACAAACACCGTGCACAGAGCTGCGGGGCTGCTCGAGCCCCGGCGTTCCGCGCGCCCTCGTTCTTGAGAGGACGCTGGAAATGCGAACTTGGGAATGCGGCCTGCCCGGGGCCGACCAAACAATGCGGGCGATGAATCATGTCTGTCATTCCGGGACGCCCGAAGGGCAGGCCCGGAATCCATACGCCGCAGCACAGGGGATATGGATTCCGGGCTCGCGCGTTACACGCGCGCCCCGGAATGACGAGCTAAAGCCGCACCGCCACCAGAATCCGCGTGCCGAGGCAGATGAGCACCGTGCCGAGCGCGCGCTCGATCCACATGCGGGCCCGGGCATAGGCCGCCTGCACGCGCGGCCGCGAGAACACGAAAGCGACGATCGTGTACCACGACACTTCCTGCACGCCGACAATCGCCACGGCGACGAGGCGCACCCACACCGGCGCATCCTGCGGCAGCAGCGCGACGAAAATGCTGGAGAAGAAAATGATGATCTTCGGATTGCCGAGACTGAGCCAGGCCCCTGTCATCACCGCACGCGCAATGCCGTCCCGCGCGCCCGGCGTCGCGGCAGCCTGCACCGGCATGGGATCGCGGCTGTGACGCCACGCGCTGATGCCGAGCCAGATGAGATACGCGCCGCCGGCAATCTGGATGAGGCCGTACACGGAGACGAACTGCGTCATCAACAACGCGATGCCGAAGCACGCCGCGGCGGCCCACATGGTCGCCGCGATCGCGACGCCCGCGGCGAGCGCCACGCCGACGCCGAGGCTGCGGCCGGCGGCGGCGCGGCTCACCATGAGGAACGCCGAGCCCGGACTGATGATGCCGAGCAGATTGGCGAGCGCGAGGCCCGCGAGCGGCCAGAGATAGGAGGACATGCGATGCGTCTCCTCACATGCGCGTTGCCCGCGCGGTCAGACTTCTTCCGTGCTCCGCGCCTGCGCGCCGGGCGCGATGGTCGGCGGCGCGGCGTTGAGCTTCTCGATGGCGAACCCGGCCGCAGATTTGTAGCCGGCCATGAAGTCGGCGCGCTCCTGCGGCGGGATGACATCGTCGATATTGTCGAAAGTGCCGCCGCAGCGCTCGTCCACGAGATTGAGCAGGCCGAACGGCCCGGCGCCGCGGTTGCGCAAAATGAGCTGCGAGATCGGCCCGCACAGCATCTTGTCGTAGGCGGCCAACGCCGCCGGCGTCGCGCCATGCTCGACCATGCAGGCGCCGAGCGTGCGCGCGTCGATGATCGCCTGACTCGCGCCATTGGAGCCGGTCGGATACATCGCATGCGCGGAATCGCCGAGCAGCACGACCGGGCCGTCCTGCCAGGTGTCCACCGGGTCGCGATCGATCATCGGATTTTCGAAGGCGCAATCGGCCTGCGCGATCATCGCCGGCACATCGAGCCAGTCCCACACCCAGCCGTCGAAGTGATGCGCGAAGTCCGAGGTCTCGACCTGCCGGAACCAGCCGGCCTGCTTCCAGCCGTCGCTGTTGTCCAGCGTGACTTCGGCGATCCAGTTGATGGTCGCGAGGCCGGTCTGCGGATCGGGATGCGAAATCGGATAAAACACCACGCGCTCGCGGTGCGTGCCGAGCCCGACGAAGGACGCGCCGGAGCGGATCGGCTTGCCCTTGGTGGTGCCGCGCCACATCACCGCGCCGCCCCAATGGATCGGCGGCTGGTTGGGATGCATCTGCGCGCGGATGGCGGAGTGGATGCCGTCGGCGGCGATCAGCAGCGCGCCCTCGACATCCTCGGTCGTGCCGTCCGGATGCTCGATGGATGCAACGACACCGTCCGCGGTCTTGCGATAGCCGTTGACCCGGCTGCCGAGCCGGACGGCGTCGCGGCCGAGCCGGGCGATCACGGCGTCGTACAGCATCATATGGAACTGGCCACGATGGACCGAGTACTGCGGCCACTTGTAGCCGGCGCTGAGACCGCGCGGCTCGGAATAGATATCGTTGCCGTTGAGGCCGACCAGCGCCCATTCCTTGGAGGGCACGCCGACGCGGTCGAGATCGGCCGGGGTGAAGCCGAGATCGTAGAGTTCGCGCACGGCGTTGGGCTGGATATTGATGCCGACGCCAAGGGGGCGCATTTCGCGCACGGCCTCGAACACGACGCAGGGAACACCGATCTGGTGCAAGGTCAGGGCCGTCGCCAGCCCGCCAATGCCGCCGCCGGCGATAATCACGCGATCACGCATACTCATGGAACCCCCAGGCTCGTTTTCTTTAACGGCGCCAGAGGGATGAGGCAAGAGACCAGAACTGCCTGCGGCTCTCCGGGCCATTCCGGAGTGACAGGCCGGCGCCAGCCGTGCGAAACAGGGTGCGACAAGCCCCGTCGGGGGCGACGACGGAGGAACCGATGGCGAACGACCCCACTTTGTCCCGCGACGAGCTCAACGACCGCATCGCCATTCTGCGCGACAATATCCGGCAGCTCACCGAGCAGGCGGCGGCCTTCTCCGGCGCGGCCGACGAGGAACGCGCCGCCAACCGCATCGCGGAACAGCAGGACGAACTCGACCGTCTCGTCGCCCTGCTTGATGAGTTGGATAAGAAGAAATCATAGCGCGCCCGGCTGCCGCGCCGCCGGCGGCGTGGCACACTCCTCCGCAAAGGCGGTCCTGAACCGCTCGAGCAACGATGTGGAGGAATTTCATGGCAACTCCGACCATTGCCCGCATCTGGCGCGGCCGCACGACGCGCGATCGCGCCGACGAATACGAAGCCTATCTCCACGAGAACGGCGTCAAGGTCCTGTCGGAGCGCGCGCTGGCGGTGTCGCAATTCCGCGAGGACCGCGAAACCGACAGCGAGTTCGTGACGGTGTCCTACTGGGAAAACGTCGAGGCCATGTCGCGCTACGCCGGCAGCGACCCGCGCAAGATCCATCACCTGCCGCGCGACGAGGAATTTCTCATCGAACTGCCGGAAAGCGTCCAGGTGCTGCGCATCACCTCGGCGTTCCGGCTCTTCGGCGGCTAGAACTTCCAGTCGAGAATATTGCCGTCGTCGATCAGGTTCGAGACGTCGCCGTCCATCTCCGTGGCGACTACATCCGTGGTGTTGATGCCGGAGGCCGGGACGGCATCGGGCTGCTGCAGGCGCTTGCGCATGTCGCGATAGGCCTCGTACGCAACAGCGTTACCGAGAAACACGCATTTGCACAGATCGGGATCGGCATACACATAGTAGCGCTGGCCGCCCTTGGTGCGGGAGACAAACTGGCGCGGCGGCAGCTTCTTGATGTGCTCCAGTTGCTGCGCCGTATTGGCCGGGCGCATGACGAAGCCGGCGTCCTCGAGCTTCATGCCCGCCGCCAGTTGCGCCAGCGTACCGGTGGACGCCCCCAGCGCGCACAGCAGTACCATCGTGAAAATTCGCATATTGTCGCCCCTTCGCGCCGGCATTGGCCGGAGAATGCAATTTTTATACGTGATGCGGCGGTTTGCGCCAACCGGCTCGCCGCCGATGTGTCCGCCGTCACAAACCTGTCGGCTTCTCGCTGTGCTATAATGCCAGCCGGAATTGGTTCGCTGGAAGGAGACTGCTCATGGCCCGCATCGCTTCACTGACCGCCGCCCTCGCGGCCGCAGCCCTGAGCGCCCTCACCCTGCCCGCCTCCGCGCAGCCGTTTGGCCGCAGCTATCCGGTCACCATGCAGGAGCCCGATCCGGGCGTCGACGACACCGGCCGCGATGTCGAGCTGCCGCCGGAATATCGCCGCACCTCGGTGTTCTATCGCAGCGACTATCCGCCGGGCACGATCATCGTCAACACCGCCGATCGCTTTCTCTATCTGGTGCAGAACAACCAGACGGCGCTGCGCTATGGCGTCGGCGTCGGCCGCGACGGTTTTCAATGGGGCGGCACTCACAAGATCACGCGCAAGGCCGAGTGGCCGGACTGGACGCCGCCGTCGGAGATGATCGAGCGCCAGCCTTATCTGCCGCGTTTTATGGCCGGCGGACCGGGCAATCCGATGGGCGCGGCCGCGCTCTACATCGGGACCACCGTGTACCGCATCCACGGCACCAACGCGCCGCAGACCATCGGTCAGGCGGTGTCGTCCGGATGTTTCCGGCTGGTGAACGAGGATATTCAGGATCTCTATTCACGCGTGCCGGTCGGCACCAAGGTGATCGTTCAGCACCAGTAGCGCGGGCACAGCCGGGCGCGCTATCCTCCCATCCAAAGACACAAATGGAGGAAGCGGAATGCCGGGGCTGTTGCAAGGTCATGTCGCCGTCGTAACCGGCGGAGGCTCCGGCATCGGCGAGGCCATCGCCATCGGCTACGCCCGCGAAGGGGCGCGCGTCGCGGTGCTCGATGTGAACGGCGACTCCGCCGCCAACACCGCCGCCACGATTGCCTCGCAGGGCGGCAAGGCCATCGCGCTGGCGCTCGATGTCAGCCAGCGAGACTCCTGCTTCGCCGCGGCGAAGGAAGTCACGCACCAGCTCGGGGCGGTGTCGATCCTGGTCAACAATGCCGGCATCAACCGCCGTAATCCCATCGCCGCCGACGCCGACGTCTTCTTCAAGGATTGGCAGGACATCATGGCCGTCAATCTCAACGGCATGCTCAATGTCACGCAGGCCTTCCTGCCCGCTCTGCGTGAGAATAAGGGCCGCATCGTCAATATCGGTTCGATCCAGTCCTTCGTGCATGTGCGCACACCGAACTCGGCGGCCTACACGACATCGAAACACGGCGTGCTCGGCTTCACCAAGGCGCTGGCGGCCGAACTCGGCAAGGACGGCGTGCGGGTCAACGCCATCGGCCCGGGCCTGATCGAGACGCCGATCAACGCCCAGGTGCGCGCCGCCAAACCCGAGCTGGTGCAGGTGTTCCTCGATCACACGCCGCTCGGCCGCGCCGGCAAGCCGGACGACATTGTCGGCCCCGCGCTGTTTCTCGCCTCCGACATGTCATCCTACGTCACCGGCACCATCGTCATGGCCGATGGCGGCTACCGCACCATCTGATCGTTCGCATCTCATTCAGCAGGAGTGTCGTTCATGTCGAAAGCCGTCGCCGTCGTCGGAGCCGGAACCATCGGCGCAAGCTGGGCCGCGATCTTCCTCGCGCAGGGCTACGATGTGCGCGCCTCCGATCCGTCACCGCAAGGTGAGGCCTTCGCGCGGCGCTTCATCGCCAATGCCTGGCCGACGCTTGAGACGCTAGGTTGGGTCGTGCCCGGCGCCAGCCAGGATCGTTTTTCCTTCCACACTTCGCCAACGGAAGCCTGCAAGGGCGTCAGCTTTGTGCAGGAAAGCGGACCGGAGCGCGAGGACATCAAGATCGAGACCTTCAAGAAGATGGACGCCGCGACAGCGCCCGACGTCGTCATCGCCTCCAGTTCGTCCGGTCTGTTGATCTCGCGCGTCACGGTAAAGTGCGCGCATCCCGAACGCTGCGTCATCGGCCATCCGTTCAACCCGCCGCATCTCATTCCGCTGGTCGAGGTGGTGGCCGGCGAAAAGACGTCGATGGATGCCGTTGCCAAGGCGATGGCATTCTACCGCGCCATCGGCAAGCACCCGATTCACATCAAGAAGGAAGTGAAGGGCCACGTCGCCAATCGTCTGCAAGCGGCGCTGTGGCGCGAAGCAGTCAGTCTCGTCGCCGATGGCGTCTGCTCGGTCGCCGACGCGGACGCCGCGGTTGCCTATGGCCCCGGCCTGCGCTGGGCCTTGATGGGACCGCATCTGACTTTCCATCTCGCCGGCGGCGAAGGGGGCATGGCGCACTTCATGGATCATCTTGGCCCCGCCTTGCAGAGCTGGATCGACGATCTTGGAAACCCGCACGTCACCGACTACAAAAAACTACTGGTCGACGGCGTCACCGAGGAAGCCGGCAACCGCTCGATCGCCGATCTGCAGAAATGGCGCGACCGCAAGCTGATCGACATTCTCAAAGTCTCGAGCGCGCCCTAGCTCTGAGCTTTGGCATTCGCCTCGCTGATCGCGCGCAGCAATGTCAGCAGCAGGCCGTTGAGCGGCGTCGCAATGCCATGACGCTCGCCGGCGGCGACGATGGCGCCGGTCAGCGCCTCGACCTCGAAGGGCCGGCCGGCGAGCCGGTCGAAATAGGTCGAGGTGGAAAGGTTCGACCCGAAGCCCCGTACCATCTTCAGAACGCGCCGGCTTTCGTCATCGTGCAGCCCGGCGCCATCGGCCCGCGCCACGCGCCCGGCTTCGTCGAGGACGGCGAGAGACAGCAACTGAATATCCGGCCGCTCGAACACGGCGAAGCGCTGCAAGGTCAGCGCCGTGACCGGATTGGCGATGGCGTTGACCAGCAGCTTGCGCCATTTCAGCGTGACGAAATCAGCGCTGGTCAAAACGTGCAGCGGCGTATCCGCCATCAACGCGGCAAAGGCACGGCCGCCCGCGTCATCGGGCACAACAAGTTCATGGGCGCTCACCGGCTTGTAGCGCACGCGGTCCGGTGCCAGCCGCTCGCCGTTGTAATAAACCAAGCTCGGCACGATGGCCGCGCCGTTGGCGTAAGGCGCGATGCGTTCGACGTGATCGATGCCGTTCTGCAAGGCGGCGACCGTGGTCGCTGGCGTGCACAAGCGCTCCAGCCACGGGCCCGCCGATGCCGTCTCGTGCGTCTTGGTGCAGAGCAGCACCCAATCGACCGGGCCGGCCTTGGCCGGGTCGGTCAGCGCATTGAGCGGCACGTCGAAGGAGCCATCAGGCCCCTCAACGGTGAGCCGCCCGAGCGGCTTGCGCACGCAGGCTGTGACATCGTGCAGGCCAGTCCGGGCTAAAAGACCGGCGGCGGTGCCGCCAATGCCCCCGAGACCGACGACGGCGATGCTCTGGCGGCGCGTTACGGACGGTTCTGACATGGCGGCCACGTTCGCGCCATTGTTTGACTTTGTCAACTATTTAGGCCGCGCAACAAAACGGGCGGCGCGGCTGTCGCCGCCCGCCCGCTTCGCCGTGATCGCTGGCCGTTAGCGTATCGTCAGCACGAGACCGCTGAGATCGGCACTGATGATCAGGCCCGCCTGCCTTCCGGTGAGCGTCAGCACCGCGCCCTTCTGGTTGGTGAGCACGACGCCCTGAGCGCCGCGCACCGCGGCCGCGCCGGCGCCGGCCTGGCCATACACGCCCTCGACGTCGGAGGCGCGGCGGATGTTCGACACGGTGCCATAGAAATTGGTTTCCGAGGCGCCGAAGGTGAAACCGTAGCTGATGCCGCCGATGCTCAGCGGATACTTGCGGCCGTTGAACGTCAGCGTGCCGCTGCCGCCGGAGCCGCCGACGATGAAGCCGGCCTTGACGATACGGATATGGACACGCCCGCTGTCGGCATAGGCGGCGGACGCAAAGCTGAAACCAAGAAGCGCGACGAACGCCAACATTGCGGCGCGGAGGCTGGCACGGAAAGTCATAGTGGGATCTCCCTGGGGTGCCGTCACCCGGGCGCGTTGCGCGCACGATTCGAGTCGGCACGGCGCCATAATACGCCGCGCCCGGGAAAGTTCCATTCGGAGCACGTTACCGCTTGAAAAAGCCCATGATGCTCGCCTTGGCGAGCGTCTTGAAATGAAGGTTGAATCCGATCTGCGCCGCCGGCGTATCCTGGTGAACACCGAGCACTTCGTTCACGGCGAATACCGTGAACAGGTAGCGGTGGGGATGGTCGCCTTGCGGCGGGCACGGACCGCCATAGCCGGCGAAACCGTAGTCGGTACGGGTCTGCAGTGCGCCCTTCGGCAGCGCGCCGCCCGGACTTCCCGCGCCGAGCGCCAGCTCGGTGACATCCGGCGGGATGTTCACCACCAGCCAATGCCAGAAGCCGGAGCCGGTGGGGGCATCGGGATCGTAACAGGTGACGGCATAGCTCTTGGTGCCGGCGGGGCCCGGCGACCATTTCAGATGCGGAGATTTGTTGTCGCCGGTACAGCCGAAGCCGTGATCGGGCGAGCCGGCATGAGTCAGCGCCAGGTAGTCGCCGTCCTTGAAACTGTTGCTTGATACCGTAAACGCCATGGCCGTTCTCCTCGCCTGTCCGCTGAGTTCGCAGCACAGTGTAGCCAATGAGCGACGGCCAAGCCAATCTGACTAGGCCACCGGCTTTGCCATCATCTCCGTGCCACCCAATCTTGACAGCTCTCGATCAAGCCCCGCATCCGCACCGTCACGCGCTGGCCTTGGCCAGCGCCGCGCCTTAGCATAAACATCGCCGACACGCCCCGCGATCTGGACCATCCAATGCTCGCCGATCTGCCGTTCAACCTGTTCGATGGCGTGGTCGTTCTATGTCTCATCGTCGCCGTCTTCACGGGCTTCCGCACTGGGCTCATGCGCAGCCTGGCGACCATCCTGGGCTATGCTGTCGCCGCGCCGGCGGCCGTCATGTTGATGCCGCTCGTCCTGCCTTGGATCAACGAGCACTTCCAAGTGGGTCAAGCCCAGGCGCCGATCGTGTTATTCGCCATCTTCCTGGTGGTCGGCTTCCTGCTGGCGGCGCTTATGCGTGGCGCCGTCGGCGAAGTGACCGGACGCCATGTCGGCGCGTTTGACCGCGCGGCGGGGGCAGTGCTCGGCGCCGTGCGTATCGTGCTGGTCGCCGTCCTGATCGTGATGGTGTTCGACCGCCTCATCCCGCCCGATCGCGAGCCGGGCTTCCTCGCCGGCTCCCGCTTGCGTCCGGTATTGTCGCAAGCCGGCGCCCAAGGCTTGCGACAACTGCCGCCAAATGTGGCCGAATCCATCGACCGCGTCAAACGCATGCATGGCTTGTAGCCTCCGCGCCGCCTGTACATTGCACGGCTGCCGACCTAAATTCGACGCCAACACAGCAACCCGACCGCGAGGCTTGTCATGACCAACGTCACTTATGAAATCGTCGAACACGACGGCGGCTGGGCCTACAAGGTTGACGGCGTGTTTTCGGAGCCCTTCCCGACGCATGATGCCGCGCTGGCGGCCGCCAAGCGCGCTGCCGCCGAGCAGATCGTCCCGGGCCACACCGAGGAAATCGAATACGAAGACGACAAGGGCAAGTGGCACACCGAGACCGCAAGCGGCAGTGACCGACCAACGACGACCGTCAAGGATACCAAATAGCCCACAGGACTCTCCGTCGCGCCGGGTCCGCGCGGATAGCCGCATCAGGAAACGGCGATGAAGAATTTCGGTAGTCCGGCGGCGCTTGCCGGCCTGTTGGCGTTCAATGGCGGGTTCGTGGACACCGCCGGCTTCCTCGGCCTGCAAGGTCTATTCACCGCGCACGTCACCGGCAACTTCGTCACGCTCGGCGCCGCCCTTGTCGAGGGCAGCCACGGCATCGTCGGCAAGCTACTCGCACTTCCGGAGTTCATTCTGGTCGTCGCGTTGGCGCGACTCGCAGGCACCGCATTGCGACGCCGCGGCGCTCCTGTGCTGCCGACCCTGCTCGTCGTTCAGGTCCTGTTGCTCGGCGCCTTCTTCGGACTGGCTGTCGCGTTCGGCCCCTTTCCCAATGCCGACAGCCCCGCAGCGCTGCTTACCGGCTTTGCCGGCATCGCCGCCATGGCCGTGCAGAACGCGGTGCATCGCGTGCATCTGGCGGACCAGCCGCCTTCGACCTTGATGACCGGCTCGACTACACAAGCAACCATCGATCTCGTCGATATCATCGTCGGCGGCGCATTGCCGAACGACGCAGCAGCGCGCACGCGGCTGCGTCGGCTTTCCGCCAGCATTCTATATTTCGCCGCCGGCTGCGCCGTCTCGGCTTTGCTCTACTGGAAAATCGGCTTCTGGGGTCTGGCCGTGCCCGTCGTCGTCGGCGCGCTCGCCGCCATCATGCGGCTGAAACCGGAATCGTGACGCCTTACTGCCAGAGACCGTAACCCGCCCACTTTTCCTGCGGGATTTCTTCGCCAATTTTATAGTCGAATGACAACACTTTGAGATGGTCGTCGTTCGTCAGGCAGGAATAAGTCAGCGCGTACCATTTGCCATGGCTTCGGAAAGCAGCGCCTTTTGCTTCCAGCGAATTGCCGGCGATGACGATATCGATCGTGGCATTGGCGACTGCGCGATCGGGACGAAACTTTCCCATATCCTTGCGTATACGCGACATCGCAGTGGCGTCACACAATTGCGCCATGCGGTCGGTCGGCATCAGCAGCTTGAGCGTACGTTCTAGCTTGGCCTCGGCAATTGCGGCATTCGGGGCTGCGAGCGATATGAGGAAGGCAGTCGCCAGCATCCGATGTCGCATTATCAACCCACCTTTTCGATTAGCCCCGCAAGGCATTTACTGGCCGTAACGGCGCATGGCAACCCTTCAGCTTGCGACGAAAAGACATGTGGACGCACACAATTCTGCATGCGCGCCGCAGACACAAAATCGCTGAAAATCAAACGTATTTCGCGTTGCGCTCAAGCAATTCGATTGAAATGCCCTGGGGACCGCGAATGAAGCAGATCTTTATGCCCGGCCGCGGCACGTTGGGCTCCATCGTGAACTCGACCCCCTTGGCCTTGAGCTCGGCGGCGACCTTGTCGACATCGGTCACGCGAAAGCCGAAGTGGTCGAGGCCCTGATACGGGGTCACGGGCGGCGGATTGACGCCGTCACCGGCTTTCACAGGCGCCAGAAAAATCATGGCGCCGCCGAGCCTGATATCAACACGCGGGGCACCCTGCTGCATCGACCGGAGAATCTCCGCGCCGAGTATTCGTTCGAACCATTGCGCCGTGGCTTCGACATCCGGCGTACGCAGATGGATATGGTCCCAGACAATGCTCGACATGGCGCTCTCCCCGCTCCTGTGGCCCGCACCCTAAACCGGATCGCCGGCTTCGTCATGAGGACCGCACGCAGGTTCGCTGACGGGCTGCCATGCGGACCGGGCTTCTGAGCCGACTCTTGCCGCGAGGCGTTTTTTTCATCAACATGACGACATTCAGCGAATCACCCGCCGCGTCTTTGCTTTCGTCCGCGAAAGGTCCAACCGGATTCTGACGATGCGCCATCATCACACTGCGTGTCGGTCACGTCGCAAAATCGGCGTGCTTGCGCTGCTCGGTTTGACCGCCGGCCTGCTCGGAGGGTGCGAAACGAACGGCGGGCCGTCGAACCCGCTGTCCGAATTGGCCGCCTATAGCAGCGGCGCCCAGGCCAGTGCCCCGGCGCGGCAGGAAGCGAAGGCGCCTGAGAAGCCTCTGACGCGGGCCCAGGCGGCAAACGATTGCTGGGCAATGGCCGAGAAGACGCGGGGTGGCGCCAGCCTCGAGGCGCGCGCCGATTTCGTGCATGACTGCATCGACAAGAAGCTGGGCAATACGGCCGCAAAGACCGATGCCAGGCCGGCCGCGGCGCCGAACCCCCGGTCGCGCGCGGAATCCAGGCCAGCATCCTGATCGTCTACCGCCTTTGTTCGCGACGCGTTTGAGGCCTGACCTGCTTCACGATCGCCGACGGCAGTACGTCGAGATAGGGTCCAAGCAGGAACGCCTCGCCCGAGCCCCTGCCATAGAGCTGGTCATAGGTTTCAATCATCGCGCGTACGGGCCTCGCACAGGCCGGGATGGAGTCGATGATCAGGTCGTTGATCGCCGCCGGGCGCACATCGCCATCGTAGCGCGGATCGGACGACACTTTGCGGGCGATGCATGCGGTGGCCCGCTGCACCAGCGGCAGCAGGGCCGTTTCCTTCTGGCGCATCGAGATGTCGGGCATCGGCGCCGGCGCGGAGGCGAGGTCGGTGCGACCGTCCAGCGAGACGGTGTTTGCGTGCGAACCGAGGACAAGCGACAAGCCGATCAGAGATACGACGATCATCGGTGGTGCGGCCCCGCGAATCGATGGTGCGATATTGATAACGCAGCAGCCGTCTATTCGCATCCGCAACCCCGGGCGGCGTCGCGTGCCGCGCAGGTGCGCAGCGCGCTAACCGATTCATTCGACTCAGACTTTTGCGCCTGTTTATTTTTTGTCGGCGTGCATTATTCGGCGACGTTTTGTGATGGGGGCGAATCCGATGCAGCGGAACGCTTTGCGGGATGCGGCGTTCTTCCGGCTTAACGAGGAGTAGACCCCATGAAGCGCATTACCTTGCTGCGCGGCAGCCATATGGCTGCGGCGGCTGCCGTCCTGCTGGCGGGTGCCGCTGCGGCATCGGCGCAGACCACCGTCATCACGACGCAGCCGGCCACGAGCGGCGCGGTCGTCTCGACCACCGAACGACTGCAGCTCACGCCCGTGCAGCGGCAGACCATCTATCGCACCATCGTGCGCGAACAGGCGGCACCGGTGCAGACCACGACCGAGTACCGTGTCGGAACCCGCATTTCGCAGGGCACGCAGCTTTATGCCGTGCCACAGGCAGTCGCGGTCGAGGTGCCGGCGATCCAGTCCTACAAGTACATGGTCGTGAACAACCGTGTGCTGCTGATAGATCCGGCCACCAGCCAGGTCGTGGCCGAAGTCGTCGACTGATCCTGAGACCCGGACCGGTTGATCCGGCACATCAAGCAATTTCGGATGGGCCGTCCGCTATCGGGCGGCCCATTTTTACGCCGCTTTTAGGGGCGGCAGGCGTGGAGCCGGCCGTCGCAAACTCTGGATTTCCCCGGTCGCCGGGGTCATAGTACCGAGGAGGAGTTTGTGGTGATGTCGATGATCAATTACCGGGCGCCCTCCGAATTGTTCCCAAGCCGGAGCCGTAAGTCCCGCAGGCCGATCGGCTACAAACGCTTCCCCACCGCCGCCGAGGCCATCCGCTTTGCGGTGGAGGAACTACCTCCCGAACTGCTGCTCGGGGCGTACCTCGAGGTCGAGGAAAAGCGCTTTGACGGCAATGGCATCCGGCAGCTTTACGACAGCGTCGATTACCCCCTGCCGCGTAAATCCATGCGGACGGGAAAAGCGGCGGCCAATTAGCCCGTTAACCTCCCACTGCAGTTTTTGGCTTTTCCCTGCAGATTTGTGATCTGCATCAAGGAACAGCCATGCTTTAGCCGTGTTTACTACGCGATAAGACGGCCCTCGTATTACCGGGGCTGGACGTCCTAAAAACCCGAAACTGGATCTGGAGTTGCGGCCGTGGCCGATCGTAATGCACTTGGAAAAATCGGCCTGATGTTCGTTGCCGCGACCCTTTTCGTGATGATGATGGGTGCCGTTGTGGTGGCAGGCCACCTCACAGGCCGTGCCCAGCTCGACGAGGACGCCGGTGTTTTCGGTGCCGCCGCGAGCGAAGTCCGCTAGGCGAGCGCCGTCATCCAGGGCTGCCAATCCAACAATTTCGGAAAAAAGAACCCCGCTGAGGCGGGGTTCAAGTTGTTGGGAGGAGTGTCCGAACGGACCTCTTCCTCCGCATTGGCGCGGCAGGACCTGTCGCCGGCGAATTCCATCACTACAAGCCGCTGACGACGAATCGGTCAGTCACGGACGCGTGCACACTAACGCGGCAGGCGCAGACGGCGGAGGTTGCGGGATGCGCCTCCCCCGCAAATCTGCAATCCAGAGGCGCTGGATACCAGGCCGACACGCAGCGGCGGTATCCGAGCCGGCCGCCTCAGCTTGCCGAGCGCTGGCCCTGCGGCGGACGGGTGGGGTGCTCGCCCCGCCACTGCTTGACGCTCTCGCCGATGACCTGCATCGCCGTCATGGCGGCGTGGTTGAGGCTGGCATAGCCCGACACCTCGCGGGTGACGCGGTCGCCTTCCTGGCGCAGCATGTCGCGCACGCCCTGCAGTTCCAGAATCACTCGGTCGATCTCGTCCATCGACTGACCGGAGACGCGCCGGATCAGCGTGCCGAGGTTGTCAGCAACGACATCGCCCCCGGCTTCGCCTTCGCGCGGCCGGCGTGCCACGTCGCGGCGAACGAATTCGCGGATCTCACCTTCAAAGGCATTCGCGGCTGCCTGATCAATCTCTCCGAGACGTTCGGGCGCGCGCGGCGGAGCGAAGCGTTCGGGCCCCGGTTTCTCTGCCGGCTTGTCGGCACCGAAACGTTCGGGTTTCGTCGTGGTCATGACCAACTCCTGTACAGGCGCAACCGCGCGGATGAATCCTTTAGAACCAACCGATTGCGACATGCGAACCGGGCGTGGTTTGGGCCGTTAACGGGCGAGAATGGGGCGAAGGGAACTTCCTGCTTGGATGCCGCCCTTGTTACCAGTTGAACTTCGCGCGGGCCCTGACAGATCGGCTTTCGCCCTCTTTGCCGACATCGTAGATCGATGTGGATACGCTTAACGGCCCGTAAAGTTTCTGCTCCGCCATGAGCGTGTTGTGGGTCACCGGATCGGTGCTGCTCGATGACACGCCGGCGCCGAAGGTGGTGCCTGTCGCAAGGATATTGAAGCGCGCTGAATTCTCCTGGCCCCAGACACGCGATGCGATCGTGCCATCGGACGACGGCAACGCCATCATCGGAATGTCGAACGTCGTCATGCCGCGACCGAATGTTTCTGTCATCGACGTGCGGCTTTGCACCGTCATCGACAGATGGCTTCCGATCGGCATCGATCGCTTCAGCGTCGTGGCCAGGACGCCTTGCTCGCCTGCCGGATTGACACGCGCATCGACCGTTGCGAGTTCATGAACATCGACCGAGGCCCAGGCCGCGTTGGCGCTGCGCGCGCTGCGCTGGACACGCAGCGGATTATCCGGCGTCCAACCTGAGTTCGCATCCGGTGCCATGCCGAGATCGGCGCCGACCCGAGCCTTCCAAGGGCCCGCATCCGGCGCGATCGGCTTGTTGAACACGACGGTGCTGAGACCGTCAGAATGCTTGTTCCGAGACACTTCAAGACTGTTGGATTTTGCGGCGGCGGCCTTTCGCGCCTTCAGCTCACGAGCGGCCGCTCCAGGATCAGGTGGCTCGAATTGCAGAGCTTGCCCAATGCTGTTGCGTTCTTCCTCGGACAACGGCTTGTCCGAGGAGGTGACACCTAGACCGGCTACCGGAGCGACGGGGAGCGGCAGGTCTTCGACCTGGACAGTCCGATCGGGTGTTTCGAGAAAGCTCCAGGCTGAGGCGTCGACGGAGCCGCGGAGCTCGTCGGCGCGCACGGGCGCGGCTCCGCACAGCAATGCAATGGCAATCAGCGGGCCGACTGGGCTCGTTGAGCGACGCATTGCAGAAGTTCCTTTGGCTCCGGGGGCTTGTCGTGGACGAGTGAAAGGTGCCCGGAGACTTTGGCAAAGGTGTGTTCGGCCTGGGGCGGAGGGTCAGGGAACAGACCGGCGCTCGTTAAACGTGGTGCTGTAGAACGAAATTACCGCGGCGCCATCCTGATTGACCCCAGTGGTAAGGATGGTCAGCAACCCGAAACCGGGGCGGCTGTTCGACACACGCAACTCGGTCACCTCAGATTTGTAGGTGATGGTGTCGCCGACATAAACCGGTTTCAGCCACTTCAGATCGCGCAAGCCGAGTGCCGGTCCGCGCATCGGGATCTTCTCGCCGCGGGCGATCGTGGCGTCCTGCAACTCGCGCTGCTGGTCGATCATCACGCGCATCCAGGCCGAGGCCGTGTGCCAGCCCGACGCACACAGCGCACCGAAATGCGACTGCGCCGCCGCCGCTTCGTCCATGTGAAAGAGCTGCGGATCGAAACGCCGCGCGAAGGATTTGATCTCCTCCGCGTTGAAGGTGTGGCTGCCGGTCATCACCACGTCGCCGACGCGGATATCTTCGAAATACTTCATGCCGCCGCTCCCGGGGCACGCCGGCCCAACATCAGGGTCGTCGTCATCGTCGTCAGGACGTCGTCGCTGTCGTCGATCATCTCGAAGGTCAGTCTGACCAGTCCCATGTCGGGCCGGCTTTTCGACGTGCGCACCTCCAGCACCTTGCTGCGGACGCGAAGATTGACGCCGGGGCGCAGCGGCCTGAGCCAGCGCACCTCTTCGACCCCGGGGCTGCCCATCGACGTCGAATTGAGAATGAAGCCGTCGCAGATCATGCGCATCAGCAGCGAGCACGAATGCCAGCCCGAGCCACCGAGCCCGCCAAGCAGCGACGCGGTGCCTGCCGCCTCGTCGAGATGCATCGGCTGCGGATCGAACTCAGCGGCGAAGGCGATGATCTCCTCGCGCGTCACATGGCGCGGGCCGTAAATGGCGACGTCCCCGGCCTTGAAGTCTTCGAAGTGGAGCCTTTCGGTCATGGGGCCAATGTAGTCATTGTGACCGTACCTGTCGCCTGGCTAATTCGCGAACCTGAAATGCATCACGTCGCCATCATTGACGACGTATTCCTTGCCTTCGAGGCGCATCTTGCCCGCATCGCGCGCGCCAGCCTCGCCATTACCGGCAATGTAATCGTCATAGGCGATGGTTTCGGCGCGGATGAAGCCCTTCTCGAAATCGGTATGAATGACGCCCGCCGCCGCCGGCGCCTTGGTGCCCTTCGTGATGGTCCAGGCCCGCGTCTCCTTGGGACCGACGGTGAAGTAGGTCACGAGATGCAGCAGCGCGTAGCCGGCCTGCACCAGGCGGTCGAGACCGGTTTCCTTCAGTCCGACGGCCTCGAGATAATCAGCACGCTCGCTTTCCGGCAGCGTCGCGATTTCGGATTCGATCTTGGCCGAGATGACGACGGCCACCGCGCCCTCCGCCTTCGCGCGCTCCTCGACGCGCTTGGAGAACTCGTTGCCGGTCGCGGCATGGCCTTCATCGACGTTGCAGGCATAGAGCACGGGCGCCGAGGTCAGCAGGCCGAGCGAGTGAAACAGCTTTTCCTCTTCCGGCTTGCGTTCGACAACGCGCGCCGGCTTGCCGTCGCGCAGCGGGACGAGGCAACGCTTGACCAGATCGAGCGTCTCCTTGGATTCCTTGTCGTTGCCCTTGGCCTTCTTCTCCAGCGCGTCGACGCGCTTCTCGAGACTCTCGAGATCGGCGAGCATCAATTCGGTCTCGATGATGTCGATGTCGGCGATCGGATCGATCTTGCCCTCGACATGGGTGATGTCGTCGTCCTCGAAGCAGCGCACGACATGAACGATGGCATCGACTTCGCGGATGTTGGCGAGGAACTGGTTGCCGAGACCTTCACCCTTCGAGGCGCCGCGCACCAGGCCGGCGATATCGACGAAGGTGATGCGCGTCGGCAGGATCTGCTGTGACTTGGCGATGGCGGCGAGCTTTTCCAGCCGCGGATCCGGCACGGCGATTTCGCCGACATTCGGCTCGATGGTGCAGAACGGATAATTGGCGGCCTGCGCCGCCGCCGTCTGCGTCAGCGCGTTGAACAGAGTCGACTTGCCGACATTGGGCAGGCCGACGATACCGCATTTGAATCCCATTGGATCAGTTCCACATCGTTGTCTGTTCGGGCGTCAGGAGCCGGCTGTTTCTTGATCGTCGCCGAAACCCTTGGCCGTCATGGTGAGATGAATCTTGTTCTGAAAACTTGAATCCTTGCCCTCGATGAGCAGCGAAACGTTGTCAGCAACGATGTCGCAAAGGGCTTCGACGCCGGCCCATTCGTCCTTGGCGAAATCGGCGAGCACATAGCGCTCGACCAGCTTCTTGTCGCCGGGATGGCCGATGCCAAGGCGCACGCGGCGATAGTCGTTGCCGATATGCTGCGAGATCGAGCGCAGACCGTTGTGACCGGCAATGCCGCCGCCCGCCTTCACCCGCACCTTCAGCGGCGGCAGTTCGAGTTCGTCATGGAACACAATGACGTCGCTCACCGACAGCTTGTAGAAGCCGAGCGCTTCCGACACGGCGCGGCCTGACTCGTTCATGAACGTGCCCGGCAACAGCAGCAGAACCTTCTGGCCCGCGACATTGCCCTCGACGGAGACGCCCTGAAAGCGCTTGCGCCACGGCGCGATATTGTGGCGGCGCGCGATCGCCTCCACCGCCATGAAGCCGATGTTGTGACGGTTGCCGGCGTATTTGGTGCCGGGATTGCCGAGGCCGACCAGGAGCAGCATGGCTTTGCCGCCTCTCAAAGATCAAAGGGCAGCCGCTTGGTAAAATCCCGCCCCGGCTCGGGGGCCGGGGCGGGATCTTTCGCGACGACAGACAGCCGTAAAGCGGCTGTCGCTTACTTCTTGGCCGGAGCGCCGGCAGCCGGCGCAGCGCCAGCAGCCGGGGCGGCGGCACCCGCAGCCGGGGCAGCGCCCGCGGCCGGAGCAGCACCCGCGGCCGGCGCGGCGGCAGCGGCGGCAGCCTGCTTCTGCTCTTCGGCGAAGCCGGACGGCGGCACGATCGTGACGAGCGTCAGGTCATCATTGCCGAGAACGCGAACGCCTTCCGGCAGCTTCACGTCGGACAGATGCTTGGAGTGGTTGATTTCGAGATCGCCGATATCGACGTCGATCGAACGCGGGATGCGGTCGGCCGGGCACTCGAGGTTGATGGCATGGGTCACGATGTTGACCGCGCCGCCGCGCTTCACGCCCGGGGCAGTGTCACCGTTGAGCACATGCACCGCGACCTTGACGCGGAGCGTGGCGCCTTCCGGCACGCGCAGGAAGTCGACGTGCATCGGCAGGTCCTTGAGCGCGTCGAGCTGGTAGTCGCGCGGGATGACGCGATGCTTTTCGCCGTCGACATCGAGCTCGCACAGGGTCGTGGTGAAACGGCCCGCATAAATGCGCTGCTTCAGCTCGTCGTGGTCGAGGAGCACCAGAACGGGGGATTTGTTGTCGCCATAGATGACGCCCGGTACGCGACCGGAATAACGTGCTGCCCGGGAGGCCCCCTTGCCTGCCTTCGGACGCACCGTCGCCTTCATAGTTTGCACGGTGGCCATAACCTAAGTCCTTCATGAGTCAATGGAAAAAGGCGGCACTTGCGGGCCGCCCCTGATACGCGGCAAGCCTCCAGGGGTGCCGGGGGCCACGTTCGGGCTGGCTTATAGCGGCGGGGGCCGGAAAGGGCAACCGGGGCCACTTTCCTTGCCCTCCCCCGCCTTCAGGGAGGGTGGACGCGAGCGGTAGCGAGCGGGCCGGGTGGGGTTGGAGTCCGCCGCAAGCAACACCCCACCCCGGTCGCTTTGCGACGGCCCCCTCCCCCTTGCGGGGAGGGATAAGCAAGCAACATCGCCCCTGTTGTTGAAGGCCCGGGGCGGCCTGCCTTTCCATTTCCTTCCCTCGGAAACGCCGAGGGGATGGAGCGCCGCGAGGCGCCCTTTGTGGAGATCGCACCTTGCGGTGCGCTGTGCCCTCAATTTGGAGGACACATGCGCCCCGCGGCGCTCCATCGCGGTGTCGTTACGGCACGGGCCGCGCTTTCGGCGGCTGGGCCGCTGTCGCGGCTAGCACGCACCGTCAGCAAGCTCCTTGCGGCCGGTCTTATTGCCGGCGGGCGGAGCCCCGTCGCCGCCCGAGCGCCTGGAATGCGTTTTCCAGGCCCGCGGGCACCGCATCCTGCTCCCACTGAAACGACGCCTCATGACAGCGCCCCCGGCCGAAACAGGACGAGTCTGCTTATAGTCCTTATAGGAATAATAGGCAAGGACTATTTTCTAGCCGTCATCCCGGGCGAGCGTCAGCGAGGCCCGGGACCCCTAGCCACCGCGTTATCCGAGTTGCGAGCACGGCGGTCGCTGAACGGCGGTTACTGAATGCCCCGCTTACGCGGGGCATGACAGAGCGCCTCTCCGCCCTCAGACCACGCCCTCTTCCGGGCCACCCGCGGCCTTCTTTGGCTTGGCGGCCTTGGCCTCCAGCGCGTCGAGGCGGGCTTTCAGCGCGTCGTTCTCCTCGCGGGCGAGGCGGGCCATTTCCTTCACCGCCTCGAATTCCTCGCGCGACACCACGTCGAGGTCGCGCAGCATCTTCTCGGCCTGGGTGCGGAACAGGGTATCGACCTCGCGCCGTACGCCCTGAGCGACGCCCGCGGCATCGTTCATCATCCGCGCCATCTCGTCGAAAATCCGGTTGTTGGTCTGTGTCATCGTCGATTTCTCCGCTGAGGATATCGAGGTTTCCTCGGGGCCTGTTGCCCTTCACAATGGCGCGCGGGTCATCGGCCCGCAAGAGGCGCCGTGCTAAGAACCCGCCCGGGCGACTCGCGATCTCTTGCCAAGGGCCACCATGCCGCTTTTTGTCATACCGTTTCCCTATATCGACCCGGTGCTGGTCCATATCGGGCCATTCGCCATCCGCTGGTATGCGCTGGCCTATATCGTCGGCATCATCGCCGGCTGGATGTATTCGCGGCACCTGATCCGCACGGAGCGGCTGTGGGGCGGTCCCGCGCCGCTGAAAATCATCGACTTCGACGATTTCGTTCTCTGGGTGACGCTCGGCATCATTCTCGGCGGCCGCACCGGCTATGTGCTGTTCTATAACCTGCCGCATTTCGTCGCGAACCCGCTCGAAGTCTTCCAGCTCTGGAATGGCGGCATGTCGTTCCACGGCGGCTTTACCGGCTGCGTCGTTGCGGTGGTGCTGTTCGCGCGCGCGCGCGGCATTCCGATCATGTCGCTTGGCGATCTCACCTGCGCGGCAGCGCCGATCGGCATTTTCCTCGGCCGCATCGCCAACTTCATCAATGGCGAATTGTGGGGCCGCACGACGGACGTGCCCTGGGCGATGGTCTTCCCGGGTGGCGGGCCGCTGCCGCGGCATCCGAGCCAGATCTACGAGGCAGGGCTCGAGGGTCTTGCCATGTTCGTCTTCCTCGCGGTCATCATCCGCTTCGGCGCGCTGAAAAAGCCGGGACTGATCATCGGCTCGTTCGCCTGCTTCTACGCGGTGGCTCGCAGCTTCTGCGAGTTCTTCCGCGAACCCGACGCGCAGCTCGGCTTCCTGTGGGGCGGTGCGACGATGGGACAATTGCTGTCGATCCCCTTGTTCCTCGCCGGGCTGTGCTTCATCGTCTATGCCGTGAAACACCCGCTCCAGCCCAAGGCCCCCTGACGGCCATGAACGACGCCCCGCACATCCCGACGCCGCTCGAAGCCGAGATCCGCCGGCGCATCGAAGCAGCCGGGCCGATGCCGGTGGCGGAATATATGGGCCTGTGCCTGTCCCATCCGCAGTATGGCTATTACGTCACGCGCGACCCGCTCGGCGCGCGCGGCGACTTCATCACCGCGCCGGAAGTGAGCCAGATGTTCGGCGAACTGATCGGCATCTGGATGTCGGCGGTGTGGCGGCAGATGGGCGCCCCGCCGCGTGTGCGCATCGTCGAGCTCGGCCCCGGCCGCGGCACCTTGATGAAGGATGCGATGCGGGCGGCGCAGGTGGTGCCGGCCTTCCGCGCGGCGGTGGTGCTCGACCTCGTCGAAATCTCGCCGGTGCTGCGCGCGCAGCAGCAGCAGACGCTGACCTCCACCAAGATCGAAACGCACTGGTACGAGTCGATCCGCGACGTGCCGGACGGCCCGGCCATCATCATCGCCAACGAATTCTTCGACGCCATTCCGATCTCGCAGGCGGTCCGCACCGAAGGCGGCTGGCATGAGCGCTGCGTCGGCATCGGCGAGGACGGCCGTTTCACCTTCGTGCTGGCGAACGAGCCGATGAAGCATGTCGGCGTGCTGCTGCCGAAGGCGGCGCGCGCGGCGCCGGTCGACTCCATTGTCGAATGGCGCAGCGACAATGCCGCGATCGATCTCGGCCGCCGCGTCGCCGACGGCAGCGCCGCGCTGGTCATAGACTACGGCCATTCGGAAACCGATTTCGGCGACACGCTGCAGGCGGTCGGCAAGCACGCTTACGCCGATCCGCTGCGCGAGCCGGGCGAGGTCGATCTCACCGCGCATGTCGATTTCGAGCCGCTGACGCGCGCCGTCGAACTGATGGGCGCCAAAGGCTACGGCCCGATCACACAATCGCGGTTGTTGCGCGCCCTCGGCATCGAGACGCGCGCGGCGACGCTGAAGGCCAAGGCGACGCGCGCGCAGGCCGCCGAGGTCGATCTGGCGCTGGCGCGCCTCATCGGCATCGGCCGCACCGGCATGGGCGATCTGTTCAAGGCCGCCGCCTATGTGGCGCCGACGCTGCCGCCGCCGCCGGCCTTCGAGCCCTGATCACGGACAGGGATGGCGGTAGCCGTCATAGCCGAGATACGTACCGCTATAGGGATCGTAGCTGCGATAGCGCCGCGCGCAGTAATCGGCGCCACGTTGCTGCTGCGCCGAATTGGCGATGATGGCGCCGAGCAGCAGGCCGCCGAGAACGCCGGCCGCGACCGCGCCGCCATCGCCACCGCCGCCCCGATGGCCACCTCCACGATAGCCGCCGCGATAGCCGGGACCCGGCCCGCGTCCGCCACTGCCGCGATGCTGGACCTGCTCGACCGCGGTGCTCTGCGCGGACATTGATGCGATGCCGGTCGATGACGCCGACAGCGGCAGGGCATAGGCCGGAATCGCTGTCGACAAACCGAGCATGATCGCCATAACCTTCGATGAAAATTGTATCGGCATTTTCTATGCTCCTCTGATCCTTGCGCTTTCTGCGCGGGCCCCAAATGCGACACATTCAACACTAACGATAATTTGACGGCTGGACGTGTGTCCGCACATTGATCCAGATCACGGGGGATATTCAAAACGATGCTGCAAGCCGCCTCGATTGCCGCACTGCCCGGCATTCGTCATGCGTTCTTCACCCGCAATGGCGGCGTGTCGCAGGGCGTCTATGACAGTCTCAACGGCGGCGTCGGCTCGAACGACGCGCCGGAGCATGTCGCGGAGAATCGCGCCCGCATGGCGATGTCGCTCGGCGTCCAGCCGGAGCGCTTCCTGACGCTGTATCAAATCCATTCGCCCGACGTTGTCGTCGCCGAGGAGCCGTGGACCGCAGACAACCGGCCGCGCGCCGATGCGCTGGTGACACGCGTGCCGGATCTGGCGATCGGCGTCTCGACCGCGGACTGCGGCCCGCTGCTGTTCGCCGACAGCGAAGCGCGGGTCATCGGCGCGGCGCATGCCGGCTGGCGCGGCGCCTTCACCGGCGTCATCGAAGCGACCATCGCGGCGATGGAGAAGCTCGGCGCCACGCGCGACAACATCGCGGTCGCGCTCGGCCCGACCATCCGTCAGGACAATTATGAGGTTGGCCCTGAATTCATCGCGCGCTTCCTCGCCGCCGATATCGACAACACGCGGTTCTTCACCGAGGGCGAGCGCCCCGGCCATCATATGTTCGACCTCACCGGCTATATCGCTTCGCGCGTCGAACAGGCCGGCATCGTGAATTTCGAGGATCTCGGCCTGTGCACCTATGCGGAGCCGGAGCGCTTCTACAGCTTCCGCCGCTCGACGCATCAGAGCGAGCCGGATTACGGCCGCCACATCAACGCCATCGCGCTGCACGAGTAGCGGCGGATCGCCGTCAAGTTACTCAGTCATTCCGGGGCACCGCAAAGCGGCGAGCCCGGAATCCATAACCCCTGCTGCGGCGTATGGATTCCGGGCCCGCGCCTGTCGGCGCGCCCCGGAATGACGAAGAAGAAAACGGCGACGACCTCGCACGCCGCGTTAATCATCTCGTTAACCTCCGATTAACCAAGCTGGACATCGCCCGAACCCCGACTAAACTCGCCGCCGGTCCGGGGGGACTGTTCGGCCAGGTTCAGGGGGTTCGATGCTGGTTCGCTTTCTCGCGCGCGTGGTGCTGATCGGGTGCATCGCCAGCAGCGTCGCCGCCTGCAAGCAGGACGGCCCGGCCAATGTCGCTTTGGCCCAGCCGCGCGGCGCCTCGGTCGCCTTCGACACCATTGATGGCCTGCCGCGCCCGCAATTCCAGACTCTGGTCGAGCGGCTCAACAACGAAGCGCAATCGCGCCGGCTGGCGGTGGTCTCGCGTGAAGGCAGCTCGGTCTATCGCGTCCGCGGCGCCCTCACGGCGACCGTGAAGCGCGGCCAGACCACCATCGGCTGGACCTGGGACGTCTATGACAGCGCCCAGCAGCGCGTGCTGCAGATCACCGGCGAGGAAACCGGCACCACAACCATTCGTAAGCCCGACGAGGCGTGGCAGGTCGCCGACGAGGCCATGCTCAAGCGTATCGCGCAGTCGAGCATGGACAAGCTCACGGCCTTCCTGACCTCGCCGGAGGTGACGCCCGCGGCCGCCGGGCCGGCGATGGCGTTCGACGATCGCTCGCCCGAGGCCGCTGGTATTTATCGCCTGCCTCAGGGCAATGCCGATCCGGTCGCGGCCACCCCGGCGTCGGCCACCGCGCCGGAAACCCCACTGCCGCAGAAGCGGCCGGCGGCGACGCTGGCGCTGGTCCACACCGGGACCTGACCGGGCGAGCCCCCGGCGCGGCGAACCGGCCCTGTTCTCGCCGGAAAAGGCGCGGGACAAGGGACTGGCCGCGTATTGCCCCCCTCCCGCTGCCTTGTTATGACCACCGCGCCTGACGCGCATTTGGTCGCACCCCTCTCATCGTCGGAAGGGCCGCGCGCCGCGAAGTGGAGCGCCAGGCAGGCGTGACGATGTAACGAGGATGCGGGATGTCGGGTAAGAACGGTGCGATCAAGCTGGTCGCCGGCAACTCAAATCCCGCCCTGGCCGCCGCGATCGGCGACTATCTCAACACCACGCTGACCAAGGCTGTCGTCCGCCGCTTCGCCGACGGCGAGGTGTTCGTCGAAATTCAGGAGAACGTGCGCGGCGCGGACTGCTTCGTCATCCAGTCGACCTCGGCGCCGGCCAACGACCACCTGATGGAATTGCTGATCATCATGGACGCGCTGCGCCGCTCCTCGGCGCGCCGCATCACGGCGGTGATCCCCTATTTCGGTTACGCCCGGCAGGACCGCAAACCGGGGCCGCGCACGCCGATCTCCGCCAAGCTGGTCGCCAACCTGATCACCCATGCCGGCGCCGACCGCGTTATGACGCTCGACCTGCATGCCGGGCAGATCCAGGGCTTCTTCGACATCCCGACCGACAATCTCTACGCCTCGCCGGTGATGGTGCGCGACATCAAGGACAAGTTCGATCTCGCGAACGTCATGGTGGTGTCGCCCGACGTCGGCGGCGTGGTGCGCGCGCGCGGCCTCGCCAAGCGCATCAACGCGCCGCTGGCCATCATCGACAAGCGCCGCGAGCGCGCCGGCGAATCCGAAGTGATGAACGTGATCGGCGAGGTTGCCGGCCACACCTGTATCCTGGTCGACGACATCGTCGACTCCGGCGGCACGCTGGTGAACGCCGCCGATGCGCTGCTCAAGAACGGCGCCAAGGACGTCTACGCCTACATCACCCACGGTGTATTGTCCGGCGGCGCGGTGGCGCGGGTGTCGAAATCCAGGCTCAAGGAACTGGTGATCACCGACTCCATCCAGGAGACCGCCGACGTGAAGGCCGCGCCCAATATCCGCGTGCTGCCGATCGCGCATCTAATCGGCGAAGCCGTGGCGCGCACGGCGCATGAAGAGTCGGTGTCCAGCCTGTTCGAAGACCTGCCGCCGAAAGAGTGACGCTGCGGCAAACTGGCAGAGGCCGGGCGCTGCCGCGCTTTCGTCACGCGAACCGGGCTATACTCCGCCGGCCGGACCTGCCCTCATAACGCACTGCCGCACCCATCATGGACTCGCTGTCGCAAGCCGCACTCGGAGCCGCCATCGGCGTTGCCGTCATGGGCCGGCGCACGAGGCCGTGGAAAGCGGCCCTGGTCGGCGCACTGGCCGGCACTTTGCCGGATCTCGACGCCTTCTATGACCATGGCGATCCGATCAGCAACATGGTCTTCCACCGCGCCAACAGCCACGCGCTGTTCTGGCAAACGGTCGCCTCGCTGCCGATCGCCGCGGTGACGGCGGTCGCCGTGCGCGAGTGGAAGAACGTCAAGGGCTGGTGGCTGACCATCTGGCTGGCGCTGATCACCCACGCACTGCTCGACTGGACGACGGTGTACGGCACCCAGCTCGGCCTGCCGTTCACCAATACGCCCTTCGCGCTGGGCAGCATGTTCATCATCGACCCGCTCTATACGCTGCCGCTTCTGATCGGCATCGGCGTCGCGCTGGCATTACGCAATGGGCGCGGCTGGCGCTGGAATGCGGCCGGCCTCATCCTTTCCACCGCCTATCTCGGCTGGAGCGCGCTGGCGCAAGTTCACGCGACCGGTGTCGCAGAGGAAAGCCTGCGCGCGCAGGGCCATCAGGTCGAACGGCTGCTGGTGACACCGGCGCCGCTCAACACCATCGTCTGGCGCATCGTGGCGATCACGCCGCAGGGCTATCTCGAGGGCTACACTTCGCTGCTCGATCGCGACCGCAGCGTCGCCTTCGACCGCTTCCCGCGCGGCGAAGAACTCTATGCGCAACTGCGCGACAACCGCTTCGTCGCTGCGATCGCCCGCTTCAGCCATGGCTTCTTCAAGATGAGCGAGCGGGACGGCCGCGCCGTCATCACCGATCTGCGCATGGGCATGGAGCCGAACTACACGTTCAACTTCGAAGTGGCGCAGCGCCAGAGCCCGACCTTCGCGCCGCTGACTCCGCCGACGCGATATTCGCAGCGGCCCGATGCCGAGAACGGCCTGCCCTGGCTGTGGCGCCGCGCGCTCGGTGAAAAGGTCGCGCCGCCGCGGTGAACCGTGAACAAAACGGAATCAAATTCCGGCGCTGGATTCATCCCGGACTTTTGCCCGCACTTATCCACGACAGAGTCATCAAGCCGCAGCATTCGTTGTGGAGAGTCGATCAGGCCGCCGTTGCTTCGCTGGCGCAAATCACGGCTCATAGGCTCACACGCTGCCTCTAGCGGCCTGAATCGAGTTGGTTATAGTCAAGTGACTCTGTGATTCGGTTTGGCCGTCAAGGCAGTCCGGTTCCCCGCGTAACACGATCGACAATTTCAGTTCGGACCTGCCCGGTCCGAAAGCGTGCCGTGCTGTGCGTATTTTGGAAGTGCCTACTGGCAAGCGGAGACGCCATGTCCCTCTCGAACTACATTGACGAAGTCCGCCATAACCCGCTCGACGTGGTCGAGCGGCTCGCGACCGGCCATGACTGGTCGTTCGAGCGCGCCAGCGAAGACGAAATTACCATTCTCGTGACCGGCCGCTGGGCCGAGTATCAGCTGTCCTACACCTGGATGGTCGATATCGAGGCGCTGCATCTGGCCTGCGCCTTCGACCTCAAGGTGCCGGAGCGCCGCCGCGCCGAAGTGCGGGCGCTGATCGCGCTGATCAATGAGCGACTCTGGATCGGCCACTTCGACAACTGGGCCGAGGAAGGCCTGGTGATGTTCCGCCACGCGCTGCAACTGCCGGCCGGCATCGAGCCGGCGGGCGCCCAGTGCGAGAAGCTGCTCGGCACCGCGCTCGATACCTGCGAGCGCTATTTCACGGCCTTCCAGTTCGTGGTCTGGGCCGGCAAGAGCGCCAAGGAAGCGCTCGAAGCGGCGATGTTCGAGACCTCGGGCGAGGCGTAAGTTTCCTTCCCATCGGCCCATCACATCATCGTCATGCCCCGCGCAGGCGGGGCATCCAGCACTTCGCAGCATCTGCTATCATCGAAACACGTTAGAGCTGGATCATCCGCTTTCGCGGATGATGACACGGAGGGTGCTGCCATGGCCAAGCGCAAGACCAAAGCGGCGAGCAAAGCCAAGCCAAAACCCGCCACCAAACCCCTCGCCTCCTTCGCCGGGCCGCTGGTGCTGCTTGGCGCCGGCAAGATGGGCCAGGCCATGCTCGACGGCTGGCTGGCGCGCGGGCTCAAGGCGCAGAAGGTGATCGCGCTCGATCCCAAGCCATCGAAAGAGATCAAGGCCACCGCCAGGCGCGGCGTGAAGGTCAATCCGAAAGCCGGGCCGCGTGCGAATGCCGATGCCCAGGCCATCGTCGTTGCGGTGAAGCCGCAAATGGCGCCGGATGCCGTGCCGCCGCTCGGGCTTTATGTCGGCAAGTCGACGCTGGTCGTGTCGATCATGGCCGGGCGCACCATCGCCTTTCTCGAAAAGGCGCTGCCGCCCGGCACCGCCATCGTGCGCGCCATGCCGAACACGCCGGCCGCGGTCGGACGTGGCATCAGCGTCGCGGTCGCCAACGGCAAGGTGACCGCCAAGCAGCGCAAACTGGCGAGCGATCTGCTCGCCGCCATCGGCAAAGTCGAGTGGGTTGGAGACGAAGGGCTGATCGACGCTGTGACCGCCGTGTCCGGCTCGGGCCCGGCCTATGTGTTCCTGCTGGTCGAGGCCATGGCCAAGGCCGGCACCGAGGCCGGCCTGCCGCCGGAGCTCGCCTACCGGCTGGCGCGCGAGACGGTGGCCGGGTCCGGCGAACTGCTGCACCAGTCGAGCCTCGACGCCGCCACCTTGCGGCAGAACGTCACTTCGCCCGGCGGCACCACCGCCGCTGCGCTGAATGTGCTGATGGGCCCGGCCGGTTTCGACAAATTGCTCGGCGAAGCCATTGCCGCCGCGGCGAAAAGATCGAAGGAACTGGCTGGGTAGGCGTCGCCCCAGCCTCGTAGCCCGGGTGGAGCGAAGCGAAATCCGGGAAAAATCATGCGCCGCCCCCGGGTTCGCTACGCTCACCCGGGCTACATCTTGCCCATTAGGTCGCCCTCAAACCGTCGTCTTTGCGGCCCTAGACTCCGCCGACACAGCGAGGGAGCACGGCCATGGTCTATCGAACCCGCAGGCGCTCGTCCGAACGCAAGGCTTATGAGCCGCCGCCGCCGCGCGGCACATCCGACCGCGACAAGGCGAAAGACGCGCTGGTCGCGCTGCTGATGCAGCATGCATTCGAGGAAATCGGCCTTGCCGAAATCGCCGGCCGCGCCGGCCTGAAGCTCACGGCGCTGCGCGCCGAGTTCGGCTCGGTGCTGGCGATCTGGGCCGCGCATATCAAGGACATCGACAACAAGGTGCTGTCGGCCGACACCGCCGACATGGCGGAGGAGCCGCTGCGCGAACGCCTGTTCGATGTCGAGATGCGGCGCATCGAGGCGATGACGCCCTATCGCGAGGCGACGCGCTTGATGATGCATTCGGCGCGGCGCAATCCGCCGCTGGCGCTGGCACTCAACGGCCTCGCCGTGCGCTCGCAGGTGTGGATGCTGGAAGCCGCCGGCATCGCCGCCTCCGGCCCGCGCGGCGCATTGCGAGCGCAAGGCGCTGCCTTCATGTTCGCGAGAACGGTGAAAGCCTGGTTGGACGCCGACGACGAAGAAGCCAATGACAAGGCGATGGCCGAGCTCGACAAGGGCCTCGCCAAGGCGGAGCGCTGGGACGGCTTCATGCGCGATTTGTGCGCGCTGCCACGCTGCATGCTGCGCGGGCCGGGACGGCGACGCCGGCGGCCGCTGGATGAAGGCGCAGCGGAAGCGAGCGCGGCTTAGGCAAAGCGACACCGCAAACTCGGCGCGCTCCCTCTCCCCTTGGGGGAGAGGGTTGGGGTGAGGGGGCAAGTGTCCCTCGACAGTTTGTAACCCCTCACCCGACGCACTTCGTGCGTCGACCTCTCCCTATGGGAGAGGTGAAGACAGAAATTACACCGGCACCTTCACAATGGCCCGCAACCCGCCGAGCGGTGAATCGGCCAGCGTGATGTCGCCGCCGTGCGAGCGCGCGATGTCGCGGGCAATGGCGAGGCCGAGTCCGGTGCCGCCCTCGTCCTGGTTGCGCGCGTCGTCGAGCCGCAGGAACGGCTTGAACACTTCCTCGCGCTGATCGGCCGGAATACCGGGGCCGTCGTCATCCACCGTGACGGTGAGATAGCGATGATCGCGATGGCCGGTAATGGCGATCGCGTTGGCGTAGCGCGCCGCGTTCGACACCAGGTTGCCGAGGCAGCGCCTGAACGCGGCCGGCCGCACCGTGACCACCGGCGCGCCATGAAAGACCACCGTGGTGCGATGGCCATGACGCTCGGCGTCGTCCTTGAGCTCCTCGAGAAAGCCCGCCATGTCGGTCGGCGCCGCGACCTCGCCGGCATCGCCGCGCGCGAAGGCGAGATAGGCCTCGAGCATGCGCGCCATCTCGTCGACGTCCTTTTTCATGGCGTCGATTTCCGGCGACTCGTCGAGCAAGGCGAGTTCGAGCTTGAAGCGCGTGAGGATGGTGCGCAGATCGTGGCTGACGCCGGCCAGCATCGCGGTGCGCTGCTCCATGGTGCGTTCGACACGCGCCTTCATCTCGATGAAGGCGTTGGCGGCGCGCCGCACCTCGCGGGCGCCGCGCGGCCGGTAGTTCGGCACGTCGCGGCCCTTGCCGAAGCTTTCGGCGGCGTCGGCGAGCTTGAGGATCGGCTTGATCTGGTTGCGCAGGAAGATGATGGCGACGGTGAGCAGCACCACCGAGGTGCCGACCATCCAGATCAGGAAGATTTCGGAGTTCGACGCATAGGCCGCGTTGCGCCGCGCAAACACGCGCATGATGGTGTTGTCGAGCTGGACGCGGATTTCGACCTGCGACGACTTGCCGACGGTGTCGATCCAGAACGGCCGGGCCACCTGCTTGCGCAGCTCTTCCGACAGCGCCTGGTCGATCAGCGAGAAGAACGGCTTGGGCCGCGGCGGCGGCATCTCGCCGAGCGGCAGAAAATCGACGACGAGGCCGAGACGCTGCTGGGCGATGCGGCGCAGTTGCGACTGGTCGGCGTCCTGCGGATAGGTCTTGTAGAGGTCGGCCAGCGCCGCGATGTCGGCGACGACACCGGCGGACAGGCGTTGCGTCACCACATTCCAGTGCCGTTCCATGAAGACGAAGGCGACCACCGACTGCAGGATCACCATCGGCAAAATGATGATCAGCACCGCGCGGGCGAACAGGCCCTTCGGCATGACGCTGTTGAGCCAGCGCGCCAGACGCCGCCAGCCGTCGCCGATCTTTTCGAGCTGGGCGTGAATACGGCGGATCGGCGGGATCGAATCGTACCACTCCCAGGCCGCGCGCAAACGCGCCATCGCGTTGCGGACATTGACGCCGATATCGAGCGAGGTCATGTGGTGCTCACCAGCCGGTAGCCGATGCCGCGCACGGTCTGCACGAACAGCGGATTGGCCGGGTTCTTCTCGATCTTGCGGCGCAGGCGGTTGACCTGCACGTCGACGGCGCGCTCGGAAACCTGATCGCCATTGCCGGCGAGCGCCATGCGAGACACCGTCTCTCCGGGCGAGGCGCAAAGAATGCGCAGCATCTCGCGCTCGCGGTCGGTGAGGCGGATGACGTCGTCGCCGCGGCGCAGCTCGCCCCGCGCCAGATGATAGACGAACGGGCCGAAGCGCACCGACTCCACCGGAGCCGGCGCCGGCGGCTGGGCGCGCTTGAGGATGTTGGCGATGCGCAGCGACAATTCGCGCGGTTCGAACGGCTTGGACAGGTAATCGTCGGCGCCGAGGCTGAGGCCCTCGATGCGGCTTTCGGCAGCATCGCGCGCGGTCAGCATCAGGATCGGCACGTCGGACGTGCCGCGCAGTGACCTGGCGAATTCGAAGCCGGTCTCGCCCGGCATCATCACGTCGAGAATGATGAGGTCGAAAGACAGCCCGGCCAGCTTGGCGCGGGCGTCGGCGGCATTGTCGGCGGTGGTGACGCGAAAGCCTTCGCCGGCGAGAAAGCGCGATAACAAATCACGGATGCGGCGGTCGTCATCGACCACCAGCAAATGTGGCGCATCGTCGGGAAGTTTAATGACCCTGGTGATCATCGGCGTCGATCCAAACTCCGTTCATTCCCGCGCAAGCGGGAATCCAGAATCGATTGGCGCAACGTTTACCATCACTGGGTCCCCGCTTTCGCGGGGACGAACGGAGGTACAACGTGCCAACATTGCTCAACTCCGCTTCACCCGATCGGCGCGCGCGATCAGGCGCAGCACTTCCTCGCGATTATCGTTGTCGATCATCGCGGTCAAAAAACGGCGCGCGGCGTCATGAGCGCCGGGGCCGAGTTCGCCGAAAGCACGCTCGATGCGCTCGGTCTGCAACTGCGCCAGCTTGAGCGACAGCCCCTCGCCCTTGGCGGTGACGTAAAGCAGGCGCTGGCGGCGGTCGTGCTCGCCCTCCTTCTGCACCACATAGCCCTGATCGACGAGCTGCTTGAGCACGCGGCCGAGCGACTGCTTGGTGATGTTGAGGATGTCGAGCAGGTCCGCGACCTTCATGCCCGGATGGCGGTTGACGAAATGCAGCACCCGGTGATGGGCGCGGCCGAACGCGAACTTCTCCAGCACCTCGTCCGGATCGCCGACGAAATCGCGATAGGCAAAGAACAGAAGCTCGATGATGTCCCAGGTCGGGCCGTCGGCGGCCGCGGCCGGGGCGGCGCCCGCGCCATCGGCCGGGGCCGGCTTGCCCGAGGAATCTTTCGCGCTATTTATGTCAGCCATGTTGACATATTTTGGTTTTATGTTACAAAAACCCCATTCAGGACGAAACGATCGTTCCTGACGGCCCGATTGGGCCGAGCCGGCGCGACTTTAGGGCCCGCGCCGGGGGACCGAAAAGCAGTCATACCGCTGTTGCCGGGTGACGCAAAGTGTTGGAATAAGCCCGGAAAATCCGCCAGACCGGCGGCCGCCGGAAGGCGCGTTCAAGGGCCATTCCAAGGGTCTTGTGATTGGCCAATGCCGCAAGGGGCCTGAGGGCCCCGTCCCGAATGTGACCTGGAGAAAGCCATGGCTGCGCAATCCTACGACAAGCTCGACGGCGTCATCTGGTATGACGGCAAGCTCGTTCCTTGGGCGGAAGCGAATGTGCACGTACTGAGCCACGCCCTGCACTACGCCAGCGCGGTGTTCGAGGGCGAGCGCGCCTATGGCGGCCGCATCTTCAAGTCGACCGAGCATTCCGAACGCCTCAAGCGCTCGGCTCAGGTGCTCGACTTCGAAATCCCGTGGTCGGTTGCCGAGATCGACGCCGCCAAGCAACTGGTCGTCGACAAGAACGGCAAGAAGGACGCCTATGTCCGCCCGATCGCCTGGCGCGGTTCGGAAATGATGGGCGTGTCGGCGCAGTCGAACACCATCCACCTCGCCATCGCCTCCTGGGAGTGGCCGAGCTACTTCGACCCGGAGCAGCGGCTCAAGGGCATCCGCCTCGATCTTGCCGACTATCGCCGGCCCGATCCGAAGACGGCGCCGTCGCTGGCCAAGGCCGCTGGCCTGTACATGATCTGCACCATCTCCAAGCACAAGGCCGAGCGCAAAGGCTATGCCGACGCCATGATGCTGGACTGGCAGGGCCGCGTCGCCGAATGCACCGGCGCCAATATTTTCTTCGTGCAGGATGGCAAGATCCACACGCCGATCGCTGACTGCTTCCTCGCCGGCATCACGCGTTCGACCGTGATCGACCTCGCCCGGAAGCGCGGCTTCGAGGTGATCGAACGCCGCATCATGCCGGAAGAGCTATCGAGCTTCTCGGAATGCTTCATCACCGGCTCGGCCGCCGAAGTGACGGCGGTGGCCGAGATCGCCCAGTGGAATTTCAACCCGGGCGGCATCACCAAGACGCTGATGGAAGATTACACCGCAGCGGTGACCGCGCCGGGCAAAGCGGCCGCGGCGTGAGCCAAAGAAGATCGACGTATAATGGAACGGCGCCCTCGCAGGCGCCGTTTTCGTTTTGAAGTGTTACTGTAGCCCGGGTGAAGCGCAGCGTAACCCGGGACAGCATCCCGGATTTCGCTTCGCTCATCCGGGCTACAAGAGCGTATTTGATGACTGACAACCAACAAGCCGTCTTCGATTTCCTCGCCACGCGCGGGCGCGGCGTGAAGCGCATCGACACTCATGCCGCGAGTGTTTTCCTGTCGGGCGATCGCGTGCTCAAGGTCAAGCGCGCGGTGAAGTTCCTGTTCCTCGATTTCTCGACCCTGGAGAAGCGCAAGGCCGCCTGCGAGGCGGAGATCGAGGTCAACAGGCCCTATGCGCCCAAGGTCTATCGCGGCGTCGTCGCCATCACGCGCGAGCCGGACGGCACGCTGGCGATCGACGGCAAGGGCGAGCCGATCGAATACGCCGTCGACATGGCGCGCTTCGACGAGACGCAGACGCTGGATCATGTCGCCGACCGGGGCGGCATCAATGACGCCCTCGCCGACCGCCTCGGCCGTGCCGTCGCCAGCGCGCACACAATCGCGCCGGTGCGGCGCGACGCGAATTTCGCCGCCACGCTGGACGAGATCATCGCGCAGAACGATACGGAACTGGGCAGCTCCCCGGAGCTGTTCGACCCCGGCGCGGTGAAGGCATTGACCGCCGCGAGCCGCGCCGCGCTGACGCGCTCGCGTTCCCTGCTCGAGGCCCGCGAGAACGCCCGCTGCGTGCGGCGCTGCCATGGCGATCTGCATCTCGGCAATCTGGTGCTGATCGACGAAGCGCCGATGCTGTTCGACGCCATCGAGTTCAACGACAAGCTTGCCATCATCGACCGCTTCTACGATGTCGCCTTCCTGCTGATGGACCTGATCGAGCGCGGCCTCGCGCCGGCGGCGGCCACGGTGCTCAACCGCTATCTCGCCGAGACCAACGACGACAGCGACCTCGACGCGCTGGCGTTGCTGCCGCTGCTGATGAGCCTGCGCGCCGCCATCCGCGCCAAGGTCACGGCGGCGCGGCCGAACCGCGACGCGGCGCTCGACCAGCGCGCCCGCGATTACTTCGCGCTGGCGCAACGGCTGATCGCACCGCCCGCGCCGCGGCTGATCGCGGTCGGCGGCCTGTCCGGTACCGGCAAGTCGGTGCTGGCGCGGGCGCTCACGGCCTATCTGCCGCCGCTGCCCGGCGCGATCTGGCTGCGCAGCGACGTCATCCGCAAGCGGATGTTCGGCAAGAAGGAGACCGAAGCGCTGGCGGGCGAAGCCTATACGCCGGAGGTGACCAAAAAGGTGTACGCCGCCCTCGCCGCCAAAGCCGCGCGCATCGTCGCCGCCGGGCATTCGGTCATCGCCGACGCCGTCTTCGCCCGTGCCAGCGAACGCGCCGATATCGAGCGCGCGGCGCCACAAGTGTTCCGCGGCTTGTTCCTGACGGCCGACCTCGACACGCGGCTCGCCCGTGTCGGCGGCCGCGAATCTTCAAAAGCCAAGGGTATTGGTGACGCCTCCGACGCCGGCGCCAAGGTCGCGCGGGCGCAGGAGAACTATGACCTCGGCCACCTCTCATGGGCCCAAGTCGATGCCTCGGGAACGCCGGAGCAAACGCTGAATAATGCCCGCAAGGCCCTGAAGACTTGAAGCCATGCGCCCAGTGGCCCCCGGCCCCACCGCGCGCGGCCGTGGCCTTCGCGCCCGAAAGCAGGCATAGCTTGAACCAAGCATCGCTTTTCGCCGCCGGGTTCCGACCATGACCGCCGCTCGAAAGCCGGGAATTTCGGCCCGCCAGATCGCGGTCGGACTGGCTGGCTTCTTCGCCTTCATCAATCTTTATTCGATGCAGTCGATCCTGCCGATGTTGACGGTGGACTTCGGCACCGGTCCGGCAGGCATCTCGCAGATCATGACGGCGAGCACGCTGGCGGTCGCGCTCACTGCGCCGTTCACCGGCACGGTCGCCGATGTGCTCGGCCGCAAGCGCGTTATCGTCACCGCGATGCTGCTGCTCGTCGTCCCGACGGTCATGTGCGCGCTGGCGCCGGACCTGCACGCGCTCGTGATCTGGCGCTTCATTCAGGGGCTGGTGCTGCCGCCGGTGTTCGCCGTTACCATCGCCTATATCGGCGATGAATGGGAGCCACACGAGGTAACCTCCGCAGCCGGCATTTATACGTCGGGCGCGGCGCTCGGCGGCTTCTCGGGCCGTTTCTTCACGGGCATTCTCGCCGACCTGATCGGCTGGCGTCACGGCCTGATGGTGATCGGGGCACTGACACTCGCCGGCGCCATCGCCATGATGATGTTGTTGCCGCGCGAAAAGAAGTTCGTCCGCTCGGAGGGCCTCATCGCCTCGGGACGGCAGATGCTGCAGCACTTCCGCAACGGACAATTGCTGGCGACCTACGCGGTCGGCTTCGGCGTGCTGTTCTGCTTCATGCTGACCTTCACCTACATCAATTTCCGTCTCGCCGCGCCGCCATACAATTTATCGCCGAGCTGGCTCGGCGCGATCTTCATCGTCTATCTGGTCGCGTCGAGCGTAACGCCATTCGCCGGCCGAGGGGTCAGCCGCTTTGGCCGGCGCCATTTCATGATCCCGGTGATCTTCGTGTGGATGGGCGGCCTGCTGATGACCCTGGCGACGCCGCTGTGGCTGGTGCTGCTCGGGCTCACCATCTGCGCCTCCGCCGGCCTGATCTGCCAGACCATTTCAACCGGTTTTGTCACCGTCACCGCGAAAGTCGGCCGCTCCTCGGCGGTCGGTCTTTACGTCACGAGCTTTTATATCGGCGGCTCGTTCGGCGCGGCGCTCGGCGGCGTCGCCTGGACGCTGGGCGGCTGGCTCGCCTGCGTCATACTGCTGCTGTTGATGCAAGCGATCATGGCGACCACGGTCTATTTCCTCTGGGCCCGCCATACGGCGCCGGTGGTATAGGCCGGCCCGGCCTGATAGCGTCCCGGCTGCGATAACACGTACGCGTCAGCGATGCGTTCGGGATAAACAGGGCGGCAACACAATGACTCCTTCTCTTACAAAGGCGCAGCGCGATTTCCTGATCTCGATCGACACACCAACGGTGTGCAATCTGATCGAGATCGTCGCGCCGGAGCGCCGCGGCTTCGGCTATACCGTGCGCCACCTGCACTGTCCGTTTCCCGACCTGCCGCCGATGGTCGGCTTCGCCAAGACCGTGACCATGCGCGCACAGGACCGCGTGCCGCTCGGCGAAGCGGGCTACATGGCCAAGCGCCTCGATTATCTCGACTACGTCGCCGCCGAGCCGCAGCCGAGCATTGCCGTCATCCAGGATCTCGACGATATCGTCGGCTACGGCGCCTTCTGGGGCGAGGTGCAGTCCAACGTGCACAAGGCGCTCGGCTGTCTCGGCACCATTACCAATGGCTCGGTGCGCGATATTCCGATGATCCCCGACGGCTTCCAGATGCTGGCCGGCTCGCTGGCGCCGTCGCATGCCTTTGTGCATGTCGTCGACTACGGCGTGCCGGTGAACATCCACGGCATGGCGGTGCGCTCCGGCGACCTGATCCACGCCGACCGCCACGGCGCCGTGGTGGTGCCGCTCGAGATCATTGACGCCATGCAGGCCGCCCTGCCCGGCCTCAACGCCAAGGAAGCCAAGATCATCGAGGCGGCCAAATCCGGCGCCGGGCTCGCCGCCATCAAGGCGGCGATGAAGGGCTAGGATTCGTTCGAATTCGGCCGCGGCAACGCCATGAACCTCAAGGACAGCGCTTCCTACGTCTTCCTGGCGATCGTCTGGGGCCTGTCGTTTTTGTTCATGCTGCGCGGCGTCGAAGCCTTCGGCTGGGTCGGCGTCGTCACGTTCCGCAGCTTCATCGCCGCGGCCACTCTGTTTCTGGTCGCCGCAGCGACCGGCCGGCGCATGAATTTCAGCGCCGGCTGGTCGCACTTCGCCGTGGTCGGCGCCACTACCGTCGCCGGGCAACTCATCGGCTTGTGCTTTGCCATGCCGCTGATCGGCACGGCGATGTCGGCGATCCTGGTCGCGACCATTCCGCTGTTCTCGATGCTCATCGCGCGGCTGTGGGGCATCGAGCAACTGACGCGGCGGCACCATCTCGGGCTTGTGCTCGGATTCTCCGGCATGGTGGTGCTGGTCGGTTTTCCGGCGGTGCCGTTCACGCCATCCTTCGCGCTGGGCTGCGCGACAACGCTGTTTGCCTGCCTGTGCGCGGCCTACGGCAGTTGCTATGTGAACTATAAACTCAAAGGCGTGAGTTCGTTTGATACGACGGCGGGCGCGTTCCTTGCCGGCGGCATCATCACTCTGCCGCTGATCTACATCGTACCGGTCCCCGGCACGCCGCAGCCGGTTGACTACCTCTATCTCTTCGTCCTCGGCGCCATCATGAGCGCGCTGACCTATGTGATGTATTTCCGCCTGGTCGGCACCATTGGCGCGACCCGCGCCATCAGCGTCGAGTTCGCCGTGACGGTGGTGGCGGTGCTGGTTGGCGCCGTCGTTCTGCACGAACCCCTGTCGGCGGTGCAGATCGCCGGCGCCACCACCATCGTCGCCGGGTGCATGTTGGTGGTCGGGCTGGTGCCAAAGCTACGGCGCGGCGCTCGGATGCCATAGCGGCGCGTAGCCACGCTTCAGGACTTCAATGATGGACGGAGGCGTCAATACGTCGACGTCGCCCCCAAGCGGCCGCGGCACCGTCTTGCCGTAGCCGGCGGGCGTCCAGCGCAGCAGATGCTTGCCGCGCATGGCGAAGGCTTCGCCATCGCCCGCGATCATCGCGCCGTCCGGCAGCGCGTCGATAGCTGCGCGATGCGTCCGCTTGGCGCGGCCGTCGAGCCGCTCGCTGTGAAGGACGGCGTCCATTTCGGGTGCGGTGTGGGCACGCGGAAACAACGAGGCGAATGCTCGCGCATCCTTGCGCCGGCATTCGAAGCATGGCCGATGGCCGGCGGCCAGCGCCGTCACCTCGTCGAGGAAGAACAGCTCCGTGTAGCTGTCGCCCCAGACCTTGCGCTGCCGCCCCTTGAAAGCGAGCACACAGCAGATCCACTGTTTCGAGGCCCAGCGCCGCGCGCCGAGTTGGCGTGATGCATCGTGAATGCGGCCGCCGCGATTGCCCATCATCCGCCCGCGCACGGTCGTGGCGACGAGATCGGCAAAAGGCGTGACGCGGTTTTGCAAAGGCATGCGGCAGTCTAGCCCTGTGCGGTGGACCGCGTCTAAGGGAAGACGGCGAACATCGCCGCTGCCACGGCGGCGCCGGTGAACACGGCGAGGAAGTCCCTGCGGATCACGATCATCACCAGCGCCGTCGCGGCCAGTGCGACCAGCGAGCGCAGACCGCCATGCACCAAGGTCGGTGCCACCGTGGCGGCGATAACCGCGCCGGGCAGCGCTTCCAGCATCCGCCGCAGCCGGGGCCCGATGACGAAACGCCCGATCAGCCAATAACCGACGATGCGTGTGACATAGACGACGATCGTCATCAACGCGATGACAAGAAGAAAGCCGAACGCATCCTTCTCAATCATCGTTGAAAACCCCGGCCAGCGAGCCGGCGATGGCGCCGACGATCAGATACCAGTGGCCGCCAACGATGAACTCGGTCAGCAGGGCGGCGCCGGCGCCGACGATGATGCCGAAGGATTTGCGCGGGCCGCGCCACAGCGACACCAGCATGGCGACGAAAAAGGCCGGCATCATCAGATCGATGCCGAACTGCCGGGGATCGGCGACGGCCGCGCCGGCCAGATAGCCCGGCACCGACATCGTGCTCCAGACGACGTACATCATCACGCCGCCGCCGAGCATGAAGGCCGGATCGCGCCCGCCTTTGTCGTAATAGCGTAGCGATGTCAGCCAGGCCGGCTCGACCAGAAAGAACAAGGTCGGGTAGGACTTGTAGGCCGGCGACGAACCGAGCAGCGGCCGCAAGGTGGCGCCGATCATCAAATAGCGGGCGTTGATCAGCGCGGTGAGCGCCACGATGCCCGCGATCGCACCGGCCGTCAGCGTCTGCGGCCAACTGTCAAGCACCACCATCTGCGCCACGCCGCTCATCACGGTGGCGCTCATCAGCACGGTCTCGGATAAAGTCAGGCCCTTGCGCGCCGCCAGGGTGCCGTAGGCCATGGCGAAAGCGACGAGGCCGGGGCAAAACGGCACCACGCTGAGCGCGCCCTGGCGAAAAGCGTCCCAAGTCCAGTACGGCGCGGGTTTCGGATGGGCCGGAGAATCGGCGTCGGGCGGGGTCATTGCAGAACCACCGCTATCGCAACCTGCCCGCGAGGAAAAGCCCAAAAGAAAGACGCCCGCCATCGCGGCGGGCGTCCGGCTTGTGCAGTGCCGTTGGCGGGGGAAGCCTACCTCGCCTTCAGGAAGTCGGCGGCCTCGATCAGGACCAGTTCGTTGTCGTCCTGCTTGCCGATGGCGCGGCCGGACGAGTACGGCAGGTTGTTGTCATTGCCGACGACGATGTGGCTGGCGTCCACCACGTCGACATCCTCTATGGTGACGAAGGGGAAGGTGAAGATACCTTCCTTGGAACCCTGCTTGGCCTTGTTGTTCGGGTCCTTGATCGCCATCAGGTCGATATGGCCGATCTTGCGGGCGAAGCCGCCGGCATTGGCGTCGGTCATTTCGATCTTGTAGACGCGCTTCATCTTGACCGGCACGTTGAAGCAATCGCGCCTGGCCAGCCCGGCGCAGGCCTGATGCTGCTCACCTTCGCCATTGTCGCGCTCGATGATGAGCCCGGTGGTGGCGTCGATCATGTTGAAGTCGCCGATATTGTTATTGTTGACCTCGAGCTTGTACTTCCAGAAGCGACCGGTCCACTTCTGCGCGTTCACGTCGAATTCGAGGATGCGCAGATATTCGCGGCCTTCATCGGTCTCGAACGACTTGGTGGCTTCGTTCCACAGCGGACCCTCCAGCAGCGGATAAAGGAAGCGGCCGTCCTTGGACGCCGCCATGCCTTCGTAGCCGCGCGAGCGCCGCACATTGAACGGCACAGCGCCGCCGGGCACCGCCGGCGTCGACACCGCATAGTGATCCGGCGACCGCGCCACCTTGCCGTCGATCATGGTTTCGAAAAAGGCGTTGACCTTGCCGTTCTGGTCGATGCGGATGAGATAGGGCCCGAACTCGTCGCCGATCCAGATCTGGTCGCCGATGATCTGGAAGCTCTCGACGTCGAGATCAGCGCCGGTGAGATAGCGCTTCTCGGTGCCTTCGAGCGTGATCTGAAACGGCAGCTTCTTGTCCTGGTCGTTCAGGAATACGGTGCGGAGAAACTCGACCTTGCCGGCGGCGAAGTCGGGCTTGAGACGATGCAGCATCAGCATGGCGTCCGGCGAGTTGGCCTTGCTGCCGTAGCCGTTGTCCTGCAGCACCCAGAAGGTGCCGTCGCCGACCGCCTTGATGCCGGAGAAGCCCTGCACCGGCTGGCCCTTGAACGGCAGCTTGATGCCGGTCTCGCGCGGCGCGTCCGGCGCGGAGATGAACGAGGTGCCCATCACCGTGCCCACGGCATCGATGCGTTTGCGGTCGGTGTTGGTGAACTTGCCGGAGATCGCCATGTCGGCCGGCGCATCGGCCGGCGGATCGACGAAAGTGAAAGCCGGCACGATCGCATGGCCCGCGAGCGTCCCGGTGAACGCCTTGTCGGCCAAAGCCGGCGTCAATGCCGTCGTCGCGGCAAGCACGCCCGCCATTGCAGTGAGAAGTAATTTCATCGTCGCCTCCTGTGAGTGAAGTGAGGCGATCCTCATCAGCCGCGTTTGTCAGCGCGGTATCGGTTCGGTGAACGGCGTGTGACAGTTCACAATCGCAACGGCGTGAAACGCAAAACGCCCGCCTTACGGCGGGCGTGTGCGTTATTGTCGCAGCGTCGGAGACGGACGATCAGCCCTGCGGCTGCGGCGCCACGTCGCCGGTCGGCGCGTCGGGGCGCGGCCGCGGCTTGCCGGCCGGCGGCACGGCCGAGCCGCGCGGGGTGGCGGGCTCGATCACGGCCTCGCGCACCGGACGAATGCCGTTGAGCAGGTCCTTGATCTCGTCGCCGGTGAGCGTTTCGAACTCCAGGAGGCCCTTGGCGAGTGTCTCGAGGTCGTCGCGCTTTTCGGTGAGGATACGGCGGGCCTCGGCCTGACCGGTCTCGACCAGCTTGCGCACTTCGGCGTCGATCTTGCGGTTGGTCTCCTCCGAGACATTCTGTTGCCGCGTGACCTGATAACCTAGGAAGACCTCGTCACCATTGTCGCCATAGGCGACCGGGCCGAGTTCGTCCGACAGGCCCCAGCGCGTCACCATCATGCGGGCGAGCTTGGTGCCCTGCTCGATGTCCGACGCCGCGCCCGAGGTGACCTTGTCGCGGCCAAACACCAGATCCTCGGCGACACGGCCGGCCATGATGATGGCGAGGCGCGATTCCATCTGCTCGAGCGACATTGATAGCTTGTCGCGCTCGGGCAACTGCATGACCATGCCCAGCGCACGGCCGCGCGGAATGATCGTCGCCTTGTGCACCGGATCGGTGGCCTTGACGTTGAGCGCGACCAGCGCATGGCCGCCCTCGTGATAGGCGGTGAGCAGCTTCTCCTCGTCGGTCATGACGAGCGACTTGCGCTCGGCGCCCATCATCACCTTGTCCTTGGCGTCCTCGAACTCCGCCTGCATGACCATGCGCTTGTTGCGGCGCGCGGCCATCAGGGCGGCTTCGTTGACGAGGTTGGCGAGATCGGCGCCGGAGAAGCCGGGCGTGCCGCGTGCGATGGTCTTGAGGTTCACGTCCGGCGCCAGCGGCACCTTCTTGACGTGCACCTTGAGGATCGATTCACGGCCGACGACGTCCGGGTTCGGCACCACGACCTGACGGTCGAAGCGGCCGGGACGCAGCAGCGCCGGGTCGAGCACGTCCGGACGGTTGGTCGCGGCGATGAGGATGATGCCCTCGTTCGCCTCGAAGCCGTCCATCTCGACCAGCAACTGGTTCAGCGTCTGCTCGCGCTCGTCGTTACCACCGCCCATGCCGGCGCCGCGATGCCGGCCGACGGCGTCGATTTCGTCGATGAAGATGATGCAGGGCGCATTCTTCTTGGCCTGCTCGAACATGTCGCGCACGCGGCTGGCGCCGACGCCGACGAACATTTCGACGAAGTCCGAACCCGAGATGGTGAAGAACGGCACATTGGCTTCGCCGGCGACAGCGCGGGCGATCAGGGTCTTACCGGTGCCCGGAGGGCCGACCAGCAGGACGCCGCGCGGAATGCGGCCACCGAGGCGCTGGAATTTGCCGGGGTCGCGAAGGAATTCGACGATCTCGGTGAGGTCGGACTTGGCTTCATCGACACCGGCGACATCCTCGAAGGTCACGCGGCCATGCGCTTCGGTGAGAAGCTTGGCGCGCGATTTGCCGAAGCCCATGGCTTTGCCGGCACCGCCCTGCATCTGCCGCGACAGGAATATCCAGACGCCGATGAGCGCGATGAAGGGCAGCCACGACACCAGCAGCGACACGAACCACGGCACATTGTCGGTGAGCGGACGCGCGGTGATCGAGACGCCCTTGTTGTAGAGCTTCTGCACGAGACCCGGATCGTTCGGCGCGTAGGTCTGGAACGCCGTGCCGTTGGCGAAGGTGCCGCGGATTTCCGGACCCTGGATCACGACGTCGCGGACGCGGCCTTGATCGACCTCGGAGAGCAACTGCGAGAACGAAATGTCCTGCGCGCTGGTGCGCTGGCTTGGGTTCTGAAACAGCGTGAAAAGGGCAAGCAGCAGAAGGACGATAATCACCCAGAGGGCGAAGTTCCGCAGATTGGCGTTCATCGGACGTTCCTACCCGCGCGCCACGCAAAGGGCGCCGCGGCTTGATCTTGTTACGAGACACGGACGGGGTCGTCCCACGCGCGTCTTTGCCAATGTAGGCACCCCATCCCGGCATGGAAAGGGTTCGATTCTCACATATTCTAGCGCGATTTCGCGGGCTTGGCCCGCTTGCCGCCCGCCGTGGTTAAGGCATTTCGGCCGCCCCCGCTATAGCCGGAACGCCGCGGCGGGGCCGTTTCGACGGTGAGCACGCCGTTTTGCAGGGCCGTCAGGGCTCCCGCAAGGGTTCTGCGCCACCGGATACCGCTCCCCAGCGCGCCGACGAGAGCTTCCGCGAGCGCCTCCAGCTTGCCCAGTTCGACAGGGCCTTCCGAGCCGGCCGCATCGATAGCGCGTCCCAACAGGCGCAGCAGGATCTCGTGCGGCGTGCGCGCCAGCGCAGCCGCCTCGAAGCGCAGGGAACGTCCCGGCCCGGCCGCAGCCAGCCCGTGCCAGACGATATCGACGACCTGCTCGAGCGCCGCGTCGGCGCGGCCGGCGCGCCGCGCCAGCAAGGCCAGCCGGGCGGCATCGAGACCCTCGGCCGCCAGTTGCGGCATCAGCCCGCGCAGCCGCGCGCGGGTGAAGGCGGCATCGCGGTTGGTCGGATCGTCGGCGAAAGCGATGTTCGACTTTGTGAGCGTGGCGATCAGCCGCGCCTTGGGGATGTCGAGGAACGGACGCACCAGCAGCACGGCGTCATGGCTAGGTACGGCTGACGTCCTCTGCATCGCCGCCAGCCCGGTGATGCCGCTGCCGCGGGCGAGCCGCATCACGACGGTCTCGGCCTGATCGTCGCGGGTGTGGGCGGTCAGGATGTGCGAAGCGTCGGCCTTGCGCGCCGCCTGCGCCAGCAAAGCGTAACGCGCCACGCGCGCGGCCTGCGGGATGCCTTTGGTGGGCTTATCGCCCTTCCACCGAACGGTGCGATGCGCGACGCCGAGTTCCTCCGCGAGCCTGGCGACATTGCGCGCTTCGCGTTTGGCTTCGGCGCGCAGGCCATGATCGACGGTGACCGCAATCAGCTCCGGCCCGCGCTTGAGCGCCTTGCGCCAGCGCGCCGCCAGCACCATCAGCGCCGTCGAATCCGGACCGCCCGACACCGCGAGCACCAGCGCCTTCGCCGCTTTGAGATCGGCAAAGAGCAGCTTCGTTTCCGCTTGTGAGATTGCCGTAACGTTATCGCGCGGCATGACCCGGCCTCGACGCTTGCGAGGCGGCAGCCTAGCACTTTACGCGTTTGACTTCCTGCTCGACCGACTTCTTCACATTCGCCGGGGCCTTGGGATATTTGCGGCCGACTTCGGCGAGTGTGGCGCAGGCCGCGTCCTTCTGCTTCAGCGCGGCCAGCGACTGGCCGAGGCGCAGCAGCGCATTCGGCGCGCGCGCCGACTTCTCGTGCTTGGTCGAAACGGCGAGAAAGCTCTGCGCCGCGTCGCGAAACTGCTGGCGCTGATACTGACTTTCACCGAGCCAGTAATAGGCGTCGGGTACCTGAGTCTCGCTCGGATACTTCTTCAGGAAGTCGCGGAAGGCCTGTTCGGCCAGCGCGTAGTCCTTGTGCAGCAGATAGCCATAGGCGAGGTCGTATTCGTCCTGCGGCTTGGCCGTGGGCGGCAAGGTCGCGAGCCGCCCGGTCACGTCGCGCGGCGGATTGGACGACGACGCGGCCGGCACGCCGAGCGCCGGATTGGTGCTGGCGACCTGACCGGCCACCGGGCCCGCATCGACCACCGGCGACGGCGGCGGCGCCGGATTGCCGGACAGCGTCGACAGATCGAGCGGCTGGCCGGCGGCGCGGCCATTCGGCGCGCCGACGGGCGCGTCGGCGCCCGGCTCGGCGGCCACGATCGGCGCCGGCGCGGCCGAGTCGGCCGAGCCCAGCGGACGCGGCGCACCCGGAGCCTGCGGGTTCTGCGAGGGATCGAACAGGTCGGAGCGGCGGCCCGGTTGCTGCTGGGCAGGCTGCGACGGCTGCAGCGCGCCGGGCACGCCCGGACGCACAGTCGGCAACTGGCCCGGCGGCACCTGCGGGTTCTGGTTGTTCGGGATCACGGCCGGCGCCGGCCCCTGCACCGGCGGCGCGCCGCCACCTTGCAGCGCGCGGACCTGCTGTTCGAGCTGCTGGTTGCGATACTGCAACTGCTCGATCGTGCCCGTAAGCTGGCGCAGAGCGCTCTCGATGCGATCGATACGCACCGACAACTCATTGGGATCGCCATCGCCGCCGGGCATGCCCTGGGGCTGTTGCTGCTGCTGGCGCTGTTGCTGACCGCCTTCGCCGCGGCTGAACAGATTGTCGAGGAAGTTGCCGCCGCGATCCTGCGCATGCGCGGAATAGAAAGCGGTCAACACTACGACCGCGACCACCATGGCAGCCAGGGCAAAACGAAACAAAGTGCCCGCCGTCAGCGGGGCATGGGGAGTTTTCGAGTTGTTTTCCATCGGCTCATTCGTCGGCCAGACGGCCGGTCACTGGCCCTTGAACGCGGGCCCTCGGGCTCCCCTCATCGGGGAGCGGGGCGTTCCCCTACCATAGCCAACCGAGTGCGACCAGATTGTGGCCCGCCGGCGGCGCTTTACGGGGGATTACTCCGCCGGCACGGGTTTCGGCGCCTTGCGCGCCTTCATCCATTCCTCGAAGGCACGGATGACGACGAAGAAGGACGGCACGAACAGCACCGCCAGACAGGTCGACGCCAGCATGCCGGTGAACACCGTGATGCCGATCGAGGCTCGCGCATTGGCGCCGGCGCCGGTCGCCAGCACCAGCGGCACGACGCCGAGGATGAACGCGAACGACGTCATCAGGATCGGACGGAACCGCGCCCGCGCCGCCTCGACCGCCGATTCAAGCAAACCCTTGCCGCCCTCGCGCAGTTCGCGGCCGAACTCGACAATGAGAATGGCGTTCTTCGCCGACAACGCGATCAGAAGCACGATACCGATCTGGGTGTAGAGATTGTTCTCGATGCCGAGGAACAGCAGCGTCAGCACCGGCCCGATCAGCGAAATCGGCACCGCGAGAATGACGGCCGCCGGCTGGTACCAGCTCTCGTACTGTCCAGCGAGCACCAGATAGACCAGCAGCAGCGCCATGGCGAAGACGAAGTACATCTGATTGCCGACCAGCTTTTCCTGATAGGACAGCCCGGTCCATTCCATCACCGTGTTCGGCGGGAAAGACTGTTTGGCGATCTGCTCCATCAGCCCCATCGTGGCGCCCGTGGACTGGCCGCGCGCCGGCAACGTGATGACCGTCGCCGACGGATAGAGATTGTACAGGCTCACCAGCGACGGCCCGCTGACCGGCTTGATGTCGATCAGCGTCGACAGCGGGATCATGCTGCCCTGGTTGTTGCGCACCGAGATGTTGTCGAGGTCCTGCGTGCGCAGACGGAACTGCGAATCCGCCTGCACCACGACCTGGAAGGTGCGGCCGAACTGGGTGAACTGGTTGACATAGGCCGAGCCGAGATAGCCGCCGAGCGCGGAGAACAATTGATCGACCGACACGCCGACGGCCTGCGCCTTCACGCGATCGACATCGACCAGATATTGCGGGACGTTGGCGCGGAACGACGAGATCACCGCCTGGATGTTCGACTGCGACGCGGCATTGCCCATCAGACTATCGACGATGCTCTGCAGCTTGACGTAGTCGGTCGAATTGTCGCGCAGCTCGACCTGCGCCGTGGTGCCGGCGGCATTGCCGATGCCCTGTATCGGCGGCGGCGGCAATACGCGCACGGTCGCTTCCTCAATGGCCGCAACCTCGCGTGACAGCGACTGGTACATCGGCAGCAGGCTGAGCGCCTTGCCGCGCACGCCCCAGTCCTTGAGGATGATGTAGGCAACGCCCGCCGACGACAGCACCGAGGAGTTATCCAGCGCCGAGATGCCGGCGATGGTCACGACCTTGTCGACGCCGGGATTCTTGCGCGCGATCGCGTCCAGCTTTTCCATCACCGCCTGGGTGCGCGGCAACGAGGCGCCGTCGGGCAACTGCACCGTGGCCAGCATGTAGCCCTGGTCCTCAACCGGGATGAAGCCGGTGGGGATGCGCGAGAAGCCGTACATCGTGATACCGATGGCGATGAGGGCGAACACCGTGACCTTGCCGGCATGGGCGACAAGCCGTTTCATCAGCCGCGCATAGGCGCCTTCGGCCTTGTCGTAGACCTTGTTGAAGCCGCGGTAGAAGAAGTTGCGCTTCTCCGGCGGTACCGTCGGCCGCAGCCACAACGCACATTGCGTCGGCTTCAGCGTCACGGCGTTGATCGCGGAGATGAGCGCGGTGGCGGCGATCACCAGCGCGAACTGCATGTACATCTGCCCGGTCAGGCCGGGCAGGAACGCCGCCGGCAGGAACACCGACAGCAGCACCAACGTGATGCCGATGATCGGCCCGAGCAGCAGCCGCATCGCCTCGATGGCGGCGTCATGGCCGGTCATGCCGTGGTCGATGTTATGCGCGGCGCCTTCGACGACGATGATGGCGTCATCCACGACGATGCCGATCGCCAGCACGATGGCGAACAAGGTGGCGAAGTTGATGGTGAAGCCCATCGCCGCCATGGCGGCGAAGGCACCGATGATGGTGACCGGCACCGTGGTCGCCGGCACCAGCATGGCGCGCCAGTCCTGCAGGAAGATCAGGATGACGATAAGAACCAGAATGCCCGCCTCGATCAACGTCTTGTACACTTCGTGAATCGAGGCATTGACGAAGACCGTCACGTCGAACGGCACGTCATACTGCATGCCCTGCGGAAAGCTGCCGGCGAGTTCGGCCAGACGCTTCTTCACGTCGGCGGCGACCGTGAGCGCGTTGGCGCCCGGCGTCAGCGAGATGCCAAGGCCGGCCGAGGCCTTGTTGTCGACCTTGAAGATGACGCCGTAGGTCTGCGCGCCGAGTTCGACCGTGCCGACATCGCGCACGCGCGTGATCTCGCCCGTCGGCCCGGTCTTGACGATGACATTGGCGAATTCCGACACGTCGGTGAGACGACCGAAGACGTTGAGCGTGTACTGGAACGGCACCGTATCCGGTCCGGGCGGCGCGCCGATCTGACCGGCGGTGACCTGGCTGTTCTGCGATTGCAGCGCGCCGACCACGTCGCTGACGTTGAGCCCCCTTGCCTTCATCTTGTTCGGATCGAGCCAGATGCGCATGGCGTAATTGCCGGCGCCGAACACGGTGACGCCGCCGACGCCGGGCACGCGCGACAGCTCGTCCTTGAGACTGATGGTGGCGTAGTTCGACAGGAACAGGCTGTCATGCTTCGGATTCGTCGATGTCAGCGTCGCGATCTGCAGCATCGAGGTGGATTTCTTCTGCACCACGACGCCCTGCGCCTGTACCGATTGCGGCAGCTGCGCCATCGCCGTCGAGACGCGGTTCTGCACCAGGATCTGCGCGAAGTTGAGATCGGTGCCGATCTTGAACGTGACGGTGAGGTTATAGGAGCCGTCGGAGGCGGCGTAGGATTGCATGTAGATCATGCCTTCCACGCCATTGACCTGCTGCTCGATCGGCAGCGCCACGGTCTCGATTACCGTCGAGGCGCTGGCGCCGGGATAGCGCGTCGTCACCGACACGGTCGGCGGCACGACGTCGGGATATTGCGCGACCGGCAGCTGCAACAGCGCGACGGCGCCGATCACCACCATCAGGATGGCGATGACATTGGCGAGGACCGGCCGTTCGATGAAGAACTTGGAAATCATTGCCCCGCCCTCGTTACGAGGACTTCGGCGGCGCCGACGCCGTCTGCGGATCGACCTTCTGGCCCGGCACCGCCCGCAGCATGCCGTTGACGATGACGCGATCCTCAGAACCGACGCCCTTGTCGATCACCTGCAAGGTGCCGTCGAGCGGCCCCAGCTCGACGCGGCGCTGCTCGACCACATTGTCCTTGTTGACGACCAGCAAATAACGGCCGCTCTGGTCGGCGCCGAGCGCCGTGTCCGGCACCAGCAGTTCCTCCTTCGGCGGCCCAAGCGGGATGCGCACGCGCACGAACAGGCCCGGCAGCAGGACATGCTTCGGATTGTCGAGAACGGCGCGGCCGGCGAGCGTGCCGGTCGACGGATCGATGCTGGGCGCAGCGTAATCGAGCGTGCCCTTGTGCGGATAGCCGGTCTCGGTCTGCAGCGACACCTCGACCGGCACCTTCTTCAATTCGGCGGGCGTGAGGCCGCGCTCGGCGATCATGGCGCGGACGCGGATGGTCTCCTGCTCGCCGATGGTGAAATTCACATAGATCGGATCGCTGGAGACGATGGAGGCGAGCGGCGTGCCGTTGCCGGACACGAAGGCGCCGATCGATACCTTGCGGGCAGTGACGATGCCGTCGAACGGCGCGGTGACCTGGGTATAGGCCAGGTCGTTCTCGGCAAGCTTGGTCGATGCAATGGCCTGATCGACGCTGGCCTGCGCGCTGTCGCGCGTCGCGAGCGCGTTGTCGAGCGCGGCCTTGGAGGCCGAGCCGCTGGGCACCAGATCGGCCTGACGCTGATAGTTCGCCTGCGCCGAGATCAAGGAAGCCTTGGCGTTGTCCTCGTTGGCCTTGGCCTGCTGGACCTTCAGTTCGTAGGGCTTCTGCTCGATGACGAACAGCACCTGACCCTTTTTGACGGTGGCGCCATCTTCGTACTTGATGTCCTGGACGAAGCCGGCGACGCGGGCGACCAGATCGGCCGAGTTCACCGCGGCGACATTGCCGGTCGATTCCAGATAGCGGGTGACCGGCTTCTTGGCCGGCACGGCGACGGTCACCTGGGGCGGCGGCGGCGCGACGTAGGTATTTTTCTCACCGCAGGCGGCGATCAGCGGCAACATGCCGACAAAGGCGATTGCCGCGGCAAGCTTGCGCCCGCGCTTGAGACCGTATGCCATCCAAGCCCCCTCGGAATTCCAGGCGGCCGGATGAGACGACGTCGGCCGCGCGGGGATCATCGCTCGCCGCGGAACCCGTGACAACGGGAATAAATGGACCTGTTACAAAGCTTTACATCGAAACGACACAAAGCGCGCGGACGGCCAATGCCCCCGGAAACGCGAATGCCCGGCACGAGGCCGGGCATTGCATCTTTCTCTAAAGCGCTAGTGCGCCGGCGCTCAGGCGCCGCCGCCGTTGAGCACCGTGACGGCGCGGCGGTTCTGCGACCAGCAAGAGATGTCGTTACAGACCGCGACCGGGCGTTCCTTGCCATAGGAGATCGTCCGCATGCGGCCGGCATTGATGCCGCGCGACACCAGATAGTCACGCACCGACTGGGCGCGGCGAGCGCCGAGCGCGATGTTGTATTCGCGCGTGCCGCGCTCGTCGGCATGGCCTTCGATGATGAAGCTGTACTGGCTGTAGCGGGTCAACCACTGCGCCTGCTTGTCGAGGGTTTCACGGCCCGTCGCGGTCAGTTCGGTCTGGTCCGTCTCGAAGAAGACGCGATCGCCGACATTGACGACGAAGTCCTGCTGGCTGCCCGGCGTCGACGCCGAACCGGCCCCGCCGTTAGCGCCGTCCGTGGCGGAATTCTGGTTGGCGCAGGCCGAGATGGCCAGGCCCAAAGCGAGCACGGCGGCGAGCCGCATGCCGCGAACGAATTTTCCGATCTCGATCATCCTGATAACTCCGTACTCCGCCGCAGGCGGTGCCCCCCGCCTCGACCTCGAACAGCCCCGAAGAAGGACTGCGCGCTTAAGCCCCACATCTAACCGCGGGGTGGTTAAGCGAACCTTCCATCAACCTAAATGGAACCTTGCCAAGACCACTAAACTTCGCCCGGACGGCTTAAACCGCCGGTCATGGTTAAGAGCCGGTGAATATGGCGCTCTGACGGCGCGGACCGGCTTTTCGCCGGTCCACCGGCCGAATTGCGGCCTTGCTCACTAGGACAGCAGCGGCGACCAGGCCGGATCCGAGGCCAGAGCCGGCGTCTGCACCCGCTGCTCGTTACGACCGGTGATGTCGATCGTATAGAGCGACGGCCCCTGCCCCGGGTCGCGGAAGAACATCAGCACCCGGCCGTTCGGCGCGAAGGTCGGGCCTTCGTTGTGGAACCCCGAGGTGAGCAGACGCTCGCCCTGACCGTCCGGCTTGAGGATGCCGATCGAGAACTGGCCGCGCGATTGCCCGGTGAAGGCGATGTAATCGCCGCGCGGCGACCACACCGGCGTCGAGTGCGAGCCCTCGCCGAACGAGATGCGCTGCGCCGCGCCGCCGGTCGCAGGCATGACGTAGATTTGCGGCGAACCGCCGCGATCGCTTTCGAAACAAATGGAGCGGCCGTCCGGCGAATAGCACGGCGCGGTGTCGATCGCCGGCGTGTCGGTGAGCCGCGTCGTCTGCTTGGAGCGCAGGTCCATGACGAACAGGTTCGAATTCGGGCCCTGCTGCAGACTCATGATGACGCGCTGGCCGTCCGGCGAGAACCGCGGCGCGAACGTCATGCCGGGGAAATTGCCGACGATCTCACGCTGGCCGGTTTCGATGTTCAGCAGATAGACGCGCGGATCGGCCTGTCCGTAGGACATGTAGGTGATCTCTTGCGTCGTCGGATTGAAGCGCGGCGTCAGCACCAGATCGTCGCCGCGCGTGAGATAGCGCACGCCGGCGCCGTCCTGGTCCATGATGGCGAGGCGCTTGACGCGGCGATCCTTCGGCCCGGTCTCGTCGACAAAGACGACGCGGCTGTCGAAGTAGCCCTTCTCGCCGGTCAGGCGCTCATAGACCGCATCCGAAATGATATGCGCAATGCGCCGCCAGTTGTCCGGCGTGGTGAAGTACTGCTTGCCGTCAAGCTGCTGGCCGGCGAACACATCCCACAGACGAAATTCGGCCTTGAGGCGGCCGTCGTTCTGCTTGGTGATGCGGCCCGTGACCAGCGCCTGGGCGTTGATGACTCGCCAGTCGGCAAAACGCGGCACCGCGTCCGAGTTGGTGATCTTCTCGGTGAAGGCGGCCGGGTTGATCGGCGCGAACAGGCCGGAGCGCTGCAGGTTGCTCGAGATGATCGCGGTGACGTTGCGCGACACCTCGGTGTCACCCGGCGTGCCGCCGACGAAGTCCGGCAATGCGATCGGCATGGCCTGGACGTTGCCCGAGGTGATTTCGAGCCGCAGCACGGCGCCCGCAGGGCGCGGCGCCAGCGCCAGAAGCGCACCTGCGCCGGCTCCGGCCATCACGCCGCGACGGGTGGGCAGGCTTGGATTTGAAACGTCGCCGGATTTCACCATTCAATCGCTTCCGTATCGGGCCGGCGAGAGCATGCCGGATGATTTTAAAATAACAACTACTGGAACATGTCGCGGGGCGTAAAGCCGATCTCGATATCTTTCCAGCTGTCGTAATGCTCTTGCCTGAGCATCGTATAGGGCTGGCATTGCAGAATAGCCCGCCGGCCGCTGTCGGCGAACGCCGGACCGTAAGGCGAGGCCGAGCCTTCGACCGGATCGGGCCCCCGCTCGACGGTGCCGTCGCGCCGGAACTGCACGCGGAACACCACTTTGAGGTTGTCGGCCCCTTCGGCGCCAACCGGAATCGTCCAGCACGAGGCAACCCGCCGGCGGAAGGCGTCGATTTCCGACTGCGTCAGCCGGGCCGCATTGGCATTGGCGGCGCCGAGGCTGGCGTTCCTGTTGATTTCGGAGCCGGTGGCGGCCGAACGTGTCGGATCGCGTTTGTCGAGCAGCGCGGCGATCTTGTTGGCGTCGAATTTCGGCTCGGCCTGCGGCTTCGGCGGCGGCGGTTTCTTCGGCGGCAACGGCTGCGGATCGGCCTTGGCTTCCTGCTTGGGCTTTTCGTCTTTCAGCTTTTCCGCGATCGCGTCCGGCTTCGGCGGCTCGGGCTTTGCCTCGGGCTTTTTCTCCACCGGCTTCGGCTCGGGCTTGGGCGGCGGCGGCGCTTCCTTGTTGTCGGCGACCTCGCGCTTTTCGTTGATCGTCGGCTTGAGTTCTTCGACCGGCTTGGGCGGCGGCTCGGCGATCTTCTCGACCACCGGCTTTGGAGCTTCCTCGACCTTCTTGGCGTCTTTCACGCCCTTGGTGATTTCCGAGAAATCCTTGTCGCTGATGATATCGACCGGCAGCGATTCCGGCGGCGTCACTTCGAAGGCCTTGCTGGAAAACGACAGCGTCGCCCAGCCCAGCACCGCGACGTGCAGGGCGGCCGAGATCACCGATGCCGTTCGGATCTGCATTGATTGTTACTTGCCCTGCTCGACTTCGGTGACCAGGGCGACGCGATGGAAACCGGCGGACGACAGCCGGCCCATCACCGCCATCATCGATCCGTAATTGGCGTTCTTGTCGCCACGCACGAAGACGCGTGCTTCCTTGCCGCCGCGCGCCTGCGCCACCGCTTCAAGTTTCGGCACCAGATTGGCGAGCTCGATCTCCTCGTTCTGGAGGAAGACCTTGCCCTGGGTGTTGACCGACAGCGTCAGCGGCTCCTTGTCCTGATCGAGGCTCTTGGCCTGCGACTGCGGCAGATCGATCGGCACGCCGACGGTCAAAAGCGGCGCCGACACCATGAAGATGATGAGCAGCACCAGCATCACGTCGACCATCGGCGTGACGTTGATTTCCGCCATCACGGACCGACGGCGGCGACGGCCTCTGCCGGCCACCGGCGTTCCCGCATTCGCTGCTGCCATTCGCCTCGTCCCTCAAGTTTCGGCTTGCCGCCCCTGCAATCCGTTCAGCCAGCCCCGCGCTCGTCGATCTGGCGCGACAGGATGGCGGAGAATTCGTCGGCGAAGCCTTCGAGCTGCTGCGCCTGTTTATTCACCTCGCCCGCGAACTTATTGTAGAAAATCGTCGCCGGTATGGCGGCGACGAGGCCGATCGCGGTCGCAAACAAAGCTTCCGCGATGCCCGGCGCCACCACAGCGAGCGAGGTATTCTTCGACGCGGCGATCGACTGGAAGCTGGTCATGATGCCCCACACCGTGCCGAACAGACCGACGAACGGTCCGGCCGACCCGACCGTCGCCAAAACGAGAAGCCGCTTTTCCAGTCGTTCGATCTCGCGCGCGATGGTCACCTGCATCACCTTGTCGAGACGCATCTGCAGGCCGCCGAAAGATCGCTGCTGCCCGGAGAAGCTGCGCTTCCACTCCTGCATCGCGGCAACGAACAAGGCGGCCATCGAATTGGTCGGCTTGGCGGCGTGCGTGCGATAGAGCTCCTCGAGCGACTGGCCGGACCAGAACTGGGCCTCGAAGTTGCGCATAGCGCGGGCGTTGCGCGTGTACAGCACCCACTTGTCGATGGCGATCGCCCAGACCCAGACCGAGCAGCCGAGCAGCCCGACCATGACGAACTTCACGACCCAGTGGGCGTGCCAGAACAGGGTCCAGAGCGACAGGTCGGAAGCGACGATGGTCGGCAGCGACTGCGCCACATCGGCAGGATTCATAAGGCACGTCCTTTGCGCGGCACCGGCCTTGTGGTTAAGGCCCGGTACCCCGGGTGTTCGAATTCCATTGGCTTGGGCTCGGCAGGCGGAATCCCTGCCAAACTTGGCCAAATGAGGGCGCAGAACCCGCCAAACTACGGGCTTTTGCTGGCCTTTATGTCCCCCAGACAGCGCCCGTTATCGTAAAGGATTCGTTACGGGCATGATCCCGAAAAGTGGAACCCGGCTTTCGGAAAGATCATGACCACGTGCAAAAGCCGTGTGACATCTGAACACCGGCAAATCGCCTTCGCCTAAAGGCGAATGACCCCAAGGAAAGACAAAAAGAAGCCGCCCGCCTCGGGGAGAGAGCGGACGGCTTCAGACCACGCAGAAGGATTGGGGGGCTAATTCTGCGTCGGGCTTTCCGGCGCCGGGCGGCTGCGCCGCTCGGCCATGAAGGCATCGAACTCGGTCTTGTCCTTGGCGAAGCGCAGCCGCTCCAGGAAGTCCTTGAACTCGCGCTGCTCTTCTTCGAGACGCCGCAAGGTGTCGTTGCGGTATTCGTCAAAGGCCGAGTTGCCACTCAACGGGGCGCCAAAGGGCGAACCGCCGAAAGAGCTGCCGGGACCGCCGCTCATCTTCGAGCGCATCCAGTCCATCTTGGACTGCAGACGATCCATCTTGTGCTGCCAGCGATCGTGGCCGCGATAACCGCATCCCATTCTTCCGCTCCCGATTGTGAAGGCCAAAGTTGCAAGACCGACCGGCCACCAGACCATGAAGCCCAGCACCGTGAGGGCAATCCAGGCGGGCTTGCCGTATTCGTCGAGCTTCGCGGTGATTGGCATGGCGTCCTCCGGTCTCCGTGTGAATGTAAATAACATTTACATGAATAAGGGCGCCACAGCGGAATGTCAACACCCTTCACATCGCTACTTTACAGGTGGGGAGCAGCGGGCCGGTTGCGAGGGGGCGCGGCGCTTTGGCGCTGAATTTTCCGTCGTCTCCGGTCCACCGAACGCTCTGCCTTGTCGGTGGAATGACCGCATGCAACCCTCGATGGCAAGACGAGGTATGAGGTGGGCAAAGATTCGCGTGATATCATCCGTGAACTTGAGGCGGATGGCTGGCTCTTCATCGGAGCGACCGGCAGTCATCATCACTTCAAGCATCCCGCAAAGCCGGGCAAGGTAACGGTCCCCCATCCGCGACGGGACTTGCACCCCAAGACCGTCAAGTCGATCTATCGGCAAGCAGGTTTGAGAGAACGACGATAATCATGGCTCAGTACATCGCGCTTGTGCACAAGGACGAAGGAACGAGCTACGGCATCAGCTTTCCCGATGTGCCGGGCTGCGTGTCGGCCGGCGATACGTTCGAAGAAGCAATCGCCAACGGCAGCGAAGCTCTGGCCGGACATCTGGCCGCGATGCGCGCCGACGGCGAGGCCACTCCGACTGCGCGCGATTTCGAGACGCTGAAACACGATCCCGAATTTATCGAAGACAGCGCCGACGCCATCGTAACGATGGTGACGCCGAAGACATCAATGGCCGCGGCGGAGTAAGCCGCTAATTTTACACTGTCTGAGCGGCTTGCGCCTCGCCGCCGACCCGTGCGCCCTTGGCCTTGTCCCAGTGCTTCATGATGCGCGGCAGGCTCATTTCGATCCAGTCAGCGAGCACCCTCACCTTCTCCGCCGCCTCGCGGCCGAGCGGCGTCAGTGAGTATTCAACGTGCGGCGGCACCACCTGATAGGCGACGCGCGCCACCATGCCGTCCTGCTCGAGATGCTGCAGCGTTTGCGACAGCATGCGCTCGCTGACGCCGCCGACCGCCCGGCGCAACTCGCTGAAACGATGCATCCGCTGCTCCAGCACGATGAGGACCAGTACACCCCAACGGCTGGTCAGATGCTTCAGCACGTCGCGAGAGGGACAAGCGGCGGCAAGGAGATCGCCTCGGGCAAGCTGGTCGGACAGGCGCATGCCATGGTTCTCAAGGGAAATTTCTATATCTGACATAATGTTAGACCCAATCGGCGGTTGTCGAACTTTCTTGATACTTACAACAATGTAGGTACTTACTTAAAGTAATCAATCACGTTATCTGAGGTCCATCGGATTTCCAACCCCCGCAGGAGCCTCTCATGACTATCGGTATCACCGGCGCCACCGGCCAGCTTGGCCGTCTCGTCGTCGCCCAGCTCAAGGCCAAAGTGGCGGCGAACGACATCGTCGCCCTCGCCCGCACGCCGGCGAAAGCCGCCGATCTCGGCATCGCCGCCCGTGAAGCCGACTACAGCAAGCCGGCCACGCTTGAGGCCGCGTTCAAGGGCATCGATACGCTGCTGCTGATTTCGTCGAGTGAAGTCGGGCAGCGCGAAGCCCAGCACAGCGCGATCATCGCCGCGGCGAAGAAGGCCGGCGTGAAACGCATCGTCTATACGAGCATCCTGCACGCCGACACGTCGAAGATCGATCTCGCGGACGAGCACCGCGCCACCGAAGCCGCGATCAAGGCGTCCGGCATTCCGTACACTTTCCTGCGCAACGGCTGGTACACCGAGAACTACGCGGCCGGAATCCAGGGAGCTGTTGCGGGCGGCGCGCTGTACGGCGCTGCCGGAGACGGCAAGATCTCGGCGACGCCGCGCGCCGATTACGCTGCGGCCGCCGTCGCGGTGCTGACGACGACCGGACATGAGGGCAAGGCGTATGAGCTGGCCGCTGACAAGCCGTTCACGCTCGCCGAACTGGCGGCGGAAATCTCCAAGCAGACCGGCAGGACAATTCCGTACACGAATCTCAGTGTCGCGGATTACGCCAAGGGCCTCGCCAGCCACGGCGTGCCGGAAGCGTTTGCCAACATGATCGCCGGCTGGGAAGTGCCGATTTCGCAAGGCGCATTGTTCGACGACAGCAAGACCTTGTCGAAGCTGACGGGCAAACCGACCACGCCGCTCGCTGATGCGGTCAAGGCCATCCTGACGGCGTAAGAACTGTTGCGAAGCCTGCCGGCTCTCAGGCCGGCAGGCCGAGGCCGCGCAGATAGATCAGCACCGACGCCTCGAGCAATTCATCCGGCGCCATCGGCAGCGTGCGCCGCGCGCGGTCGCCGCGCGCGAACAACGATGCGATGCCGTGCGTCATCGACCAGATGTGCAGCGCCACCATCAGTGCCGGCGGCCGCCCATTCGCCGGCATCGACGCCACCAGCCGCTCGGCCGCCGTGCGCAACACCGCGAAGGCATTCTCGCTCGCCGCGCGCAATTGCGGATCGCTGTCGCTCGGCACGCCGGCTTCGAACATCGCCGAGTAATAGGCCGGCATGTCGCGCGCAAAATCGAGATAGGCTTTGCCGAGCCGGTTGAACGCCGTCTTGATATCGGGCCTGCCATCATCCCAGGCCTTGTCGAGCGCCACCGTGAACAGTTCGAAGCCGCGGCGCGCCACATCGGCGATCAATTCCTCGCGGCTCTTGTAGTGACGATAGGGCGCCGCCGGCGATACGCCGGCCCAGCGCGCGGCATCGGCAAAGGTGAAGCCGGCCGGCCCCTTCTCGGCAATCAGTTCCAGCGCGGCACGGACCAAAGCTTCCTTCAGATTGCCGTGGTGGTAGCCGCGCGTACCCTCGCCCCCGCCGGACCCGCCATCACGGTCATGCTTGGTCCATCTCATCGGCCGGAGGCCTTTTGGCGGGGCGTCTTCATGTGAAGGGGCTTTACATGAATCTCCCGCCAAGGTCGATGGGGCCGGCGACGAAATGGTTGTAACAAATAATTATACAACCTAATTTGACGGGATGCCGGTTCTTGCCGCCGTTGCCGCTCTCCACCCGGTCGCACTGCCCGACAGCGCCGAGACCGGCGCACTCGGCGTGCGGCACCTCAAGCGCTATTGGGCGCGGATGCAGGCCGCGCGCCAGGGCGCACCGCCGCCGCATGAGCCGGGCGACCGCCAGCGCGACACGCTCATCGTGCATGGGCTCGGCATCGGGCTCGAACAGGTGATGCGCTATCTTGGCGACGAAGCGCCCGACTTCGCCAAGTTCGAACGGTGGATTCTGACCACTGCGGGCGGTCTGCCACCTGAGCGCATTGCGCGCCTCAACGCGGCGCTGGCGGATGAGGTGCCGCCGGCGGCCACGCGGCAGTGGCTCGCCACCATCGATGCGCTGCCACCGGTGCTGAGCGATGACGATCTCGCGCATTGGCGCGAGCACGGCTACGTCGTGGTGCATGACGCAGTGCCGGACGACACGCGCGACGCCGCGGCGCAGGCATTGTGGGACCATCTCGGTGCTCGCGCCGACGATGCCGACAGTTGGTATGTCGACAACGACCACGGCATCATGGTGCAGATCTTTCAGCACCCGGCCTTTGAAGCGAACCGCCGGGCGCCGCGCCTCCAAAAGGCCTTCGCGCAGTTGCACGGCACGTCCGATCTGTGGGCGACGACCGATCGCGTGGGCTTCAATGTGCCGGAGCGGCCGGGATTCACATTCCGCGGCCCCGACCTGCATTGGGATGTCAGCCTGAAGCAGCCGATTCCTTTCGGCACACAGGGCATTCTGTATCTCACTGACACACCGCCCGAACAGGGCGCATTCACCCTGGTGCCGGGCTTTCATCGCTGGGGCGGCGACTGGCTTGCGTCCTTGCCGCCCGGCACGGACGCACGCACGCAGAATCTGCACGCGCTCGGCTCAAAGGCGATCGGAGGCCGGGCCGGCGATCTCATTATCTGGCACCACGCGCTGCCGCATGGCGCGAGCCCCAACCGCGGCATCCGCCGCGGCTGGTGCAGTACATCAACATGTTCGCCGCCAACTTCGCCGAGCAGGAAGAGTGGATCTAGGCGCCGCGTTTGGTTTCGAGCGGCAGCGTATCGAACAAGGTCGGCCCGCCGGGCTGCGCGCCTTCGATGGTGAGCAGCTTGAGTTTCGTCACCACACCGCCGGGCGCGGAGAAGCCGCCCGTCTTTGCTCCGTTGCGATCGCTCGCGGCCAGGACGCGGTGGCAAGGCATCACGACGGGACACGGATTCTGCCCCATGGCCTGCCCGACCGCACGGGCCAGCGTCTTGTCGCCGAGGCGCTCGGCGACCTCGCCGTAAGTCAGCGTCTGGCCCGGCGGAATCTGCCGCACGATCTTGTAAACGCGGGCGTTGAATTCGGGGGTCGCACTGTCGTCGATGGCAATGTCGGAGAGGTCGCGCTTCTCGCCGTTGAGCAGCGCAATGATGGCATCGATGGCCTGCCGCGTCGAAGGCGGCGGCTCGGCTTCTTGCGCTTGCGGAAAACGTTTCGTCATTCGCGCGCGCGTCGCTCCTGCATTGCCTTCCGGCAATTGCACGCCGATCAGGCCGCGCGCATTCCACGCGATGGCGCAGGCGCCGATGGTCGTTTCGAACAGGGTGAAGCTCTGCTGATCCATCGTTAAAATCTAGCACGCGCGGCCGTGCCGCGCCGCCCGATTCCTGACAGTCGCAGGAGCCTCAGAAAGGTTCTTGTGACAGCCCCGGCACGTCCACCGGACGCGGGCCCGGCGCCGGCCACAGGAAACGGCGCTCGCTGGCCGCGATCTCGATGTCGTTGATGCTGGCCTCGCGCCGCGCCATCAGCCCGTGCGCATCGAACTCCCACTGCTCGTTGCCGTAAGAGCGGTGCCACTGCCCCTTGGCATCGTGCCACTCGTATTGAAAGCGCACGGCGATGCGGTTGTCGGTGAAAGCCCACAAATCCTTGATCAGGCGATAGTCATGTTCTTTCGCCCATTTGCGCGTGAGAAATTCGACAATGGCGGCGCGGCCGGTGAAGAACTCGCCGCGGTTACGCCAGGTCGAGTCCTCCGTATAAGCGAGCGACACGCGCTGCGGATCGCGGCTGTTCCAGGCGTCTTCCGCCATGCGCGCTTTCTGGCGGGCGGTCTCCAGCGTGAAGGGCGGCAACGGCGGACGCGACATCGGCAAGCTCCGAAACGATAACCGGCGCTTCAGTGTCGTCCGATCCGGGCGCTTGTCAAACGCTCAAGCTTGCGGCTGCGCGTCCTGGTCCGCCTTCATGGCGATGCGCAGTGGCTTCGGAATCGGTTTGGCGCGCCCGCCGGAAACGAAGGCGACCTGCACATCGGCCTCGACCAGCAATTCGTCGCCGCGCTTGACCTGCTGATGCAGCGTGATCGAGGCGCCCTTCACCTCTTTCGGCCGTGTATAGAGGTCGAGCAGGTCGTCCATCTTGGCCGGGCGCTTGAAGTCGATCTTCATCTGGCGAACGACAAAGGCAAAGCCCGGCGCTTCCTTTTCCGTCTCTTCGAACAGCGCGCGATGATCGGCCCCGAGGAGACGCAGATAGTTGGTGCGCCCGCGCTCCATGAAACGCAGATAGCTGGCGTGATAGACGACGCCGGAAAAATCCGTGTCCTCATAATAGACCCGGATCTGCTGGTGATGCAGGCCGTCGGTAACGGTGCCGTCGAGGGGGTGACTGCTCAATGAAAGAACTCCTCGTCGACGTCGCGGCGGCCGTCGAAAATACGCGAGATCAAAATCGCGTCCTTCCGCACCCGGTAAAAGACGACATAATTCTGGGCCACGATACTGCGCAAGTCGGGCTTTAAATTCGAGCGATCGCGGCCAATGAGCGGATACTCGGCCAAAGTCTTGAGCCGCTCATCGAACAAAGCGGCCAAATCCCGCGCGGCGGCGGGATGACGTTCAGAAATATATTGAATGATGGCAACCAAATCAGCGTCTGCTTCGTCGGTGAAGACGATTTTCATTCAGTCTTCGCTTCGACACGATCAGGAATCGCGCGGCGCAGAAAATCGTCGAGATCCCATTCCCGCAGACGCCCGGCCTCGATATCGGCATCGCCCTTTTCGAGTTCCTCTTTCAAGACCTTGTACTTTTCGGCCTGCTCGAAAATGTAGGCAACGGCCCGCTGTTGCAGCCCCTCGGGAAGCTGCTCAAGCGCCTCGATAACCTGTTCTTTGAAGGGCTTCATGGCGACGATCCTATCACGAGAAATGGCCGCCCGTCACGCGTCCTCATCCCCCGCGAACAATCCGAACTGGCTTGGGTCGCGCTTGGGCTCGTTCATGCCGAGATGCTTGAACGCCGCGCCGGTGAGCAAGCGGCCGCGCGGCGTGCGCTGGATGAAGCCCTTCTGGATGAGATAAGGCTCGATGATGTCCTCGATGGCGTCGCGCGGCTCCGACAGCGCCGCCGCGATGGTCTCGATGCCGACCGGGCCGCCGGCATAATTTTCGGCGATCATCTTCAGATAACGCCGGTCCATGGCGTCGAGGCCCGAGCCGTCCACCTCGAGCGCCGACAGCGCCCTGTCGGCGATGGCGCGATCCACCGCCTTGTCGCCGTCCACATGCGCGAAGTCGCGCACGCGGCGCAAGAGACGCCCGGCGATGCGCGGCGTGCCGCGCGAGCGCTTGGCGATTTCGTTGGCGCCTTCCGGTGTCATCGGCAGGCCGAGCACGCGCGCGCCGCGCGCCACGATGAGTTCGAGTTCGGCCTCTGTGTAGAAATTGAGCCGGATCGGAATGCCGAAGCGGTCGCGCAGCGGATTGGTGAGCAGACCAGCGCGCGTCGTCGCGCCGACAAGCGTGAAAGGCGCCAGATCGATCTTCACCGAGCGCGCCGCCGGCCCCTCGCCGATGATGAGATCGAGCTGGAAATCCTCCATCGCCGGATAAAGGATTTCCTCGACATGCGGATTGAGGCGATGGATCTCGTCGATGAACAATACATCGCGCGGCTCGAGATTGGTCAGCAGCGCGGCGAGATCGCCCGCTTTCGCGATCACCGGGCCGGAGGTCGAGCGGAAGTTGACGCCCATCTCGCGCGCCACGATCTGCGCCAAAGTCGTCTTGCCGAGGCCGGGCGGGCCGACGAACAGCACATGATCGAGCGCTTCGCCGCGCGCTTTCGCGGCTTCGATGAACACCGAAAGATTGGCGCGCGCCTTCTCCTGGCCGACGAACTCGGCCAGTTTCTGCGGGCGCAAGCTGGCATCGACATCGTCGTCGCGCTTGTCCGCGGATACGAGGCGTTTGGGCGGGGTGGTCATCATCTTCCTTATCCCTCCCCTGAAAGGGGAGGGTCGATCGTGCGCAGCACGATCGGGGTGGGGTCAAAGCAAACAAGGGGCACAGTCCCCACCCGGCTCGCTGCGCTCGCCACCCTCCCCGCAAGCGGGGAGGGATAAGTAGGTGTCCTCACATCACCCCCCGGCGATATTTGTTCGGCAGCAGTTCGCCGATGGTGACGACGGTAGGGCCTTTGACGCCATCGGGCACGATGACACGCGCCTTGGCGTCGTAGTCGTGAATGAGTTCGCGGCAGGCGCCGCAGGGCGACACCACGGCGATATCGCCCTTCTCGCCGGGCTTGGGATGGCGCACGGCGACGATGGTCTCGATGCCCTGATCGCCCTTGTCGGTCAGCGCCGTGCCGATCGCCACGGCTTCGGCGCACACCGCGCCGCGCCCGACATAAGCGTCGAGATTGACGCCGACGACGAGCCGGCCGTCGCGCGTGCGCAACGCCGCGCCGACTTCCTGCCAGTCGTTGCGATAGCGCGACTTGATCGCCTTCGTGGCGGCGTCGATCAGTTCTTCGTCCTTGTCGGTCAGTTTCATGCGTTCAATCTATCACTTCGCCAGTTCTTTGAGTCCCTGCCGGATCAGCGCCGCCGTCTCGGCGCCCTCGCCCAGCGCGCGCGATGCGGCGGCGATCGCGGTCGCCGCCTGCGGCTGGCCGTAGCCGAGATTGACCAACGCCGAGACCGCATCGAGCACCGGCTTCGGCGCGCGCTTGTCGTCGACCGCGCCGGCCATTTGCGCCGCGCCGAAATCGACATCGGCGAACGCCGGCACCTTGTCCTTGAGCTCCGACACGATGCGCTCGGCGACCTTGCTGCCGACGCCCGGCGTGCGCGCCACCGACGCCTTGTCGCGCATGGCAATGGCATTGGCGAGTTCGTTGACCTTCAGCGTCGACAGCACCGACAAAGCCACCTTGGCGCCGACGCCCTGCACGGTCTGCAACAGCCGGAACCATTCGCGCTCGGCGTCGGAGGTGAAGCCGAAGAGCTTGATCTGGTCCTCGCGGACATAGGTTTCAATGGACAGCGTCGCCGCCTCGCCCGGGGCCGGCAGAGCGGTCAGCGTGCGCGCGGCGCAATGTACCTGATAGCCGACGCCGTTGACGTCAAGGATGACGTAATCCTCGCCGTAGGAGTCGATGATGCCTTTGAGCTTGCCGATCATGGCAATGGCCTTTCACGCAGGCGCGCGCGGATGTCACGTCCCCTCCCCCGTTTACGGGGGAGGGTTAGGGAGGGGGAAGAACTCGTACGTTTGCGCCAAAGCGCGCCCCCTCCCCACCCCTCCCCCGCAAGCGGGGGAGGGAGCGACCCGAGGATGCCGCTCACTCTTTGGGCGAAAATCATCACATCACCGAACATCATCTCGCCGCCACCTTCATCTTCATGACGATGCTCGCGCGGTGATGCGCGTGGCAGATGGCGATGGCGAGGGCATCGGCGGCGTCTTCGCTCTGAGGGGCCGCCTTCGGCAGCAGCACGCCGATCATCAGCCGGATTTGCGCCTTCTCGGCGTGACCGGCGCCGACCACCGTCTTCTTGATCAGGTTGGGCGCGTATTCGGCGACCGACAGCCCGGCACGCGAGGGCACCAGCATGGCGATGCCGCGCGCCTGACCGAGTTTGAGCGTCGAGGCGCCGTTGCCGTTGACGAAGGTCTGCTCGACGGCCGCCTCCTGCGGCGCATAGCGCTCGATCACCGCCATCAGCCCGTCATGGATCGCGACGAGGCGCGTGCCGAGATCGGCGCGCTCGGAGGTTTCCACCGAACCGCAGGCGACATGGATCAGCCGATTGCCGACGCTCTCGATCAGCCCCCAACCGGTGCGGCGGAGGCCGGGATCGATGCCGAGAATGCGGATCGGTTGGCGAATCGGTTGGCTTGCCATGCCCCGTTGATAGCCCCCGCACGCGCCGCGAGCCAGAAGGGGGCAGGCCCCGGACCAGAAGCCGGTAGCCCCGTCCGGGCCTGGCTGGTAGAAGAGCCGTGCTGCCGGGGCCGTTCAAATGACAGAAATCTTCGCGTCGGTCGTCGCCGACCCGCGTTTTCCTTTCGCGCTCGCCATTTCCGTCATCGCCGGGCTGGTGCGCGGCTTCACCGGTTTCGGCTCCGCGCTCATCTACATCCCGCTGATTTCGGCCGTGTACGGCCCGAGCATCGCGGCCCCGACCCTGCTGTTGTTCGACACCATCTGCAGCGTGCCTTTCGCCATCCAGTGCTGGCCGGCTTCGACGCGCCGCGAGGTGCTGCCGGTCGCCGTGGCCGCTGCGCTCGCGCTGCCGGTCGGCGTCATCGCGTTGCTCTATGTGGACGCGCTGATCCTGCGCTGGTTCATTGCCGTGCTGGTGCTGATTGCCCTCGTCGCCCTGATCACGGGCTGGCGCTATCACGGCCGGCCGACGCTGGCGGCTTCGCTTGGCGTCGGTGCCTTCGCCGGCTTCGGCTCCGGCGCGGTGCAGATCGCCGCGCCGGCGCTTCTGGTGTTCTGGCTCGGCGGACCCAACAACGCGACCACCGTGCGCGCCAACATCATGGTGCTGTTCGCCATCCTCGGCATGCTGGCGATCGCAGCCTACGCGATTGCCGGCGTGTTCGACGCCGAGGTGCTGATGCTCGGCTTCGTACTCGGCGTGCCCTTCGTCATCGCGATGACCATCGGCGCGCGCTGGTTCCGTGGCACCAGCGACACGCTGTACCGGCGCGTCGCCTACATCATCATCGCCTTCTCGGGCCTCGTCAGCCTGCCGCTGTTCGACGCCCTGCGCTAGCGCCTTTCTACAAAAGCGTGCCGCGCAGGATCACCAGCGCCACGCTGAAATAGATGACGAGACCGGTGACATCGACGAGCGTCGCCACAAACGGCGCGGAGGCGCTCGCCGGATCGAACCCCGCGCGCTTGAGGATGAAGGGCAGCATCGAGCCGGCCATCGAGCCGAAGGTGACGATGCCGATCAGCGCCGCGCCGACGGTGAGCGCCACGAGCTGCCAGTGCGGGCCGTAGTCGTAGAGACCGAGCGACTGCCAGGCAGCGATACGCGCGATGCCGATGATGCCGAGGAACGAGCCGAGCACGATGCCGGTCGGCAATTCGCGGATCGCCACGCGCCACCAGTCGCGCAGCCGAAGCTCCTGCAGCGCCAGCGAGCGGATCAGCAGCGAGGTCGCCTGCGAGCCGGAGTTGCCGCCTGAGCTCATGATCAGCGGCACGAACAGTGTCAGCACGATGGCCTTCTCCAGTTCCGCCTCGAATGACTGCATGGCGCTCGCCGTCAGCATTTCGCTGAGGAACAGGACGCACAGCCAGCCGGCGCGCTTCTTGATCATGGCGCCGAAGCCCATCTGCAGGTAGGGCTTGTCGATCGCCTCCATGCCGCCGAACTTCTGCACGTCCTCGCTGCTCTCCTGCAGCATGGCGTCGATGGCGTCGTCCACGGTGACAATGCCGAGCACATGGCCGAAGTGATCGACCACCGGCACCGCCAGCAAATCGTATTTGCGAAACAGCCGGCCGACCTCTTCGCGGTCGGTCTGCGGCGACACCGTTATCGGCTTGCTCTCGCGCGCCGCCGACAGGATCGGCGCCGACGGTTCGGCGGCGATGAGCCGCCGCAAGGTCACCATCTGCACCAGGCGCCTGGTTGCCGGGTCGAGCACGTAGATGGCGTAGACCGTTTCGCGCGTGCGCTCGACGTGGCGGATGTGCTCCAGCGTCTGCCCGACCGTGAAGTTCGACGGCACGCTGACGAACTCGGTCGTCATCAAGCCGCCGGCGGTGTCTTCCGGATAGACCAGCAGGCGCTGGATGGCGCCGCGGCTCTCGTCGTCCAGCACCGCCATGACCAGCGGCCGGGACTCGTCCGGCAGCAGGCGCACGATGTCGGCGGCGCGGTCGGCCGACATGGCGTTGAGCAAGGTCGCGGCATGGGCCGCCGACAGCGAAGCGATGATGTCAGGGCCGGCGAAGAATTCCGGCTGGTCGAGGATTTCGACCGCACGCTCGACCGGCAACGCCGCCAGCACCGGCGCCGCCTGCTCGATGGCGAGATTGTTCAGCGTTTCGACGTTGTCGCCGACGTGCCGGTTGAGCATCGCCCTGGCGAGCTCGGACGGCGAGAGGTCGGCCTCGTGGAGAAGGTTTTCGGTATCCATCGCGCACCTTTTGAAGACGGCCGTCGCTAGATGCGGCCGAGGTGCGTCACGCCATGCGCGTATTACGCCTCGAACGCCGAAAGCAGGCCGCCGGTACTAGGGCCATCGTGAGGCATGGTTTCGGGATCTCTGAATTTGATATCGGGCGTGCGCCGTCGGCGCGCGTCTCCATTGGACGAGCGCCGCGAAAGCGTCAAGGCAAATTCGGCGTAAAAAGAAAAGCGCGCGGCTTACGCGCTCATCTTCTGCATCAGCGCGTCGGACAGTTCGAAGTTGGCATAGACGTTCTGCACGTCGTCGCTCTCTTCCAGCACTTCGATCAGCTTGAGGATCTTCTCGCCGGCCTCGTCGTCCACGGCCACCGTGTTCTGCGGCTTCCACGTGATGCCCGACTTGCGCGGCTCGCCGAACTTGGCTTCCAGCGCCTTGGTCACGTCGGCCAGCGTTTCCGGGGTGGTCACGATCTGGTGGCCGTTATCGTCCGAGATCACGTCCTCGGCGCCGGCCTCGATGGCCGCTTCCAGCATGGCGTCGGCGCTGGCCTTGGCGGCGTCGTATTCGATGGCGCCGATGCGGTCGAACATGAACGACACCGCCCCCGTGGTGCCGAGATTGCCGCCGGCCTTGGTGAAGGCCGAACGCACGTCGCTGGCGGTGCGGTTGGTGTTGTCGGTCAGCGCCTCGACGATGACGGCGACCCCGCCGGGCGCGTAACCCTCGTAGCGGATCTCCTCGTAGTTCTCCTGCTCCGAGCCGGACGCCTTCTTGATGGCGCGCTCGATATTGTCCTTCGGCATGTTCTCGGCGCGGGCCGCGATGATGGCCAGGCGCAGGCGCGGGTTGAAGGCCGGGTCCGGCAGGCCCAGCTTGGCCGCCACCGTGATTTCACGCCCCAGCTTGCTGAACACCTTGGAGCGGACTTTGTCCTGCTTCCCCTTGCGGTGCATGATGTTCTTGAATTGGGAATGACCAGCCATGGCTCTTGATCGCGCGTTCTTAAGGTGGAAGGGGTGCCGGCTATATAATCCGGGCGGCGGGGAAAATAAACGGGGACCTCGGGGGCACCTCAAACTCCGCTCATTCCCGCGCAAGCGGGAATCCAGCACAAGTTACAGGGGCCGATTTGCGGCTTCTGGACCCCCGCTTTCGCGGGGGTGAGCGGCGTGCTGATCAGGCCACCGCCACATTCCGCAGCATGGCCGCGACCCGGGTCCGCATCTCGGCGACATTGGCGTGGACGCGGGCCTTGTAGCGGGCCACCGCGTCGCGATCGACCATGAAGAACTCGCGCTCCGGATAGGAGCGGCCGAAGACATCGACCAGCATCGAGCGGAACTTGCCCGAGACGATGCCCGGCATATGGCCGGACGCCTCCTCGGCATAGGCCACGTATTCGGCCGAGGTCAGCGCGCACAGCAAGGGGTGCAGCCGCGCCGAATAGACCTTGCGATGGCGCTGGATCATCTCGATGGAACGGTCGAGCGGGATCTCGGCGCCGATATTGGCGCCGATCTGCAGCGGCTCGTCGAGCGTCGAGTGAGTCAGCGGAAACTGGCCGATGGTCCAGTCGCCCAGATGCACGGCGTTGGAGCGGCCGCGGCCATAGAGCATGACGTCGTCGGCATAGGGCGCGTACCAGACATCGAGCCGGTCGATGACCCGCTCGATCATCGGCCGCGGGATCAGTTCGCGGTAGGCGGTGCCGAAAATGCCGATGGCGGATTTGGCCCGCGCCAGGATGCGCAGGATGTCCTCGCCGATCAGCGGCTGAAACATCGCGTTGCCGACGCCGACGATGACGAGATCGTAGCTTTCGCGCGCGGCGGCGAGGCTGTCGCGCAGGCCGGCGAAGGTCATGTGGTGAATGCGCGCCTCGCCCGGCAGCAGGCCGTTGATCATCTGCACGCCGAGGCGGTCGCCGAAATTGGCGGCATCGCTTTCCGAGATCACCGCGACGTCATAGGCCGCCACCGGCGCGACGCGGCCGCTCGGCGTCAGGCGGAACATCATTTCGGTGTCGCTGACCGGCGCGGTGCATTCGATGCGGAAGCCGTAGCGGTCGAACAGGCGGATCAGTTCGGCATAGCCCAGGTGATTGGCGAAGCCCCGCGCGGCGCGCGCCTCGCCGCTCAGGAGATCGGTCGGGCAATAAGTGACGATGACGTCCTGCTTGCAGAAGCGCAGATGCGTGAACAGGGCGTCGAGGTCTTCGACCTGTTCGAGCACGCCCAGCATCAGGACAATGTCGCTCTCGGTCGCCGCCCGGGTCGGAAATTCGGCGCCGGTAAGATCGTGGATCAGCGAGCCCTTGCCATGCGTCAGCCGTTCCACCGCCTCATAGGCGCAGCCGAACGGCAACAGATCGCGCAAAGTCTCGCCGCCGCCATGGCCGAGATCGAGAAGGCGGGCGCCCGCCGGGATGAACTGCGCGGCCAGTTGCGCGCGCGGATCGCGCTGCGCCGGCGCATCGGGACGCCGCGCTTCGTCATGCACGAGCTTGAGCGCGAGATTGGCGTTGACGTGAAGTGCCATGATGCCCGAGAGGACATCAACGTGGTTAACGAAAGGTTAACCCCACTGCGGGGCGGCCTGCTCCAGCAATCCGCCGATGCGCACCGCCGAGACGCTCGTCGCGAGCCCGGTCTTGTCATCAAGCTCGACCGCGATGCCGGACAAGGTCGCCGGCCCGGCGGCCGGCTCGAACTTGGAGCCCGGGATCTTGCGCAGGAAGCGCGTCAGCGGCTCGTCCTTCGTCATGCCGATGACGCTGTCGTAATCGCCGGTCATGCCGGCGTCGGTCATGAAGGCGGTGCCGCCCGGCATGATGCGGTGATCGGCGGTCGGCACATGGGTATGCGTGCCGACGACCAGCGAGGCGCGGCCGTCGCAGAAATAACCCATGGCCTGCTTCTCGCTCGAGGCCTCGCAGTGAATATCGACCACGATGGCGTCGGCGGCCTCGCGCAGCGGACAGGCCGCGATCTCGCGCTCGACCGCGGCGAAGGGATCGTCGAGCGGGTCCATGAAGATGCGGCCCATGACGTTGATCACCAGCGCGCGCTTGCCGTTCTTGGCCTCGACCAGAGCGGCGCCGCGGCCCGGCGCGCCCTTGGGATAATTCACCGGGCGGATGAGCCGCGGCGCGCGCTCGATGAACACCAGCGCTTCGCGTTGATCCCAGGAGTGGTTGCCGAGCGTGATGGCGTCGGCGCCGGCATCGATCAGTTCGTGATAGATCGTCTCGGTGATGCCGAAGCCGCCGGCGGCGTTTTCGCCATTGATGACGACCAGATCGAGTTTCCAGTCACGCACCAGTCCGGGGAGCTTGCTCTGCACGATGGCGCGGCCCGCGCGCCCGACAATGTCGCCAATAAATAACAGTCGCATCAGTCTGCTTTCAAAACGCGATAATTTCTTTTTCCGTTAGCACGAAATCGAGCCGCTGGTCATGCTCGGTCGCCGGCACCTGCGGTATTTCCTGCATGGCGAAGGCAATACCGATTGTTTTTATTGGCTTGATTGCGCGCAAATTGGCAATGGTCCGATCGTAGTAGCCGGCGCCGTAGCCTATGCGCTGGCCGCCGCGGTCGAAACAGACAAGCGGCACCAGCAGAATATCGGGTTTGACTTCCGGTGCTTCCGGCATCGGCTCGCGGATACCCCACTGGCCGGACTTGAACGTGTCGCCGAATTGATAGGCGCGCATGATCAGCGGTTTGCCGCGTCCGTCGATGCACGGCAGCGCCAGCTTCGCGCCCTCGCCCGCGAGTTTGCGCAGCAAAGGCAATGGATTGATCTCGGTTTTCATCGGCATGAAGCCGGAGACGATCGCGCCCGGCTCCACCGCGATCGGCAGACCGCGCGCAGCCAAAGCCTCGGCCGCGGCCTGGCGCTCGGCCGCCGGCATGGCGTCGCGCTGCGCGAGGGTCGCGGCGCGGAGGGTGGATTTTTGGGAGGAGATTGAAAGCTCTGGGTTCACAGCAAACTCCGTCATGCCCGGCCTTGTGCCAGGCATCCACGTCTTTCTTCTTCACTAAAACAAGGCGTGGATGGCCGGGACAATAGGGCGTTTACGCCCGTCTTCGACGGGCGATGCCCGGCCATGACGAAAAACCGGATGCACGGGGGAAGAAGAAAAGTGCGGAGCCGCAATGGCCGTGGGAGTGTGATCCCGGGAACCTACATAAGTAGGTGGGCGCCATGTGACCAAGCCCACGGGCCTGGCCAGGGACAGCTCCCTTGAGGATCGTAAGGCCCCGGGGAATGTGTCCCCCACGCACCTCGCAGCCCCGCCGGGTCAATGTAGTGGCTTGCCCTGTCCGGCGCCAGCGGACCTTCCAAAGCGTTTTCGAGCGAAGTGGAAACCGGTTCGCGTGAAGAAAACGCGTCAAAGCAAAAAAGCCGGGGCCCGGCGTCTAGCGCCCGAAACTCGCGCACAGGCAGCGTTTGGCGATCATCACGCCGTCGCGGTTCTCGACCTCGACATGGGCCGGCTTGCCGGCGCGGCGGACCGACAAGGCTTCCGTCACAGCGACGCGCAGCGCCAGGTCGCGGCAATGATACGGGCCCATTTCCCGGGCGCCGCCTTCGATCAGCCAGCCGTCGCGAGGGGCGGGCCGGACCCGGATACAATTGCATTCCATTGGCGACCTTTGGACGGACCGGCCGGATAAACACCAGGGCCAGTCTGTACCTAACGAGCCGTTAAAAAATGGCTTATGCAATTTTATCGGAACCGGCCCGACGGCCCGCGTTGCGGCAAGGACCTACCGTTGCGGCGGCCCATCGCCGGAGGCTCAGCCGATACCGACGCCGGTGCCGGCAGGCAAAGAGTGGTTGAGCTTTCGGGTGATGCCTTCGAGCCGCTCGGCGGCGGAATTAAAGGCCCCGACCACGGCGTCGGACGCGGCCCGGGCGCGGTCGGCCGCCACGACGCGCGCGTCCTGCAGCGCGGCCACTTCTTCCTCGAGCAGGCGAATCTTCCGCGCCAGCTCGGAGTTTTCGTCGGCCACCATCAGCGCCGCCATCACGGTGAGCCGCGTGTCGCCGATTTCGCCGAAACGCTTGCGCAGGTCGATGATGCGCTGGTCGATGTCCTTGGCCAGCGCCTGCAGATGCGGCTCCTGCCCGTCCTCGCAGGCGAGGCGGAATTGGCGGCCGGCGATGGTCGCGTTGACCGAGCCCATCACTCGCCCTCCCCGAGGACGGCCTGCACCTCGGCAATGGCGCGGTCGAGCCGCTCGGCAATCTCGCGGCCGGTGTCGCGCAGTTCGCGCGCCAGCGCCGTCTCGCTGTCGAGCTTGTCGGCCAGCCGGGCGCGGTCGGCGCCGAGCATTTGCACCTGTGCGGCGAGGGTATCTTCGTTGCGGTCGGCTTCACGGCGGCGTTCGACCGCGGCGTCGAGCGCATCGAGCGCCAGCGCCAGCCGCTTCACCGCATTGTCGAGCCCACCCTCGCCGGTCATCTGTGATCCCAAAGACGGTGCATGACGCGACCCCTGGGGAGCCGGCGCCTGCCTGCCCCTTTCGCCGTAGCTCGCGACGTCACGCCATCCTGCCTGCGCGGCCATTTTGCTCGGTGCCCGAAAATGCTTGCGGGGCAATTGCTTAGGACAAGAACCTTACGGGCTGGGCGAAGCCCGCGTCAACGCCGCGGGCCACATATGCCCCGGAGAATTGGCGCCCCTGTGCACGGAACATGGCTGTACCGCCCGTCACATTGACTCAAGGGCCGTGCGTGCTATGCGAACCCGCAAAACAGGCCGGTTTTCGAGAAAAAATGTCAGCCCCCACGTCAAGCGCCGCCGCTGCTCACCCCGTTCACTCGGCCGCCAACTCTTCGCCAATGGCCAATGCCATTCGCGCCTTGTCGATGGACGCGGTCGAAAAGGCCAAGATCGGTCATCCCGGCCTGCCGATGGGCGCCGCCGACATCGCCACCGTGCTGTACACCCAGTTCCTGAAGTTCGATCCGTCGGCGCCGAAATGGCCCGACCGCGACCGCTTCGTGCTGTCGGCCGGCCACGGCTCGATGCTGGTCTACGCGCTGCTCTATCTCACCGGCTACAAGTCGATGACGATCGAGGACATCAAGCAGTTTCGCCAGCTCGATTCCAAAACACCAGGCCATCCGGAAAACTTCATCACCGAAGGCGTCGAGACCACCACCGGCCCGCTCGGTCAGGGCATCGCCACCGCCGTCGGCATGGCGATCGCCGAACGCCACATGGCGGCCGTGTATGGCAGCGACATCGTCGATCACAAGACCTACGTGCTCGCCTCCGACGGCGACCTGATGGAAGGCATTTCGCAGGAAGCCATCGCGCTCGCCGGCCATCTCAAGCTCAACAAGCTGATCGTGCTGTTCGACGACAACGGCATCTCGATCGACGGCCCGCTGTCGCTCGCCGACTCGGTCGATCAGGTGAAGCGTTTCGAGGCCGCCGGCTGGGCGTCCTGGCGCATCGACGGCCACGATCACAAGCAGATCGCCGACGCGCTCACCAAGGCGCAGTCCTCCGACAAGCCCGTGATGATCGCGTGCCGCACCACGATCGGCTTCGGCGCGCCGACCAAGGCCGGCAAGTCGTCGGCGCACGGCTCGCCGCTCGGCGCCGATGAAATCAAGGGCGTGCGCGAAGCGCTCGGCTGGACCGCCGCGCCGTTTGAAATTCCCGCCGACATTCTGAGCCAGTGGCGTAAGGCCGGCGAACGCGGCACGCCGGTGCAGGCCGAATGGCAGAAGCGCTTCGGCGCGCTCGACGCCGGGAAGCGCACCGAATTCACCCGCCGCATGAACGGCGAACTGCCGAAGGCCGCGCTCGCGGCCGCCGTGAAGGCGGTGAAGGAAGACCTCGCCGCGACCCCGAAGGACATCGCGACGCGCTCGTCGTCGGAATTCGCCCTGCAGACCCTGACCGCGGCGCTGCCGGAAATGATCGGCGGCTCGGCCGACCTCACCGGCTCGAACAACACCCGCGCCAAGGCGATGAAGACGCTCGATGCGTCGAACTACGGCGGCACCTTCATTCACTACGGCATCCGCGAACACGGCATGGCCGCGGCGATGAACGGCATGACGCTGCACGGCGGCATCATCCCCTATTCCGGCACGTTCCTCGTCTTCTCGGACTACGCGCGCCCGGCCATCCGCCTCGCCGCGCTGATGCATTCGCGCGCCATTCACGTCATGACCCATGACTCGATCGGCCTTGGCGAAGACGGCCCGACCCATCAGCCGGTCGAGCACTTCGCGGCGCTGCGCGCCATTCCGAACCTGCGCTTCTTCCGCCCCGCCGACGCCGTCGAGGTGGTCGAGTGCTGGCAGCTGGCGCTCGAGCATGAACACGGCCCGAGCGTGCTGGCGCTGACGCGTCAGAACACGCCGCAGGTGTCGAAGGATTTCCTCGGCGCCAACCGCTGCGCCGCCGGCGCCTACGAGATTCTCGCCGCCACCGGCGACGCGCAGGTGTCGATCTTCGCCTCGGGTTCGGAAGTCGCCATCGCCATCGACGCCGCCAAGTTGCTTGCAGCGAAGAACATCCCGGCGCGCGTCGTCTCGGTGCCGTGCTTTGAATTGTTCGCCGCGCAGCCGGAAGCCGCGCGCCAAGCCGTAATCGGCGATGCCGTCGTTAATGTCGGCGTAGAAGCCGGTATCCGCCAAGGCTGGGATCCGATCATCGGCGTCGAAGGCGCCTTTGTGGGCATGACGACCTTCGGCGCCAGCGCGCCGTACAAGGAACTCTACAAGAAATTCGGCATTACCGCAGAGGCCGTGGCCGACGCGGCCATGCAGAAACTGAAGTAATTCTCGTCATGGCCGCACCTGTTGCGGCCATCCACGTCTTAGGTACCTGTCTTGGCCATAAACAAGACGTGGATGGCCGGCATAAAGCCGGCCATGACGAATTGGGACGAGCTGATTTCTAGACCGGGAGCGACTGAAAATGACTGTACGCGTTGCCATTAACGGTTTCGGCCGCATCGGCCGCAACGTCCTACGCGCCATCGCCGAGAGCGGCCGCAAGGACATCGAGGTGGTTGCCGCCAACGACCTGGGGCCGGTGGAAACCAATGCTCACCTGCTGCGCTATGACTCGGTGCATGGCCGCTTTCCCAAGGAAGTGACCGTCAAGGGCGACACCATTGCCATCGACGGCAAGGCGATCAAGATCACGGCCGAGCGCGATCCGTCCAAGCTGCCGTGGAAGGACCTCGGCGTCGACATCGCTCTTGAGTGCACCGGCATCTTCACCGCCAAGGACAAGGCCTCGGCGCACCTGACCGCCGGCGCCAAGCGCGTGCTGGTCTCGGCGCCGGCCGACGGCGCCGACCTCACTGTGGTCTACGGCGTCAACCACGACAAGCTGACCAAGGACCACCTCGTCGTCTCGAACGCCTCCTGCACCACCAACTGCCTTGCGCCGGTCGCCAAGGTGCTCAACGACGCCGTCGGCATCACCCACGGCTTCATGACCACCATCCACGCCTATACCGGCGACCAGCCGACCCTCGACACCATGCACAAGGACCTCTACCGCGCCCGCGCCGCGGCGCTGTCGATGATCCCTACCTCGACCGGCGCCGCCAAGGCCGTTGGCCTCGTGCTGCCCGAACTCAACGGCAAGCTCGACGGCGTGTCGATCCGCGTGCCGACACCGAACGTCTCGGTCATCGACTTCAAGTTCGTCGCCGCGAAGAAGACGACCAAGGACGAAATCAACGCCGCGATCAAGGCCGCCGCCGAAGGCAAGCTCAAGGGCATCCTCGGCTTCACCAACGATCCGAACGTCTCGATCGACTTCAACCACGACCCGCACTCATCCACCTTCCACATGGACCAGACCAAGGTCATGGATGGCACTTTGGTGCGCGTCATGAGCTGGTACGACAACGAGTGGGGCTTCTCCAACCGCATGGCGGACACGGCCGTGGCGATGGGCAAGCTGATCTGATTACCTGTCCCGGACGCGATGCAGCGCGTGAGCGGTGCATCGCAGATTCGGGACCATTTCAAACTTCTGAGTATTTAAAGGTCCCGGATCTGCAACACATCACTTCGTGATGCATTGCGTCCGGGACAAGAGACCGAAAATGTCCAACTTCAACACCCTCGATCACGTCGACGTCAAAGGCAAACGCGTGCTGGTGCGCGTCGACCTCAACGTCCCGGTCGAAAACGGCGTCGTCACCGATGCGACGCGCATCGAGCGCATCGGCCCGGCCATCACCGAACTCGCCGACAAGGGCGCCAAGGTGATCCTGCTGTCGCATTTCGGCCGCCCCAAGGGCGTCGATCCCAAGCAGTCCTTGAAGCCGGTCGCCGCCGAGGTCGCGCGCGTCATCAAGCGCAAGGTCGCCTTCGCGTCCGATTGCATCGGCGAGGTCGCCGAGAAGGCCGTCGCCGCCATGCAGTCGGGCGACATCCTCTGCCTCGAGAACACGCGCTTCCATGCCGGCGAGGAAAAGAACGATCCTGCTTTCGTCGAGCAACTGGCCAAGCTCGGCGACATCTGGGTCAACGACGCCTTCTCCGCCGCGCACCGCGCCCATGCCTCGACCGAAGGCCTCGGCCACAAACTTCCCGCTTATGCCGGCCGCGCCATGCAGGAAGAGCTGGTGGCGCTGACCCGCGCGCTGGAGCATCCGGAACGCCCGCTCGCCGCCATCGTCGGCGGCGCCAAGATTTCGACCAAGCTCGAGCTCATCGGCAATCTGCTCGCCAAGGTCGATTACCTGATCATCGCCGGTGCCATGGCCAATACCTTCCTGCTTGCCCAGGTCAGGAACATGGGCAAGTCGCTGGTCGAGGCCGACCTGGTCCCGACAGCGCAGAAGATCATGGCGCAGGCCAAGGCCGACAAGCGCGACATCGTGCTGCCGGTCGACGTCGTCGTGGCGCAGAAATTCGAAGCCAATGCGCCCTCGCGCGTGGTCGGCGTCGGCGAGGTCGGCGACGCCGACATGGCTCTCGATATCGGTCCGCGCAGCGTCGAGCAGGCGGTGTCGGTACTGGCCCGCGCCAAGACCCTGGTGTGGAACGGCCCGTTCGGCGCATTCGAGATGGAACCCTTCGACAAGGGCACCGTTTCCGTTGCCGAGGCGGCCGCCGAACTGACCCAGGCCGGCAAGCTGGTCACCGTTGCGGGTGGCGGCGATACGGTGGCGGCGCTCAATGTCGCCGGCGTCACCGACCGTTTCACCTACGTTTCCGCCGCTGGCGGCGCCTTCCTCGAATGGCTCGAGGGCAAGGCTCTGCCGGGGGTTGAAGTTTTACGCGCGAAGTAAATTCACCGGTCATGCTCCGCGAAAGCGGAGCATCCAGTAACCACCGCCATTAGCTGTTTGCGCAGAGGTTACTGGATCGTCCGCCTTCGCGGACGATGACACAAATAGATGCATGACGAATGAGAGAGGGGAGACACTGATGAATCTCGCTGACCTGAACAAAGTCGCGATCGCCATGACCGCCAATGGCCGTGGCATCCTGGCCGCCGACGAATCCACCGGCACCATCAAGAAGCGCTTCGACGCCATCAACACCGAGAACACGGAAGACAATCGCCGCGACTATCGCGAACTGATGTTCCGCACCACCGAGGCGATGAAGAACTACATCTCGGGTGTGATCCTGTACGACGAGACCATCTGGCAGAAGGCGAAGGACGGCACGCCGCTGGTCAAGCTGATCGAACAGGCCGGCTCCATCCCCGGCATCAAGGTCGACGAAGGCACCAAGCCGCTGCCGAACTGCCCGGGTGAACTGATCACGGCCGGTCTCGACAAGCTCGCCGATCGGCTGCCGAAGTATTACGAAGCCGGCGCGCGCTTCGCCAAGTGGCGCGCGGTGATCGATATCGGCGCCGGCATCCCGAGCTACACAGCGATCCGCACCAACGCCCACGCGCTGGCACGTTACGCAGCGCTGTGCCAGGTGAACCAGATCGTGCCGATCGTCGAACCGGAAGTGCTGATGGACGGCGATCACGACATCGATCGCTGCTATGAGGTCACCGAGTTCGTGCTCAAGGAGACCTTTCAGGAGCTTTATTATCAGCGCGTGCCGCTCGAGGGCATTGTGCTGAAGCCGAACATGGCGGTGCCCGGCAAGAAGTCGGCGAAGAAGGCTTCGGTGCAGGAAGTCGCCGAGAAGACCGTGAAGCTGCTGAAGGCCTGCGTGCCCGGCGCGGTGCCCGGCATCGCCTTCCTGTCAGGCGGCCAGTCGGACGAAGAAGCCACCGCCCATCTCGACGCCATGAACAAGATCGGCAACCTGCCCTGGAACCTGACCTTCTCCTACGGCCGCGCGCTGCAGGCGGCGCCGCAGAAGGCGTGGGCCGGCAAGGCCGGCAATGTCGCCGCCGCGCAGGCCGCGTTCACCCATCGCGCCAAGATGAACTACCTCGCCGCCCGCGGCGAGTGGAAGAAGGACATGGAGAAGGCGGCGTAAGTCTCCGCATATCATCGCAAAGAATGTGCAATGCCCGGCCGTCGCGCCGGGCATTGTCGTCTGCGGAGCTCAGTGTCCCTTGCGCACGTCTCGTGGCGTGTTGCCGAAGCGCGCCCGGAAAGCCTTGCTGAAATGCGACAGGTCGCCGAAACCAAAGGCAAAGGCGATGTCGGAAATGGTGCGGTCGCGCTGGGCCGCATCGCTCAGGGCGTTATGGCAGGCCAGCAGACGGCGCTCGAGCAGCCAGCGGCCGAAACTGAGACCGGTCTCCTCGAAGCGCAGATGCAACGTCCGCGGCGAGATGCCGAAGCGCGCCGCCACCGCGCGCGGGTTGATGTCGGCGTCACCAAGCCGCGCCTGACAATAGGCCATGATCGCTTCGATCTGCGTCGCGACGATGCCGTCGTCGCACGACGCCTGCGGCGCGGTCGAGAGCGCCAGCAGGTTGCACAGATTGTCGGTTAACATGTCCGCCTCGTGCGGCTCGAGCGCACGACTGCCGAGCGCGGCAAGATGATGCCGCACAAGTTCAATGTAAGGCGACGATGACCCAATCATGAGAGCGCCGCCGCGCAGCCACGGCGCGCGCGCTTCGACGCGCTGGCGCGGCACCACCGCAAGGAAGCGGCTGACCGGGTCGGGAAATGAGACCCGGAAAGGCCGCGTGCCATCGACAATGCCCACCTCGCCTGGCGCCAGACGCCAGGTGGCATCGCCCTGCTGAAACAGGCTGCGTCCGGCCTGCTGCAGGCTGACGAGATAGTGGTCATCGCTGGCGCGGTTCACATGGGTCTTTTCGCGAACGATGTAGTGGCCTGTCGAACTGAACGAGGCAAAGCGCAGACGACCGAAGCTCTGGCCGGATAGGCTGGCGCGGAATCCGCTGCCCGGCGCCTCCGGCGCCACATTGAGCACGGCTTCGCACACGGCCTCGCGCCAGAACGAAAGCCCGTCGCGCGGTCTGACGCTGTCGGTGGACCAGATCTTGGCGGACACGGCGGTCGGCACTCCGTTCATCCCGGCCCGGAAAATTAGCCCGCTTTGCACGCTCGGCCAAGTCGTTGCGTCCAGCGCCAAGACGTTCCCGCAGCGCCCGCGCTAGTTTTTCCGCCATGCGCACCGATTTCACCCCGGCCCAACTCGCCGATCCGGCCATCGCGGAGGCCGACAGGATCCTGCAAACCTGCGTCCATTACGGGTTCTGCACCAATGCCTGCCCGACCTACGTGCTGACCCGGGACGAGAACGACTCGCCACGCGGCCGCATCGACCTGATCCGCGCCATGCTGGAACCCGGCGGCCCGCCCGAGCCGAAAACCGTCCATCACCTCGACCGCTGCCTGTCGTGCCTGTCCTGCATGACCACCTGCGCGGTCAAGGTCGATTACGCCCATCTGATCGATCGCGCGCGCACCCATATCGAGCGGCACTTCCGGCGGCCGCGCGCCGATCGCGCCTTGCGCGCCCTGCTCGCCGCCGTGCTGCCGCGCCCGCGCCTGTTCGCGGCGGCGATGCGAGCCGGCCGGCTGGCGCAGCCGCTCGCGCCGCTGCTGCCGAAACGTCTGCGCGCGATGCTGACCATGATCCCGGCGCAGGCGACGTCCGACATACTGGAGCCGCAGGTGTTTCCGGCGCAGGGCGAGCGGCGAAAGCGCGTCGCGCTGCTGGCCGGCTGCGCGCAGCAGGTCCTCAACGACAACATCAATGCCGCGACCATCCGTCTGCTGCAGCGCCACGGCTGCGACGTCGTCATCGCACCGGGCGCCGGCTGCTGCGGTTCGCTGCCGCTGCATATGGGCCGCGAGGACGAAGCGAAGAAATTCGCACAGGCCAATGTGGCGGCCTGGAGCGGCGAGCCGTTCGACGCCATCATCGTCAACGCCTCGGGCTGCGGCACGACGGTGAAGGATTACGGCCATCTGCTGGGCAGCGACGGCGCCGGGCGCATCGGCGCGCTGACGCGCGACGTCAGCGAACTCGTTCACACGTTGGGCCTCGCACGGGCAACGCCGCGCGCCTACCGTGTCGCCTATCACGATCCCTGTTCGATGCAGCACGGGCAGAAAGTGACCGAAGAGCCGCGCGCGCTGCTGCGCGCCGCCGGCTTCGAGGTCGTCGACGTGCCGGAGAAGCATTTCTGCTGCGGCTCGGCGGGCACCTACAATCTGCTGCAGCCGGACATGGCCGAGGCGCTGGGCCAGCGCAAAGCCGCGCATATCGAAAGCACGGGGCCCGATATCGTCGCCACCGGCAATATCGGCTGCATGACGCAGCTGTCGCGCTATCTGGGCAAGCCCATCGTGCATACCGCCGAACTGCTCGACTGGGCGACCGGCGGGCCGCTGCCGCCGGCGCTGCGCGATCTGCCGCCGCCATCCGTGACACCGCCGCCAACCGATCAGCCGGCCGCCGACGCCGGCTTCTGGTGAAATTCAGGAGGACATCATGAGCGCCAACTTCGACGCCTTTTTCAGCGAGATTGAATCAAAGCTCGGCGGCGACGCCGTCAATCGCAGCGCGGAGACCATCACGCGTTATGCCGAGAACACCATGCCCGGCGGCGACCGCCGGCCGGCCGGCGTGGTTTATCCGTCATCGACCGCGGATGTGCAGACCATCGTGCGCGCCGCCAATGCGCACAAGGTGCCGCTCTATCCGGTCTCCACCGGAAACAATATCGGCCTCGGCAGCCGCTCTGCCTCGACGGCCGGACAGGTCATCGTCGATCTCGGCCGCAACATGAACCGCATTCTCGAGATCGACGACCGCCTCGCTTACTGCGTGGTCGAGCCGGGCGTCACCTATCAGGCGATGACCGACGAACTGACCCGCCGCGGCGGTCAGCTGATGCTCGACGTCACGTCCGGCCCGCCGCAGGGCGGCCCGCTCGGCAACGCGCTCGACAAGGGCGCCGGCTACACGCCCTATTTCGACCACTTCGGCTTTTCCTGCGGCATGGAAGTCGTGCTCGGCAACGGCGAAGTGCTGCGCACCGGCGACGGCTCGATCGACAGCGAGCATCTCGTCAACTGGCACACGTCGAAATATTCGTTCGGGCCCATCCTCGACGGTCTGTTCACGCAATCGAATTTCGGCATCGTCACGCGTATGGGCTTCTGGCTGATGCCGCGCCCGCCGGCGGTGCAGTCCTTCCACTTCACGTTCCCCGACGACGACGATCTTGAAGAGATCATCGAGCTGTGCCGGCCGCTGAAGATGTCCAACTTCGTGCCGACCCTGTTTCGCGTCGCCAACGATCTTTATCTCACCGCCTCGGAAGGCGAGAGCAAGGAATACGGCAGCGGCAAGTCGCTGTCGGACGCCGGCCGCCGCGCCTTGCGCGAGCATTTCGGCCTCGGTGCCTGGAACGTGTCGGGCGCGTTCTACGGTCCGAACGAGGCGGCGATGGCGCCGATGATCCAGCGGGTGCGCGATCACTTCATGAAGTCCGGCAAGGCGCGCTACATCGATCACGAGCAGGCCAAGGCCATCCCGACGCTGCAGGTCGCGATCAACGCCTTTTCCGGCACGCCAAGCCACGGCGAACTCGGCTTGCTGAAGTGGCGGCCGGGCGGCGGCAACATCTGGTTCACGCCCGGCACGCCGATGGATGGCAAGACTGCCAACACGTTCCAGCATCTGTGCCGCAAGATCTACGAAGAGTACGGCTTCGACTATACGGTGATGAATGTCTGCGGCGCGCGCTTTGCCCGCGGCCTGCATGTCATCACCTTCAATCGCGAGGACGTCGACGAGAGCAAGCGCGCCGACGCCTGCTACCGCGCCATGGCCAAGGCCTTCGCCGATCGCGGCGTCTTCGTCGGGCGCGCGCCGCTCGACTATCATGACATGCACTTCGGCCAGACCATGCCGAGCTTCCAGCAGACCTGCCAGTCGATCAAGCAGGCGCTCGATCCCAACGGCATCATCGCGCCCGGCCGCTACGGCATGAAGTAAGCCGACGCCGCGCAGGCAAAAAAGGCCGCCCCGATCGGGCGGCCTTTTCTTCTACACGCAAGCCCCGCTCGAAATCGCCGAACGAAGCCGCGCTGACTTTACGGGCAGTCGGTCTTGGTCACCGTGGTGTCGGGGCCGAGCACGCGCTCCTTGTGCACGGTCTTCGACGAGCATTCGGTCGAGATCGCCGAGCCGGTGGTGGTGCGCGTCGTGGTCTTGCTGTCGAGACCCAGCGGACCGGTGCGCTCCTTGGTCGTCACGGTGGTCGAGGTCTCCGGCGCAACGACGGCCGGCTGGTCGGTGGTGATCACGGTGGTCTGGGCGTTCGCGGCAACGGCGCCGAGGGCAGTCGCGAGAACAATGGCGGGCAGTTTGAATTTCATGGGTCGCCTCCTTGGGGCTTCGTCTTCGCCCTAACGTTCCGTGCTGATTCCTGTTCCGGCTTGACGACCAAAATGACGCGGCCGCGCCGTGTCGGCATTGAACGGAGGGCGTCAACGCCGTACCGTGCCGGCCGTTCCAAACAACGCAAACAACGAATGTTTTCGAGGAAGCGAAGTGATCGACCTTTACACCTGGACCACGCCCAACGGCCGCAAGGCCTCCATCATGCTCGAGGAAACCGGCCTGCCCTACACCGCCCATGCGATCGATATCGGCAAGGATGAGCAGTTCAAGCCTGAGTTCCTGAAGATCGGACCGAACAACCGCATCCCGGTCATCGTGGATCGCGACAACGGCATGTCGCTGATGGAATCGGGCGCGATCCTGATTTACCTCGCCGACAAGACCGGCAAGTTCCTGCCGAAGTCCGGCGAAGGCCGCTACAAGGTCATCGAATGGCTGATGTGGCAGATGGGCGGCCTCGGGCCGATGGTGGGTCAGGCGCATCACTTCCACAAGCAGAACCCCGGCAAGGTGCCCTACGCCGAGGAGCGCTATCTCAAGGAGACGCAGCGGCTCTACAAGGTGCTCAACACGCAGCTGGCGAAGGGCGATTATGTCGCCGGCGATTATTCGATCGCCGATATTTCGATCTGGCCGTGGGTGTCGCGCTTCGAGTGGCACGGCGTCGATCTGAACGACTTCCCGAACGTCAAACGCTGGTACGTGTCCGTCGCCGGCCGTCCGGCGGTGCAGAAGGGCTATCAGGTGCCCAAGGACACGGGCCCGATCCCGATGCCGAAGTAAGGCTTACGCCAAGAGAAAAGCCCCGGCTCGCGCCGGGGCTTTTCGATTCATGACCGAAGGTCAGGTTACGGGCAGAACCACACCGGCCCGACCATGATGCACCCGCGGCGATTCCAGTCGCGCGGACGCGCTTGGTAGCGATGCCAGCCGCGCGGCGCGCTCTTGTAGCGTTGGCCCGCGCGATAGCGCGGCGGCGGCGCCGCATGCCGGCGATAATGACGGCGATCATCGTGGCGATATTGCACGTCGATCACGTGGGCCTGTTGGCCGACGCCCTTCATCGGCGCAGCGGGCGCCGCGGAAGCCGTAGAAACGGCAAAGCCGGAAATCAACAAAGCGGCAGCGAGATAAATGGCTCTCATCGAGCTCCTCCACTTCAAATGTCGGGTCGACGCTAACGCTCGTACCCGGAGAATGTTCAGTGACGGTTGCCACTGATCATTCAACGCAGCTGCGCGATGAAACCTGCGCCCTGCCGAATGAACACCCGCCATAGATGTGCAACGGTTAACACGGGGTGATACACGCGCGCCGATGAATGGATGTTCAGCAAACCGGCGCAAACCGCTTCAGAATACTTTCCTGCGGAATCTCGAATTCGGTTTCGGGGCTTCAGCCACGAGCCACCATTGTCGGGCCGGGGACGGGCTGATATCCGAAGGAGCGCGCGCAGCGCCGATCCATTTCCGCGCCCCTTTTCCGCCAGATTGAGCTAGCATTCCGCCACCATGGCCCAACGCCCGAAAAATCCCGAGCCGCGCCCCACGCCGCGTCTTTATCTGGTGACGCCGGCGATTGCCGACGCGGCCGCCTTTGCACCGGTGCTCGAGACCTCATTGGCGGCCGGCGACATCGCGGCCGTGCTGCTACGGCTCTCAGGCGGCGACGACCGGACGCAGATCAACCGCGTGAAGGCCCTGACCGCCATTGCACAGGCCGCCGAATCGGCGCTGCTGCTCGACGGCCACGCCGGGCTTGTCGCTCGCGCCGGCGCCGATGGCTCCCACGCGGCGGCGGCCGACGTCGCGGACGCGCTGGAGGCCCTCAAGCCCGACTGGATCGTCGGAGTCGGAGCGGTTACGAACCGCCATGACGCCATGAGCGCGGCCGAAGCGGGCTGCGATTACGTCATGTTCGGCGAGCCGGACGCGCGCGGCCACCGCCCGGCGTTCGACACCGTCCTCGAGCGCGTGTCCTGGTGGGCTGAAGTATTCGAGATTCCCTGCGTCGCCTACGCCGCGTCGGCGGAGGAAATAACGCCGCTGATCGAAGCCGGCGCCGATTTCATCGCCGTGGGGCACGACGCCAGCGACTGGATCTGGACCGACGCGGCACGCGCCCTCGCCGCGCTCAAGCCCTATCTCAAACTGCCCGAGGCCGCGCTATGAACCGAACGGGCGCCGCGCTGACCTTGTCGTTTGCGCTTTTGGCGACGTCCGCTCTGGCGCAGAACAAGCCGCCTGCCTCGCCGCCGCTGCCTCCGCCTGCGCCGCAAGGCCAGGCGCCCGCCAATCCCAACACCGATCTTGCCTATGGCGCCTTTCAGCGCGGCTATTTCCTGACGGCCTTCAACGAGGCTTCCAAACGCGCGCAGCAAAACGACCCCGCGGCCATGACGCTGCTCGGCGAGCTTTACGCCAATGGTTACGGCGTCGGCCGCGACGACGCCAAGGCGGCGCAGTGGTACAAGACGGCCGCCGCGCAAGGTAACCGCGACGCGCTGTTCGCGCTCGCCATGTTCGCCTTCGAGGGCCGTGCCGGCGTTAGCAGCCCGTCCGAGGGCGCGCGGCTGCTCGGCGAGGCCGCGAAGCTCGGCCATCCGGTCGCCAGCTACAATCTTGGCCTGCTCTACTTGCAGGGCCAGCAATTCGCCCAGGATTTCGGCCGCGCCGCCGAGCTGTTCAAGGTTGCCGCCAACGCCGGCAATCCTGAAGCGCAATACGCGCTCGCCACCATGTACAAAGAAGGCCGCGGCGTGGCCAAGGACCCCAATCAGGCGGCGCTGCTGATGGCGCGAGCCTCGATTGCCGGCAATGTCGATGCCATGGTTGAGTTCGCCATCATGCAGTTCAACGGCGAAGGCACCGAAAAAAGCGAACCGGCCGCCGCGGACACCTTCCTGCGCGCGGCGCGCCGGGGGTCGCCGATCGCCCAGAACCGCCTGGCCCGTATTCTGATGGCCGGCCGCGGCATGCCGGCCGATCCCGTAGAGGCCGTCAAATGGCATATCATCGCCAAAGCGGCCGGCGCCGGCGACCCCGAGCTCGATGTCTTCGTGTCGAAACAGACCCCGCAGGTGCGTGAAGCCGCCGACAAATCGGCCAAGAGGTGGATGTCCACGCTGGCCGAAGCCACGCCTTAACCTCCCTTTTCGCCCGGCGCTTGACGACAGGCAGCCGGCCGGGCAGACCCACCGCCATGCACCACTCCGCTTTGTTGAATGTCATGATCGCCGCGGCGCGCAAGGCCGCCCGCTCGCTCAAGCGCGATTTCGGCGAGGTCGAAAACCTGCAGGTCTCACTCAAGGGGCCGGCCAATTTCGTGTCCGCCGCCGACCGGCGAGCCGAAGAAACGCTCTATGCCGAACTGAGCAAGGCGCGACCGGGCTACGGCTTTCTCGGCGAGGAAGGCGGCGTGCGCGAAGGCGATGACAAGACACATCGCTGGATCGTCGATCCGCTCGACGGCACCACCAACTTCCTGCACGGCATCCCGCAATTCGCGATTTCTATTGCGCTGGAGCGCGAAGGCGCGATCGTCGCCGGTCTGGTCTACAATCCGGCCAATGAGGAACTGTTTATCGCCGAGAAGGGCAAAGGCGCCTTCCTCAATGATCGCCGCATTCGTGTCGGCAGCCGCAAGCAGTTGCGCGAGGCGGTGCTCGCCTGCGGCCTCGCCCATATCGGCCACGGTGACCACGACGTGGTGAAGCGCGAGACCGGCGCCATGCTCGGCGAAGTCGCCGGCCTGCGCCGTTTAGGAGCCGCTTCGCTCGACCTCGCCTGGGTCGCGGCCGGCCGCTTCGATGGTTATTGGGAGCGCAGCCTGAGCCCCTGGGACGTCGCGGCGGGCATCATTCTGGTGCGCGAGGCCGGCGGCTTCGTTTCCGACTGCGAAGGCGCCGATCAGATGCTCGAGAAGGGCTCGGTCGCGGCCGGTAACGAGACGATCCGCAAGGAAATCGTGCGGGTGCTGAAAAGCGCCTAGCGCCGCTTTCGGGACTGCCACTGGATTTCGGGGGCCTCGCAAAGGCTCGCGCCCCGGAATGACCACATCGCAATTCCAACCCATTTGGCGGGTTTATGAGTTCCGGCAGCCATGCCGGATCGTTTTTCCTTGTCACCGGTCTGTGCCATATTGACCGGCGATTTTGACGCGCCGGATTCGACCCGCCGGCCCCGGCAAGCAAGGCCCCGCATCTGATGGCAAAAGACGTCGATCCGCTGAAATTGTCCTCGCCCCGCATCTTCCTGTTCCGGATGATGGTGTTCATCATTCTGGGCGGATTGATCGCCTTCCTGCTCTACAAGCAGATCCAGACCGCCTTCATGGCCAATCCGGGCCTGAACGGCGTGATTATCGCGGTGCTGCTGATCGGCATCGTGCTGGCGATCCGCCAGGTGGCGCGGCTCTATCCGGAAATATCCTGGGTCAACAATTTCCGCCTCGCCGATCCCGGTCTCGCGGTCGAGCGACCGCCGGTACTGCTGGCGCCGATGGCCGCTATTCTCGGCAGCCGCGTCGGCCGCATGGCGATGTCGCCGCAGCTGATGCGCTCGATCCTCGACTCGATCGCCACCCGTCTCGACGAGGCGCGCGACATCCTGCGCTACATGACCGGCCTTCTGGTGTTCCTCGGCCTGCTCGGCACCTTCTGGGGCCTGATCGAAACGGTCGGTTCGGTCGGTGGCGTCATTCAGAGCCTCAAGCCGGGCGGCGATGCCGCCGCAACCTTCGACACCTTGCGCGAAGGTCTTGCCGCGCCGCTATCGGGCATGGGCATTTCGTTCTCGTCCTCGCTGTTCGGTCTCGCCGGTTCGCTGGTGCTCGGCTTCCTCGACCTGCAATCGAGCCAGGCGCAGAACCGTTTCTACACCGAGCTTGAGGACTGGCTGTCAACCACCGTCTACGATCAGGCCGCCGAGCCGTCGGGCGCGGTGACCGCGATGCCGATGGAAATGCGCGGCGCGATCGAGAAGCTGCGCGACGCCGTCGAACAGACCGGCTCCGGCAAACAGGCTTCCGTTGCCATGGCCAACCTCGCCGAGGCGATCCAGGGCCTCGTCCATCACATGCGCACCGAACAGCAGATGATCCGCGACTGGGTCGACGGCCAGGCCGAGCAGCAGCGCGAGATCAAGAAGCTTCTCGAAGTCATGGTGCGTGAGCGCGCGGAGCGATGACGCGACCCGTCATCCTGAGGTGCGCGCCTCTTGGCGCGCCTCGAAGGATGGACGGCCACAGAATCATTGCCCGTCGATCCTTCGAGGCTCGCCGCTCACGCGGCTCGCACCTCAGGATGACGGAGCAGAGATTGGAGTGAACTGACAATGGCCCTTGCGAAATACCGGCGCGGCGGCGAAGGAATGAACTACTGGCCGGGCTTCGTCGATGCTTTGTCGACGTTGATCCTGAGCATCATCTTCATCCTCACCGTGTTCGTTGTCGTGCAGTTCGTGCTGCAGCAGGAAATCTCGGGCAAGGACACGGCGCTGCAACGCCTTAACGCCCAGATTGCGCAGTTGACCGAACTCCTGTCGATGGAAACGTCGAACAAGGGCGACCTCGAGCAGCAGATGGCGCAGCTGCGCGCTTCGCTGGCCACCGCCGAGGCCGACCGCGACAAGTTCAGGGGCATTGCCGAGGGCTCCGGCGCTGGCCTTGCCGCCGCGCAGGGCAAGGCGTCCGACCTTGCCACCGAGCTTGAAGGCGAGAAGAAGATCTCGGCGCGGGCGCTGGCGCAGGTCGAAATCCTCAACCAGCAGATCGCCGCCTTCCGCCGTCAGCTCGCCGCGCTCGAAAGCGCGCTCGATGCCTCGGAAAAGAAGGACAAGGAAGCACAGGCGCAGATCGCCAATCTCGGCCAGCGGCTCAACCTCGCGCTGGCCCAGCGCGTCGAGGAGCTCAAGAGCTACCGCTCGGATTTCTTCGGCCGCCTGCGCCAGATCATCGGCAACCGCCCCGACATCCGCATCGTCGGCGACCGCTTCGTGCTGCAATCGGAGCTTCTGTTCGATGTCGGCAAGGCCGACCTCAAGCCGGAGGCGCTGCCGGAGATCGACAAGATCGCCGCGGCGATGGCGGAGATCGGCGCCAAGATCCCGGCCGACATTCCGTGGGTGCTGCGCGTCGATGGCCATACCGACATCCGCCCGATCAGCGGCGCCGGCCAGTTCAAGTCAAACTGGGACCTTTCGGCGGCGCGCGCCATCGCCGTTGTGCGCTACCTCGCCACCAAGGGCATCGAGCCACAGCATCTGCTCGCCGCCGGCTTTGGCGAATTCCAGCCGCTCGATGCCGGCACCAGCGAAGAAGCCTATCGCCGCAACCGCCGCATCGAGTTCAAGCTGACGGAGCGGTAGAGCAATGTCCGTCTACGTCGATGACCCGATCTGGAGCCGGTGGGGCCGCAAATGGTGCCACCTGCTGGCCGACGACATCGACGAGTTGCACCGCTTCGCGCGCGGACTCGGCCTGCACCGCTCGTCCTACCAGGGGCCGCCCAAGACAACGAAGCCGCATTACGATCTCACCGCGGTCGAGCGCGAACGCGCACTGCGCTACGGCGCCATCCGCACCGACCGGACCGGCATCATCGTCGTCCTGCGGCAATTGCAGGCGCAGCTCAAACGCGCGGCGTAATTTTCGGTCATGCCCGGCTTCATGCCGGGCATCCACGTCTTCTTTAAGCCTAAGCCGTGGATGGCCGGGACATAGGCATTCTGAAAGAATGCCGTTCTTCGAACGGCTTTGCCCGGCCATGACGATCTAAATTACACCGATGACCTTCACCCTCCGCCCCTACACCGCCGCCGACGAGGACGCCGCCATCGAGCTGTGGCGGCGGACGTGGGCGCAGCATTATCCGCATATAGACTTCAATTCCCGGGTCGGCTGGTGGCGCGAGCGCTGGCGGAGTGAGCTGGTGCCGGCCTGCGAGATCGTGGTGGCGGAAGGCGGCGGCGCCCTCGCCGGCTTCGTCACCGTCGATCCCAAGACGCAGTATCTCGACCAGATCGTGGTCGCTCCGGAGCACTGGGGCTCCGGCGTTGCCCGCGCCCTGCTGGATGAGGCGAAACGGCGCTCGCCCGCCGGACTCTATCTCCTGGTCAATAAGGACAATGCCCGCGCCATCGGTTTCTACGACAGGTACGGCTTCGTCTATGACGGCGAGGACAAGAACCCGGTCTCCGGCATCGCCGTCAACCGGATGCGCTGGCGGCCTTGAAACACCCGCCCGCTATTTGTGACAGGCGATTGTCAGGCAGCGAACCGTGCGCAATTGCCCCCAACTTCCGGCGCCGTGCATTTAAACACTGCTGACGCAGCGTGTTTTTTGCTAAACCGAATCGCAGCCCGACGACGACTTGCGCCGGGCCGGAGCGGATCACGTGGCGGGCAAGACGATCGAAGCGGCAGGCGGCATTGTCCTGCGCAAAGGCTCGGGCAAAAGCTCCGGCCGGAGCGCCGGCACGCTCATTGCCGTGGTCCAGCGCGCCAAAGACGATGCCTGGGTGCTGCCGCGCGGCAAGCTCAAGCGCGACGAGAACCCGGCCGCCGCGGCGCGCCGCGAGGTCGTCGAGGAGACCGGCCACCGCGTCGAGGTGCACGAGTATCTCGGCGCCATCACCTATCGCGCCGGGCGGCGGCCCAAGGTGGTGCAGTTCTGGCGCATGGAAGCCGACGCGCAAGCCCGTCACGAACTGATGCCCGACATCGTCGCGGTGGACTGGCTGCCGCTCAAGGCCGCGATCCGGCGCCTGAGCTATCCGCTGGAGAAGCTGTTCCTGCGCCACGCCATTGCCCGCGCCCTCAAGAAGCAGCCCGTCAAATCCGGCAAAGGCGACACAGGCAAGACCGGCAACGGCAGAAACCAGCCGGCCAAAGTGCGACCGGCCAAGGCCGTCGATCCGACCGGCACGGCGCGCAAGAAGGAGCGTGTCAAAGCCCGTGACCGCGCGCGTGACAAGGTTCGTGACAAGCCGCGCGCGAAGGATCTGGCCAAGAAAATGGCCAAGGACATCGTCAAGGGCAAAGCCAAGGACAAGAAGAAGGACAAGGCCGAGCGTCAACGCCGCAAGGCCGGGCGCAAAAAGAACAAGCCGAAGAAGAGCAAGAATAAACGCAAGAGTTGAGGCTGCGGCGCTGCCGCCACGATTTCTCCGCAATCGAGCATTGCCGGCGAAAATTCGCGAGATGTTTCAAGCACGCGGCGTTCAGTTTGCGTTCACGCGCCAAGCCGGAACATGGTTGCTGTGAAAGGCGTTATTTTTTGCGGCGATGCGCCGCAGGAAAGCCGCAACAGGCCCGTTCAATCGACAGGTCCCATTCCAGCAAGCTGGCACTGGCCAGCTCGGCGAACCCAGGAGGTGCGCTATGACCGGTTTCCGTAAATCCCTGACGGCGCTCGCCGCCGCCGCTGTTCTCACCATCGCCGCTGTCGCGGCGCCGCAGCAGGCCGAAGCGCGCGGCGGCCGTGTTGCCGCCGGCATCATCGGCGGGCTGGCCGCCGGCGCTATCATCGGCGGCATCGCCAGTGGCGGTTACGGCTACGGCTATGGTCCCGGCTATGGCTATTACGGCCCGCGTGCCTATTACGGCCCGGCCCCCGTCTACTACGGCCCGCGCTGCTGGTGGCAACGCGAGCGCGTCTGGGACGGCTATGGCTGGCGCCTGCAGCGCGTTCGGGTTTGCAGCTAGGTCCTGACGGGACGAACGACACGAAAGCCCGGGTTCCCGAATCCGGGCTTTTTGTGACCCCGGTCACAGCCTCCCTCTGATGCCCATGTCACACATCGTAACCGACGCAGAGCCGTCAGCGCTTCCTCCCCGCTTTTAAGCTTCGCGTAACGGGTTCGGCGCAATGTCCGCTGATCCGTTCAACCCGGGCGCCACGCCCGAAAGGAATGATACCATGAACGTCAAGGTTCTCGCTCTCGCCGCGACGGTCCTGTCGGTCGCTGCGCTGCCCACGACGGCGGACGCGCGCTGCCGCGGCTGCGGCGTCGCCGCCGGTGTCGTCGGCGGCATCGCGCTCGGCGCCATCATCGCCGGTGCCGCCAATGCCCAGCCGCGCTATTACGAAGAGCCGCCGGCCTACTACGCCCCGCCGCGCCGCACCTATTACGGCGGCCCGGCCTATGTCGAAGGCCCCGTCTGCCACATCGAGCGGCAGCGCTTCTGGGACGGCTACGGCTGGCGCTCGCGCCGCATCGAAGTCTGCGACTGATCGTAACGACCGCCCTCGCCCGCTGCCACCATCGCGGACGCGGACAAATCACCCCGAAGGATTTGACGGCCGCCTGAACCTCCGGCCGTCTCCTTCGGGGATTTTTTTGAACGCTTGAAAATGCTTCTACCGGCGCATATGCGCCAGCACCGCCGCCGTCGGCCAGCAATCGACCTTCAAGCCATTGGCCTTCTGGTACTGCCCGAGCGCGGCGCGCGTCAGCATACCGGCCTTGCCGTCGATCTTGTCCTTGTAGAGCCCGAGCGCGGTCAGGCGCTGCTGCATCGCCTCGACATCCCTGGTCTTGAGCTGCTCGCTCTTGCTCCACGGCGTCATGAAGGCTTTCGCCCCGGCTATACGATCGGCGAGATGGCCGACGAACAGCACATAGAGATCGGAGAAATTGTAGTCCTTGATGACGAAGTAGTTCTTCGGCGTCAGGAACGACGGGCCGTAGCTGCCTTCCGGCTGCAGCAGTGACGCCGGTAACGCCAGCTCCTGCGCGGTCAGCTTGCTCGGCGGCGTGAGCAGATAGCCGCGCTTGACCCATTCGCCGATCGGCATCTTCGTCTCCGGCGTGCCGACCGAGCAGTCGCCGTTCTCCGGCGCGCGCACTTCATAGGCCCAGCGCTCGCCGCGCTCCCAGCCGCGGCCGGCAAGCTGGCGCGCCGCCGAGGCGAGCGCATCCGGCACCGAGCGGAAGATATCGACCCGGCCATCGCCATCGAAATCGACAGCGTAACGATAATAGTCCGACGGCAGAAACTGGGTGAGGCCGAGCGCCCCGCCCCACGATGAGCGCAGCGACGCGCGCGGCACGCCATCCTGCAGCATCTTGAGCGCCTGAACGAACTCGACCTGATACATCGCCTTGCGCCGGCCGACATAGGCCTGCGTCGCCAGCACGCGAATGCCGTCATGCGGCAGCTTGTAGGAGCCGTAATCGGTCTCGCGCGCCCAGATCGCCAGCACGACATTGCCGGGGACACCGATTTCCTTCTCGATGCGCTGAAGCGTGGCGCGGTGCTGCACGGCCAGTTCTTGGCCGCGCTTGGCGAGACGGTCGAAACTCGATTCGCGCAGATACTGCGACGGCGTCTGCACGAATTCCGGCTGACCGGGCTGCGGCTTCTCCGGCTGGCCGGGAATCTCGAGATCGGGCAGCGAATAATCGGGCGTCAGCCCCTTGATAGCGGCATCGAACACCGGCCGCGTGACGCCTTCCTGCTGCGCGCGCGGCCAGATCGATTCGAGAAAACGATCGAAGCCGGCATCGGCAAACGCGCGATTCGCACCCAGCAGCGCGATCAAAAGGACTAAGGCCGCTAGATGTAGATTGCGCGGAGACACGCGACACAGCATCGGCGATCCTCTCGAACGTTCGGCGAACATCCACGAATCAGAGAACGGATCGTGGCCGGTAAATCCAACCTTAATGCGGTGGGCCGACACCGTCCAAATATGCAAGACGACCGACATGGTTAGCGGCCAGTATACCCGATGTGCCTTGAACGCGATGAGCAGCAGCGTCTAAGCAGGCACACAGTTCCCACGCCGTCACAAGGTTCATCCATGGCCATCAAGCTGAACATCATCGTCTGCAGCACGCGTCCCGGCCGCATCGGCCTGCCCATTGCCCGCTGGTTCGAATCCGCCGTCAAGAAGGACAGCCGCTTCGCGCCGACGCTGGTCGATCTCGCGGAGATCAACCTGCCGATCTACGACGAACCGCGCCATCCGGCGATGCAGCAGTATGAACACGCGCATACCAAGGCCTGGTCGGAGATCGTGAAGTCGGCCGACGCCTACGCCTTCGTCATGCCGGAATATAATTACTTCCCCCCAGCGGCGCTGATCAACGCGCTGACCTACGTATACAAGGAATGGAACTACAAGGCCGCCGGACTGGTGAGCTATGGCGGCGTGTCGGGTGGCCTGCGTGCCGCGCAAGCGGTCAAGCTGATGCTGACCACCATGAAGGTGATGCCGCTGCCGGAAGGCGTGCCGATCCCGTTCGCCGGCAAGCAGATCGAAGACGGCGCGTTCAAGTCCAACGAATTGATCGATACCAGCGTCAAGACCATGCTCGACGAACTGGCGAAGTGGTCCGGCGCGCTGGCGCCGCTGCAGGGCAAATAAACAGGGCAAGTAAGCTCTTCTGCCGAACAAAAAGGCCGCCCGTCTTTCGATGGGCGGCCTTTTATTTTGCAAAGCGACCGCGTCAGTGATGCGGCTTCTCGGACGACTGGCTGATCTTCTCGACATAGGCGATGCCGATGGCCGAGATGACGAACAGGAAGTGGATGACCGCCTGCCACATCACACCGGTCTCGGTGTATTGCGAACCCGACTGGCCGAGCTGCCCCGCATAGATGAAGGTGCGCAGCAGATGGATGGACGAGATGCCGATGATCGCCATCGCCAGCTTGATCTTGAGCACGCTGGCATTGACGTGGGACAGCCACTCCGGCTGATCCGGGTGCCGTTCGAGCTCGAGGCGCGACACGAAAGTCTCGTAGCCGCCGACGATGACCATGATCAGCAGGTTCGAGATCATGACCACATCGATGAGGCCGAGCACCACGAGCATGATTTCCTGCTCGGTGAACTTCATGGCGCCGCCGACGAGGTGGACCAGCTCTTTCAGGAACAGGAACACGTAGACGCACTGCGCGACGATAAGGCCGAGATAAAGCGGCAGTTGCAGCCAGCGCGAGGAGAAGATGAGCGCCGGCAGCGGACGGAGACTGCGGGCAAGTTCGGGAGGCGGGGTCGGAACGTCGGCCGACATCGACATGGCTTGGGATACCTTCAGGGAAAAACCGGATGGCGCACCCGGCGGGCTGCCGAGCGTCGCGAGCGCACGATTTATAGGCGATTCGGCCCGCGACAAGGCGGCCTGGCGGCCGCGGCCTGCGCCAAGAGGCCGCGCTGTCCCGTCACAAATTCGTCGACTGGCCGAGTCGGCGGCAACGATGGCGTGCGCACCTTCCCTCCCGCGCCAAAGAGTGGGATCGTGCCGACCCAGACACCGCCGGAGATCATGACATGGACATCAAGCGCAGCGGCTCGCGGCCCTCGGTCAAACCCTCGCCCGATTATTTCACCGGCGCCGTCCGGCAGGACCCGCTCAACGAAGCGCCGGAGCCGGCGCGCGTGCGCGCGGTGCTGGTCACCTTCGAGCCCGGCGCCCGTACCGCCTGGCACACGCATCCGCTGGGGCAGACCTTGATCGTCACCTCCGGTCTCGGCTGGGCACAGAAGGAAGGCGGACCGATCGAGGAGATCAGGCCCGGCGACGTCGTCTGGTTTCCGCCCGGCGAGAAGCACTGGCATGGCGCCACCGCGACGGTGGCGATGAGCCACATCGCCATTCAGGAAGCGCTCGACGGCAGCAACGTCACGTGGATGGAGAAGGTGAGCGAGGCGGATTATGGGAAGGGGAAGAAGGAATGAGCGGTTGAGCCATCCTCGTCATGGCCGGGCTTGCCCCGGCCATCCACGCCTTACCGAGTTTCAAATGCCTCAAGACGTGGATGCCCGGCACAAGGCCGGGCATGACAGCAAAGAGCGCCACACCCGACGGACATTCAAGCCCGATCCCCTAACCGTGGGGTGCGCGCCTCGAAGGGCAGCGGGCCCAAGACAGGTGGGGCCCAGCAGCGGCCAAAGACAAGAGCGCTAATTCAACGTTATCTTTATAGGACGCACTAGCGCTCGTCGTTGCCAGAGCCCGCTATGACGACCACAGTAAACGCCAAAGGCCAAGTAACCCTGCCAAAGAAAATTCGCGATGCCTCAGGCATCAAGCCCGGCGACAAGGTCGAGGTGCGCGCGACGGCGTCGGGCGGCGTCTATATCGAGAAGGCCGGTAAGAAGGACGATTACAAGGCGCGGCTGTATGCGCTCGCTGAGCAGCGCCTTTTCGGTGACGGTACAACTGACGAGATCATGAAGGAACTGCGCGATGACCCCGATCTCGATCCCGGATTCAACCCACGCCTCAAACGTGGCGATGAGTGATCTTGGAAAATCATCGCAACAACTGCCGCCATCCTTCGAGACCCGCGCAAGCGCGTCGTTGACGCGCCTGCCTTACACCTCAGGATGACGGCTCAGCGCGTGAACTTCCTGCACGTCAGCGTGCGGACAAAGGCGATCGATCACGCCTCGATCAAACCCAAACGCTGTTCGATCTTGAAGACACGGCCATCCAGCCGGTCCATTCGGTTTGACATGTTGGCGTATTGGCTTTCCAGAATTCCAAGACGGCCTTTGACCTCCTGCATGTCCTCACGCAGGCCATCGACCGCGCCACGGATGTGGCGCAGGTGTTCGAGGACGATGTTGTCAACATCGGTCATGAAACAAAGAGTATCACAAGAACTCTAACGTGTAAATTTCTTATACTTCAGCCGGTGCGGTATGATGCTGTCGGTGCCGAGGCGGCGCATCTTGTCCTTCTCGTAATCCTGGAAGTTGCCCTCGAACCATTCGACATGGCTGTCGCCTTCGAAGGCGAGGATGTGCGTCGCGATGCGGTCGAGGAACCAGCGGTCATGGCTGATGATCACGGCGCAGCCGGCGAAATCCTCCAGCGCCTCTTCGAGCGCACGCAGCGTATCGACGTCGAGATCGTTGGTCGGTTCGTCGAGCAGCAGCAGGTTGGCGCCGCCGCGCAGCATCTTGGCCAGATGCACGCGGTTGCGCTCACCGCCCGACAATGAGCCGACCTTCTTCTGCTGATCGGCGCCCTTGAAGTTGAACAGCGACACATAGGCGCGGCTCGGCACTTCCTTCTTGCCGACCATGATCTGGTCGAGGCCGTCGGAGATTTCCTGCCAGATGGTCTTGTTCGGATCGAGCGCGTCGCGCGACTGGTCGACATAGCCCAGATGCACCGACTCGCCGATCTTGATGGTGCCTGAGTCCGGCTTGTCCTGGCCGGTGATCATGCGGAACAAGGTGGTCTTGCCGGCGCCGTTCGGGCCGATCACGCCGACGATGCCGCCCGGCGGCAGGCTGAAGGTGAGATCGTCGATCAGCAGGCGGTCGCCGAAGCCCTTCGACAGATGCTCGAAATCGACGACGTTCTGGCCGAGGCGCTCGGTGACCGGAATGGTGATCTGCGCCACCGTGTTGGTCTTGGCGTTGGCGACCTTGAGCAGGTCTTCGTAGCGCTGATAGCGCGCCTTCGACTTGGCCTGACGCGCCTTGGGCGATGACTTGACCCACTCGCTTTCGCGCTCGAGCGTGCGGCGGCGCGCTTCGTCCTCGCGGCCCTCCTGCTCCATGCGCTTCTGCTTCTGCGCCAGCCACGAGGTGTAATTGCCCTCGTAGGGAATGCCGCGGCCGTGATCGAGTTCGAGAATCCAGCCGGTGACATTGTCGAGGAAGTAGCGGTCGTGGGTCACGATCAGGATCGCGCCGGGGTAATTGCGCAGATGGCCTTCGAGCCAGTTCACGCTTTCGGCGTCGAGATGGTTGGTCGGCTCGTCGAGCAGCAGGAGATCGGGCGCGTCGAGCAGCAGCTTGCACAAGGCGACGCGGCGCTTTTCACCGCCCGACAGTTTCGAGATGTCGGCGTCGTCCGGCGGGCAACGCAGCGCGTCCATGGCCTGATCGACCTGGCTGTCGAGATCCCAGAGATTCTTGGCGTCGATCTCGTCCTGGAGCTTGGCCATCTCGTCGGCGGTCTCGTCCGAGTAATTGACGGCGAGTTCGTTGTAGCGGTCGAGGATCGCCTTCTTGGCGGCGACGCCCTCCATGACGTTCTCGCGCACGCTCTTGGTGGCGTCGAGTTGCGGCTCCTGCTCGAGGTAGCCGACGCGGGCGCCCTCGGCGACCCAGCCGTCGCCGGAATATTCGGTGTCGATACCGGCCATGATCCGCAGCAGCGTCGATTTACCGGAGCCGTTGACACCGAGCACGCCGATCTTGGCGTCCGGGTAGAAGGACAGGTGGACGTTATCCAGCACCTTCTTGCCGGCCGGATAGGCCTTGGTCAGGCCCTGCATGTGATAGATGAACTGACGTCCGTTCATGACCTGTCAAAACCCCTCAAAATCCGGCCGGATACGCGCGATCGGCTGGCGTTGCGCGTGACGCGGGCGTGGCCCCAATGTCGGGAAAATCTGCGCTGGATGTAGCGAGCGGAACCCCGAAGGGCAAGCCGCCCGCTGCCGCGACCGGGCGCATTCGGCCGGCCCGGCGGTAAAGGTCTCGGAAAGGCTGTCGGAGAAAATCCTTGTCGCGGCAGGCTTTGCCAACCTGCCTTTAAGAGCTGACCGGCATCATGGCTGCCAACAAGGCCTTGGCGCGCCAGAACGGCAGCCACGGCTGGGCGGATGGTCTCCCGCCCGTTCGAGGACGTTGGTGTCATGGGTCGGGCGATCTCGGCCATTTCCGGTTCCGCGGCAGGTTTCCTGCACCGCCCCTTCGCCCGCTTCTGGCGCGACCTTGCCCGCATCATGTTCCATCCCTACCGGCCGGAACGGCACTACATGCGCGGCCCCGGCCCGGCCTGCGCCGCCAAGCGCGGCCGGACGCAGAACTGATCCGCACACCGATACCCTTTCCTTTCCCGGTTCCGCCCTTAAGGTGACGCCCCCGGCCATGTCCGGGCGTTGCGACAAGCTTATTTTGGGAAGGAAACCGCCATGCTCCGCGCCGCCATCCTCGACGACTACCAGGGCGTCGCCCTCAAATTCGCCGACTGGTCGCCGCTCGCCGGCAAGGTCGAGCTCACGGTGTTCGAGAAGCCGTTCCAAGACCAGGCCGAGGTCATCGAGCAGCTGCAGGGCTTCCACATCGTCGCCGGCATGCGCGAGCGCACCCCCTTCCCCCGCGCCGTGATCGAGGCGCTGCCGGACCTCAAGCTGCTGATCACCACCGGCGCGCGGAACAATTCCTTCGACCTGACCGCCGCCGCCGAGCGCGGCGTCACGGTCTGCGGCACCGGCACCTTCGGCAACCCGACGGTGGGCATCGCCTTCGGCCTGATGCTGGAACTGACCCGCCGGATCGGCTTCGAGAATGCGCGCATGAAGGCGGGCGAGCCGTGGCAGGTCACCATCGGCCGCGACCTCGAAGGCCTCACGCTCGGCATTGTCGGCCTCGGCAAGCTCGGCAGCCGCGTCGCCGCCGTCGGCAAGGCTTTCGGCATGAATGTCATCGCCTGGAGCCAGAACCTGACGCCGGAGAAGGCCAAGGAAGGCGGCGCACAATACGCCAGCCGTGAGGAACTGTTCGCGCAGGCCGACATCGTCACCGTCCATCTGGTGCTGAGCGAGCGCTCGCGCGGCCTGGTCACCGCCGACGATATCGGCCGCATGAAGAAGACCGCCTACCTCATCAACACCGCGCGCGCGCCGATCGTCGATCAGGCGGCGCTCCTCAAGGCACTCGACGAGAAGCGCATCACCGGCGCCGGCCTCGACGTATTCGAGGTCGAGCCGCTGCCGGTCGATCATCCCTATCGCATGCTCGACAATGTCGTGCTGACGCCGCATCTCGGCTATGTGAGCGAGCAGACCTATCGCAAATTCTATCCCGACATCGTCGAGAACATCGCCGCCTTCCTCGATGGTAAGCCGGTGCGCGTCATTACGTAGCGGCCTGCCGCATCGCTCCGCAAAGCGCGAATTTGAATTGCATTCGCCCGATTAATCCTAAAGCGACCTTTAGTGGTGCATGACGCGGTGATGACAAACTTCGCCGCGGCGGCGGCGATACCGTGACCGCAATGGAAACATTGAGGTCGTGTCATGATGAACCAGCAGCCACCGACACAAGTCGTCCCGCTTAACGAATTCGGACGCCGCCGCGTGAGACCGACTGTCGTCATAGCCGACGACAAGCCGCATATTCGCGAGTTTGTGCGCGAGGCCCTCGAAGACATGGGCTTCATCGTCGAAGACGGCGGCGGCGACCGACTGGTCAATCTCACCGCCGGCCGCAGCATGGACCTTGTCATGCTTGGCCTGTCCGCGGGCGGCGTCGCTGCCGCTCAGGCGCTCGAGAACCTCGCCGCGACCGGGTTCGACGGCCAGATCATGATCTTCGCGCCGGCCGAATTTCCGATGGTCGATGCTTTGTACGAGCTCGGTGCGCAGCTCGGGCTGAAGATGCTGCCGCTGCTGCCGACGCCATTCAGCGACGGCACGTTGCGGCATGCCGTGCGCGGCCTGGCGCCGCAGGAGCCGGTGGCGCTGCCGACGCTCGACGCCGCGCTGGCCCTGCGCGCCGGCTGGCTGGAGCTCTGGTACCAGCCGAAGGTCGATGTGCGCTCGCTCACCATCGCCGGCGCCGAGGGCCTCATCCGCATGCGGCATCCGACCTGGGGCATTGTGCCGCCCGCGAATTTCCTGCCCGACCCGCACGATCCGCACTTCGCCGAGCTGTCGCTGTTCGTCATGGAGCAAGCCGCCGCCCACTGGCATGAGTTCGCCGCAGATCACGGCCATATCGAGCTGGCGATCAACCTGCCGCTCACTTACTTCAGCGATCCCCTGGCGATCGAGTCGCTGGTGCTACGACTGCCGCAGCATCACGCCTTCGAAGGGCTGATCGTCGAGATCAATGCCAGCGACCTGGCCGGAAACATCGAACTCGCCAAAAGCACCGCGCGGCAACTGCGCTATTTCAACATCAGCCTCTCGATCGACGATCTGGGCGCGGACTGGCCTCTTCTCCTTGAGATTGGCGACTGCCCCTTCGCCGAGATCAAGGTCGACCGGGAATTCGTCCACGGACTGGCGGACGACCGGCTCAAGCAGACCACCTGCCGCAGCATCATCGAGCTTGCCGATCGGCTCGGCGCCCGCACCGTGGCCGAAGGCGTCGAGACCCGCGCCGATTTCGTCATGGCGCGCGACCTCGGCTTCGACCTCATCCAGGGCTTCTTCTTCGGCAAGCCGACCGAAGCGGCCAAGTTCGCACGGCGCACCTTGCGCGAGCCGGTGAAGATCAACTGACGCTTGCATGTAACGCCTTGCATGTAACACCAAGACAAAGGCCTGCACCGGTTTCCCGATGCAGGCCTTGTCCGTCGCGTCCGCCAAACAGCGGCGCGCGCTATTTCTTTTTTTCCGATTCCTTCTCGAGCGGTTCGATGTCGGTCGGCCCGGTTATGCCGGGATTAAACGATGGCGGATCGCTCGCCGGGAAACTTTCATCGGAATTGACGACAACCTCGTCTTCTTCCTTCTTGATGCGTTCGCGCTCGTCTTCGGCGTGTTTCTTGGCTTTCTCGGACACAGGACCCTCCATGCCGCGCTTGGCCGCGGCGGCTGATGACCTGCATTAACTGCCGGAGAGCGGCTGAGGTTCCAGCGTAGGCATTGGCCGGAGGCAGAGACGGCTCAGGCGGCCTCGCCCCGGAACTCCGGCACCGCGTCGCGGAGCACGTCGTAGATCGCGCCGCGCTCGTTGCGCGCCAGCGCCTGCTCGACGGTCGCCAGCCATTGGCGTACGTCATCGAGCGAGGCCTGCACCGGCTTGGCCGCGACAATGCCGGGCAAACCGATCTCGGCCATTTCCTCGGCGCTCGAGAACAGAATTTCGTGCAGCCTTTCGCCGGGCCGGACGCCCGTGAAGGCGATCTGGATGTCGCGGCCCGGTTCGAGACCGGACAGGCGAATGATGCGCTCGGCGAGATCGACGATCTTCACTGGCTGGCCCATGTTGAGCACATAGACCGAGGCGCGCTTGTCGCTGTCGCCTTGCGCGTGCGTCGCCGCAGTGATGACGAGATCGCAGGCCTCGCGGATGGTCATGAAGTAACGCACCATGTCGGGATGCGTCACGGTGACCGGGCCGCCGGCTTCGATCTGCGCCTTGAACTTCGGCACCACCGAACCGTTGGAAGCGAGCACGTTGCCGAAACGCACCGAGATGAGCCGCATCGGCGTCTCGCCGGCGCCGGCGCGGCGCTTCAGATCGGCATCCAGCGCGTCGCAATACATCTCCGCCATGCGCTTGGTGGCCCCGAGCACCGACACCGGCTCGATCGCCTTGTCGGTCGAGATCATCACCATGGCGGCCGCGCCGGCCGCCGCCGCCGCGTCGGCGACGTTCACCGACCCGAGCACATTGGTCTTCACGCCTTCGTCCCAATCCCGCTCCAGCAGAGGCACATGCTTGAGCGCCGCGGCGTGAAACACGATGTCGGGCTTGAACTCGGCGATCAGCCGCATGATGCGCGCGCGATCGCGAATGTCGGCGATGCGATCGACGATCTCGGCCTCGGCCTCCTGCGTCTTGAGACGCTCGGTGATGGCGTGCAAGGCCGGCTCGGAATTCTCCAGGATCATGAGACGCGCGGCGCCGAAGGCGATGGCGCGCTCGCAGATCTCCGAGCCGATCGAACCGCCGCCGCCGGTGACGACGACGGCCTTGCCCTTCACGTAGTCGCGCAGACGCTGATAATCGATCTTCGCGCTCGGCCGCAGCAGCAGGTCCTCGACCGACACCGGCAGCAGCTGCACCGCCGGGCCGCCTTCGAGAGAGGGCAACTGGCTGACCGTCATATCGAGCCGGCGCGCGCGCATCAGGATCGACTCAGGCTTGACCTCCGGCGTCATCGCCGAGGGCGCCATGACGACGCGCGTGACGTGAGTGCCGCGGCTGGCGAGATCGGCGGCGACGCGCTCGAGGTCGGCAAGGTCGCCGAGCACCGGGATCGAGCGAATAGCCTGACCGCGGTCCGATGGCGACGGCGACAGAATGCCGACCGGCCAGATTTTCTTGACGGCGCCGCTTTCGATGGCGCGGATCAGCACCTCGGCATCCGCCGTGCGGCCGACGATGATGGTCGGCGCCGCATCCGCCACCCGCACGCGCTGCAGGGTGCGCGCATAATGGAAATAGCGATAGGCAATGCGCCCGCCCCCCAGGAAGAACATCTGGAGGACCCAGTAGAGAACGATGGTGATCTTGCCGAAGAAGAACTCGCCATAGACGTTCGGCGACAGCAACACATAGTCGAGCGCGACCAGCGACACCGCGAGCACGGTGGACGCGCGCACGATGTTGAACAGGTCGGGCACCGAGGTAAAACGCCACTTGCTCTGGTGCAGCCGGAAGGCAAAGAACACGACGCCGGCCAACACGGCAAAGGCCGGCAGGAAAAGCTTGAGCCCCTCGACCTTCTGCGCGAGCTGCCACGTATCGAAGCGCATCACGAAGGTCACGAGGATCGCCGCCACCGCCGCGAGGACATCGTGCAGCATGATCAGGTACTGACGCGGCGTCAGGGTCTTCATGTCGCGGGCTTCCAGGTCTGACGCAGCGTCACGGAGCTGGCCGGACGGCGCAGATACGTCGTGGCGAAGGCGTAACGATACCAGCGCAGATAGGCCGGCAGCCAGTGCAGCACGCGGAAGCGGCTGACACCTTTGGTGCGCTCGATCCACTGGGCCGGCACCTCGGCGACCTGCCAACCGAGGCGGTGGCATTTCACAAGCAATTCGATGGAATAGCAGAAGCCGCTGTCGGATTCGACGACGATGGCGTCGATCACCCGGCGCGAGAACAGGCGAAAGCCGCTGGTCGGATCATGGGTCGGCAGCCGCGCCAGGTGAAAAAGCGTGAACGCCGCGGTGCGCACCAGCGCCGCCTTGAGCCATGGGCAGCCGACCATGCTGCCGCCGGGCATGAAGCGGCTGGCGCAGACGAGGTCGGCGCCCGCTTCCGCCCGCGCCACCATGGCGTCGACGATGCCGCCGTTGAAATCGTCGTCAGCCGGATAGACCATGACCAGCGGCGCGTCGCTGGCGGCAAAACCTGCCATCACCGCGCCGTGGGCGCCGCGGCCGGGATTGCGCACATAGTCGATGTGCATGTCGGGAAACGCACCGCGATTGGCGTCGATTGTGGTCAGCGTATCGTCGTCAGGCCGGTCATAGCAGATGAGCACGCGAAACGGCGTGCGAACGTGCTCGCGCAGCGCTCCGAGGGTGGAGAGAATGTTCGGCCCTTCGTTATAGACCGGGATGACAATGTCGAGCCGCGCGCTCATGACGCGATGCCCGCAGCGTCATTCCAACCGGCCATCGCGCGACGGGACTTAATAGACCACGTTCGCATTCTTGAGACAGCCCCAGATGTCGACGACCGGCTTGCCGGAGAAATCGTGCTCCTTGTAGGCCGAATGCGGCGTGCACAGGATGAGCAGGTCGCTGCGCTTCACGACCTCGTCCAGCGGCAGCAGACTCTTGTCGGTGGTGACGAAAGGATCGGTCGCAATCACCTCCCGCGCGCCCGTCAGAAGCGCACGCTTGATCTTGTAGCTCAGCGACGCGCGCACATCGTCAATTTCGGACTTGAAGGCCATGCCGAGCAAGCCGACCGTCATGCTGGCGAGATCGAACTGCCGCTTGAGATCCTCGATCACATGAAGGGCAAGCCCCTCATTGATCTGCATCGCGGCGTGGCCGATGTGGAACTGATTGCGCGCGAAGGCCGCGAGTTGCATCGTGTCCTTGAACAGACACGGGCCGGCGGCAAAGCCCGGTCCCGGCAGCGTACGGGCGCGCGGATAGTTGTGCTTCATCGCCTTCATGATCGCCGAATAGTCGGCGCCGGCGGACTTGGCGATCATGTAAAACTGGTTGGTCGCAGCGAATTCGATATAGCGATAGGCATTATTGTAGAGCTTGGCGAGCTCGGCCTCGAGCGGCTTGGTCGTCACGACTTCCGGCGCGATGCGATTGAACAGCGCGACCGCTTCGGCTTCCGCCTCCGGCGTGGTGCCGGACACGATCTGCGGCATTTCGGCCAGTTCCTTGATGCCGTAGCCCTGCACGACGCGCTCCGGACAGAAGGCGATGCGGTTCTTGCGGCCGAGGCGCTTGAGATAATCGTGCAGCCAGTCGGTGGTGCCGGGGAATACGGTCGAGCGCAGGACGATGAGCTGCTCGTCATTGATATGCGGCAGCAGGTCGTCGATGCATTGCTGCACTGCGGCGGTAACCGGGTTGAGGAACTCGTCGACCGGCGTACCGATGGTCACGACCACCGGCCCGGTGCCGCGAATGGCGCTCGGCGTCGAGGTAAAGATGAGTTTGTTCTCGGCCAGCGCCTTGGCCAGCAACGGCGCGGCGCCATACTCGATGAACGGCAGCTTGCCGGAGCGCAAGGTCGCCAGAGTCGCCTCGTTGAGGTCGTTGACGTTGACCGTCATCCCGGCCTCGGCGAAGGCCAGCACCAGCGGGATACCGACATGGCCGGCGCCGCCAACCACGGTGATGTCAGGCGTGATGTCGCCCTGACGGGCCGAGACTTCGGGGTTGCTGGAGGCGTAGTTCAAAGGTCACCTGTGCGCTAGAGCCAGACCAATATAGCGAGTTTTCCGCCGCGGCCGAATGCGCCAATTCCCTGCGGCCGGAAGGGCATAGGCCCTCGCGACGGGGGTCGCAATGGGGCTCGGGAGGAAACCCACCTCCTGTCGGATCCCGCTGAAAATTATGGATTGCAACTACAGCGTGTGTTTGGTAGATTTTTACTTTATCGAGATGCAAGAATGCACAGCCGGCGGCCGTCTTTTAAATTCGTTCGTCACAGCCCGGCCGCCGACGGGATGGCCGCTTCGTCCATTGGCGTGGTCCTGAATTACGACGGCAGGGAAGTTCGCCTGAGCATCTCATTGGGGCGAGCGATAAACGCCGACGAGCCGGAAGACGAACTCGTCATGGCGGAACTCAAAAGGCTTGAGGTTGCCCTGGGCGCGATCCTGGCGTGACGGGGAAAGAGGCTCAAGCGAAGCCGCTCCGGGATGACCGACCGAATGACGGCGCCCTTCAGAAAATAGTCCTTGACTCTTATTCCTACTAGCCCTATATTCCCATTTATCCCGTCCCTTCTACCGAGGGGTGTCTGTACAGCATCTTCAGATGCGGGGCGGGGAGCGGTGGCCGGCAAGGGGCGTCGGAGATGCGGCGCAAATTCCCCTCCCGGCAGGTCCAAACCGCTCGGTCCCGGCGCACCTTGCCGTGCGTCACAA
>DATMEX010000007.1:0-52395 GCA_035556455.1 Pseudolabrys sp.
TCCGCCCATGTCAGATGGGCGCGGCCGAGTGCCTGGCCTCTACGGTGGAGAGTTGTCGGACTGGTGAACGGTGCGATGACGAACGGCGACCACCGGGAAACGGCGCGGAACAGACCTCAAAACATCGCGCGCGGAACGCCGGAAGTCCGGCAATTTCCGTGGCGACGACGTCTGTGCGCACTACCAAAACCAACACGCGCACAGAGTCATGGGGTTGTTGGGCCCCGGCGTTCCGCGCGCCCTCGTTCTTGAGAGGGCGATGGAAATGCGAATTGGGAATGCGGCCTGCCCGGGGCCGACCAAACAATGCGGGCGATGACGCATGCCTGCGAAACCGACCAAAGCGCCGCTCATGGAACTCCACGCGAAGAAGTTCCACATGCAACCGCTTAACGTCTCTTCAATCGCACCGCCGCTAGGCTTTGCCGTACACATCCAACGGAGGGCCGTTCATGCTCACCCGCCTGATCTATCACTCGGAAAATCATCTCGGCGCCAAAGGCGGCATGATCGACGACCTCAACGCCATCCTCGCGGCCTCCCAGCGCAACAACGAGAAAGCCGGCATCACCGGCGCGCTGATCTTCGACACGATGTGGTTCATCCAGATTCTCGAAGGCGAGCGCGATGCGGTGTCCGCCACGCTGCGCCGAATCATGGCCGATCCGCGCCACGACGAACTCGTCATCATGGACTGCCGCCCCGTGGAAGAACGGCTGTTCGGCAACTGGTGGATGGGCCTCGCCATGCTGCGCGGCGACAATGGCGCGCTGTTCGCGCGGCACGGCCTCGGCCCGCGGCTCGATCCGCGTGGGCTCGGCGGCGATCACATCGTGGCGCTGGCCAGCGACCTCGCCAGCACCGGGCTCGATCGCAAGGTCGCGGCGTAGAATTACGCCGCCTGAACCGCGCGCAGCTTCGGCGCCGGCTCGGCGCCCTGCTCCGTCAGCCGGCGAATGGCGGCGACGATGTCGCCCAGCGCCGCGCCGGTGCGGTTCACGAGATCGACGCCCTCGGCGACCTCCTGATTGCTGCGGCCAATGAGAGCGTTGATGTCTTTCGCCGCATTGGCGGAACGCTGCGCCAGATTGCGCACTTCGGACGCCACCACGGCAAAGCCGCGCCCGGTCTCGCCGGCGCGCGCCGCCTCCACCGCGGCATTGAGCGCCAGCAGATTGGTCTGCCGCGCGATCTCGTCGATGACGCCGATGATGTCGGAAATCTTGCGCGACGATTCTTCGATGCGCGCCATCGCATCGACGGCCTTGGCGACCACCGTGCCGCCGTTCTGCGCCGCCGCGGCCTCGATATCGCCAAGCGTGGCTGCGGTCTTGCCGAGCAACTCGTTGATCGCGGTGGCCAGATTGAGCATGAAGCCGTGCTTGCCGCCGGTGCCGATACGCTTCGACAGATCGCCGGCGACCGCCGCCTTGATCGCCGCATTGACCTCGGCCTCGATGGCCTGCTCGGCGCGCTTGGCCTCGGTGATGTCGGTGGCGAACTTGACGACCTTGCAGGGCTGCCCGTCGGCGTCGAGCACGGGGTTGTAGCTCGCCTGAATCCAGATCTCGCGCCCGCCCCGGCCGATGCGCCGATACTGCCCGGCGTCGAATTCGCCGCGGCCGAGCTTGGCCCAGAACGCCGCGTAGTCGCGGCTGTTGCGGTAGGCGGGATCGACGAACATGGAATGATGCTGGCCGACGATCTCGTCGAGGCCGTAACCGAGAACACACAGGAAGTTGTCGTTGGCCTTGACGATGGTGCCGTCGAGGGTGAACTCGATCATGGCCTGCGAGCGGCCGAGCGCGTCGATCTGGCCACGGCCCTCGAGGTCGTTGGCGATCTCGGCCTCCTTGGCGGCGGTGATGTCGGTGGCGATCTTGACCACGCCCGTGACCCGGCCGGCCTTGTCGATGACCGGATTGTAGCTCGCCTGAATCCAGACCGGCTGGCCGTCCTTGCCGAAGCGCCGGTACTGCCCGGCGTCAAACTCGCCGCGGCCGAGCTTCATCCAGAATTCGCGATAGGCCGCGCTGTCCGCCTCCTCAGGATCGACGAACATGGCGTGATGCTGGCCGACGATGTCCTCGATCGCGTAGCCGAGCGTATTCAGGAAGTTCTCGTTGGCGCTGACGATGATGCCTTGCGGCGTGAACTCGATGATGGCCTGCGAACGATCGAAGGCCGCCATGATGTCGTTGCAGTGCTTGTTGCGCTTGCTCGCGCCCCGTCCCGGAAACCACATCGGCTTTCCCCCAATATTCGGCCCTCGGCTGCCGTGGCCGTTTCCGGGCCTCGTGCCGCATCGCAGTCGTCTTACGCAGAAATTGGCCGCGCGCTATTCCGGAGCGATTCCCTGTGCGGCCTGGCCATGACGGTACGGGCCGCCGGCTTAGAGCGCGTTAAGTCCGGGATCAAACATCCTGATAAGCCATCAGTTGAAAGGCGCCATCAGAACCGGCCTGTCCGCCCCTCAGTCCTAGACCCAGCGCTTGATCGGCCCGACCTGCGGCGTCCTATGGTCGAGCTTGACCACGGTCTCATCGACATAGCACCAGCCCCATCCTTCCGGCGGGTCGTAGCCCTCGATGATCGGATGGCCGGTCGCCTTGAAATGCGCGGTGGCGTGTTTGTTCGGGGAATCGTCACAGCAGCCGACATGGCCGCACGTCCGGCACAGCCGCAAATGCACCCACCAGTCGCCGGTCTTCAGGCATTCCTCGCAGCCCTTGGCCGAGGGCGTCACATCGTGGATCTGGTCGATATGGGTGCATTTGAGCGCCATCGTAATTCCCTTTGCGCAGCGTTCGGCGATACCGCCTCGACACCTTGCCAAAATGCTAGCGTGGTCACAACGAACAACACGTCCAGGGCGGAAACCATGTCGTCGATGTCCGGCGGGCCTTCGATTTCAGGCAACCCAACTCCCGTGAAGTCTGTTTCCGGCAAGACCGACCCGGTGGTGTGCGCCATCACGGCGCGCGACGTCGTTGAATCGCTGGCCGCGGGCCTGCGCGATTTCCAGGCGGCACCGCTGATCGGGCTTGCCTGCGGCGCGATCTACGCCTTCGGCGGCATCGCCATCGTGCTCAGCGTCACGGCTTTGAGCCTGAGCTACCTCGCCTACCCGCTGGCGGCCGGCTTTGCCCTGATCGGGCCATTCGTCGCCATCGGGCTCTACGAGGTCAGCCACCGGCGCGAAACCGGCGAGCCGATATCTTTCGGCGCGGTGTGGCGCAAGGTGATGAGCCGCAGCGAGATCGGCTGGATGGCCTTCGTCACCGTGTTCGTGATGCTGATGTGGATGTATCAGGTGCGGCTGCTGATGGCGCTGCTGCTCGGCGTCAACGCCTCCTTCGCCTCGTTCGAGCAGTTCATCACCGTGGTGCTGACCACCAATTCAGGGCTGTTGTTTCTCGCCATCGGCAATATCGACGGCGCGGTGCTGTCGCTGGTGCTGTTCTCGCTCACCGTGGTGTCATTCCCGCTGCTGCTCGACCGCGAGGTCGATTTCATCACCGCCATGATCACCAGCGTGCGCGCGGTGGTGGCGAGCCCGGTGCCGATGATCGGCTGGGCCGCGGTCATCGTGGTGCTGATGATCGTGTCGGCGCTGCCGGCCTTTCTCGGCCTGATCGTCACCCTGCCCGTGCTCGGCCACGCCACTTGGCACCTCTACCGCCGCATCGTCGCGCCGGTGGCGGCGGAGGATACCCAGCCGGCCTGAGCCCCGCCGGTGGTTGGTACAACCATTCGGTAACCGACGCGCGTCTAGCGTCGGCGCATGAGCACCGTCACCCAGTTCGGCCGCCGGCGCCGCCGCGTCCCGCGTTTTGCGGCGCTGGTGGTGTTTGCGCTGATGCTCGGCGGCCTCGCCCTGTTCCAGGCCTGGCAAAGCCGCGCGGTGGTCGCCCCGCCGACGGCCCTGCTCGCGGTCCAGGCCGTCGATGGCGATACGCTGCGGGCCGACAGCCAGCGCATCCGCCTCAGCGGCATCGACGCGCCGGAGCTGGCCCAGACCTGCCGCGATGCTCGCGGGCAGAAGTGGTCCTGCGGGGCGGCATCGCGCCAGCATCTGGCGGCGCTGGTGGCCCGCGGCGTCACCTGCACCAGGAACGGCGAGGATCGTTACGGCCGCATGCTCGCCACCTGTTCCGCCCCGGGTGTCACCGACATCGGCGAAGCCATGGTGCGCGACGGCCATGCACTGAACTACGACCGCTACACCTCAGATTATGCGAGCGCCGAACGTGAAGCGCGCGCCGCACGGCGCGGCCTGTGGCAAGGCGAGTTCGACAATCCCGAAGACTGGCGGCACGCGCGCAAGCGCTAGAGCCTGCCACCTTTGGCACGAATCGCCGTCAGGGATAGCCTGACCCTCGCAAACGCTCCATCATGAGGGAACGCGCCATGGCCAAGCGAACGACGTTGTATTCATCCAAGGGCAAGAAGCTCTATGCGGTGCGCGACAAGGACGGCAAGTTCAAGGACATCCAGACCTACAAGCGCGCGCATACCCTCGACATGAAGCGCAAGTCGAAGGCCGAACTGGCAACGGCAAAGAAGAAAAAGAAGAAGACCGCCAAAAAGGCGAAGAAGGCCGTGAAGAAGAAAAAACGACTCTAGGCGTCAGCCGAGCGCTCGCGGGCGTCGTAGACTTTCACGTCCAGGCCGGCATCTTGCCGTTTCAGCGTCAGCCCGGCGGACAACGCCTGGGTCAACGAACCGAACTGCGACACGCAGCGGCCGCCGACTTCGACGACATAGCTCGGCTCCACCGCCGGTGCGGAGGGCGGCGACGCCGTCATCGGCAGATCGGTGGCAAGAGTCGGGCGCGGAGCGGTGTCGGGCATGGCAGCCTCGTTGCGAACGGCCCGGGATTGTCGCCCGGGACCGCCGGCATCATTCCGCCGCCCCGTTAAGATTAGCTGAAAGGCTAAAAAGCCGAATAAGATCAAGCGTGTTGGCGGTCGCCGTCGATCGGGATCACCTGCCCGGATATAGACTTCGCCGCCGGAGAGGCAAGGAATACCGCCAGCGCCGCAATGTCCTTCGGATCGACGAACGTCTTGATCGACTGATACGAGAACGTCTCGTCCAGAATCTCGTCCATAGTGCGCCCGGTGAGCTGCTGCTTGCCGCGGAACACGCGCTGGATGCGGTCGCCTTCGACCAGCCCGGGTGCGATGGCGTTGGCGCGGATGCCCCACTCGCCGAGCTCGATGGCCAGCGTCTTGGTCAGGCCGATCACAGCCCACTTGGTGGCGGCGTAAGGCGAGCGATTGGGAATGCCGAAGCGCCCCGCGACCGACGACAGGTTGATGATCGAGCCGGCCTCCGACTGTTTCAAATACGGGATCGCCAGCCGCGTCGTGTCAAACATCGAGGTCAGGTTGATCGCCATCACCTTGTCCCAGTCGTCCGGCGGGTAGTCGGCGACCGGCAACGTCATGCCGGCGATGCCGGCGTTGTTGATGAGCACGTCGATGCCGCCGAGCGCCTCAGCGGCTGCCGGCACCATCTTCTCGATCTCGGCACGCACCGCCATGTCGCAGCGTTTGGCGACGAGGCCGGGGATTTCCTTGGCGATGGCAGCGAGCGCGGCGTCATCGATATCGCAGACGAAGATCTTGGCGCCCGTGGCGGCGAAGGCACGGGCGAATTCGCGGCCGATGCCGGCGGCACCGGCGGTGATCAGAACCTTCTGTGGCATGCGTTTCCCCGCAAAATTTGTCATCACCGGGCATAGCCCGTCGGAAGACGGGCGTAGACGCCCTTATGTCCCGGTGATCCCGCTTATAATTACCCGTAGCGTCCCTAAGCGGGATGGCCGGGTCAAGCCCGGCCATGACGGAGTAAAGCTACTCTTCCTTCTCCGTTGTAAAGTACAGCGGATAGCCGTTCATCTTGCCGAGGTCGGTCGCTTCCTTGGCCTTGGTCTCGGCAACATCCCGGGTATAGACGGCGATGACACAGGCGCCCTTCTGATGCGCGGTCATCATCACCCGATAGGCCTGACTTTCGTTGAGGCGGAACACGCCCTTGAGCACCTGCACCACGAACTCGCGCGGCGTGTAGTCGTCGTTGAGCAAGATCACCTTCCACAAAGGCGGTCGCGCGACCTTCGTCCTGGGCTTGGTGCGGGGTTTGGTCGTGGTGGCGGGATTGCCGGTTGGGCTCATGCGGACGCTCCGTCAGTCGCCATCCGGCGCCGTGTTTTCTGTTGCCGGCGCCATTCCCCCGATTGCCTATCTTTGCAAGTCCTGCCTAGAAGCAAAAGCCCCCGCAGCGACAGGGGCCAAAAAACGCACGCCCCGAGGAAATGCCGCATGCCCACCGTCCTGCTCACCCATACGCCCGACATGCTCGCCAATTATTATGGCGACCGCGCGCTTGCCGCGCTGCGCGAACTCTGCGACGTCCGGCTCAACGACACCGGCAAGGCACTCGATACGGCCGCCCTGGTGAAGCTGTCTCAAGGCTGCGAAATCATCGTCTCCGACCGGCTGGCCGCGGGCCCGGCCGAGTTTTTCGCCCAGGCGCCCTCGTCGCTCGTGGCCTTCCTCCGGGTCGCCGTCGACATCCGCAATATCGACGTCGCCGCCGCCTCCAAGGCCGGCATTCTGGTCACCCATGCGACGCCCGGCTTTCTCGCGTCAGTCGCCGAGCAGACCATCGGCTTCATGATCGACCTCGGCCGTCATGTCTCGCGCTACACGGCAGAGTATCGCGCCGGTCTCGACCCGACACCGGTGATGGGGCGACAACTGGCCGGCGCCACGCTCGGCATCCTCGGCTATGGCGCCATCGGCCAGTATCTCGCGCGTCTCGGTGTGGCCTTCGGCATGAAGGTGATGGTGTCCGATCCGTTCAAGACCATCACCGACCCGGGCATTACGCAAGGCTCGTTTGAAGACGTGCTTGCCGCCTCCGACTTTCTCGTCTGTCTTGTCATCGCCAACGAGGAGACCGAGAACCTGATGAACGCCGCGGCCTTCGCGCGCATGAAGAAGTCGGCCTATTTCATCAACATGTCGCGCGGCAACCTCGTGGACGAAAAGGCACTCGAAGACGCGCTCGACCGCAAGCTCATTGCCGGCGCCGCTATGGATGTCGGCCGCGCGGCGGATCAGAAGCCATCGCTGTTTCTGGCCAAGCGGCCGGACGTCATCGCCAATCCGCACACCGGCGGGCTGACACCTGACGCCGCCGAGCATCAGGCCTTCGACACCGTCAATCAGGTCAGGGATATCCTCGCCGGCAAGATGCCGCCCGGCGCGGCCAATCCTGATGACGCACATCGGCTGGCCGTTTTCCGCAAGTAGCAGGTGATTTTCCGACGATATGGCGGCATTGGAACTTTGTTCCGCCGCCGGCGTTGAGTGGGTCCAAACTTCACAGGGGGCCTGCCCAATGAATCGTAACGTCCTCGTGCTTGCCGTTGCCGTGCTCTGCGTTGCGGTCGGCGCGCTCGGCTACAAACTCTACGAAGAACAGCGCGAACCGAAAGGCGTGCAGCTCAATATCGGATCGCAAGGCATATCGGTGGAGAAGAAGTAGCTTTCTTCCAATTCCATAACGAGCCTGAAACGCGCTCGCGTCCTTCCCGGGACGCGAGCGCGACTCTTTCGCGCAGCGGCACGGTATATGTCAGCCTTACTGCTTCAATTGTCCGTCACCGCCTATACGCTTGCTCGCGACGGTGTGGGGAAAGTGAGGGATACTGGCTGGCGTTAATTACGGCAATGACAACCGTAAACGCGGCCGCAGCGAAGGGAGGACACGATGAGCCCGCACGCCCGAAGCGACATCAACATCCTTCGGAAGTCCCCGCGGTATCGCCCGGCCAATATATGCGCGCAGTGCGGTGACGCGCTTTATATGCCGGAGTACTCCGAGTGGCTGGACGCCGGCTACGCCAGACATCTGTGGCAGTGCGACGCCTGCGGTTACGCTTTCGAGACCACCGTTCGATTTGCAGCGGCGTAGTGCGCTGGGACTGGCAGGAGTGGCCCCGGGCCCGGCCCGGCGAGGCATGATTGGGCCCTGCTGGTCGCGCACGCGCTAGAAAGGAACCGGCTTAGACGCACGCGCCCTCGCCCCTAGAGCAACCCAGCGGCGCAGAAGCGGTAAGTCGGTTCCTTTCGCTGTTTCGCACTCCGGCAAAAGGTGATCTCATCTTCACTGGAAAACTCGAGCGGAGAAATTCGCCTTCACGGGAATTTGTGGCGGACTTTGCCGGCCTGCCGCTAAACTTGCGCGCATGATGATGCGTCGCAATCTGCTCCTTGCCATGGCCGGCCTCATTGCCGCGCCCCGCACCGTGCTCGCACAGACGCCGGCTCCCCCGCAGGCTCCCATGTCGCAAGCGCCGATGTCCCAAGTGTCGGCCTATGCCTTCCGCTTCGACGCCCTGAGCGGCGATGCCATCGCGCTGGCCGACTTCGCCGGCAAGCCAATCCTGGTCGTCAACACCGCGTCGCATTGCGGTTACACCCCGCAATATGCCGGCCTGCAGGCGTTATGGGCGCGCTACCGCGAACGCGGCCTCGTCATCATCGGCGTGCCGTCCAACGATTTCGGCGGTCAGGAGCCCGGCGGCGCTCCGGAGATCGCCAGGACCGCGCAGGACGAATACCACGTCACCTTCCCGCTCGCGGCCAAGGCCGTGGTCAAAGGCGCCGGCGCGCATCCGTTCTATCGCTGGGCGGCCAACGAGCGGCCGCGCGATACGCCGCGCTGGAATTTCCACAAGTACCTGATCGGCCGCGACGGCCGGCTCAAGGCGGCTTTCACCTCGGCGGTCGATCCTTCGGATCCCGGCCTGATCGTCGCGATCGAGACCGAGCTTCGCGCGTAGCCTGTACGGCAGAAAATCAGGCCGCGGCGACGACCCGCGCCGTGGCCACATTGTCGCCGAGCGCATCCATCGCTTCCACCAGGTTGAGGAAGGCGCTGCCCGGCAGCGGTGGCGCGAACACATAGCCCTGCGCCGCGCGGACGCCGATCTCGCGCAGATGCATGACCTGTTCGAAATTCTCGACGCCTTCGGCTACCACGTCCATGCGCATGTTGTGCGCGAGGTCGACCAGGGTTTCGACGATGGTCGTCGAATTGCGGTCGGTACCGATTGAGTCGATGAACATCTTGTCGATCTTGATGATGTCGACGCCGAGCTTGAGCATATAGGACAGGCCGCTGTGGCCCGTACCGACATCGTCGATGGCGATGCGAACGCCGAGGCCCTGCAGCGCGGCGATGATCTGGCGGGTCGCGGCGAAGTTCTCGATCGGGTCGCGCTCGGTGACTTCGAGCACGACCTGGGTCAGCTTGATCGGTGACTTGGCGAAGGCTCCATAAACGTCCTTGACCACCGCTTCGTCCGCGAAAAGCCGGCTGGCAAAATTGAAAGAGACCTTCAGGCCCGGCCGCTCGCCCAGCGCCTTGCCGGCCTCGTCGCTCACCCTCTTCATCAGGTCCAAAGTCATAGCTCGGATCAGGCCGCTCGATTCCGCCAGCGGAATGAATGCGGCCGGCGGCACCAATGTGCCGTCAGGCTTCCTCCAGCGCACCAGCACCTCGGCGCCGCGCAATTGCCCTGTCGTGATGTCGACGATCGGCTGATAGTACGGCACGAATTCGCCGGCGGCGAGCGCGCGCTCCATCTCCACGATCGGATTGTTGGGACCGCGGCGCGCGACAAGCCCGATAAACAGGCCGAGCGCCGCCAGCACGAGACCGGTGACAAACAGACCGAGCCATTTCAGCTCGGCGCCGTCGCTGTTGATCAGCTTGCTCGGCACCACGACCTGAACCTTGAACCCGTATTTGCGCGACCGGTGTTCGGCCGCATAGCCATCCGCCACCGCCGTGCTCGGCCGCTTGCCTATTTCGGCAAGAACGACATGGCCAGGCGTCTCGATCGCGGCGTAGAGCCCGCTCGCCGCACGGTTCGACCGGGTGTTGTCGTTCAACTCATCGCGAAGGTGCTGCTCGAAGGCATTGACAGCCACATGAGGCAGGAACATCCCCGACGGGACCAGCGCGGCTATCGCATTTGGACCGGAGCCGAGCGGCCGTCGAAGCCTGACGATCGATTGTCCCGCAGGCAGATTGACGACGTCGAGAGAATAGCCGGGCTCACCCTGCAAAGCTTCGGTCGACAGGATCCGCCGCATGGGATCGCGTTCGGCGAGGACAACTTTCTGCTGGGACGAGCACAGCATCCGTCCGCTCACGTCAAGGATGGCGATTTCCTTGACCGGGATGGTCTCAAAGGTCGCGCGCTGCATCGCATCCAGCGCGGCTGGCCCGCAATCGGCAACGCCTGCGGCGCTCAAGGCGTCCAGCGTCCCGACCACCTCTGCCGTGCGGCGCTCGGCGAGCGCGATGATCTGCCGGGCCGAGACATCGGTTTGCTCCCGGCCCTGCCTCTCGATAACGCCGCCGAGCCAGAAATTGAACGCGACCAAAGGCGCGCCGGCAACCAGGATGCCAACTGCAATCGCAACAATATTCTGACGCGAAAACCCTCGCGCGAAAAAACTCATTACCGGATCGTCCGCCCATTCTGGTGCGGTCTTCAGTGAAGCCACGGCCGCGTAAAAAGCCGCTTAAGCCGAGCGCCCGGTGCCGTAGAAAGGGCACCAAAATACCACTCATGGATTGCATGGTTAATGGCGATCTAAATTGGAACCTCACCTGGATGCAGGAACGACTAAAAGCCCCTGGCGAAGCGGAAGACGCCGTCATGACTTGTCCGTCGAGCGGTATTAACGTGCACCCAGCAACCACGAGCCACAGGAGCAACGCATGAGCTTTTTCCCCGGAAAAGACCCCGAGGCCGGCGATGCCTACGGCTGCGATGCCCTGGCGCATGTCGTGGTGCCGCGCACCGTGGACCTCGGCGACGGCTTTTCGGTGCGCCGGGCCCTGCCCTCGGCGCGATCGCGCATGGTCGGGCCGTTCATCTTTTTCGACCATTTCGGCCCGGCCGAATTCCGCGCCGGCACCGGGCTCGATGTCCGCCCGCACCCGCATATCGGGCTCGCCACCGTGACCTATCTGTTCGACGGCGAGATCATACACCGCGACTCGCTCGGCACCGCGCTGGCGATCCGGCCCGGCGAGATCAACTGGATGACGGCGGGGCGCGGCATCGTGCATTCCGAACGCACCGAGGCAGGTCTGCGCGAAACCGGCAGCCCGATCCATGGTCTGCAAATGTGGGTCGGTCTGCCGAAGGCGCATGAAGAGATCGCGCCCAGCTTCGCCCATCACGACACCGGCGAATTTCCGATCATCGAAGACAACGACAAGACCGTGCGCGTCGTCACCGGCTCGCTCTATGGCGCGACGTCGCCGGTGCCGGTGCTGCACGACACCATGTTCGGCGACGTCACGCTCAAGGCTGGCTCGTCGTTGCCGCTCGACGCCGATTACGAAGAGCGCGCGATCTATGTCGTCGAAGGCACCATCGACATCGCCGGCGACAAGTTCGAGCCGGGCCGGCTGCTGGTGTTCAAGCCGGGCGACCGCATCACCGTGACGGCCGCGAGCGATGCCCACTTCGTTATGCTCGGCGGCGCGCCGATGGACGGCCCGCGCCACATCTGGTGGAATTTCGTGTCGTCGAGCAAGGACCGCATCGAGCAGGCGAAAGCCGACTGGAAAGCCGGCCACTTCGACAAGGTGCCCGGCGACGAGCTCGAGTTCATTCCGCTGCCGGAGAGCTAGATCGGCCCACGATAACCTGGCCCCATTTGTGCGTCTCCAATAGTGCAACAAAGCAGCTTGGCAGGCTCGTCCGAGCCTGCTATCTTAGGTTGCATTGAAAGTATTTCGCTACCTTTGATGTAACTGCAGGCGTGACTTCAACAACGACGGGAGGCGATGATGGCGGATACAAAGCGCGTCCAGAAGATGTCACTGAAGGAATTCCATGAGACCAAAGGCGTCCCAGCCATCGAGGCGGTGCTCGGCCGGATGAACGGCGGCACCTTCATGGAATGCCACACCAAGTTCTTCGAAGCGACCGGAATCTGGATTCCCGAACTCGTTCCAGTTTTCCAGCGGCTCGACGCAGGCCTCGCATTCAAGGAATTGCCGAGCGCATTGCGCTAACCCGCAATGAGGCTTGCGCGATAACGGGGCGGCCGGCATCGGCTGCCCCGCTTCGGGCTTTCATTGATGTCCTCACAGCCGACATGGGACATGGCCACTCCGAGCGATCTGCTTCTCTCCCTGGCCGAGAACGGTTGTGATTCCGGCCGGCAATACTTCGCACGGATCGGATCCGAGTTACTGAGGCACGCACCGGCGGACCTCGCCAGCGCAATGGAGGATGCCGGCGCGCGATGGCGTCTGGAACCTTTGCTGTTCGCGCATTTTGCAGCGAAGGCCTCGCCTGACGATCTTTGGCCGATCCTTTATGGATATTGCGACGAGAACCGCCGCCCTCGTCTGATGTCTACGCCCACCAATCAGGCCGGCGTGGCCTGCCTTCCCGGACTTGGCTATCTGCCGACCGGAAAAGCCGCCACGATCGTCACGCTTTCCGGGCCGTCCGGATCGCAGCGTTACACGGCTGCAACGGACGATGACGCCGTCAACACCGTCCCTGCGGCACCCGCGACACTCGGAGCCGGCCACATCGAAGTCGACCGCCACCATCACCCATTGTTCAACTTTCTCCATCCCGGCGGCGCCGACGATGGTGCCACACTGGTCGCCGCCCATCTCCCTCACCTCGAAAAAGCGCTGCAACGGCTTGCCGAAATCAACCCGCCCTATGCCGCATTGATGGAGGCGATGACGCGACGCGTTGTTCTGTTCCGCAATCCGTCCCTGAACTCGTTCGCCAGCGTCGCCTCCTTCGGAGCCGTCTGCCTCAATGTTCTTGAAGACGATGCCGACGAGGTATTCTTCATTGAGGACTTGGTGCATCAGTGCGGCCACGTCATTTTCAGCGCGCTGACGCATGAGGTCGATGCGTATCTTGCCGTTCCTGCTGGCACTCCCTTACAAACGGACGTCGCCGTGAACGAAGAGCCACGCTCGGTCTACTCGGCGCTTCACGGCCTTTTCACCGAGGCCATGATGAACCGTTGCTTCGACCTCTGTCTCGACTGCGACGGGTTCACTCAAAAGCAAAAGGACGAAATCCTCGCCAGGTTCGCGTTTATTTTCCGGCGCATGAACTTCGACCTCCTGAGCATGCGGCGTCACGACATCTACACCGACCGGGGAGCCGATATTTACGAGGCCTGCCGGCAGATTTTCGAAGATATCTATCATCGTCGCCGTCAAGAGCTCAGCGGCCAGAACTTCACGGGACAGCCCTACACCTTCAATTATCGGATATTCAGGCACCACGCCGCCTGAACGGTATCCGGCGGAACGGCACATGCGCGACATCAATCGCCTGAGCAGGATCGGCTTCGGCTGCTATCGTGTGTCATCCCGCTCGCCCATTCACCGCGCAGCGCTCGTCAGCGCCCTGCATCACGGCTGCAACCTTATCGACACGGCTTCGAATTACTCTGGAGGCGAGTCGGAAGAACTAGTCGGGGACGTCCTGAGCACGGCACCGGAAATCGACGCCTTTGTCGTGACCAAGGCGGGCTATGTCATTGACGCGGACATGCCCTTTCTTGACTCTCCGGCCGGCGCCGAGGCGCTGACCGAAACCGTCACCCTTGCCGGCGGCACGCGCCACTGCATCCACCCCGCGTTTCTGAAGCGTCAGATCGGCCGGTCGCTACAAAGGTTGAGACGGACAACCATCGACGGCTTCCTGCTGCACAATCCTGAGTACTATTTTGACGAAAACGGCGGGCCCGAAGCCGAGAGCGCATTCTACCGGCGCATAGGCGCCGCCTTCGCGACACTGGAAGCTTGCTGCGACGCCGGCGTGATCCGCTTCTACGGCGTCAGTTCGAATGCGCTATCGGCCGGCTCCGCCGCAGCTCCATCAATAAGTCTGCCCCGGCTGATCGAAACGGCGGCACAGACACGCCGCAAGGGCCGCTTCAGACTGCTTGAGTTTCCCTGCAACATGCTCGAAACCGAAGCCCTCGAACCCGCCCCCGGATTCCGAAGTGTCGTCGATCTTGCAGCGGCGCACGGCCTCAAGACCCTTGCTAACAGACCCCTGAACGCCAAACTGGACGGAAAAGCAGTGCGGCTCGCCGAAGGCGCCGTCGTCGACGCGATCGCGCCAGCGAAGCTCGATACGGCCTTCATAGCCGTCAGACAAACGATCGAGGAGCGATCGGGCACGGCCGCCTATCGCGCAATCATGGACAATCTGTCCGCGCTGCAGGCGGGCTGGAGCCGCATCGATCAGACCGATATCGCCGAGGCGGTGTTTCTCGGTGTCTTCTTCCCCGCGCTGGATACCCTATTCGACGGAGACATTCCACCCGCCGCTAGGCAAGCATCGATGCACCTTTACGTGCTGGCGACGCAGCAGGCGCGTGCCTCGATGCAGGACGCGACCGCGGTAGCTCGCAGCCGGTTCGTACAAGCCGGTGCGATCGACGCCGGCGACCGCCGCCCCCTCTCGGTCATCGCCTGCGACACACTGCTTCGACGCGGCGTCGGGCACGTTCTGGTCGGCATGCGCCGCCCGGACTATGTCGAAGGCTTGAAGGGCCTGTTCTGATCCGCCCCTGAGCCGAAAGCTCGCCTCAATCCACCTTCGCCGCGCCGAACAACCGCGCCGCATTGCCCCACGCGATGCGCTGCGCCTGATCGCGCGGCAACTGCTTGAGCCAGCCGCGATACTCGTTCATGGTGTCGTCGTAGGACGCCCAGCGCTCGTTGATCCAGGTGTCGGAGCCGAGCAGGAAACGATCCGAATAGCGCGCGAACAGCTCGCGCCATTCCGCGGTGAGCGCCCGGCCCGGCCCGGTAATGCCGCCGCGATAGGATAGCTCGCCCCACAGCATCGGATATTTATCGAGCAGCTCGGCGACGCGTGCCGGCGACGTCGAGAAACCGGTATGCGCCCAGATGATCCTGGCCTTCGGATTGTGCTCGAAAAGGATCAGCAGCGCTTCCTCGTCCGAATGCGCATGCAGATAAAGATCGTTGGCGACGGCGAAATCGACAATCTGTTTGACGACCGGATTCCACGCCGCCTTGCCGTAGAGATGGAATTCGCCAATGCCGCGGTAATAGCCGCGCTTGAACTCACTCTCGATGAGCTCGATGCTGAGCGGATCGCCGAACCAGGTCTGGATATCGGCGCGCACACGATAGGGCCGGATGAACGGCACCACCCACAAGCCATTCGCCTTGGCCTGCGCCTCCATCAACTGATGCGTGCCCTTGTTCGGCCGGCTGGTGGCAAGAACGCCCTTGACGTTATTGCGGCCGAAAACCTCGATCACCTTGTCGAGGGAGAAGAACGGATTGGGCTCCTGATTGTAGTGCATGTGCGCGTCGAAAATCGGCATCGCCGCCGCATCATTCGCGCCAGCTTGCCCGACGCCTTGCCCAACGCCCTGTGCCTGCGCGCGACCGGGCCAGCTCATCAGAACCAGCGCCGCGAGCCCCAGAGCCGCCAGAAAGATCAGCCGTTCGAAGCGCATGGACCTCCCCTCCACGGGGCGATCCTAGCCTGCGGCAATCCGGCGCGCGATCACTTCTTCGACAGCGCTACTTCTTCGGCAGCTCGATCCGGATGCTCAGCTCCTTGAGCTGCTTCGGCGTCACTTCCGCCGGCGCGCCCATCATCAGGTCTTCGGCCTTCTGGTTCATCGGGAACAGCACGACTTCGCGCAGGTTCTCTTCGCCCGCCAGCAGCATGACGATGCGGTCGATGCCGGGCGCGATGCCGCCATGTGGCGGCGCGCCGAGGCGGAAGGCGTTGAGCATGCCGCCGAACTTGGCTTCCAGCACTTCCTTCGGATAGCCGGCAAGACCAAAGGCCTTTTCCATCACCTCGGGGCGATGGTTACGGATGGCGCCGGACGACAATTCGGTGCCGTTGCAGACGATGTCGTACTGATAGGCCTTGATGCCGAGGATCTTGTCGGCGTCATTGGCATCGAGCGCGAGGAATTCCTCGACGCCCATCTGCGGCATCGAGAACGGGTTGTGCGAGAAGTCGATCTTCTTCTCTTCCTCGTTCCATTCGAACATGGGGAAGTCGACAATCCAGCAGAACTCGAAGCGGTCCTGCGCGATCAGGTTGAGCTCCTGGCCGACCTTGGTGCGCGCCGCGCCGGCGAACTTGTAGAAGTTCTTCGGCAGGCCGGCGACGAAGAAGCAGGCGTCGCCCACCTTGAGGCCGAGCTGATCGGCAATCTGCTTGGTGCGCTCAGGGCCGATGTTCTTGGCGAGCGGACCGGCGCCGCCCTCCTCGCCTTCGCGCCAGAAGATATAGCCGAGGCCCGGCTGGCCCTCGCCCTGCGCCCAGGAATTCATGCGATCGGCGAAAGCGCGGTTGCCACCGCCGGGCGCCGGAATGGCCCAGACCTGCGCCTTGGAGTCACCCGCGAGGATGTTGGCGAATATCTTGAAGCCGGAGCCGCGGAAGGCTTCGCTGACATCCTGCATCACGATCGGGTTGCGCAGGTCCGGCTTGTCCGAGCCGTATTTGGTGATGGCTTCTGCATAGGGGATCATCGGAAACTTCTGTGTCACCGACTTGCCGTTCGCGAACTCTTCGAACACGCCGCGCATCACCGGCTCAACGGCGTTGAACACGTCGTCCTGGGTGACAAAGCTCATCTCGAGATCGAGCTGATAGAACTCGCCCGGCGAGCGGTCGGCGCGCGCGTCCTCGTCGCGGAAGCACGGCGCGATCTGGAAGTAGCGGTCGAAGCCCGCGACCATCAGGAGCTGCTTGAACTGCTGCGGCGCCTGCGGCAGCGCGTAGAACTTGCCGGGGTGAATGCGCGAGGGCACCAGATAATCGCGCGCGCCTTCCGGCGACGACGCGGTCAGGATCGGCGTCTGGAATTCGAAGAATCCGGAATCCTTCATGCGCTTGCGGATCGAGTCGATGACCCGGCCGCGCAGCATGATGTTGTTGTGCAGCTTCTCACGGCGCAGATCGAGGAAGCGATACTTGAGCCGGATGTCCTCCGGATATTCGGCGTCGCCGAACACCGGCATCGGCAGGTCGGCGGCAGCGCCGAGCACTTCGATCTCGGAAACATAGACCTCGACCTGGCCGGTCGGAAGGTCGGCATTCTCGGTGCCCTCGGGACGCTTGCGCGCCTTGCCGTCGATGCGGACCACCCACTCCGAACGCAGGGTCTCGGCCAGCTTGAAGGCTTTGGAATCCGGGTCGATCACCGCCTGGGTGATGCCGTAATGGTCGCGCAGGTCGATGAACAGCACACCGCCATGGTCGCGGATGCGGTGGCACCAGCCGGACAGGCGGACTTCCTTGCCGATGTCGCTCTCGCGCAGCGCGCCGCAGGTGTGGGAACGATAGCGATGCAATGACATTCGGGGCTGTTCCGGCAAACGATTCACGGATTGGGGTGGAGGCGGGCGAAAAAGCGCATGGGGGGTGGCCTTTGTCAAGATAATGGGCAGCCGGCCGCCGGTAAGTGCCAGAAATTCCGTCCGTTTGCCGCCGCCCCCGGCAAAACCTGCCTCGACAGACTCGGGGCCAATCTGCACACTCGGTAATCCGGGCGCTGGGGGGCGTCAGGGCCGGGTGGCATCACATTCGGCCAGGACGCCGGCCGGCGCCCTCCCGTGATTTTAATCATACCTCGCCGCTGCGCGGCGTGTCCGAACCCGTGCGTGATGAACGCACAACGCGAAGAAGGCCGTTGATGTCCCCCTTGATTACCACCTCCGCCGAGCTCGCCGCCGTCTGCGAGCGCATGGCGAAGCACGAATTCGTCACCGTCGATACCGAGTTCCTGCGCGAAACCACCTACTACCCCCTGCTCTGCGTGGCGCAGATGGCGACCGACGACGAGGCCGTCGTGATCGACGCCCTGGCCCCCGGAATCGACCTCGCGCCGTTCTTCGCGCTGATGGCCAATGAGAAGGTCATCAAGGTGTTTCACGCCGCGCGGCAGGACATCGAAATCATGTGGAACATGGCCAAGACCATTCCGCATCCGATCGTGGACAGCCAGGTCGCCGCCATGGTGCTCGGCTATGGCGACAGCATCTCCTACGACCAGCTCGTGCAGCGTATCACCGGCGACGTGCTCGACAAGTCGAACCGCTTCACCGACTGGACGCGGCGGCCGCTGACCGACGCGCAGGTGACCTACGCGCTGTCCGACGTCACGCATCTGCGCGCCGTCTACGTCAAGCTCGCCGCCGACCTCGCCAAGCGCGGCCGCGCCTCATGGGTCGAGTCCGAGATGGGCGTGCTCACCTCGCCCGAGACCTATCGCATGGACCCGGAGCGCGCCTGGGAGCGGCTCAAGGCCCGGGTTCGCAAGCCGAAGGAACTCGCCGTGCTGATGGAAGTCGCCGCCTGGCGCGAGCGCGAGGCCCAGACCCGCGACGTGCCGCGCTCGCGCGTCCTCAAGGACGACGTCGTCGGCGATGTCGCGACGCAAATGCCGACCACCATCGAGAAGCTCGGCCAGTTGCGCTCGCTGCCCAAGGGCTTCGAGCGCTCACGCTGGGGCGAGCAGATCGTCGAGGCGGTCAATCGCGGCCTTGAGCGCGATCCCAAAACGCTGCCGCGCTTCGAGCGCTCGCGACCGGCGCAGAACGGCGCCGCCATCGTCGAACTCCTCAAGGTGCTGCTGCGCATGACGTCGGAAAGCCACGCGGTGGCCGCAAAGGTCATCGCCACCGTGGACGATCTCGACCGCATCGCCGCCGACGACAATGCCGACGTGCCGGCGCTCAAAGGCTGGCGGCGCGAACTGTTCGGCGACAAGGCGCTGGCGCTCAAGCACGGCAAGCTGGCGCTGGCCATCGAGAAAGGCCGCGTCGTCGCCAGCGAGAAGGACTGACGCCATGTCCCTCTCCGTCGACATCAACGGCGACGCCGGCGAAAGCTACGGCCGCTGGACGCTCGGCGACGACGCCGCGTTCCTGCCGCATGTCTCGTCGGTCAACATCGCCTGCGGTTTCCATGGCGGCGATCCGGCGACCATGCGCGCGACCGTGCGCATCGCCAAGGCGGCCGGCATCGCCATCGGCGCGCATCCCGCGTTTCCCGACCTTATGGGCTTCGGCCGCCGCATGATGACCATCGCGCCGGACGAGATGGCCGACTACACGCTCTATCAACTCGGCGCGCTGGCCGCGATCGCGCGCTCCGAGGGCATGACCATCGCGCATGTGAAGCCGCATGGCGCTTTCTACAAGGCTTGCTCGATCGACATGGCATTGTCGAAGGCCATCGGCGCCGCCGTCGCCGCCTACGATCCGTCGCTGTTCCTGATGCTGCTCGCCGGCCCCGGCGCTGACGCGGCGGAAGCCGCCGGAGCGAAGGTGGCCCGCGAGGCCTTCATCGACCTCGACTACGATGCCGACGGCGGCCTCATCATCGAGCGCGTGGCGAAATTGCGCGACCCCAAAGAGGTCGCCGCGCGCGCCGTCCGCATCGTGCGCGAGGGCAAGCTCGCCAAGATCGATGGCCGCGACATGGACGTACCGGTCTCGACCTTGTGCCTGCACGGCGACCGCGCCAATTCCGCCGAGGTCGCGCGCACGGTCAAGGAAACGCTGCAAGCCAACGGCATCGCGGTAGCGCCGCTTCGATAGGAGGAGCGGATGAATTTCGCCAGCGACAACACGGCCGGCGTCGCCCCCGAGATCATGGCGGCGCTGGGTCGCGCCAATGACGGCTTCACGCTCGGCTATGGCAATGACGACACAACGCGCCGCGTCGAGCAGAAATTCTCCGCCCTGTTCGAGCGCGACGTCGCGGTGTTTCTGGTGCCGACCGGCACCGGCGCCAATGCGCTGGCGCTGGCGCATGTGACGCCGCCCTGGGGCGCGGTGCTGTGCCATCAGAATTCGCACATCGCGGCCGACGAATGCGGCGCGCCGGAATTCTTCGGCGGCGGCATCAAGCTCGTCGAACTGCCCGGTGATAACGGCAAGCTTGCCTCGCAAACGCTCAAGACCGCACTTGATAAAAAGGCCTCATGGGGCCCGCCGCATCATGTCACGCCGGCGGCGGTGTCGATCTCGCAGGCGAGCGAAGCCGGCACCATCTACCGCGTTTCCGAGATCCGCGCGCTGGCCGATATCGCCCACGCGCACGGCGCCACCTTGCATATGGACGGCGCGCGCTTCGGCAATGCGCTGGCGCGGCTCAATGTCAGCGCCGCAGACATGACCTGGAAAGCGGGCGTCGATGTGCTGTCCTTCGGCGCCACCAAGGGCGGCGCCATGGGCGCCGAGGCTGTGATCTTCTTCGACCCCAAACGCGCTGAGGGTATGTCGGCGCGGCGCAAGCGCGGCGGCGCGCTGCTGTCCAAGCACCGCTTCATCGCGGCGCAAATGGAAGCGTTTCTCGACGGCGATCTGTGGCTGCGCCTCGCGCGCCACGCCAATGGCATGGCGGATCGCCTCGGCGATGGCCTGACGAAGGCCGGCTACGCGCCGGTCTGGCCGGTCGAAGCCAATGAAGTGTTCGCCGCCCTGCCCGCCGCGCTGTGCGACAAACTCCAGGCCGCCGGCGCGATGTTCTATCGCTGGGATGCGGACGGGAGCGGCAATGTCATCGTGCGGCTGGTGACGTCGTTCCAGACGACGGCGGAGGAAGTCGAGCGGTTCGTTGCGTTGGCCAAGGCGGGCTAATTCATGCACCGCTCATTCCCGCGAAAGCGGGAATCCAGAAAGCAATAAGACAAGCAAGAACTGGATCCCCGCTTTCGCGGGGATGAGCGGAAAATGCGGTGGCGTTGGCGGGCAACTCCTACACCGGTCATTCCGGGGCGCGCGTGAAACGCGCGAGCCCGGAATGACGGGGATCAAGTCTCCACCACCGCCTCGCGGCCGATGAGCCGCGCCAGCTGGCGCATACGGCCGGAAACCCGCTCGGTGAACAGCTTCGCATAGGGACCGTTCAGCGTGAGCACCAGCTTGCCGCGCACGACGCGCAGCGGCACTTTCGGCAGCACGCCGTCCTGTCCCGCGGTGAGGATGTAGGCCACCCGCATCGCCGCCCCCAGCACGCGAGCGCGGTCGAGAATATAGGGCGTCGCCAGCTCGCGAATGCGCGACGGCAGCTCTTCCTCGTTCAGGCCGGTGTGGCGCAGGAACACCGACAGCGCGATGTAGGTCCGCGAGGGATGATCGATGGCGACGAACGGCCCGTGCGCGATGATGTTCATCGCCTGCTCGCCGCGATAATCGGGATGCGCGCGCCAGCCGATATCGGCGAGCAGGCAGGCCGCATGGCGCAGGCGCTTTTCGTCGGCGGTTTCATCGAGGCCCGACGAGGCGATGAATTTGTCGGTCCATTCGATCAGCTCTTCGCCGTGCCGCGGCGCGCGCGAGCGCAGCACATTAAGATCGGCTGCCGCCGAGATCAGCGGATCGCGGGCGCGCTCCGGACCATCAAGCAGCGAATACAAAAGTCCTTCGCGCACGCCCATCGCCGAGATGATGACGTCCTTCGGCTTGAGGCTGCGCACCAGATTTTCCAGCACCAAAGCCGCATAGGGCAGCAGCGGACGGCGCGCCGAATTGACGACTTCGATCTTCGACAAGGTCTCGGTATCGACCCGGTGCACCAGCCGCGAGAACTCCAGCGCCTCGCGCGCCGAGATGCGGTAGTTGTGCATGACGTGAAACGGATAGCCGGTCTGCCACATGTGCAGCCGCGCCAGCGCGCGCCAGGTGCCGCCGACGGCATAGAAGGTGCGCCCCGCCCCGGCATTCATGATGTCGAGATTGGAGAAAGCCTGCTCGACCAGCTTCTCGGCTTTCTTGATCGAGCGCCCGGTCAGGTCCTGCAATGCCAGGCCGCCGAGCGGCAGCGTCAGGCCGCGGCGCACGCTCGAGCCGCGTACATCGACAAGTTCGAGCGAGCCGCCGCCGAGATCGCCGACAATGCCGTCCGGCTTGTAGATGCCCGAGATGACGCCATAAGCGGTAAGCTGCGCCTCGCGCTTGCCCGACAGAATTTCGATCTTGCTGCCGAGAATGCGCTCGGCCGCCGAGATGAAGGCGCGGCCGTTGCGGGCGTCGCGGCATGCCGCGGTGGCGATCGGATAGATGGTGCGGACATGCTGGATGTCGCACAGCGCCTTGAAACGCACCAACGCGCGCAGCGCGGTATCGATGGCATCCTGCGCCAAGAGGCCGGTGGTCTGCACCTGGCGGCCGAGACCGGCGAGCACCTTCTCGTTGAAGATCGGCGTCGGCGAGCGCGTCAGGCCTTCGTAGATGACGAGGCGGACCGAGTTGGAGCCGATATCTATCACGGCGATCGCTGGCCCGTGATCGAGCCGGCCCTTCACCGATTCCGTTTTCCCCGGGCGCTTGATGGCCTTACGCGCCTTCGATGAGGCGGCGGATGAGGCTGCGCGGCGAGGAGTCCTTGAGCGATTTACCACGGCCCGACAAACTCGGATTCGTCATGAAGTACTTGTGGGCGTTGAACGGTTCCTCGCCCGGCGCGGCCTTTATGCGCGTCGAGGAGCCGTCCGGCAAGACCCTCCAGCTCTGCTCATTATCGCGCAGATTGGCCACCATGATCTGGCCCAGGACTTGCTCGTGCACCGTCGGATTGACGATCGGGCACAGCACTTCGACACGGCGGTCGAGATTGCGCGGCATCATGTCGGCCGAGGAGAAATAGAGCGCGGCTTTGGGGTGCGGCAGCGTGTGACCGTCGCCGAAGCAGTAGATGCGCGCATGTTCGAGGAACCGGCCGACGATCGACTTGGCGCGGATGTTCTCGGACAGGCCGGGCACGCCGGGGCGCAGACAGCAGATGCCGCGCACCACGATATCGACCTGCACGCCGGCGGCCGAGGCGTCGTACAACGCGTCGATGATCTCGGGATCGACCAACGAATTCATCTTCATCCAGATGGCGGCCGGCTTGCCGGCGCTGGCGTTGGCAGTTTCGCGCTTGATGTGGTCGAGGATGCGGGCGCGCAAGGTCACCGGCGACATCGCCATGCGCTCGAGCTCGGCCGGCTCGGCATAGCCCGTGATGTAGTTGAAGATACGCGCCACATCGCGGGCGATCAGCGGATCGGCGGTGAAGAACGACAGGTCGGTGTAGATGCGTGCCGTCACCGGGTGATAGTTGCCGGTGCCCACATGGCAATAGGTGGCGAGCGAGCCGCTCTCCCGGCGCACCACCAGCGACAGCTTGGCGTGGGTCTTGAGCTCGATGAAGCCATAGACCACCTGCACGCCGGCGCGCTCGAGATCGCGCGCCCAGCGAATATTGGCCTCCTCGTCGAACCGGGCCTTGAGTTCGACCAGCGCGGTGACGGACTTGCCGGCCTCCGCCGCCTCGACCAGGGTCTTGACGATGGGGCTCTCCGCCGAGGTCCGGTAGAGCGTCTGCTTGATGGCGACGACATTGGGATCGCGCGCCGCCTGCTGCAGGAACTGCACCACCACGTCGAAGGATTCATACGGGTGGTGGACGATCAGGTCCTTCTGCCGGATGGCGGCAAAGGCGTCGCCGCCGTGATCGCGGATGCGCTCGGGATAGCGCGGATTGTAGGGCGTGAACTCAAGGTCCGGCCGGTCGATGCGGGTGAGCTGCGACAGGTCGTTGATGGCCAGCACGCCATCGACGTTGAACACCTCATCGTCAGCCACCGCGAGCGCGCGCTGCACGAACTCGCGCAGTTCGGCCGGCATCGCGGCGTCGATCTCGAGGCGGATCACCGAGCCGCGGCGGCGCTGCTTCAGCGCGGTCTCGAACTCGCGCACCAGATCTTCGGCTTCTTCTTCGATTTCCAGATCGCTGTCGCGAATGACGCGGAAGGAACCGGCGCCCTTCACCGTATAGCCGGGGAACAGCTTGCCGACATGCAGCGCGGTGGCCTCCTCCAGCGTGATGATGCGCACATTGTGGTCGCCGGAGCCGGGCAGCCGGATGAAGCGGTCGATCTTCTGCGGCATGCGGATCAGCGCGTTCATCAGCTTGCCGTCGCGGCCGCGCATGAGCTGCAGCGCCATCGAGAAGCCGAGGTTCGGGATGAACGGGAACGGATGCGCGGGATCGATCGCCAGCGGGGTCAGCAGCGGAAAAATGTGAGTGAGGAAATGCTCTTCGAGCCAGGTCTTCTCGTTCTTGTGCAGCTTGATCCCATCGAGCAAGGCGATGCCGGCTTCGGCGAGGTCCTCGCGCAACTCGATCCAGCGATGCTGCTGGTCGTAGGCGAGTTGCGACACCGCCTCGCGGATGCGCGTCAGCTGCTCGGCCGGGGTCAGCCCTTCCGGGCTGCGGATGGTGATGCCCTGCCGCACCTGCCCCTTGAGGCCGGCGACGCGCACCATGAAGAATTCGTCGAGGTTGTTGGCCGAGATCGACAGGAAGCGCACCCGCTCCAGCAGCGGGTGGTTCTCGTTGGCGGCCTCCTCGAGGACCCGCCGATTGAACTGCAGCCAGGAAATTTCACGGTTGATGAAGCGCTCCGGCCGTTCCCGCAGCGGCGGCTCGGACGGCTCCGGCGCGGGCGCAGCAGCCTTGGTCGCTGCGACATTTTCTCTTTTTGAAACAGTAGCTTGCGTATCTTCGGTCATGTTAAGGCTGAGCCTGAGGTGAACCCGTTGATAGGCCACGATCGTGGTCCCGGCATGACAACAACGCCGGGCCCGCGCTTTCAGCTCACCCTAGGCTACGGGCGTTAAGTCGCCCTGAACAGCTCAGCCGCCAGGGCCCGGGTCACCGGCCGGTGCCGGCGCAGGGCCTCCTCGTCGAGTTCCGCCACCGCCCGATGGGCCCCGGCGAAAGACCGCTCGATGCGGTTGGCGACGAAATTGACCAGGGCAGCGTCGACCGCCAGTTGCCGGTCGGCGGCCAGCTTGACCAGCAGGGCCCGCAGCAGCGCGTCGTCTGGCGCCTCCAGTTCGACCACCGGCAGCATGCGCAGGCGCGACTGCAGGTCGCGGATGTGGACCGGCAGCGACGGCGGCGACACCCGCGAGGTGAACAGGATGTCCGCCCCCTCCTCGCGCGCCAGATTGATCAGGTGAAACAGCGCCCGTTCGTCGAGGCCCTGCCCGTCGCCATTCGTGGCGTCGAGATCCTCGACCACCAGCGCACCCGTCGCCAGCGATTGCGGCAGGTCCGTCTCGCCGAGGCGCTTGGCCGACACGACGCGGGCGCCACTGGCCGCCGCCCAGATCGCGGCCAGATGGCTCTTGCCCGACCCTTCCGGACCGACCAGCGCGATCAGCCGGCTCGGCCAGTCCGGCCAGCGCTCGACCAGCGCCAGCGCCTTTTCGTTCGACGGGCCTTCGAGGAAATCCTCGCGCGCATAGGAGATGGCATGGTCGAGCGCGAGCACGAGCTGGCGCGGCGCGGTTACGCGCTGCAATTCGTCGCTGTCGTGACGCACTGACATGCCGCTTACTTGCCGCCTACTTTATGGTCTCGCCCGTATAATACGGACTTGCGAGGTAGCGCCGCAGCGCAAAACGCGCCAGCACGCCGATGGTCGCCGCGACCGGCACGGCGACCAGCAGGCCGACGAAGCCGAACAGGAAGCCGAAGGCGAGCAACGCGAAGATTACCCAGACCGGATGCAGGCCGGCGCTTTCGCCAACCAGTTTCGGCGACAGGATATTGCCCTCGAGGAACTGGCCGGCGAAAAAGACGGCGATGACGACGACGATCCAGGTGTAGTCCGGCCAGAATTGCGCCACCGCGACGCCAACCGACAAAACGAGGCCGGTCATCGAGCCGACATAGGGGATGAAGGTGATCAGGCCGGAGATCAGGCCGATCAGGAGGCCGAAATTCAGCCCCGTCAGCGTCAGTGTCACCGCGTAGAAGGTGCCGAGGATGACGCAGACCGCGGCCTGGCCGCGCACGAAACCGGCGATCGCCCGGTCGGTCTCGTGCACCAGCTCGTGGACGGTGTCGCGCTGGCGGATGGGTATCCAGCTATCGACGGTATCCAACATCCGGTGCCAGTCATAGATCAGGTAGAAGGCGACGACGGGCGTCACCACGATCAGCGAGAACAGCGACACGATCGCCCGCCCGCCCGACCACAGCCCGGTCAGGAAGGTCGTGATCCAGCCGGCGCCCTGCCGCACCAGATCGCTGATGCCCTGGTCGCTGCCAATACCCGTGCCCAACAGCTTGTTCAGCCATGGAATTCCGGGGTCGCTGATCAGCGTGCGCAGCTTGGTGACGTAGGTCGGGATGTTCTGGATCAGGGCGCCGAGCTGGCCGCCGAGCAGCGGCAACACCAGCAACAACACCAACACGATCAACAACACCACGAGCGTGATGATCCCCAGCGACGCAACCATGCGGTTGATGCCCATCCGCTCCATCCGGTCGACGAGCGGTGCCAGGAAATAGGCGATGGCCAGACCGGCGACGAACGGCAGCAGGATGTCGGCCAGCAACCAGAGCAGCAGCACGAGGATGGCGAGCGCTATCAGCCAGAACGTCATCTGGCGCTGCAACGTGACGCCGCCATTCGGCCGGCTCGCTTCCGGGCCGCCGGTCACGGGTGCGCCTTCGGAGCATTCATGTGGCGGACCCATTCGTTGAGATAGGCGCCGATCGACAGCAGCGTCAGCACCGCCACCGCTCCCATGAGAACGAGGCGCAGATTCGCCACCTGAATGTTGAAGCCGAGCGAGCCCAGCACCACGCAGGCAAAGACGATCTGCGCCACGGTGTTGAGCTTCGACACCCACAGCGGCTTGATCTTCAGCGGGTTATCCATGAGCCAGGACAAAATGATGCCTCCGACGATCAGGATATCCCGTGAAACCACCAGGATCACCAGCCATGGCGGGATGTCCCCGTTGATCCCAAGCGTCAGATAGATCGAGACGATCAGCGCCTTGTCGGCCAGCGGATCGAGATAGGCCCCGAGTTCCGTGGTCATGCCGAAGCGCTTGGCGATGAAGCCATCGACGGCGTCGGAGACGCCGGCGAGCAGAAACAGGACGAAGGCGAGCCACATCGTATGCGATGCGATCGCCCAGACGACGACCGGCACCATGAGGATGCGCGCCAGCGTAATAAGGTTCGGAATGCTCAAAGCCAGACTCGGCTCACGTAACGCCCCCGGCACGGGGCCAAATCGGAAGGTATTCAAGTGGAGTATAACGGGCCGCGCGGCATTGCGCGAACGGCCTTTTCCACGTAAGCGACGGCCAAATGAAGGCGGGCGGGCACGGTTTGCCGCCCCGGAGAGCCAGGATGGCGGACGAGGCACACAAAACGACCGGCCTGACCTACGCGCAGGCGGGCGTGGATATCGACGCCGGCAACCGGATGGTGGACCTGATCAAGCCCTTGGTCCGTGCCACGGCCCGGCCCGGTGCCGACGCCGAGATCGGCGGTTTCGGCGGGCTTTTCGACCTCAAGCGGGCCGGCTTCAAGGACCCGATCCTCGTCGCCGCCAATGACGGGGTCGGCACCAAGGTCAAGATCGCCATCGAGACCGGTCGCCATGACACCATCGGCATCGACCTCGTCGCCATGAGCGTCAACGACCTCGTGGTCCAGGGCGCCGAGCCCCTCTTCTTCCTCGACTACTACGCCACCGGAAAGTTAGAGCCGGAAATCGGCGCCGCCGTGGTCGCCGGTATCTCCGTTGGCTGCCGCGATGCCGGCTGCGCGCTGATCGGCGGCGAGACCGCCGAAATGCCCGGACTGTACCAGGGCGACGACTACGACCTCGCCGGCTTCGCCGTCGGCGCCGTCGAGCGTGGCGAGGTGCTGCCGCGGCCGGACATTGCCGAAGGCGACGTCATCCTCGGCCTCGCCTCCTCCGGCGTGCACTCCAACGGCTATTCGCTGGTACGCAAGGTGGTGGCTAAGAGCGGGCTCCTGTGGAGCACGCCCGCGCCTTTCGCGCCCGGTCAGTCGCTCGGCGAAGCCATCCTGACGCCGACGCGCATCTATGTGAAATCCTGCCTCGCCGCGATCCGCGCCACGAAGGCGGTGAAGGGCTTCGCCCACATCACCGGCGGCGGCTTCCCCGACAACATCCCGCGTGTGCTGCCCAAGGGGCTCGGCGCGCGCATCGATCTGACCAAGGTCAACGCGCCGCCGGTGTTCCGCTGGCTGGCGCAGGTCGGCAATATCGCGCCGCACGAGATGCTGCGCACCTTCAACTGCGGCGTCGGCATGATTGTCGTCGTGGCGCCGAAGGATGCCGCCGCCGTGGCGGACGCATTCGCCAAGGCCGGCGAAACCGTCGCGACCATCGGCAGCGTCATCCGTGCCGGCGGTGAAGAGCGCGTCGTCTATGACGGTGCGCTCGACCTCAAGCTGTAGTGCGATGACGAAGAAGCGCGTCGCCGTTCTGATTTCCGGCCGCGGCTCGAACATGGCGGCGCTGATCGAGGCCGCCAAGGCGCCCGACTATCCGGCCGAGATCGCGCTGGTTCTTTCCAACATCGCCGATGCCGGCGGCCTCGATACCGCGCGCAAGACCGGCATCGACACCGCCGTGGTCGATCACAAGCCGTTCGGCAAGGACCGTGCCACGTTCGACCGTGCCATGCATTCGGTGCTGCTCGCGCACAACATTGATCTCGTCTGCCTTGCCGGCTTCATGCGCCTGCTGACGCCGGACTTCGTGGCGCTTTGGAGCGAGCGCATGCTCAACATCCACCCGGCGCTGCTGCCAGCCTTCAAGGGCCTCGACACCCACAAGCGCGCGCTCGAGGCCAAGGCCAAGGTGCACGGCGCCACTGTTCACTTCGTGGTGCCGGAGATGGATGCCGGGCCGATCATCATGCAGGGCGCGGTTGCCGTGCGCGATGACGACACCGAGGCGGTACTGGCGTCGCGCGTCCTCAAGATCGAGCACATGATTTATCCGGCCGCATTGAAGCTTGTTGCCGAGGGCCGCGTCTCGGTTGTCGAGGGCCGCTGTCTGATCGATGGCAAACCGGTGCCCGATGCCCGCTCGCTCATACCTGCGGCGTAAGGCCGCGCACTAACATTCGCGTAATCGGCCACACGCATTTGTGACTTTGCCGTATGTCCGCACGCTTCTAGTTCGTTCGTCCCGCATCGATTCAAGGACGACACTGGAAATGTTCGCGCGCAATAACTCGACACGACTGCTCATTCCCGGCCTCGCCGGTTTCTACGCGGCGATGGAGCCGATCGCCTACACGCTCGTTCGCGTCGTGTTCGGCCTCGTCATGTTCATGCATGGCTGGCAGAAGGTGAATGCTTTCGGCCTCGCGAAGGTCAGCGGCGCCTTTGCCACCAATTACGGCCTGCCGGCGGGAGCGGCCTATCTTGTTGCCTTCACCGAACTGGTCGGCGGCGCGGCGATCCTGATCGGCCTGTTCACGCGCTTCTTCGCGTCGGCCTCGGCCATCCTTCTGTTGGTCGCGATGTTCGCCGCGCACTGGTCCAAGGGCTTCTACGCCGGCCAGGGCGGCTACGAGTTCGCTCTGATGCTGGGGATCGTCGCCTTCTTCATCGCCATTCGCGGTGGCGGCCGCTACTCGGTCGACGCCAAGATCGGCAAGGAACTTTGATCTGTCATTCCGGACGCGCGCAAAAGCGCGCGATCCGGAATCCAGACTGATGCTCAAAGTGCGTGACTGGATTCCGGGTTCGCGCCTATTGGCGCGCCCCGGAATGACAGTTACGACAGCTTCATCCACACCTTGTTGTCGTGGAACGCGGCACCGCCGAACGGCGCGACCGAATCCGCGCCGGTGAGCGTGTTGATGCCCTTGCCGTCCTGATAAGCCGAGTTCGGCCAGATCGACTCCGCGATCAATACGCCGCGGCGCACGCCATCGAACAATTTGGCGTGCAGTCGCACCTCGCCCCGTTTATTGCCGAGCACGACTTCATCGCCATCGGCGATGCCCTGCCCCCCGGCGTCGTCCGGATGGATCATCACCGTTGGCCGCTTCTCATTGGCCTGCGACGTCGGCGTTTCGGTGAACGTCGAGTTGAGGAAGCCCCGCGCCGGCGACGTCGCCAGCCGGAACGGATGGTCGGCGTCCGCCACCTCGACCACGTTCCAGTGGTCGGGCAGCGTCGGCATGTCGTCCACCGGGCCCGACGTATAGGGGCTGCGGAATGGCACCTTCGGCCAGTCCGGCTTGAACTTGAACTTGCCGTCCGGCCAGTTGAAGCCGTCGAGGTAATGCGCCTTTTCGAACGCCGGCTGGCAATCGAGCCACTTGTTCGCCTCGAGCTCGGCCAAGGTGCCACGATTGGAGCGGCGCAGCATGTCGTCGATCAGTTCTCGCGGGCTCATGGCAAAGCCCCTGTGCTCGGCGCCGAGGCGTTTCGCCAGCGCGGCGAAGACGTCGTGGTTGCTGCGGCATTCGCCCGGCGGCTCGACCAGCTTCGGCCCAAGCAGAATGTATTGATGGCCACCCCCGCGATAGATGTCGTCGTGTTCGAGAAAGGTCGTCGCCGGCAGCACGATGTCGGCGACCTCGGCCGTCTCGGTCATGAACTGCTCGTGGACGCAGACGAACAGGTCCTCGCGCGCAAAGCCCCGCTTCACCAAAGTCTGATCCGGCGCCACCGACAGCGGATTGGTGTTCTGGATGAACAGCGCGTCGACCGGCGGGCCGCCCCGCAGCGCGTCGCGGTCGCCGGTCAGGATCGCGCCAATCTTGCACTGATCGAGCATGCGAACCTTGGGATCGAACGCATCGGCGCCCTCGATCAGCGACTTGTTGAGGCCGAAGATGTCGTTGTTGTTGTGGAAGGCGCCGCCGCCTTCATATTGCCAGGCGCCGGTCACCGCCGCGATCGACAGCGCCGCATGCATGTTCGCCGCGCCATTGCGCGAGCGGGCAAAGCCGTAGCCGAGGCGGAAGTATGTGCGTTTCGTCTCGCCGATCAGACGGGCGAATTCTTCGATGGTCTCGACCGGTGTACCGGTGATGGCGGAGGCCCAGTGCGGGTCGCGCGAAGTGAGATGCGCTTCCAGTTCGCGCGGCGCATCGGTGTATTTGTCGAGATAGGCCCAATCCGCCTTGCCATCGCGGAACAGGCAATGCATCACCGCGCAGGCGAGCGCTCCGTCGGTGCCCGGCTTCACCAGCACCGGCAGGTCGGCCTGTGCCATGGTGCCGTTCATGTAGACATCGACCGCCGCGATCTTGGCGCCGCGTTCCTTCCGCGCCCGGGTCGCGTGGGTCATGACGTTGACCTGGGTGTTGACGGGATTGGTGCCCCAGATCACGACGAGATCGGACTTCGCCATCTCGCGCGGATCGGACCCGGCGATCTTGCCGGTGCCGGCGGCAAAGCCGGACCACGCCGGATTGACGCAAATGGTCGAATGGAAGCCGGAGTACTTCTTGACGTTCTGCAGCCGCTTGATGCCGTCGCGCTGCACGAGGCCCATCGTGCCGGCGTAGAAATACGGCCAGACACTCTCCGCGCCGTGTCGCGCTTCGGCCTTGAGCAACTGCTCGGCGACGATATCGAGCGCGTCATCCCAGGCGACGCGGCGGAACTCGCGCGAGCCCTTCCCGCCGACGCGCTGCAAGGGATGCATCAGCCGCTCGGCATGATGCTGGCGCTCGGCATAGCGCGCCACCTTGGCGCAGACGACGCCCGCCGTGTAGTCGTTGTCGCGGGCGCCACGCACACGGCCGATGGTGTGCGCGTCGATCAGCTCGACCTCGAGCGCACAGGTCGAGGGGCAGTCATGCGGACAGGCGGAATGCCCGATCGATTTCGGGCGGACGGCTTGGTTCATGGACCAAGCCTAGCGCCCGCCGCCGTTCTTGTCTCGCCAACGCCGCTCAGGTTTTGACGTTTTCGACGTGCCAGATGCGGCGGCAAACGACGTAGGCGATCGCCAAAGTCACGAACAGCGCCCCGCGGATCTCCCAAATCGTGGTCAGGTCGGGATTGGCCCCGCCGAACAGGCTGTCCGTCAGCCGGTCCATGATGATCCACAGCACCAGGCCGACACCGGCCAGGATCTCGTCGAGATAAAGCCGGCGGTGACGGCGGACCATCACATAGCCGATGCCGACAACGATCAAGCCGCCGAGCGGCCCGGCCCAGGCGTGCATCTCATGCAGCGTGGCCTCGGTGAAGAAGCGGGTCAGGAACGGATCGGTGTCCATGATGTCGCCCGCGACCCAGCCGAGCAGCGCTCCGCCGACCCACACGAGCACTCGGTAGCGCTCCAGCAGCGCCATGAGGATGGCGCTGCCCGCCACGATCAGCGGCACGCTGGTCGCGAGGCCGAACACGATCAGCGTCGCCTTGATGCTGGAGGCATGCAGCATGTCGACGCGCAACGCGGCCATCTCGGCGGAAGCCGCAATCGCGATGACATTGTCGAGACTCATGACGATGTCGGCGATGGCGACGATGCGCACGGCGCTCCACAAGGTCTCGCCGCCTTCGACGCCTTCGCCGTCGGAGTCCTCGGTCACCAGCTTGACCGCCACCCAGAACAGCAGCGCGCCGCCGACCAGCTTGAGGAACGGATAATTCATCGCCTCGGCGACGACGAGCGTGAACACCACGCGCAACAGCACCGCAACGCCGGCGCCCAGCACCATGCCCCACAACCGCTGCTTCGGCGGCAAGGTCATGCACGCCATCGCGATCACGACGGCGTTGTCGCCGGACAGGATGATGTTGACGCCGATGATCTGCGCGGCCGCGATCCAGAACGGCGCGGTCACCAAATTCTGCCAGAAGAAATCCAAAGACGCCTCCCCTCGATCGCGGATCTGTGCCCGCTACGACCTCGCCCGAAAGCGCCTGGTCTTCCTGAACTGAAACGGGCGGCGCAACCTGCACCGCCCGTCATCTTTTTCGCTTTAGCCGACGATCTCGTTGCCGGCGAAGAACTGGGCGATTTCGATCGCCGCGTTTTCCGGCGAGTCGGAGCCGTGGACCGAGTTCTCGCCGATCGACTTGGCGTGAACCTTGCGGATGGTGCCGTCCGCCGCCTTCGACGGGTCGGTGGCGCCCATCACGTCACGGTACTTGGCAATGGCGCCCTCGCCTTCCAGCACCTGCACAACGACCGGAGCCGAGATCATGAACTCGACCAGTTCGCCGAAAAACGGCCGCGCCTTGTGGACCGAATAGAACTGCTCGGCCTGTTCCTTGGTAATGCGCACGCGCTTCTGCGCGACGATGCGCAGACCGGCCTTTTCGATCATGGCATTGATCGCGCCGGTCAGGTTCCGCTCGGTGGCATCGGGCTTGAGAATCGAGAAAGTACGCTCAACCGCCATCGGGTTTAAATCCTTCAGTAGTATTGATCGGAACGATGTCCGACATTGATTGGAGGGGAGATTGCGGGCGGCTTATACCGGGGGCCGAGGGGCCCCGGCAAGGCCGGTTTTCTTCTCCTTTCAAGGACTTTTCCGCGAGCGCCGGAGCGATTCATGAAATCCCGCTATCAAATGTTCGCCGCCTACAACGCGTGGTGCAACGAGCGCCTGTATGAGGCCGCCGCCAAGGTTCCGGACGACGAATACCGGGCCGACCGCGGCGCCTTCTTCAAATCACTACACGGCACGCTGAACCACCTCCTGGTCGCCGACCGCATCTGGATGCGGCGCTTTACCGGCGCGGGCGAGGCCCCACCGGCGCTGAACACGATCCTCTTCGACCGCTTCGAGGATTTACGCGCCGCGCGCCGCTCGCAAGACGTTCTTATCAATCGCTACATAGACGGGCTCGATCAGGAAAAGCTCACCGGCATGTTTCGCTACAAGACCGTGACGACGCCGCAGAAGACCATCGAGCAGCCACTGGCGCCGGCGCTGGATCATTTCTTCAATCACCAGACCCACCATCGCGGCCAGGCGCATGCCCTGCTCACCGCGATCGGCGGCAAGGATGCGGCGCCGAGCCTCGACCTGCTGATCCTCCAGCGCGAGACCGGGATGGGGCTGGGCTCGATCAGCTGACGACAATTGTCGTTGCAGGGCGCCGCTGCGCGAGGACCGGAATGACGGCGACGAATGAGGGATTGCGCGGGGCCAGCGCCTCGGCCACAAGGCGCGCATCATGCTGATTATCGACAACCTCACCGTTCGCATTGCCGGCCGTTCCCTGCTGGAAGACGCCAGCGCCCGGGTCACGCCCGGCGCGCGCGTCGGCCTGATCGGCCGCAACGGCACAGGCAAATCGACCTTGTTCAACGTCATCACGGGCCAGCTCGGCGCGGAGACCGGTTCGGTCACCTTGCCGCCGCGCTGGCGCATCGGCCGGCTCGCCCAGGAAGCCCCGAACGGGCCGGAGAGCCTGCTCGAGGTCGTGCTGCAGGCGCCGAGCGAGCGCACCGACCTCCTCGCCGAGGCCGAAACCGCCACCGACCCGAACCGCATCGCCGAGATCCAGTCGCGGCTCGCCGACATCGGCGCCCATGCCGCCCCGGCCCGCGCCGCCGCCATCCTGTCCGGCCTCGGCTTTTCGCCGTCGGACCAGCAGCGGCCCTGCACCGAATTCTCCGGCGGCTGGCGCATGCGCGTCGCGCTCGCCGCGACCCTGTTCGCCGAACCGGACCTGCTGCTGCTCGACGAGCCGACCAACTATCTCGACCTTGAAGGCACCTTGTGGCTGCAGGACCATCTGGCGAAATATCCGCACACCATGATCGTGGTCAGCCATGACCGCGACCTGCTCGACCATTCGGTCAACCAGATACTCGCGCTCGAGGCCAAGAAGCTGACGCTCTACAAGGGCGGTTATTCCGACTACGAGCGGCTGCGCAGCGAACGCCTCGCCCTCGATCAGAAGATGATCAAGAAGCAGGACGCGCAGCGCGCGCACCTGCAGGCCTTCGTCGATCGCTTCCGCGCCAAGGCCACCAAGGCGCGGCAGGCGCAGTCCCGCATCAAGATGCTGGAGAAGATGCAGCCCATCGTCTCGATGACCATCGACGACGTGCGGCCGATCAACATCCCCGCCCCCGACAAGCTGCTGTCGCCGCCGATCATCGCCACCGACAATGTCGCCGTCGGCTACGAGCCGGGCCATCCGGTGCTCAGCGGCGTGTCGCTGCGCATCGACAATGACGACCGCATCGCGCTGCTGGGTTCGAACGGCAATGGCAAATCGACGCTCGTGAAGCTGCTGGCCGGCCGGCTCAAGCCGGAGCGCGGCACCGTCACGCGCGCCGCGCCGCTCAAGGTCGGCTATTTCGCGCAGCATCAGGTCGATGAGCTCGACCTCAATGACAGTCCTTACGATCACGTCCGCCGGCTCATGCCGGGCGAGCCCGAGGCGAAGATCCGCGCCAAGGTCGGCGCCATCGGCTTTTCCGGCGACGCCGGAAATACCAAGGTCGAGAAACTGTCGGGCGGTGAAAAAGCCCGCCTGATGCTCGGTCTGTCGACCTTCGACGCGCCGCATCTGATCATCCTCGACGAGCCGACCAACCATCTCGACATCGACAGCCGCGGCGCGCTGATCGAGGCCATCAACGACTTCCCCGGCGCGGTAATCCTGGTGTCGCACGATCGCTATCTGCTGGAGGCCTGCGTCGACCGGCTGTGGCTGGTCGCGAACGGCAAGGTCAGACCGTTCGACGGTGACATCGAGGACTATCACCGCTTCATCCTGTCGGAAGGCAAGCCGGCGAGCGTCGCCAAGGGCGCGCCGCGCGTCGATCCGGCCGAAGCGCGCCGCGCCGCCGCCGACAAGCGCGCCGAGACCGCGCCGCTGCGCAAGCAGATCCAGAAGGCCGAAGCCGACATCGCCCAGTTCAACAAGCAGCTCGCCAAGCTCGACAACACATTGTCGGACGGCGAACTGTTCACGAAGGACCCAGGCCGCGCTGCCGAACTGTCGAAGACGCGCGCCAATGTCGTCGCGGCAATCGCCAAAGCCGAAGAGGAATGGCTTGAGGCCTCGAGCCAGCTGGAGCAGGCTTAGGCGGCCTAGAACCTCACGGTCAGGTCCGCCTTCAGCGTCTGATCGAAGAAGCTGTTGCTGAACTGCCCGCCATAGGTCACGCCGAACTGCGCCGCCCGTGACAACGAGACGTCGAACCCGGCCTCGATCACGGCCGCGTCGCGTGCAATCGGTACGCCGCTGATCGCGAACGAAGAACTTCCGGCAAAGGAGAACGTGTTCATCGGCGTCGTCGCGCCGAAGGCATGACGCCAGCCAAGCATGCCCCGCGCCGTCGCGAGCTTGTTGCCGAGCATGAAGTCTGTCGCCGCGCGCAGGCCGAACGTCGTGAATGTCGTGTCTGTGGTCGCACTGGCGCTCGTCAGCGCCGCTGCGCCGCCGTTTTCCGTAAAGCCGTCGCTGCGGAAATTGACATAGGCCAGGTTGACGAAGGGCTCGTAGGCCGCCTTGCCAAAGCGCAAACCGTAGCCCAGTTCGCCGAACGCCTGTGCCGTGCTGGCATCGTAGCCGCCGCTGAGGCTGTCGGTGAAACCCGAAAACGACACCGATCGGCTGGTCGAGATGCGGTGCCACGTATAGGCGGCGCCGGTGCGGAACGCGACATCGCCCCATTCCGTACCGCCATAGAGGCCGGCATGATAATTGTCACTGTTGCCGGACGAGACGCGATCTTTCGCCTCGAAATGGGTGCGGCTGTAGCCGCCCATGATGCCGATACGCCAACGCTCGAACACCGGCCCGTCGGCGCCGAGCAGGAAGCCGCCCGTGGATCGCGACAAGGTCGCGGCGTTGCCGTCGCTGCGGGTGCGCCCCCACGACCCGAAGGCGACGCCCCATGACACCAGGCGGTCGCTGGTGGCCGGGACCGCCGCCCCGCCCGCATAAGCCATCGCCGCCATCGCTGGCGCACCGACGCTATCGAAGGCAGCGCGCACCCGGTCGTTGGCCGCGCTGCGGAGGAAACGGCTGTCTTCGATCAGCGCCGATACGGCCGACGCATGAATTTCGCCGGAGAGCCGGTCGAAGGCAGCGCGCGCCTGATCGGCCGACAGGTTTAGCACGGCGGTGTAGACCGCACCGCCGCCAAGGCTTTCAACGCCGCCCGCAGCGGCGATCTGGTTCGGCGTGATACCGATACCGCCGAAGGCCGTGCCGTTGCGCGTCAGCGTCAGGTAGACGTTGAGCGGGTCGTAGCTGAGCGACGGTGTCAGGAAGGCCAGATTGGAGGTTACGCTATCGAATGTGCCGATGCGACCGCCGGTCGTGGTGATGATCGTGTATTGCGTCAACGGCGCATAGTTACCGGCCCCGGCGATCACGCTCACGGTGCTGCCGGCATTGATCGTCGCCGTGCCGGTCACCGCGATGCGATCCGACTGGCCCGCGTTGTTGACCTCAACTTCGTAAACCGCACCGTTGAAAAATGTGATCGAGCCGGTGTTGAGCGTGCCGATCGAGTTGCCCGGCGCAATCGTGCCGCCGATATCTACGGAGCCGATCATGCCGCTGCCCTGCAAGCGGCCCCCGCTCAGCACATCGGTCAGTCCACCGAGCGCGCCATTAACGACCAGCGTGCCGCCCGTGATCGTCGTCGTGCCGGTGAAGTTGCTGGAATCCGCCGTCAGGATCGTCGTGCCGGCCATGTGCTTGATCAGACCGGGACCGTCGATGGCGGGCGCGAAAGTGTAGTTCGTGCTGGTGTGATTGAATTCGAGGGTCGCGCTGGTGCTTGCAAGATTGACAACCGATGCATTCAACGTGCCGGGGGCGGCCGGCGGTTGATACCCGGGCCAAAACTCCTGGCCACCGATCGTGAGGACGCCGACGGAGCCCGCGTTCTGGGCGACCTGCACGGTGCCGGTGCCACCCATCACCGTGACGACAGCGCCGTCCCAGATAAACAGACGTCCCTGGGCGGTCGTGGCGCCATCACCCCCGATGAAAAGATCACCGGTCGTGATGCTCAGAGAAGAGCTGGCGCCGTGCACATCGACTGCGCCCCGTGCCCCGTTGTCGACACCGATCACCATATCGCCACTCGAGACCACTCGACCGCCGTCGGCAATATCGAGGGAGCCCGTGCCCGCACCGCCAATGCCCACCCCCACCGCCAGAGCGAAATCCGACTGCAGCAGCGAATTGGGGCCAAAGACATTGACCGACCCGAGGCCACTTCCGGCCCCGATCAGGGCGAAGCCGGCGTGAACGGTCGCGCCGCCGGAAATCGTCAGGTTCGCGCCACCTGCATCTCCGACGGTCAATTCGTTTGTTACGGTCCAACTTGATCCAGCACCGTCGACCTTGACGAAGGCACTCGATCCGGCAGTAGCGCCCAATGTTGCGCGAGTTGACGTCATCGTGGCGCTCTGCAACACGGAGAGATCGCCCCAGCCGGTCACACCATTGCCGATCGCCGTAACACCGGTTTGCAGCAGCGAGCCCGCGCCCGTGACCGTTACTGTCCCGGTCGACCGTTCACCGATAGACGTTGCGTCGAGATAGGCGCTCGAACCGCCGCCGACCGTCAGGGTGCCGGTGCCGTCGAGGCCGATCACTGTCGTGCCGGTGGTCCCGGTCCACTGCGATGCGCCATCCAGCGTCAAAATGCCGGTCCCGTTCTGGCCGAGAATGAGACCGCCGCTGCCGAAGGCGGATCCGCCGTCGACCGTGACTTCGCCGCGACCGGCGACGCCAATTGTGACAAGGCCCGCGTTATTCCAGGCCGACGAGTTCGATAGAGACACCTCGCCGCGGCCGGTGATTTCGACGCCAACGGACGCCGTGTTTCCGGTGACCACGCCCAGCGAGAGGCTCATCGTGCCGTGGCCGAAATTACCGATGAGCAGCGAAGATCCGGCGCCCCAGGAGGCGATGTCGATGGGCGGCGCGCCGATCAGATCGACCGTTCCCGATGACCCCGCCTGATTGCCAATAATCGAGGAGGTGCTGCTAACAATGCCGCCGGCGCCGATCGACAGGGAGCCGACATCGGCATCGCCAACAGTCAACTGACCGCCGACGGTCCACGGCGACGCGTGACTCCCCGGCACAGTTTCCGATGCGCCGCCGTCGATCACCGCCTGCGCCGACGCCGGTCGGACAAATGCCAACGACGTCAGCAATGCAGTCATGACCAATAATGCGATGCGCGTTCGTGACCTTGTCACGCATGACGAAGCACCCATCGCGCCAATCTTGAACCGCAACATCATTCCCCCAGGTCACGAAACGAATCCGAACCCGGACAACGTAGAAAACCGTCGCACGCGCGGCTTGGGCTGGAGAACGCTCTGCTTTGGGCTGCGCGGCATACGGGGCTGAATTTGAAAATTGTTGCCGGCGCGCCACATCGACGAGAGCCCGGCAGATGCCAGATCAGGACTCGCCAGATCAGGACTTGCTAGATCACGACTTGCCGTTATCGCGGCCAGCGCCCGCGCGAATATCGGACGGCGTCGCGCCGAAGCGACGACGGAAACTGTGATTAAAGTACGAAAGATCGCCGAAGCCACAGCTCAGGGCGACCTCGCTGACAGGCAATTGAACGGTACGGTCGCTCAGCATCCGGTAGGCGCGCCGCAGGCGATGTTCGCGAACGAAGTCGGTAAAGGTCGTAGCCTCGCCGCCGAACAAATCGCGTATATGACGCGGCGAAACGCCATGACGAGCTGCAATGGCATCGACCGACAACCCGGGCCGCGTCAGGCCGGCGAGGATATCGGCCTTGATCGCCAGGAGTCTTGCCGCACGCACGCCCCCTTTGGTCGCCATCTCCGCCGCATCGCGCGTCGCACCCAAAGCCATGGCTGCAAGGTCATGAATATGGCCCGAACTCAACGCGCAAAGATCCGCCGGCATCGGCGCTTTTTTGCTCTGCAGAATGTCGATATATCCGGTCAGCAAGCGCAACGCCTCGGTTTGGGCGGGCAGAGGCCGCATCAGCATCGCATCGACGTCCGCGACGATAGCGCCCAGACTGCGCCTGCTAAACGATAAGGTCAGAAGATCCATCGCCGTGGGATTGTGCGACATGCCGGTCGTGGCGTTGGACCACAAATAGGCGCCGCCGCTTTCGATCGTTACTTCGCGATCGTTCTGCGATGCCATCATGCGCCCGTGGCGCATCACGGCGAGGACGAAGTTGTCATCCCCGTCAGCGACCAGCGGCCTCGTTCGGTGAACGATCGCGGCGGATGCAGAGGACGACCGGATCGTGACGTCCGGCAACACGTGAACGAGAGAACTGCTGCGGAATGGCTCATCGCCCACAGGCTGCAGGTCGATCTTGACGACCGAGCGGCTGAAAAGATCGCGCCACATCGGGATACGATCCTTTCGAGCAATGTCGTCGGTCGAAAAACTGTAAACCCGGCCGGCAGTTCCGTTCGACACCGCGTCCGCTTCCCGTTCCAGAACGGCGAATGCTAGGCGCGCTGCAGGCTCTGCGTCTTGGGCCAGGCGGCAAGCGGCTTGGTCCAGACGGCAGAGCCAATCGGCGTCGACATATCCAGTTACTTCTGGGATAATAAACGCTGGAATACTCAAGACGGGGCGACGCTTGAGCAGTGACATTGTGACGATGCGGCTGCGCAGCACGGATTTTTCCGGCGCCGGGCGGTTCGAAGCCTTTCGCGAAATTTACGGCCGCACCATGATGCGGATCGAGATCGACCCGCTTCCCGATTATCCGCTCGATGTCGATCTCATGATCCGGGCCGTACCCGGATTTTCATTCGCGACGGGCACCTTTTCGCCGACGGTAAACCGGCATCCGCCGTCATTGATCGACAATGACGATATCGTTCTGGTTCACGCACCTCAGGGGCACGGCACCATCAGACAGATGGGGCGCGAAACGATGATCTCGGGCGGCGCGGCAACCTTCGTCTCAAACGCCGAGTCCGGCGTGTTCGAGGGCCACACACCCTCGAAGATTTATAATTTCCGCTTCACGCGAAAAATGCTCAGCGGCATGCTCGCCGATATCGACGACGCGGTGGCGCGGCCGATTGCCCCCGACAACACCGCGCTCTGGCTACTGACGCACTACGCCGACGTGATGAGCGACATGGATGCGCTGGCGACGCCGGAGCTGCGCGGAACGATCGTCACGCACATGCACGATCTCGCCGCGGTCCTGCTCGGCGCCAATCGCGACGGCCTGCACATGGCCGGCCGTCGCGGGCTGCGCGCCGCGCAACTGCGCGCGATCAAGGACGACATCAGGAAGAACCTGACATCGCGGGATCTGTCGCCGGACGTCATGGCCGCGCGCCACGGCATTTCGGCCCGCACGTTACGCGACTTGTTCAAAGAGGAAGCGACGACGTTCACCGACTATGTGCTGGAACAGCGCCTTGCCTGCGCGCACCGGCTACTCGCCAATCCGCTGCAGCGCCACATGACGATTAGCGCGATCGCCTTCGATTCAGGCTTCGGCGACATTTCGCATTTCAATCATGCCTTCCGGCGTCGCTACGGGCTGACGCCGTCGGACGTTCGCCACGCAACGCTGCGGGCCGACGCGGCGCACCGCCGGTGAGCCTCCTGCGCTAGTTGATGCGGGTCGGACTGCGCTTCGGCGCCGGCTTCTTTTTCGCTACCGGCTTCGGCTTCTGGGCTTCGGGCAACGCATCGACCACCTTCAGGCGGCCCGACGCGAAGGTGTAGACGCCCGGCCAATTGCCGCTGGCGTAGGTCAACACCACCTGACGTTCGTTGTTCTCTGCGCTCATGGCGACATTGCTCGGGACGCCAGCGCGGCGCACCACCTGGCACTCGGACATGCCGAGCGCGACGCCGCCAAAAATCTGCCCCTCGCTGCCAACCGGAGCAGCGGCGACGCCGCCGGCACTCGCCTGTGGCGCTGCGGCGGCCGTCTCAGGCGCGGCCGCCGCGCAGCTGCCATCGGGATTGACCAGGTCTTCCGGCGAAACCGGGCCGCTCGGCCCGAGCGAAAAATTCTTGGCCGTTGCCATTGAGCCGGAGCCGTCCTCGCGCGTCAGCAGGCTGCTAACAGGCTTTGAGAACCAGCCGGCATCGGACTTGAGGGTGTCGCTCATGCTGTTCAGGCTGCCGCAGCCGCCAACAGCGAGCGCCATGAGCGCCGTGGCCGCTAGCGCCAGTTTGGATTTCACGTCGCGTCGCACCAAGAAAAATCCCCGGATCAAACTTTGCCGGGCCTATTGCCGGCGAACTATCGTCTTGTCCCTTAAGACCTATTTTGCGTCATCACAATGGCGACGGCAACTCGGCCACTGACCGAGCCGCGACCGCATGGACACCAGCCCAAAGTCCGTTTGTCAGGCTTTTTTGACCCAGCGGCCCTGATCATCCGGCTGCCAGTATGTCGCGGCGAAGCCCTTGGCCTTGGCTTCGGTCCAGAAGCCGCGCGCCTGCGCCACCGCCTCGTCGTCATCGCCGTTGAACACGAGGACGATGCGTTGGTATGCCTCCGCGTCCGCCGGCAGCCCGGCGCCGTCGATAAGGAACCGCACGGTCGCCGCATTCGGATTGGCGTCGTTGACGGTGAGCAGCACGGGCTGCTGCGCCGCCTCGGCCTCGCGCCACGTGCCGTGCGGCAGAAAGCCGTCCTCGCGATAGGTCCACAAATGCGCATCGAGCGCATCGACGCGTTCTTCGCTGGTGCCCTGTACCGCCACACGCCAGCCACGCTCGACCGACTTCTCGATCAGCGGCGTCAGCACGCCTTCGAGCTTCTGGCCCTGCAAATGGTAGAACAGAATTTCGGTCATGATGTCCGCATCATACGCAGGCGCGGCGGCGCCGTCTCGATCCCACTTGATTGACCGACTTAATTTGAACACGTTTTGGTTGCGTCATCCAGAACTGCAACGGGAGGATAACATGGATCGAAAAGGCAAATGCCATGCGTTCCTTCCGAAGTCTCGGCATCGCGCTCGCGATGCTCGTCCCACTGTCGGCCATTGACACGCCGGCTCACGCCATCACCAGACAACAATGGTCGAACATCTGCTTCGACTCGCTCGGTCTGCGCAGCGCGACGTCGCAAGTCGACGTCAGCGGTGCCGGCTTCAGACTTGACGACGGCGTTTCCGCCGAGCAGTGCGCGAAGCCGCCGCCCGCCAACTGGGATACCCGGCTCAGCGCAACAATCGACTTCATCAAGAATTATCCGGACTCAGGCGGCAATTATCTGCTCATCGTCCGATGCGTCGGCACCGGCGAGCGTTACGTCGGCTCATTCCCCAAGTGCAATTCGACGCAAAGGCCCATTTCGGCCGCAACGCCGAACACGATCAGCTCCTACTCCAAGGAAGAGTTGATCAAATGGGTGAATGACAACATCCCACGATGATGCGCGGCGCAAGCGCCGCGCCGCTCACCGAGGCGTCACAGGGAGGGCAATCTGGACCAAGGAGAGTCCTATGCCCATGTTTCAGAAATTCTGTCTCGCGATCGCAGTGATGGTGCCACTGACATTTTTGCATGCACCAGCATTCGCCATCACGCAAAAGCAGTGGTCTTCCGTTTGCCAGAAGCATGTCGGCCTTCGCAGCGGCCTGTCGAGAACCGATACCCGCGGCGCAGGTTACGGGCTGGATGACGGCGCGGAACCATTAGAGTGCTTTCAGGCGCCGCCTCCCAATTGGGACAAGCGCCTCGAAGATACGATCACATTCATGCTCGGCTTCGAGGATGCCGCCGACCGCTATCTGATCATGCTCAGGCCCTGCCGCGGCAATGGCGGACGTTACTGGGAGCAACGGACCTTTCCGAAATGCCCTTCGGCCGGGCCGACCGTCATCGCCAGCACCGAACATACGATGGGGAGCTATTCGGTCCCGGAACTGATCCGGTGGGTCATGCACAACATCCCCGAGTAACGACACGGCACGCGGCGATCCGTGAATCAATTTCGCCGCTTCAGGGAGGAATTTCGTGGACAAGAAAGGACTGTCCCATGCGTACCTTCCGAAACCTCTGCCTCGCCATCGCGATGCTTTCCGGCCTCGCCATGACTCCCCTGCCTGCTGCAGCGCTCACCCAGCAGCAGTGGACCAATGTGTGTACCAACCTTTGGGGCCTGAGAAGCGGCGCCAATCCCGGCGACATCAACGGCGCCGGCTACGGCATGGATAACGGCAACGCCGTACCGATGAATTGCTTCCAACCGGCCCCGGCCAACTGGGACGCGCTGCTCAACGGCACGATCACGCTGATCAAGGGCTTCCCGAACTCGGGCGGACGCTACCTGCTCATCGTCAGCGGCTGCCCGGGTCTGGCGCCGGACTATCCCGGCGCCTTCCCGAAGTGCAACCATGTGAACGGCGCCGTGCAATTCGCGACCCCGCTGACCATGGCGAATTACACCGTCCCCCAGCTGATCAACTGGGTGAACGCCACCCTGCCGTGACGCATCGCGACTGACTGCAGCGGCGCGTTCGCCCCGAGACGAGCGCGCCGTTCAGCCTTCGTAATAATCCGCCACAAGGCGATCGAGCAGCCGCACGCCCCAGCCCGAGGCCCAGCTCTTGTTGATCTCGCTCTGCCGCGAGTCCATGCCGGTGCCGGCGATGTCGAGATGCGCCCACGGCGTATTGTCGACGAAACGCTGCAGGAACTGCGCCGCGGTGATCGAGCCGCCGGCGCGCGAGCCGCCGGTGTTTTTCATGTCGGCGAATTTTGAATCGATCATCTTGTCAAACGTCGCCGACAGCGGCATGCGCCAGACCGCCTCGCCGGTCGCCTCGCCGCTTGCGGTCAGGCGCTCGCTCAGTTCGTCGTTGTTGGAAAACAGGCCGGCATACTCATGGCCGAGGGCCACGATGATCGCACCGGTCAGGGTCGCCAGATTGACCATGAACTGAGGCTTGTACTTCTCTTTCGTGTACCAGAGCACATCGGCCAGAACGAGGCGGCCTTCGGCGTCGGTGTTGATGATCTCGATGGTCTGGCCCGACATCGACGTGACGATGTCGCCCGGGCGCTGCGCATTGCCGTCCGGCATGTTCTCCACGAGGCCGATGACGCCGACCGCGTTGACCTTGGCCTTGCGCGAGGCCAGCGCCTGCATGAGACCAACGACGCAGGCCGCGCCAGCCATGTCGCCCTTCATGTCCTCCATGCCGGCGGCCGGCTTGATCGAAATGCCGCCGGTATCGAAGCAAACGCCCTTGCCGATGAAGGCAAGCGGCGCCTCGCCCTTCTTGCCGCCCTCCCATCGCATCACCGCGACGCGGCTCTCGCGCCGTGAACCCTGGCCGACACCAAGCAGCGCTCCCATGCCAAGCTTCTTGAGTGCCGCCATGTCGAGGATTTCGACCTTGCAACCGGCCTTCTTAAGCGCCAGCGTTCGCTTGGCGAACTCCTCCGGGTAAAGGACATTCGGCGGCTCGTTGACGAGATCGCGCGCCGTGAGCACGCCGCCCGCGATGGCCTCACGGGCGACAAAAGCCTTGCGCGCGGCAGCGACATCACCGGTAGCGATGGCAACATTGCGTTTGCCGGCCGGCTTCTCGTCCGCCTTGCGCTTCGTCTTGTAGAGGTCGAAAGCATAGGCGCGCAGCAGCATGCCCAGCGCCAGATCGGCTGTCTGGTCTGCGGACATGCCACCGTCCTTATCCTTGCCCTTGCCCGCCGCCGGCAGGTCGGCGACGATTGTGGCCTCCCCTGTCTTGGGCAGCTTGCCCATGGCCGCGCCTCCCAGCTTGACGAAGTCCTCGGCTTTCAAATCGGCGACTTTGCCGGCGCCGAGCACGAACAGACGATCGACCTTCAACCCTGCGGGCAAGATCAACTCGAGGGAGGCACCGCTCTTGCCGGTGAACTGCTCCGCCTTGGCGGCGCGCGCGACCAGCGCCCCGGCTTCGCCAAGCGCTTTGGTAGCGCTCACGCCGAAATTCAACCCATCGTCGCAAAACACCACCAGGGTGCCGCCCGGCTTGGGCGCGGTCACGGGGCTGAACGAGATCCGGGGAGCTTCGGCCATGGCAGGTCCTTGGTCTGGACAGGAAAAGGGGCAACCGGCCCCATATGCGCTTCCTGAGGCGGCTCTGCAAAGGCCGGAACGAGACGATCGGCGGCCTTTTCACCAGCCGCAGTCCCCGGAGGCGCCAAGGCCGCCCGCGGGGGGCTCCCGACTTGCCAGAATCGACACCAGGGCGCTTGGTTCCGGCAGCGAAATCCCGCCCGCCGTTAACCAATTGTTGGGCATGTTCAATGGCTTTGCCTTGGCGGAGCCATTTTGTGCGGCGAACAAGATTAACCAACAGGGTCGGGTTAATATTGCTGCGTCACGGTGCCGGATGGGGACTCGGCGCGGGGGCGAATTCGGGGACCGGGGATCAAGACGCGCGCATGGGCTCCATCAGCCGCTATATTTTCCGCACCACGTTCGGTGCCTTCGCGCTCGTGCTCATCAGTCTCACGGCGGTGATCTGGGTTACCCAGGCGCTGCGCGACATCGACATCATGACCAGCCAGGGCCAGACCATTCTGGTCTTCGTCGGCATCACCGGTCTGATCATCCCCCTGCTCGTCCTGGTCATCGCGCCGATCGCGCTGCTGATCGCGGTCGTCCATGTCCTCAATAAGCTGTCGACCGATTCCGAAATCATCGTCATGAGCGCGGCTGGCATGTCGCCGTGGCGACTGTTCCGCGCCTTTATGTCGGTGACGATCGTCGTCTCCATTCTGGTACTGTCGATCAGCGCCTACTTTGCGCCGCAAGGACTGCGCATGCTGCGCGACTGGTTGACCGAAGTGCGCGCCAACGTGGTGTCGACCATCGTGCAGCCCGGCCGCTTCACCCAGATCGAGGCCAACGTCACCATCCATATCCGCGAGCGCCGGCCGAACGGGCAGCTGGTCGGCATTTTCCTCGATGACCGCCGCAACCCGAACGAACGCATGACGGTGATCGCGGAACGCGGCGAACTGGTCGACAACGACGCCGGCACGTTCCTCGTTTTGCAGGACGGCATCGTCCAGCGTCAGGAAACGCGCAAGCCCGACCCGGCCATGGTCGTGTTCGACCGCTACGCCTTCGACCTGTCGCAATTCGCCGGCGGTACGCAGGCGGTGAAGTATTCGATCCGTGAACGCTACCTGTGGCAGCTTTTGTTTCCCGATCCGAAAGACCAGTACTACATCGAGCAGCCCGGCCAGTTCCGCGCCGAACTGCATGACCGACTGGTGGCGCCGCTCTATCCGATCGCCTTCGTCATCATCGCCTTTGCTTATCTCGGCGCGCCACGCACAACGCGGCAAAGCCGCAACATGTCGATGTTGGGGGCCATCGGCGGCGTCGCCTTGCTGCGCCTCCTCGGCTTCGCTTCGACCGTGCTCGGCGCCAACGTGCCGATCATGCTGGTGCTGCAATACATCGCGCTCGCCATCGCCATCGGCGGCGGGCTCTTCGTCATTCAGCGCGGCCTGATCATCGAGCCGCCGGCCTTCCTCAACCGTTGGATCGAAACGGCAACGGCGCGGTTCATGCGTCTGACCCAGCGTGTGGCCGCATCATGAGCGTCATCGGCGGCACATTGGCGCGCTATTTCGGCATGCGCTTCCTCAACACCGTGCTCCTGGTGTTCGCAGGCATTTTCCTTCTGGTGGCGCTGCTCGACTATATCGAGCTGATGCGCCGGGCCTCCGACATCCCGAACGTCTCGGGCATGATGGTGGCCAAAACCTCCCTGTACCGCGTCCCGCAGGTCACCGAGCGCATTCTGCCATTCTGCGTCCTGATTGGCGCCATGTCCTGCTATCTCAATCTGTCGCGGCGGCTGGAACTGGTCGTCGCGCGCTCGGCCGGCATGTCGGCCTGGCAATTCGTCGCGCCGGCGCTGATCGTGGCCTTCCTGCTCGGCGTCTTCGCCACCGCCGTCTACAATCCTGTTTCCGCCATCCTCCAGGAGCGCTCCAAACGCTTTGAGGCTGAACTGTTCGGCCAGAATGCCGTGGGCGCCCAAAGCGGCGGCCCATTCTGGCTAAGCCAGAAGACCAATGATGGCACGGCCATCATCAATGCCGCGTCGAGCCGCGACCAGGGCGTATCCCTGTTCGGCGTCACCGTGTACAGTTTCGACAACGAGGGCCATTTCCGCCAGCGTATAGAGGCCCGCTCAGCCGTGCTCGAACCGGGGGTGTGGCACCTGTTCAACGCACGCGTCTACGAGGTACAGAAGCTGCCGCTCGATCTGGCCGAGTTCAGGCTCAAAACAAGTCTCACGCCCGAGCAGGTGCGTGAAAGTTTTGCAACCCCCGAGACCGTGCCTTTTTGGGAATTGCCGCTGTATATCCGCATCGCCGAGCACGCTGGACTTGGCGCGGCAGGCTATAGATTGCAGTTCCAGAAGCTTCTCGCCCGGCCATTCTTTCTGGCTGCCATGGTATTCCTCGCCGCGGCCGTCAGTTTACGGTTTTTCCGGTTCGGTGGCGTGCAAAAGATGGTTTTGAGTGGCGTCACTGCAGGCTTTCTGCTTTATATCCTGCAGAAGGTAACCGAGGACCTGAGCAAGGCCGACCTGATGCACCCAGTGGCAGCGGCCTGGCTGCCTGTGCTCGTTGGCGGCCTGACGGGGTTTATGGCTTTGTTGTATCAGGAGGACGGTTGATGGCGGTGCGCCCCAGCACTCGTCCGTCAGTGTCAGACCGCCGCTCCAGCGGCGTATGCCGCATTTGGACAGCCATATTTCTGCTGAGTTGCGGTCTCGCCGTCCTTGGTGCCGGCGTGCCGACGCCCGCGCGGGCGCAAGCGACGCTGGACTTCCCGCCGCCGCCGCCGCCGCGTGCCAAATCGTCTGCGGCCATCGAACGCGACAAGTCCGGCGAGAAGCAGATGCTCGTTCAGGCGAACGAGATCAACTACGACTACGCCAATAATCGCGTCGCAGCCGTCGGCAACGTGCAGCTTTACTATGGCGGCGCCACGATCGAGGCTGACAGGGTCACCTACGACCAGAAGACCAAGCGCCTGCGCGCCGAGGGCAATGTCCGCCTCACCGAAGAGGACGGCAAGGTCACGCACGGCCAGGTGATGGATCTGGCCGACGACTACCGTGACGGCTTCGTCGATTCACTGCACGTCGAGACGCCGGATCGCACCCGTATGGCTGCCGCTTCGGCCGAGCGCAGCGGCGGCAACTACACCGTGTTCCACAACGGCGTCTACACAGCCTGCGAGCCCTGCAAGGATAACCCGCAAAAGCCGCCGCAGTGGCAGGTGAAGGCCGCCCGGATCGTCCACGATCAGGGCGAGAAGATGATCTATTTCGAGGACGCCCGGATCGAATTCTTCGGCCAGCCGCTGATGTATCTGCCCTACTTCTCGGCGCCCGATCCGACCGTGAAGCGCAAGACCGGCTTCCTGATGCCGACGATCTCGACGAGCTCGAAGTACGGGACCGCGGTAGAGATTCCCTACTACTGGGCGCTGGCCCCCGATTACGACGCGACCTTCGCGCCGATGCTCACGACCAAGCAGGGCGTGCTGCTCCAGGGCGAGTTCCGCCAGCGGCTCATCAATGGCGCCTATTCGATCCGCGCCGCCGGCATACAGCAGGCCGATACGAGCTACTTCTATCGCAACGGCAACCCCACGCCGGGCTTCCGCGACAATCGCGGCAGCGTCGAGTCGAGCGGCCGCTTTGCCCTCAATGACAAATGGGCTTGGGGCTGGGATGCGCTGCTGGTGTCCGACCGCTCGTTCCTGCAGGACTACAACCCGCGCCTGTCGCAGTACCGCGTCACCGATCCGCTGCAGACCGGGCTGGCCGAAGGCAAGTCGCAACTCTACCTGACCGGCCGCGGCAATCGCAGCTATTTCGACGCCCGCAGCATGTACTATCTCGGCTTCTCTGAATCCGACGTGCAGGCGCAAATCCCGGTCGTCCATCCGGTCATCGACTACGACTACACCGTCGATCGTCCGGTCGTGGGCGGCGAGCTCGGCTTCAAGTTCAATTTCACCAGCCTGTCGCGCACCCAGGCCAATTTCGACGCCATCACCAAAACCGCTCAGCTCAGCGGCGAGTGCAACACCGCCGACGTCCGCGTGAAGAATTCGGCGAACTGTTTGTTGCGCGGCACGCCCGGCTCCTTCAGCCGCTTCAGCGCGGAAACGCACTGGAGGCGCAGCATCACCGACGGCCTTGGCCAAGTGTTCACACCTTTCGCATCGATCCGCGTCGACGCCGGCTCGATGGACGTGACGAACGACCCGAACGTCGGCAACTACGTCAACACCGGCCGCACCGACCTCGTCCGCGCCATGCCGACCGTCGGCCTCGAGTACCGCTTCCCCTTCATCAATGCCAGTTCATGGGGCACCCAGACTCTCGAGCCTATCGCGCAGGTCATCGTCCGGCCGAACGAAAGCCAGATCGGCAAGTGGATCAACGAAGACGGCCAGAGCCTGATTTTCGACGACACCAATCTGTTCAAGGTCGACAAGTTCTCTGGCTATGACCGCGCCGAAGGCGGCGGCCGGGTCAACTACGGCATCCAGTACACCGCGCAGTTCAACAAGGGTGGGTTCGTCAACGCCCTGTTCGGCCAGTCCTACAGCCTGTTCGGCCAGAACTCCTTCGCCGTCGCCGACAGCACCAATACCGGCCTCGGAAGCGGCCTCGATACGCGTCAGTCCGACTACGTGGCCCGCCTGTCCTACCAGCCGACCAGCATTTTCACCTTCACGTCACGCTTCCGCTTCGATCAGAGCAGTTTCGCCATGCAGCGCATGGAGCTCGAAGCGAGCGCCAGCTTCGACCGCTGGAACGGCTCGGTGATGTACGGCGACTATGCGGCGCAGCCCCTCATCGGCTTCCTGGATCGCCGTCAGGGCATCCTGGGGTCCGGCCAGTACAAGCTTGACGCCAACTGGGTGGTGCTCGGCCAGGCCCTCTACGACATCAACGACAAGAAGTTCGCCCAGACGCGCCTCGGCCTCGGCTATATCGACGACTGCCTCATCTTGGCCGTGAATTACATTACTAATTACACCTACAGCGGCAACGTCTCGAACAACCACACCGTGATGCTGCAGCTGAGCCTGCGCACGCTGGGCGGCACGTCGGTCAGCCAGGGCTTCGGCGGCACTAATCAGTGACGCCTCGCCGCGTCTCGCCGTCAGAGGCGACGCGGTACTCAAATACCCGAAAACGTGCCTGACGATGGATCTGTATAGGATGCTGAGCTGGATATGATGGATCGGACGATGCCGGTGATGGCGAGGAAACCCCAACCGAACCGAAGCTGGATCGCCGGCGCCTTGGCCGCTGCGGCGCTCACGGTGCTGCTCGCGCCCGGCCCGGCGCGCGCCCAGGTCGTGGTGGTCGCCAACGGTTCGCCGATTACCGAACTCGACATCTCGCAGCGCAGCAAGCTCATTGCCACCTCGACGCGCAAAGCACCGTCGCGGCAGGAAGTCATCAACGAACTGATCGACGATCGCCTCAAGCTCGCCAAGGCTAAATACTACGGGCTCGATATCGGCGATAAGGAAGTCGATACCGCCTTCGAGAATATGGCGCAGCGCCAGCGTTTGTCGCCGGCCCAGTTTGGCCAGATGCTCGAGCGCAGCGGCATTTCCCCGGCGGCGCTCAAGGCGCGTCTCAGAGCGCAGATCGTGTGGAGCCAGTTGGTGCGCGGCCGCTTCGGCTCCAGCCTCCAGGTTGGCGATGCCGACGTTGCCAATGCCCTGCGCACCTCGAACCAGCAGGAAAACGTCACCGGCTACGTCTACACGCTCTATCCGATCACGGTGATCATTCCGTCCAGCGCCACCCCCGGCATTGCTGACGCCAAACGGCGCGAAGCCGAGAACCTGCGCGGTCGCTTCACAAGCTGCGATTCAGGCATCCGGCTGGCGCGCGGCCTGCGCGACGTCGCCGTGCGCGAGCCGGTGACTCGCAACTCCTCGGATCTTCCCGAGCAACTCCGCGAGATGCTGGCCCAGATCGATATCGGTCGTTTGAGCGCGCCGGAAGCGACGCCGCAGGGCTGGCAGATGTTCGCCCTGTGCGGCAAAAAGGAAAGTGCCGCAGACTCGCCCGCCAAGAAGGAAATGCGCGAGAAGCTCTTCAATGAGCGTTATGAGGCGGAATCAAAAAAGTTCCTCGAAGACATCCGCAAGTCGGCGATGATCGAATACAAATGATGCCCGGCTCCGGCCTTCCTCTGGCGCTCACCCTTGGCGAACCGGCGGGGATCGGACCCGAACTGACGCTCGAGGTCTGGCGCCGCCGCGCCGAACTTCATGTTCCGCCGTTCTACGTCATCGGCGATCCGGACCTTTATCGCGACCGGGCACAGGCACTCGGCATCGACATCCCCGTGAAGACGGTCGCGGCGCCGGACGCCGCCGCCTCGACGTTCGACCGCGCGCTTCCTGTCGTCCCGCTCGACATCGAGGTCACGGCAAAGCCCGGCCTGCCGGATGAGAG
>DATMEX010000008.1:0-24027 GCA_035556455.1 Pseudolabrys sp.
TGCGCCCATTGTCCAATATTCCCCACTGCTGCCTCCCGTAGGAGTCTGGGCCGTGTCTCAGTCCCAGTGAGGCTGGTCATCCTCTCAGACCAGCTACGGATCGTCGCCTTGGTGAGCCATTACCTCACCAACTAGCTAATCCGACGCGGGCCGCTCCAATGGCAATAAATCTTTCCCCCGAAGGGCTTATCCGGTATTAGCTCAAGTTTCCCTGAGTTATTCCGAACCAAAGGGCACGTTCCCACGTGTTACTCTCCCGTCTGCCGCTCCGTATTGCTACGGCGCTCGACTTGCATGTGTTAGGCCTGCCGCCAGCGTTCGCTCTGAGCCAGGATCAAACTCTCAAGTTGGATGAGATTTTTGAAACTGACTGGTCGAGCTTTGCTTGCGCAAAGTTCTCACGTTTTGACGAGGTCCACCCACTGATCAATTGCTTGACCAGCGATGTACCTTTGAAAACGTAGACCGTCAGAAGTCTCTTCCGACCGTAGCCGCGCTGAATTGCTTCAACCCGAACTGCGGTCCGCAAGGACCCCGCCGTCCACGTTTCTCTTTCTTCCGATTTACTTGTCAAACAACCCGGGATCCGAGGACCCCGACCAACCGGTGGCCCGGCTGGACAGAAAAGCGCCGAAAACCCTTAGTGCCGCCGATGACTGTCGGAAGCATTTTCACTGAACCAGTGAGGATTTCGGAGGCGCGCCGTCAGGCCGTAAAGTGCGGTGCGGCGCGCCGATGGGTGGGTATATAGGTTAGGGCGCTCCCCCGTGTCAACCGCAAAAAATACGTTCTTGTGACAGTTTGCGAAACGCCTTTTTTGCCAAGAAAACCGACGGAAATGCCTCACAATCGGGGACGTATCTTGGATTTGGACCCGATATCGGCCCGACGCCGTACTCAGGCCATATTCGCAGGCCCTCTTGGACACAGAAATTATCTGGCGATTTTCTGGAGGGGCCAGCCTTGGCCCAAGGGGCGATCGCCGATGCTTCCAACAGGTGTGCGTTAGGTAGCGGCCACGGTCGTTGACGGACCCGGCCCCGGCAGGCATCGTGCCGCCGAATTCGGCGACTGATCCGGCCGTTCGTTCCGACTCCGTCAGGCCTCCCGGCCAGGGCAGGCTCGGCAAAAGCAGAAACGCTCACGGCAATGGCATTGCCGATCAAGCGGCGCGAGAGGGCTAGAAGACTTGGACGAGATCAGGTCACGCGCAAATCGAGCAAAAATTCACGACATGATCGAGCTCGGCCATGAAGCCCCGCTGTCGGTCGATGGCGGCGATTCCGGCTTCGTCGACCGCCGCCGCGTCTCCGTGCAGTGGTTCGCCGGTACTATTCTGACCGCATTGTGCGGCGCTGCTCTCATGGGCGGCGCCGTTTTTACATCCCTCGACGGCGAGGCCAATTTCGCCACCCTGCCCGAGCGCGTCGAAGTCGCGCTGCGCGGCGCACTCGCTCCCGCGGCCGAGCGTCTCGGCGCCCGCAAGGGCGATCGGCTGCAGACGGCCGAAGAGCCGTCCTTCGCCAAACAAGTGATCCGCGTCTCGACCACGAGCCGCGTCGGCAACCACGAAGTCGTGCGCGTGCGCCCCTTCGTCCGGGTCGCCGGCAATCTGGCCTTGTCGACAAGCAATCTGTCGGCCGACATTCCGCCGTTCAATCCGCAAGCCATGCTCGCGGAAAATACGCCGGGCGCCGGCGCCATTCCCGAAGACGCGCCCGCCGCCGAGCCCGACGCCGAAGTCTCCTTTGTGATGCGCGATCTCGAGCCCATGATGCCGCGCCTGAAGATCGCGCTGCAGACGCCCACCGATGAGGTGACGGCGCGCGTCAAGGAAGCCGCCGAATGGAGTGGCAAATCGGCGAACCATCTCGCCGGCGCCAACAACATCACCGGCATCAAGCTGGCTTACGCCGGCCCCGCGGCGCCCGATCCCTATGCCGGCTTCGAGGCCCGCATCGTCCCTGAAAACATCACGCTGCTGCCGAAGACAACGAACCAGACGACCGGCGGCAACGCCTTCAACGAAAAGATCGTGGTCGCGAAGAAGGGCGACAGCGTCGCCTCGATCCTCAAGGACCTGGGCGCCGGCGCCGCTGATATCGGTGCGGTGACCGCCGTACTTGGCCCGAAAGGTCGCGATGCGCTGAAGGACGGCCACAAGCTGCGCGTCCTGATAGCGCCGGCCCCCGGTTCAACGAACCAGCGCCCTATCCGCGTGATTGTAGCCAACGAAAGTGGCGTCGAGGCCGTGGCTGCGTTGTCCGACGCCGGCCAATACGTCGCCGTCGATGTCCGCAATGTTGACAGCGAAATCGCGCAGAATGCCGATCAGAACGATGAAGAAAACGACGACGGCACGGGCGTGCGGCTCTATCAGAGCGTCTACGAGACGGCGCTGCGCAACCAGATTCCGCGACCGCTGATCGACGAACTGATCAAAATCTATTCTTACGACGTCGACTTCCAGCGCAAGGTACAGCCAGGGGATTCCTTCGAAGTGCTGTATGCCGGCGAAGACGAAACGCCGGGCGCCGAGAGTCGCAATGACGTGCTTTTTGCCGCGCTGACCGTCGGCGGCGAAGTGAAGAAGTTCTATCGCTTCCAGTCCCCGGACGATGGTCTCGTCGACTACTATGACGAGGCCGGCAAGAGCGCGAAGAAGTTTCTGGTCCGCAAACCGCTGGTCGCGGGCATCATGCGCTCGGGCTTCGGCATCCGCCGCCACCCGATCCTCGGTTACACCAAGATGCACACGGGCGTGGACTGGGCTGCGCCCACCGGCACGCCGATCTACGCCGCCGGCAACGGCGTCGTCGAACGCGAAGGCTGGGAATCCGGCTATGGCAAGTTCATCCTGATCAAGCACAACAACGGTTATGAGACCGCCTATGGCCACATGAGCGCGTTCGCGCGCGGCATGGAAGCCGGCAAGCGCATCCGTCAGGGTCAGGTGATCGGATTCGTCGGCTCGACCGGTCTGTCGACCGGCGCTCATGTGCACTACGAGATCCGCGTCAACGGCCGCTTCGTCGATCCGATGCGCATCAAACTGCCACGCGGCCGCGAACTCGCTGGTTCCATGATGACTGCGTTCGAACAAGAGCGCGAACGCCTCGACGCGATCATGGCGCGCAAGCCGTCGCGGATGGCTTCGACCGCGCGGTAAGCTCTTCTCGCCCCTCCCGGACGGAGCGAGATCACAAGATACGCGACGAATCAGCCTCGTTCATGCTTTGTACAAGCATGAACATCGCGACGCCCATCGCCGCTGCGCCGATCGATTATCTTGGCAAGCTCAACGCCGAGCAGCGCGCAGCGGTCGAGCATGGCAGCAAGACCGGCGACTCGCTTGCCGATGCCACGCCGCTCCTGATCATCGCCGGTGCCGGTTCCGGCAAAACCAACACTTTGGCGCACCGGGTCGCGCATCTCATCGTCAGCGGCGCCGATCCGCGGCGCATTCTGCTGCTGACCTTCTCGCGCCGCGCCGCCGCCGAGATGCAGCGGCGCGTCGAGCGCATCACCGCTCAGGTCTTTGGCGCGAATGGCGGCGTCATGGCCGGCGCGATGTCGTGGTCCGGGACCTTCCACGCCATCGGCGCGCGATTGCTGCGCGAGCACGCCCGCGACATCGGGCTCGATCCGGCCTTCACGATCCACGATCGCGAGGACTCCGCCGACCTGATGAATCTCGTGCGGCACGAACTCGGCATGTCGAAGATGCACAAGCGATTCCCGATGAAGGGAACCTGCCTGTCGATCTATTCGCGCGCGGTGAACGCGACCGCGCCGCTGGATGAGACGCTCGGCAATTTCTTCCCGTGGTGCGCCGAATGGGAAGGCGAGCTGCGCACATTGTTCGCCGCCTATGTCGAGGCCAAACAGCGGCAGAACGTCCTCGATTACGACGATCTGCTGCTCTACTGGTCGCAGGTGATGCTGGAAGGCGCGCTCGCTGCCGAGATTGCCTCGCGCTTCGATCATGTCATGGTCGATGAATATCAGGACACCAACCGGCTGCAGGCCTCGATCCTGCTCGGGCTCAAGCCCGATGGCCGCGGCATGACCGTGGTCGGCGACGACGCGCAGTCGATCTATTCTTTCCGCGCCGCGACGGTGCGCAACATTCTCGATTTTCCCGGCCATTTCTCGCCGCGCGCAACGGTCGTGACGCTGGAGCGCAATTACCGCTCGACGCAGGCCATCCTTGCCGCGGCCAATGCGGTGATCGAACTCGCCAGCGAACGCTTCACCAAAAATCTGTGGTCGGACCGCGCCTCGGCGGACAAGCCGGCCGTGGTCAATGTCGCCGATGACGTCGCGCAGGCGGGCTACATCGTCGCCAGCATCCTGAAGAACCGCGAGGCCGGCGTTGCGCTCAAGCAGCAGGCGGTGCTGTTCCGCACCTCGAGCCACAGCGCCGGGCTCGAGGTCGAGCTGACGCGGCGGAACATTCCATTCGTGAAATTCGGCGGCCTCAAATTCCTCGAGGCCTCGCACATCAAGGATGTGCTCGCGGTGCTGCGCTTCGTGCAGAATCCGCGCGACCGGGTCGCCGGCTTCCGGGTGGCGCAGCTCATGCCCGGCATCGGCCCCGGCACCGCCGGCAAGCTGCTCGACAAAATGGCGGCGAGCGGCGATCCGATGCGCGCTCTGTCCGAGTTCAAGCCGCCGGCAGCGACGAGCGAATGCTGGCAGGAATTCGACGACACACTCGGCCTGCTGTCGCGCAACGCCGTTGGCTGGCCGGATGACATCGACGCCATCGTGCGCTGGTACACGCCGCATATGGAGCGCATCCACGAGGACGCTGCGGCGCGCGAAGCCGATCTACAGCAATTGGCGCAGATCGCGGCCAGCTATCCGAGCCGCGAGCGCTTCCTCACCGAACTGACGCTCGACCCGCCGGACGCCACCAGCGACCAGTCCGGCCCGCCGCTGCTCGACGAGGATTATCTCATCCTCTCGACCATCCATTCGGCCAAGGGCCAGGAATGGAATTCGGTTTATCTGTTGAACACCGTCGATGGCTGCCTGCCGTCGGACCTCTCCACCGGCTCGACGACGGAGATCGAGGAAGAGCGCCGCCTGCTCTATGTCGCCATGACGCGCGCGCGCGATCAACTGCACCTGATGGTGCCGCAGCGCTTCTTCACCCACGGCCAGCATTCAAGCGGCGACCGCCACGTCTATGCGCAGCGCACGCGCTTCATTCCCAATGCGATGCTGAAGCACTTCGACAACCGCTCCTGGCCGCCGCCACGCGCGGCGGCACCAGGCGCGCCAACGCAGCGCCCGCCGATCGATCTCGGCGCCAGGATGCGGGGCATGTGGAAGTAGTTTCTTGTCTTCACCTCTCCCATAGGGAGAGGTCGACGCGCCTTGGCGCGTCGGGTGAGGGGTTACAAACCATCGAGAGACACTTGCCCCCTCACCCCAACCCTCTCCCCCAAGGGGAGAGGAAGCAGGCCTGAGTGTGCGACTATCGTCTTACGCCGCCGCGGCCAGCCGCCCGTTGAACGACAGGCCGAGCGGGCTGCCCGATACAACGACCGTCTCGCCATCCTTGATCGTGCCGGACAGGATCATCTCGGCGAGCGGGTCCTGCACCGACTTCTGGATCACGCGCTTGAGCGGACGCGCACCGTAAGCCGGATCCCAGCCCTTGTTCGCCAGCCATTCGCGGGCCGACGGCTCCAGCGTGACGACAATCTTGCGGTCGTCGAGCAGCTTCTGCAGCCGCTTCATCTGGATATCGACGATCGAGGTCATCTCCGACTTCTGCAGGCGGTGGAACAGGATGATCTCGTCAACGCGGTTGAGAAACTCCGGCCGGAACGCCGAGCGCACCACGCCCATCACCTGATCGCGCACCGCGTCGGTGTCTTCACCCTCCGGCTGATTCACCAGATAGTCGGCGCCGAGGTTCGACGTCATGACGATCAAGGTATTGCGGAAATCGACGGTGTGCCCCTGGCCGTCGGTCAGGCGGCCGTCGTCGAGCACCTGCAGCAGGACGTTGAACACGTCGGGATGCGCCTTCTCGATCTCGTCGAACAGCACGACCTGATAGGGCCGGCGCCGCACCGCTTCGGTCAGCGCGCCACCTTCGTCATAACCGACATAGCCCGGAGGCGCGCCGATGAGGCGCGACACCGCGTGTTTCTCCATGTACTCCGACATGTCGATGCGCAGCAGCGCGTTCTCGTCGTCGAACAGATATTCGGCGAGCGCCTTGGTCAGTTCGGTCTTGCCGACACCGGTGGGGCCGAGGAACATGAACGAGCCGATCGGCCGGTTCGGATCCTGCAGGCCGGCGCGGGCACGGCGCACCGCGGTCGACACGGCGGCAACGGCTTCCCGCTGGCCAATGACGCGCTTGCCGATCGCCTCTTCCATGCGCAGCAGCTTATCCTTCTCGCCCTCCAGCATCTTGTCGACCGGCACGCCGGTCCAGCGCGACACCACGCCGGCGACATGATCGGCGGTCACGGTCTCCTCGACCATGGCGCCCTGATTGCCGCGCGCCTCGACGTCCTTGAGCTTTTTCTCGAGTTCGGGGATGCGGCCATAGGCCAGTTCGCCCGCCTTCTGGTACTCGCCCTTGCGCTGGGCAATGGCGAGTTCATTGCGCGCGTCGTCGAGCTGCTTCTTGAGTTCGGTCGCCGAGCCGAGCTTTTCCTTTTCCGCCTTCCAGCGGCTTGTGAGATCGGCCGACTGCTTCTCGAGCGAAGCCAGTTCGACCTCGAGATTCTTCAGGCGATCCCTGGAGCCCGGATCGGTTTCTTTCTTCAGGGCTTCCTGCTCGATCTTCCGTCGCACGATTTCGCGGTCGATCGAGTCGAGTTCTTCCGGCTTGGAATCGACCTGCATCTTGAGCCGCGCCGCCGCCTCATCGACAAGGTCGATGGCCTTGTCGGGCAGGAAGCGGTCGGTGATGTAGCGGTTCGACAAGGTCGCCGCCGCGACGATCGCACTGTCGGCGATGCGCACACCATGGTGCTGCTCGTACTTGTCCTTGAGGCCGCGCAGGATCGAGATCGTATCCTCGACCGTGGGCTCGGCGACGAACACGGGCTGGAACCGCCGCGCCAGAGCGGCGTCCTTCTCGACGTGCTTCTTGTATTCATCGAGCGTGGTCGCGCCGATGCAGTGCAGTTCGCCGCGCGCCAGCGCCGGCTTGAGCAGGTTCGACGCGTCCATCGCGCCGTCGGCCTTGCCGGCGCCGATCAGCGTATGCATCTCGTCGATGAACAGGATGATGCCGCCCTCGGCCGAGGTGACTTCGTTGAGCACCGCCTTGAGGCGCTCCTCAAACTCGCCGCGATATTTCGCGCCGGCAATGAGCGCGCCCATGTCGAGCGACAGCAGCTTCTTGTCGTTGAGGCTTTCCGGCACGTCGCCATTGACGATGCGCTGGGCAAGGCCCTCGACGATCGCGGTCTTGCCGACGCCGGGCTCACCGATCAGGACGGGGTTGTTCTTGGTCCGGCGCGAGAGAACTTGAATTGTCCTGCGGATTTCCTCGTCGCGGCCAATGACCGGATCGATCTTGCCCTCGCGCGCCGCCTGCGTCAGGTCGCGGGCATATTTCTTCAGAGCGTCATAGGCGTTCTCGGCAGACGCCGAATCCGCCGTGCGGCCCTTGCGCAGGGCTTCGATGGCGGCATTGAGATTCTGCGGCGTCACCCCGGCGCGCGACAGCGCCTTGCCGGCCTCGCTGTCCTTCTCGACAGCCAGCGCCAGCAGCAGGCGCTCGACGGTGACGAAGCTGTCGCCGGCCTTCTCGCCCGCCTTTTCGGCGGCATCGAAGACCCGCGCCAGCGCGGGGTCGAGATAGACCTGGCCAGCACCGGCACCGGACACTTTTGGCCGCTTGGCCAGCGCGGCTTCGGTCTGCTGCAGGGCCTGACGGGAATTGCCGCCGGAACGGTCGATCAGGCCCGCCGCCAACCCTTCGGGGTCGTCGAGCAGGACTTTCAGGAGATGTTCGGGGGCGAATTGCTGGTGGCCCTCGCGCAGGGCCAGAGACTGGGCGGATTGCACAAACCCGCGGGCACGGTCGGTATATTTCTCGAAGTTCATCGTCTAACTCCCTCGGCCCTTGAAGGCGCCGGCTCTTTGACGAGCATGACCTGATCCGAAAACCGGTATCCACTTTTCGGGGTCATGCTTCTTCAGGCCCCTGACGGCGGCCTGTTGGACCTTATGTGGGTGCCATTTTGCCGGTTTGAAGAGCCAGGCGGCTTGATATAGGTCAGACTTAACCCATTCCGGCGGCGCCGGTTTCTGCGGACGATTTCCATGAACGATCAGGCCGTTATAAACGCCATCTACCGCTATCCCGTTAAGGGCCTGTCGCCGCAGAAATTGCCGCAGGTCCACCTGACGGCCGGGCTGACCCTGCCGGCCGACCGGCTCTATGCCATCGAGAACGGCCCGACCGGGTTCGACCCGGCTCAGCCCGCCTATTTCCCCAAGACCCGCTTCCTGATGCTGATGCGGAACGAGCGGCTGGCCAGCCTGAAGACCGACTACGAGGAGGCCAGCCACACCCTCACCATCCGGCACGAGGGCCGCGAGGCCGTCCGCGCCGACCTGCGGACCAGGGAGGGCCGGCTGGTGGTTGAAGCCTATATCCGCAAGTTCATGCCGGCCGAATTGAGCGGCCCGCCCAAGGTCCTGTCCGGCGAAGCCGCCCCGGACGGCCCGCACAGTTTCTCCGACGTCGCCAAGAAGGTCGTGTCGATCATCAACCTGGCCTCGGTCGCTGCTATTGAGGACGCGATCGGGCAGCCAGTCGATCCGCTGCGCTTCCGCGGCAACATCCACGTCAGCGGCTGGCCGGCCTGGCGTGAGTTCGACCTGCTTAATCAGGAAATCGAGGTCGGCGCCAAGGCGCGGCTGAAGGTCGTCAAGCGCATCGTCCGCTGCGCCGCGACCAATGTCGATCCGGTCACCGCGGCGCGCGACCTCAATGTCCCGAAGTCGCTGATGCAGACCTTCAATCACATGGATTGCGGGATCTATGCCGAGGTGATCGAGGGCGGCGACATCGCAGAGGGCGACGCGCTGAAAGTCAACGCGCTATTTTGACCTGTCATCCCGGGGCGCGGCCGGAAGGCCGCGAGCCCGGAATCCATATCCCCAGCGCTGCGGCGTATGGATTCCGGATCGCCGCTATCGCGGCGTCCGGAATGACCGAAGCAGTTTTAGCGCGCGACCGTGAGGCCGCTCGAAGCCACACGGCCCGGCGCGCGTTGCTCGACGCGCAGTTCGGGCCGCCGCGACGGAGCCTGCTGCATCACCGGCATGCGCGACACCTGTTGCGGCTGACGCTGCAACTGCGGACGCGCCGCCTCCTGCTGCGGCACCGGGCGCTGCGGCGGGACCGGCGCGCGTTCCTTGAGACCGAGGAATTCGGCGAGCGCCGGGTCAAGCGGCAAATCGCGATGTGCCTGCGACGGCGGCACCGGACGCGGCTGCGGTCCCGTGCCCTGGGGGCGGCCCTTGGCGTTGTATTCGGATTCGATGACGGCGAGCAGTTCGGCAATCGGCGAGTCGAATTCGTTTTCCGCGCCCTTTTGCGGCGCGCTGCGGGCTGCATATTGCGCTGTGGGCGCTCCGCGGTCCGTCGGCATGACATAGGCAATCACGCGCGAGCGCGGATAGATCGCCTCGCCGACCTTGCGGCCGTGATTGCCGGAAATGATGATCGGGTTGCCGCTCGGGTCGATACCGGAGACCACGCCGACGTGCCCGCCATTTTTGCCGCGCGTGAGCACGGCAATGGCGCCGACGCGCGGCTCGTGGATGCGGCGGCCATATTGCGCGAACGAGCGCGCGGCGTCCGAATTGGTGCCTGAGTAGCCGACCTTGGCGAGCACCATGTTCATGAAGGTCGCGCACCACAGGCGGTCACGCGCGGTCGGATTGGTGCCCATATATTTGCGCGCTTCTTTCACGAGCGCCGGCCAGCCGGTCAGCGGCGCCTTCGGCGGCGCAGAAATCGCGGTGCTGCGCAGCCGGTTGGCGTTGGCCTCGCGGTGCGCGCGATGAGCGAGCGACTTGTTCTTCGTTTGCGTCGCTTGCTGAGCAGCCTTCGGCTTGGCCTGCTGCGCCGGCTTGCCGATCGCCGGTTCGATAAATGCGATCAGCGCGATGCTGCTGAGGGCAGCCACCATTCGCATGGTCCGCATGGATGTGTCCCCGATTCCCAATCTGCTTCGCGCGAAGCAGCGCGCGCTTTCGGTTCCGGGATAGCACGGACAATTTTCGACAAATGATCGGATTGAATTAACGGTGAAACGACATGGTGAAACGGCATGGTGAACACGCACGATTTAACCATGCGCGTTCACCACATGCATCGTCCTCGCGAAGACGGAAGATGACGGTGGCGCTCAGTCTTTTCGGCTGAGCAGAAACACCCCCTGCTCGCCGAACATGTTCCAGAACCACCACGGCGCATTGAGGCGCAGCGGCGAACCCCAGGCATTGAGCGCGACCGCCTTGTCGATCGAGACACCGACGGTCTGGCAGAGCTGGACGAAATCCTTGATCGTGCAATGGTGGATATTCGGCGTGTCGTACCAGCTGTATGGCAGGATGTCGGTCTGCGGCATGTGCCCCTGGAACATGAGCTGCATGCGCACCGTCCAGTGGCCGAAATTCGGGAACGAGACGATGGCGTGCCGGCCGATCCTCAGCATGTGCTCGAGCACCACGCGGGGCTGACGCGTCGCCTGCAAGGTCTGCGACAGGATGACGTAATCGAAGGCGTCATTGGGATAGTCGGCAAGGTCGGTGTCGGCATCGCCCTGGATCACAGCCAGTCCCTTGGCCACGCATTCATTGACGCCTTCACGAGACAATTCGATACCGCGGCCATCGACGTTGCGCGTATCCGCGAGGATCTGCAGCAACTCGCCGTCGCCACAGCCGACATCGAGCACCTTGGCATCGCGTTCAACCATTTCGCTGACCAGCATGAGATCGACGCGCGCGCCGCTGCTGTTGCGAACCTGCGGATGAAGTTTTCTGTCGCTCATGACGCTTTTGCCAACCTTGATCGCTATTTTCGTGCCGAAAGCCACGGCAGCCCTCGCGCCTTGCCGGCACCGTCGAGGAAGCCACGCACGATGGCGAACATTTCCGGCTCATCGAGCAGGAAAGCATCGTGCCCCTTGTCGGTGACGATCTCGGCAAACGAAACCCGCGCTCGGGCGGCGTTGAGCGCGTGGACGATGGCGCGCGATTCCGGTGTCGGAAACAGCCAATCGCTGGTGAACGAGATCACACAGAAACGCGTCGGTGTGTCCTTGAACGCATTGGCGAGCACGCCGCCATTGTCCGCGGCGAGATCGAAATAATCCATGGCCCGCGTCAGATAGAGATAGGAATTGGCGTCGAAGCGCTCGACAAATGAAATGCCCTGGTGGCGCAAATAGCTCTCGACCTGGAAATCGGCGTCGAACGAAAACGTGGCCCGCTCACGATCCTGGAAATTGCGGCCGAACTTGCGATGCAGCGCCGCGTCCGACAGGTAAGTGATGTGCGCGCCCATCCGCGCGACCGCGAGGCCGCGGCGCGGGTTGGCGCCTTCGAGGTGATAGCGCCCGCCCTTCCATTCCGGATCGGCCATGATCGCCTGGCGGCCGACCTCGTGGAAGGCGATGTTCTGCGCCGAGTGCCGTGTGGCGGTGGCAATCGGCAGCGCCGCGAAGACACGCTCCGGATAGCTCGCCGCCCATTGCAGCACCTGCATGCCGCCCATCGAGCCGCCGACCACGGCGAACAGGGTCTCGATGCCGAGATGGTCGAGCAACATGGCCTGCGCACGCACCATGTCGCGGATGGTGATGACGGGAAATTCCAGCCCCCAGGGCTTGCCGGTCGCCGGATTGGTCGAGGCCGGCCCGGTGGTGCCCATGCAGCCGCCGAGCACGTTGGTGCAGATGATGAAATAGCGCTCGGTATCGATCGGCTTGCCGGGGCCGATCAGCGTCTCCCACCAGCCGTTCTTGCCGGTCACCGGGTGGGTGTTGTTGACGTGCTGGTCGCCGGTCAGCGCGTGGCAGATCAGAACGGCATTGGAGCGGTCCGCGTTCAGCGTGCCATAGGTCGTGTAGGCGATTTGAAACGGCGACAGATCGACGCCCGCATCGAGTTTGAGCGGCTTGTCGGCGCCGAAGCGGGCGACGATGGAATCGCGCGGATTGTCGGCATCGCGGACGATCTGATCGCGCGCCAGATCCGCCTGGTCAGGCTTGACGTTCATTCTCGAACACGGCCGCCGCGGGGGCAGCCTCCCGGACACATCAGGCCATAAAAAACCCGGCCTGAACGAAGGTTCGGCCGGGACCCTTGATGTTCCCCGGCCTGTTTAGCGAGTTGTTTAACGTGGCTGCAAGCCGGCCGGCTCAAATGACCACGAAGTCCCTTTTACTTATTCTCCACCCTTGGCCACGTCAAGCCGGGACCGCGGCTGCAGGGCGTTGGGCGGCCGCCCTTATTGAGGCCAAGGTTATGTTTTCTTTGCCTTTAAGGCCCGTCTTTCCTATCAATGCCGCCCATGAGCACGCCGCCCAAACCCATCGACCTGACCGAACTCCGCAAGGACATCGACCGCATCGATGAGTCCATGCACCAGCTTTTGATGGAGCGCGGCCACATCATCGACCGCCTGATCGAGGTCAAGAAAAGTCAGGAGAGCGGCTCGGCGTTCCGACCGATGCGCGAAGCGCAGATGATGCGGCGGCTCGCCGAGCGTCATAAAGGCATCCTGCCGCTCGATACCGTCGAGAGCATCTGGCGCGTCATCATCGCGACGTTCACATACGTTCAGCAGAACTTCTCCGCCCATGCCGACTTCTCGGCCGGCGACGCGCAGATGCGCGATTCAGCACGCTTCCATTTCGGCTTCACGGTGCCGCTGGTGCCGCATATGGGAGCCGCCGGCGTCGTCGCCGCGGTGTCGGAATCGCGCGGCGATCTCGGCCTGGTGCCGGTGATTTCCTCGGTCAGCGCCGGCGCCTGGTGGACCGCGCTCGAATTCGACGCGGCGCCGAAGATCATCGCCCGTCTGCCCTTCGTCGAACGCCACGACCATCCGGCCGCGCTGCCGGTATTCGTCATCTCCCGCGTCGCCGACGATGCCCGCGCCACCGAGGTCGAAGTCTGGAGTGTCCGCGTTTCGGGCTGGAGCGCCAAGGCGGCCCAGACGCTGACCACCATGGCCGAATTCCTCGCGGTGCCCGACCGCGCCTTCGACGGCGCGGCCCTGCTTGTCACGCTGCCGAGCGGCCAGAACATCCACGATATTGCCCAGGTGCTGGCCAAGGCCGGCGCCACCGTCCGCTCAATGGCCCTCGTCGGCAGCCACGCAACCCGCTATACGGTTGCCGCCGACAAGGCCTGACAATACCCACGGCGTCATTGCCCGCGAAAGCGGGCAACCCAGCTCTTAAGGCACTTGCTGGATGCCCGCCTTCGCGGGGCATGACGAAAATTGAGGCTGACCATGACTGCAAACCGTCCCGTTCCGCGTCCCGGCGTGCTCGACATCGCGCCTTACGTCCCCGGCAAAAGCAGCGCGCCCGGCGTCGACAAGATCTACAAGCTGTCGTCGAACGAAAGCCCGCTCGGTCCCTCGCCGAAGGCGGTCGCTGCCTATCAGGCCGCAGCCGGCAAGCTCGAAGATTATCCGGACGGCGCGGTGATCGAACTGCGCAACGCCATCGGCCGCGTCTATGGGCTCGACCCGGCGCGCATCGTTTGCGGCGCCGGCTCCGACGACCTTCTGAACATGCTGGCGCAAGCCTACCTGACCGATGGCGACGAAGTCGTGTACTCGCAGTACGGCTTCCTGATGTATCCCATCTATTCGCTCAGCCGCGGCGCCAAGCCGATCGCCGTGCCGGAAAAGAACCACACCGTCGATGTCGATGCCATGATCGCGGCCGTGACGCCGCGCACGCGCATCGTCTTCCTCGCCAACCCGAATAACCCGACCGGCACCTATGTGCCGTTCGATGAGGTCAAGCGCCTGCACAAGGCGCTGCCGCCGAACGTCATCCTCGTGCTCGACGCCGCCTATGCCGAATACGTGCAGCGCAACGACTACGAGGCCGGCATCGAGCTGGTGGCGACGTCGGAAAACGTCGTGATGTGCCGCACCTTCTCCAAGATCCATGGCCTTGCCGCGGTGCGCCTCGGCTGGCTCTACGGCCCCGAAAACATCGTCGACGTGCTCAACCGCGTGCGCAGCCCGTTCAACGTCAACTCGGCCGCGATCAAGGCCGGCATTGCCGCGATCGAAGACGCCGCGCATCTCGAGAAATCGGTCGCGCACAACAACCAGTGGCTCGGCTGGGTCAGCGACGAAGTGGCCAAGCTCGGCCTCAAAGTGACGCCGAGCGTCGGCAATTTCGTGCTGATCCATTTCCCCGAGACCAAGGGCAAGACCGCGGCCGAGGCCGACGAGTTCCTCACCAAACGCGGCATCATTCTGCGCCGCGTCGCCGGCTACGGCCTGCCGAACTGCCTGCGCATGACCATCGGCACCGAGGAAGCCAACAAGATTGTCGTCGCCGCGCTCAAGGAGTTCATGGGGAAAGCGGCGTGAGCATTTTCTGCTGTCATCACCGGGCCGCCGCGCAGCGGCGTGACGCGGTGATCCCGATCAATGGGCACCGTGCCCTCCTAAGCGGGATCGCCGGGACAAGCCCGGCGATGACGGAGTATTTGTCGTCATGAGACCCGCTCCCCTCTACAATCGCCTCGCGCTCATCGGCGTCGGCCTGATCGGCTCGTCGATCGCGCGCGCCGCGAAGGCGCAGGGCGCGGTCGGCTCGATCGTCGCCACCGCGCGCTCGGAGGCGACGCGCAAGCGCGTCGCCGAGCTCGGCCTCGCAGATCAGGTGGTCGAGACGGCGGCGGCCGCGGTCGAGGCCGCCGACCTCGTCATCGTCTGCATTCCCGTCGGCGCCTGCGGCGCGGTGGCGAAGGAAATCGCGCCGCATCTGGCGCCGGGCGCCACCGTGTCCGACGTCGGCTCGGTGAAGGGCTCGATCGTGCGCGACATGGGCCCGCATATTCCGAAGGGCGTGCATTTCGTCCCGGCGCATCCGGTCGCGGGCACCGAGTATTCGGGTCCCGATGCCGGTTTCGCCGAACTGTTCGTCAACCGCTGGTGCATCCTAACGCCGCCGCCGGGCCAGGATCAGGCCGCGGTCGATAAACTCGCGGCGTTCTGGAAACTGCTCGGCGCCAATGTCGAGACCATGGCGCCGGACCACCACGATCTCGTGCTCGCGGTGACCAGCCATTTGCCGCATCTCATCGCCTATACGATCGTCGGCACGGCGGACGAACTCGAGACCGTGACGCGCTCGGAAGTGCTGAAGTTCTCCGCCGGCGGCTTCCGCGACTTCACGCGTATCGCGGCGTCCGACCCGACGATGTGGCGCGACATCTTCGTCACCAACAAGGATGCGGTGCTGGAAATGCTCGGCCGCTTCAACGAGGACATCGCCCTCCTGACCAAGGCGATCCGCAATGGCGACGGCGACACCTTGTTCGAGCACTTCACGCGCACGCGCGCGATCCGCAAGGGCATCGTGCAGATCGGCCAGGATTCGCCAGCGCCCGACTTCGGCCGCGGCCATCAGAACCTGCCGCCCGAGCCGCTGCCCAAGCCCTACGCCTCGGACGAATAATCAGAACAATGGCGGGGTCTCGCCGAGCGGGATCGGCCCGAGATAGACGCGGCCTTCATCGACGCGCAGCGGCAGCGACACCGCCTGACGGCCTTCGAGCGTGGTTTGCTGGCCGAGCATGTTGATGCCGGCCGACAGATTCGCGCCGACCTGCTGCTTGGCCGCCTGGCCGAGTCCGGGCGAGAAACGGTCGAGCGCATTGGCAAGCTTGTCCATCGACGGCGCCGACTGCACCAAATTCTGAGCATCGATGGATTTCAGGAACGGCTCGAGGCCTGCAACCGTGAGCCGTAACTCGCCCTGCAGCCGGCCCGCCTTGCTGACCGTCAGCGTGCCGGAGCCGACCGCCAGCGTTTCGCCCTGGACCACGCGCGCCTCGGTGACGTCGATCTTGCCGCCATTGGCCGCGATCTCGCGGAAGCGTTCCGGCCACGGCTTCGGCGTGAAATCGTTGAGGCCACGAAGCACCATATCGGCGACGGCATCGACCGGCTGAACCGACAACGCCTTCACGCCCGGTGCAAAGGCGCCGCGGGTGCGCATGGCGACTTCGACCACCGGCTTGCTGGTGACCATGCCTTCGGCCAGCCGGCCGTGCAGCTCGAGATGTTCGGCGCGCAGCACCGGCCGTGCATTGCCCGCTTCGAGCACGTCGAAGGCCGGCCGCTCGAACACCAGCGACAGCCGCTCCGGCCGCGACGGCGTGCCGCGCAAGCTCGACTGAAACAGCTTCCAGTTGACGGTCATTTCGGCAGGGCCACCGGGGGCCGACACTGTGAGCGGGCCCTGATATTCGCCGATCAGCAAGGTCGGGTCATAGACCTGCGAGACCAGAGTCACGCCTTTGGTCCGTAATTCGAAAGGGATGCGACTGTTCTTGATCTGGGCGGACGCGTCGCCGCACCTGAATTCGAAACGGAACGGAAACCCGCCGAAATCCTCCGCGCCGCATGCGAAGATGCGACCGGCCTGGGCCTCGCGTGCGCGCCAGCCGTCGAGCATCTCCCGCGCCTTGCCCGCCGCCACGTACCAGAAGGCGGACCAGCCGCCCACCAGCAGGGCGACCAGAACGATCATCACGACATAGCGCCGCGACGACGAACGGCGGGGTGGCGGGTCGAGGGTCATGGCAGGATCGAAAAACCTGTAAATTGCGGCGGTTTAACGCCCCGCGCGTCAAGCACCGCAGCGGCGCCGTTGTGCGCAGGATCGGACGCGAACGCAAGAGGCGAACGCGCCGCACCGCCTAAAGTTTCGGACAGGGCGCCCCCATTGCGCCCGGCCCAGCAGACTGCTACGCGCCCGGCCCGGTTCGAACCACTTGCGGTACACCCTCGCAGATGACGACGCCCTCCCCCGACAGCGGCGATCTCTGGGTTTTCGCCTACGGCTCGCTGATGTGGCGGCCCGGCTTCGACGCGCTGGAGCGGCGCAAGGCGCGTCTCGTCGGCGCCCACCGCGCACTCTGCGTCTACTCTTTCGTCCACCGCGGCACGCCGGAAAAGCCCGGCCTCGTGCTTGGCCTCGATCGCGGCGGCAACTGCCGCGGCATCGCCTATCGCGTCGCCGCCGACAAACGCGAGGCGACCATCGCCTATTTACGCGAACGCGAGCAGGTGACCATGGTCTATCTCGAAGCCTGGCGGCAGGTCTGGCTCGACGACGATCCGCGCGAGAGCGTGCGCGCGCTTTGCTACATCGTCGATCGCGGCCACGAACAATATGCCGGCAATCTCACCGCCGCCGAGCAACTGCATTATTGCCGGCAGGGCCATGGCCGCTCCGGCGCCAACCGCGATTATGTCATCGCCACGGTCGAGGAACTGGAAGCCATGGGCGTGCGTGACCGCGAGCTGCACCTGCTGGCGCAGCAGCTCAAGGGCGGCTGAGGTCGCGGCGGCCTTCCTCGATCAGCCGCGCGGTTGCGGTCTCGATTTCGTTCTGCAGCCTTGCCATGAACTCGCCTTGCTCAAGGCCCGGCGGAATGACATCGAGAAATTCGATGACGACCGTGCCCGGATGGCGCAGCAGGCTGCGACGCGGCCAGAACAAACCCGAGTTCAGCGCCACCGGCTGGCACGGCACGCCGGCGCTCGCATACAGATGCGCAATGCCGAACTTGTAGCGCGGCTCGGCGCCGGCGGCGCGGCGCGTGCCTTCCGGGAAAATAATGAGCTGCCGGTTCTGCATGATCTCGTGACGGGCCCGCGCCGCCATGGCGCGTAGCGCCGCAGCGCCGCCACCGCGGTTCACCGGCACGCTGCGGGCCTTGATGGTGAACCATCCGAACAACGGGATCCACTGCAGCTCGCGCTTGAGGATGAACACCGGGTTGGGAAACAGCGTCACCAGCGTGAACGTTTCCCAGGCCGATTGATGCTTGGAGGCGACCAGCAGCGGGCCTTGCGGGACCTTCTCGCGGCCGCGAATCTCGATTTTCATACCGGCGATCACCCGCAGCAGCCAGAGATTGATCCGGCCCCACAGCCGGGCGATCTCGACGATGCCCCAGAACGGCATGAAGAAGGTCGGCAGCGCGACGATCAGCAAGATTATCGTGTTCAGGTAGAACGCGATGTTGAAAAGGATGGAGCGGATGATGAGCACGGGCCGGAATGTCCTTAGGAATTGGGATCGGGATCGAGGCCCATGCGCATCAGCGCAAACAGATATTTGAGATACTCGGCGACCAGGAAGCGTGTGGTGCTGACGCTTTCCCACCACGGCTCGGTGCGCACCTTTTCCGAAATGACCGGATAGGCGATCAGCGTCACATCAGGCAACTGATGCGCGATTTCCGCCAGAGCGCGCGGCATGTGCCAGTTCGACGTCACGACGATCAGCGACGTGAAATTGTGCTCGCGCGTCCAGCGCTTGGTCTCCAGCGCATTGCCGAAGGTGTTGAGCGCCGAACGGTCGAGGTCGATGCAGCAGTCGAAATACTTCGAGTAGAGCGGCGTCAGGCGCGCGATCTCGGTCGCCGAGGTGGCGCGGTGGACACCGGTGATGAGCAGGCGCTTGCCGCGTTCGGAGGCCAGCAGCTCGATGGCGTCGGGGATGCGCGCGGCGGCCCCGGTCAGAGCGACGATGCCGTCGGCGCGACGATCCAGGGTTACTTCGCCATCAGCGATCTTGGCGGCGAACCAGAAGAAGCCGCCGGTCAGCGCGAGCGCGCCGACGATCGCAGCGGTGACGGTCAGAAATCCGATCCAGCGGACAAAGCCAGCGAACATTGCGTCTCGACGTCCATTCAAGCCGGGGACGGCATAGCACTATGGCGAGCCGCGATCTACGCGCAAAAACCGGCGCGAATTCCCCTTGGTCTAATCGATCGCCTCGAGCGTGCGGTTGACGGTATGGCGTGATGTCAGCGCGGTGACGACGGCGCTGAGCACGATCTGGGCGAGCACGGCAAGATAACCGAGAAATCCAAGCGAAAAGGAGCCGAACAATGCCGCGCTCTGATCGCCCCCCGCGGTGCCGGCGGTGAAATAGCCGATCAGCGCGGCGAGCGCGAACAGCAGCACCGCGGCACCGCCGCCGATGAGACCGCCCTGCAGACCCATGACAAGGAAGTGGCGCTGGAAATTGCCGGCAATGAAGTTGTTCTTGGCGCCGACCAGATGCAGCACTTCGATGACGTTGCGGTTCGTCGCCATCGCGCCCCGCGTCGCGAATGTCACGGACAGCACCGTGGCCGCCAGCATCAGGACGAGGATCACGATGCCGCCGGCGACGACGGTGCCGGCCATGGCGCGCATGCGCTCGATCCAGCCGCGATGATCGTCGAGCGTGGCGCCGGGCGCCTGGTCGAGCAACAGGCGGTTGAGCCGCGCCATGTCGACGCTTGCGCCCGAAGCGAGCCGCACCACGATCAGCCGCGGCACCGGCAGGTCGCTTAGGGTCAGTCCGCTGCCGAGCCACGGTTCGAGCAGCTTGGACGATTCCTCCTTCGAGAACACGCGCACATCGCCGACGCCGGGGAAGGCGCGCGCGATTTCCGCCGCTTTCGCCACCGTCGCATCGGTATCGCGGTTGGGCGCCGGCACCACCTGGATGGTGACTTCGCGCGCCACATCGGCCTGCCATTCGCCGGCCGCCTGCCCGACCAGAATCACGGCGCCGGTGGTGAGCGAGGCCAGAAACGTCATGATGGCGACGACGGCGATCAGCGCGCGGCCGGCGATCGAATTGCGCGGCACCAGCGGCGTCTCGAAACGCGGCCGCGTAAACACCGCAAAGCGCGGCGTCGCAGTCGTTTCCGAATTGGTGTCGTCAGCAACCGCCATGAGCCGTCAATCGTAAATATGCAGCCGGCCGTCGTGCAGCACGAGACGGCGGGCGTCGTATTGATCCATCAGGGCGATGTCGTGCGTCGCGATGATGACCGACGTGCCCGACTTGTTGAGCTCGATGAACAGCCGCAACAGGCGCTGCGCCAGCGGCGGATCGACATTGCCGGTCGGCTCGTCGGCGAGCAGCAGTTGCGGCCGCGCGATCACCGCGCGGGCGATGGCGGCGCGCTGCTTCTCGCCGCCGGACAGGACCGGCGGCAGCGCCCACATGCGGTCGCCGAGATCGACCCAGTTGAGAAGCTCGATCACCTCGTCGCGATAGCTCTCCTCGGGGCGGCCCATCACGCGCAGCGGCAGCGCCACATTCTCGTAGGTCGTCATGTGATCGAGCAGCCGGAAATCCTGGAACACGATGCCGATGCGCCGGCGCAAGGTTGCCACCGCATCCTTGGACAATGTCGCGACATCGTGGCCGAACTGCGTGATCAGGCCGCGGGTCGGCCGCAGCGACAGGAACAGCAGCTTGAGCAGCGAGGTCTTGCCGGCCCCGGAGGGCCCGGTCAGGAACTGGAAGGAATGCGGCTCGATGCGGAAGGTGAGGTCGCGCAGCACCTCGGGGCCGAGCCCGTAGCGCAATCCCACATTTTCGAATCGGACCACGCCGGCCTCCGCTTCTTATTGTCGCGAGCCCTTGGATTCCGGCCCGAAAACCATGCGCCCGGCCCTGAAGCCCCCAAGGGCCGGTCACGTCCCGATAATCCTCACGTTTTACAGGAGAATCAGCGCGCCGCCAGAGCCCATACCGGGCGGTTTCGTGGCCATGACGGCCGCACACCCCGGTATCGCATGGTTTCCGGTCCATTAACGGTCGGCTGATAGGGTCGGAACTGCAAGAAACGCCGCAGAACCAATGTTGATTGTCTGTCCGACCTGCGCAACGTCCTACATGATCGACCCGGCCACGGTGGGCCCGTCCGGGCGTGCGGTGCGCTGCGCGCGCTGCAAGGCGACCTGGTTCGCGAGCCCGACCCGGCCGGCCGACCCGCCGAGCGTCTCGGCCTTCGTCGATGGCGTTATTGCCGAGGCCGAAGCCGAGGCGACCAAGAGCCCGCTGCCGCCGCCTTTCGAGGACACCGTCAACGCTCCGCCGGCGCCTTCCGCCGGGTTGCCCCGCGCTGACTCGCCTTTCGCGGCCGAACCGCCGCCGGACGAGCCCGCACCGCCCGAGCCGGCTTTCGGCGATAGCCCCTATGCGGCCTCGCCCGACCGGTACGAGACGGCCGGCACCATCGACGTTTCCGACGCGCCGCCGCTCGCGCCCCATCACGACGAGGCCTACCACGATGGCGGCAACGCCTTCTTCAGCGGTCCGGCGCCGCAGGACGCCGAGGACGGCGCCAGTTTCATCGCGCGCCGCACCCGGCTGAAAGCCAAGCTCAAAAAGGATGGCCGCCGCTCGCGCTGGGTCATCGTCGTCCTGGTGCTGTTCGCGCTCAACATCGCGCTGATTGCCGGCCGCAGCGAAGTGGTGCGTTATCTGCCGCAAACCGCGTCGCTGTTCGCGGCGATCGGATTGCCAGTGAACCTGCGCAATCTCGAGTTCGAGGGCATCGCCATTTCGAAGGAGACGCAGGACGGCGTCTCGATCCTGATCATCGAAGGCCGCATCGTGAACTCCTCGCGCAAGGCGGTGGACGTGCCGCGGTTGCGCTTTGCCGCGCGCACCGCGGCCGGACAGGAGATCTATACCTGGACGATGCAGCCGCCGCGTTCGCTGCTCGGCCCCGGCGACAGCGTGCCCTTCAGCAGCCGGCTGGCGGCACCACCGGCCAATGCCGCCGATGTGCTGGTGCGCTTCTTCACGGCGCAGGACGCCGCCGGCGGCGCGAAGTAGCTCCATCATTTTGTGAACCCGCGTGACGCAGCGCAGGCGTCCATTCCCGTCAACTTTCAAACAACGGACGTGATTGATCGCCCCTGTTCTTTAAAGGCCCGGGGCGGCCTGCCTTCCATTTCCTTCCCTCGGACACGCCGAGGGGATGGAGCGCCGCGAGGCGCCCTTTTGTGGATCGCACCTTGCGGTGCGCTGTGCCCTCAATTTGGAGGACACATGCGCCCCGCGGCGCTCCATCGCGGTGTCATTACGGCACGGGCCGCGCTTTCGGCGGCTGGGCCACTCCCAACAAGGGAATGGCTAGCACGCACCGTCAGCAAGCTCCTTGCGGCCGGTCTTATTGCCGGCGGGCGGAGCCCCGTCGCCGCCCGAGCGCCTGGCGTGCGTTTCGCCAGGCCCGCGGGCACCGCATCCTGCTCCCACTGAAACGACGCCTCATGACAGCGCCCCCGGCTGGAGAAGGACGACAGTGCTTATAGTCCTGACAGGAATAACAGGCAAGGACTATTTTCTATCATCCTTCTGAGGCGGCCCCTGTTGCACCGTCATTCCGGGACGACCGAAGGCCCGGGCCCGGAATCCATACGCCGCAGCACAGGGGATATGGATTCCGGGCTCGCCGCCAAAGCGCGGCGAAGACGCGCGTAAACGCGCTGATGGCGGCGCCCCGGAATGACAAAAGCCCGCAGGAAAGACTGGGCCCCCGCTTTCGCGGGGGCGAACGGAGGTTCGGTCGTTGGCTGCAGATACTGTCATCGTCCGCTTGCGCGGGCCATGACGGCATTGAGCGCCAAGCGCATCCCGCGCTTCCGCGGGGGATGACGGCCATCAATTTCAGAAATCCTTGAGCAGGCGCTCGATGTAATCGAGCTCGAGCTGCGGGCGGAAGCCTTCGCCGAAGCGCTTGCGCAGCTCCTCGAGGATGCGGCGCGCACGCTGGGCGTCGATCTCGCCCGGCACCTTCACGGTGGTGTCATCGCCGTAATCGCGGCCGCGCAGCGGCCGGCCGAGCGGATCGGTGTTCTGTTCGGCGCGCTGCCGGCCGCGGCCGGGCTGACCGTTCGGACCGGGACCGGCCTGGCCCTGCCCTTCCTGCATCTGCTGCGCCAGACCTTGCGCGCCCTTGCGCATGGCCTCCAGCGCGCGGCCCTGGCTGTCGACAGCGCCGTCGGCGTCGCCTTCGCCGAGATTGCCCTCGGCCTCGCCCATCGCCTCGCCGGCATCGCCGAGTTGCTGACCGGGGCCATCCTGATCGCCCTGCTCCTGGCCGTCACCCTTCTGGCCCGGCTGCTGACCCATGCCGCGCTGCTTCAACTGCTCGAGCAGCTTGTTGAGACGATCCTTGAGCGCCTGCTGGTCCTGGCGCAGATCGCCCATCTGGCGGTCGCCCTGCTGGCCTTGCTGACCCTGTTGGCCCTGCTGACCGCGTTGCCCGCGCTGCGGACGCCGCTGGTTCTGGCCTTCCTTGAAGGTCTTGTCGCGGAGTTGCTGCTGCTTGCGGATCATGTCGCTCAGTTCGTCGAGCGCCGAATTCATGTCCTGGTCGCCCTGGTCCTGATCGGCGCCGGGACGGGCCATCTGCAGATTTTCCATCATCTGCTGCAACTGATCGAGCAACTGCTTGGCGGCGTCGCGATTGCCCTGCCGCGCCATCTGCTCCATGCGATCGAGCATGCTCTTGAGATCGCGCTGGCTGAGCATCTGCGTGTTTCGGTCGAGCGGCCGCTGCTGCGCCTGCGGATTCTTGCGCATCTCCTCGGCCAGCGCCTGCAGGAATTTGTCGAGCGCCGCCCGCAATTCGTCGGTCAGCTTCTTGATCTCTTCATCGCTCGCGCCGCGTTCCAGCGCCTCGCGCAGCGCCTCCTGCGCCGCGCGCAACGCCGCTTCGACCTCGGAAATATTCCCGTCCTCGATCCAGGTCGCCATGTCCCACAAGCGGCCCACCACCTCGCGCAGCGAATCGTCGGATTTGGCGCGGGTCAGCTGCCAGTAGATCGAGCGCAAACCAAGATAGACCGACGCCTCGATCCGAAACACCTCCGGCGCCATCGCCAACGCATCGAGCGCGGTCAGCACTTGCGGCTTGGTTTCAGCATCGAGCGCGAGCACGCGCCGC
>DATMEX010000009.1:0-2067 GCA_035556455.1 Pseudolabrys sp.
AGGTCTCCACCGTCTCGATGGGTGCGCATCAGGCGCACGATGCAAAGCTGCACACCGTCGACTGGGACGGCGAAAGCGCGCTCGCACTGGTGCTGTCACCGACAGCAACAACCCCGCAGCTGGAGCGCGTCGTTGCCGAACCATCGCCGGCTGCGGAAGACCGCATCGAGGCCGATGAACTCGCGACCATTCTCGAAACCACCGCCGAAGGCGTCGTGATGTTCGACGGCGACGGCCGCATCATCGCCTGCAACCGCAGCGCCGAGGCACTGTTCGGCCGCGACGGCCTCGAAGGCCGCAACCTAACCGAACTGTTCGCGCCGGAAAGCCAGCGCGCGGTGCTCGATTATCTCGACGGCATCAAGTCCGACGCCATGCACGGCCTGCTCGAACAGGGCCGCGACGTCCTCGGCCGCGCGCCCGACGGCGGCGCGATGGCGTTGTCGGTGACGATCGGACGGACCCACCCGGGCCGCCCGCGCTACTTCGCGGTGTTCCGGGACAAGGCGCCCGCAGCACCACGGCCGGATCAGACGAAGCAGGCCGACGAACGCGCGGCGAACGCCAAGGCCGATCTGCTCGCCCGCCTCAGTCATGAGGTTCGTGCACCGGTCAACGCCATCATCGGTTTCGCTGACGTCATGATCGAGGAGCGTTTCGGCGCGCTCGGCAACGAGCGCTACGCCGACTACATGAAGGATATCCGCGCCTCCGGCGAGCGCGTGATTTCCATCATCGACGACATGCTGGACCTGTCGCGGATCGAGTCCGGCAAGCTTGATCTCGATTTCGAAAAACAGGATCTCAACGCGCTGGTCGAGCAGTGCGTCGGCGTGATGCAGCCTCAGGCCAACCGCGAGCGCATCATCATCCGCTCATCCCTGACTCACGGCCTGCCGAACATTCAGGCCGATGCACGGGCGCTGCGCCAGATCGCGCTGACACTGATCGGTTGTGCGATCCATCTCGCCAATGCGGGCGGACAGGTGATCGTCTCGACCGCGCTCACGGATTTGGGCGAAGTGGCACTGCGCATTCGCGACACTGGCCACGGCATGAACGACAACGAGATCGCCGCCGCAATGGCGCCGTTTCGCACGCCATCGCCTGCCGATGAGGTCGCGGCGGGCAACGGCACAAACCTGTCGCTTGCGAAAGCGCTGGTGGAAGCCAATCGCGGCCGCTTCCATCTCAAGAGCGCGCCAAACACAGGCACGCTGATCGAAGTGGCGTTTTCACAGGCCGCCGCGACGGCGTGAGGCTCACGCCCCCTTCAGCGCCACCTTGTAGCTCGCCTCGGTGTTGGCCTTCACATCGTCGAGCGTGACACCGTCGGCCAGTTCGATCAGCGTCATGCCGTTTGAGCCGTGCTTGTCGATGGTGAACACCGCAAGATCGGTGACGACGAGATCGACCACCTTCTGCCCGGTCAGCGGCAGCGTGCACTTGTGCAAAAGCTTCGGGCCGTCCTTGGCCGAATGCTCCATCACCACGACGACACGCTTGACGCCCGCGACGAGATCCATCGCGCCGCCCATGCCTTTCACCATCTTGCCGGGGATCATCCAGTTGGCGAGATCGCCGTTCTCCGCGACCTGCATCGCGCCGAGAATAGAGAGGTCAATGTGGCCGCCGCGGATCATGCCGAACGAATCCGCGCTGGAGAAATAACTGGTGTTCGGCAGTTCGGTGACGGTCTGCTTGCCGGCGTTGATGAGGTCGGGATCTTCCTCACCCTCATAGGGGAACGGCCCGGTACCGAGCATGCCGTTCTCACTCTGCAGGTTCACGTCCATGCCGTCGGGAATGTAGTTCGACACCAGCGTCGGAATGCCAATGCCGAGATTGACGTAGAAGCCGTCGCGCAATTCCTTCGCGGCGCGCGCTGCCATCTGTTCGCGGGTCCAGGCCATGATGTATCTCCTGAAGAATTAGGCGCGCTTGCGCACGGTGCGCTGCTCGATGTGTTTCAGCTTGGGATCGACCGCGACGATGCGCTTGACGAAAATGCCGGGCGTATGGATCTGGTCGGGATCGAGTTCGCCCGCAGGCACCAGATGCTCGACT
>DATMEX010000010.1:0-14714 GCA_035556455.1 Pseudolabrys sp.
GACAGGAAGCGAACATGGCCGACGACATTCCCTTCAACAAAACCCTCGATCTTGCCCCCGAGACCGTGGACGAGGTCGCTCCGGGCGTGCGCCGGGTGATGTGCAACAACCCCGGGCCCTTCACCTTCAAGGGCACGGTCAGCTACATCATCGGCCGCGGCAAGGTCGCCATTGTCGATCCCGGTCCGGACGATCCTGCGCATGTCGGCGCACTGCTCGATGCCGTGCGCAACGAAACCGTGACGCACATCTTCGTCACCCACACCCACCGCGATCATTCGCCGGCGGTGCCGGCGCTCAAGCATGCCACCGGCGCCACCGTTTACGCCGAAGGCATTCATCGCGCGGCGCGGCCGCTGCATATCGGCGAACTCAATCCGCTCGATTCATCGGGCGACCGCGACTTCGTGCCCGATGTGTATCTCAAGGATAGCGAAATCGTCGAAGGCGATGGCTGGGCGGTGGAGGCGGTAACGACGCCGGGGCACTGCGCCAACCACATGGCCTACGCGCTCAAAGGTGAAAATTCACTGTTCGTTGGCGACCATGTCATGGCCTGGGCGACAACCATTGTCGCGCCGCCCGACGGCGCGATGAGCGATTACATGGCGTCCCTGCGTAAGCTCGCCGCCCGCCCGGAACAACTCTATTTTCCCGGACACGGGCCGGTCGTTCCGCAGGCCACGCGTTTCGTCAATTATCTGCTGCTGCACCGCAAGGCGCGCGAGGACTCGATCCTGTACCGGCTCGGCAAGGGTGAGACCGATATTCCGACCATCGTGCGTGCGATCTATATCGGCCTCGATCCGCGGCTGACCGGCGCCGCCGGGCTGTCGGTGCTGGCCCATATGGAGGAACTGGTGGCCCGCGGCATTGTCGAAACCGACGGCACTCCCGCGATCGACGGCACCTACAGGCTTGCGGCCTAACGGTTTGGCGATCTAGCGACTTTGCAACCTAGCGGCTTTCAACCTAGCGACTTGGCGCTCGGCGCGGCGCGGGCCGGCGCGGTTCCTGCTTCGGCTCCGGTCGCGGCTCCGGTGCCTTGCTCACCGCGTCGTCGAGTTCTTCCAGCAGCGCGCGCAGCCGCGCGGCATTGGTGCCGAGATCGGGAGCCGAGACGCGCGAGGCCGAACGCAGGTCGATGCGCGAGCCGGTACCCGCCGGGGCGATGCGGATAATGACGTCCTCGCGGAAGCCCATCACCAGCGAACGTGCGGTCGCTTCGATGGTCGCCTCGCGGCGGTTGGCGGCCGGCGGCTGGGCAGCCGCGATCGGCCATTTGTGTTTCTCGATGACGGCGAGAACGACCTCATAAGTGTTGCGCGGCGGCAGATCGACCTGCAGCGGACCGATGTCGCCATAGGCGGCATGCTGTGCTTGCGCGGTCTGGCCGCCGGGATAGGCGACATGGTTTGCCGGGCGCTGCGGCGCCAGGGCGACAAAGCGCGGCGGGTTCGCCGTATCGGTCGAAATGTCGTTGATGGCCGGCAGCTTGTAGGCGCGCTGCGCCAGATAGGCGGGGTAGACCAGCAGCAGCAGGCTCAGCAACAGCGCCCGCAAAGCACGGCCAAAACCGGCCACGCCGGTGCGCCAGATGGCGATGAAGGCGATCAGGGCGAACAGGATGGCCACGCCGGCGAAGGCCAAGGCCGCGCCGAAGGTCGCCAGCGCCGGACCGAACTCGAACGCGCCGGTCGTCAGGATGAGTGCCGACAGCGCCCCGACGGCCAGCGCAAACAGCGACAGGCGGGACGACCAGACCGCCCATGGCGACAGGTTTTCTTCGATATAAAGGCGGCGCGCCACGGCAGCTTCCCGTCCGGCTCGCGCCTTGACGCGGCCTCATGCAATCCGATGTGAAGAAGGGATAAAGCCAAGGCGGCTGCCGCGCAATGTCGGCCTGCGTCGCCCGTCAGGCGACCCGGCGGATGGCGATAATCGGCTTGTCCAGCCGGGATTTGATCTCCGCCGCGGGCATCGGCTTGCCGAACAGATAGCCCTGACCTTCCTGGCAGCCCTGCGAGCGAACCAGGGTCATCTGCTCCTCAGTCTCGATGCCTTCGGCGACGACGGTCTTGTCGAGGCCGGCGCCGAGGCTCGCCACCGCGCCGATGATGGCGCGGGCATCGCGGCCGTCGCCGAGATCGGTGATGAAGGAGCGGTCGATCTTGATTTTCTGGAACGGGAACTTGCGCAGGTAATTGAGCGACGAATAACCGGTGCCGAAATCGTCCAGCGACAGACTGACGCCGAGCTCGTGCAGGCGGTTCATGGTTTCGAGGGTGCTGTCGTTGTCTTCCAGCAGCAAGCGTTCGGTCACTTCGAGTTCGAGACGTTGCGCCGACAGGCCGGACTTGGCCAGTGCCGCGATCACCTGCAGACCGAGCCCCTCGTCGCGGAATTGCACCGGCGACAGGTTTACCGCGACGCGCACATTGCGCGGCCATTCGGCGGCATCGGCGCAGGCGCGGTTCAGCACCCATTCGCCGAGCGCGATGATGAGGCCGGTTTCTTCGGCGACCGGGATGAAGACCGTGGGCGGAATATTGCCGCGCACCGGGTGGGTCCAGCGCAGCAGCGCTTCGCAGGTCGTGACGCGGCCGGTGTGCAGATCGACGAGCGGCTGATAATTCAATGTGAACTGGTCATGCGTCAGCGCTTCGCGCAGGTCGAGTTCGAGCGACCGGCGCTCCTGCGCGGCGTCTTCCATCTCGATGGCGAAGAAGCGATGGCTGCCGCCGCCAGTGCTCTTGGCGGCATAGAGGGCCATGTCGGCCTTCTTGATGAGTTCGTCGGCGTCGACGCCGTCATGTGGCGCCATGGCGATACCGATCGAGGCGCCGACATCGATGCGATGGCCGGCGATATGGAACGGCTCCTTCAGCGTCTTGACGATGCGCGAGGCCAGAGCGTGGGCCGCCTGCTGGCGCGAGGTGTTGGTCTGGAGGATGACGAACTCGTCGCCGCCGAACCGCGTAATCATGTCGCCGGGGCGGACCAGTGCCGTGAGCCGCGCCGCCACTTCCTTGAGCAGCATGTCGCCGATCGGATGGCCGAGCGTATCGTTGACCGTCTTGAAACGGTCGAGGTCGATCAGATGGATGGCCAGATGGTTGGCGCGGTCTTTCACCGCGGCCAGCATCTCGGCAATGCGTTCGCGGAATTGGGAGCGGTTGGCGAGCCCCGTCAATTCATCGAAGCGGGCGAGCCGCGCGATCTTCTCCTGCGCATTGTTGCGCTCGGTGACGTCCTCGAAAATCACGACCGAACCGCCGGCCGGCATCATGCGGCGCGAAATGGCCAGCATCCGGGAGCCGTCGAGCGAGACCTGGAACTGGTCGAAGTTGTCCTGGCGCAGGCCGTTCACGAGGTCGTGGACGACGAGTTTGACGCTGTTGGAGGTGTGGTTGCGGGCGCGCAGGCTGTGCCGGACGATCTGTGAAATGCGCATGCCAACCCGGACCGAGGCGTTCTGCAGATGGAGGAGCTCGAGAAAACGCTCGTTCCAGACCTGCAGGCGGTCCTGGGCGTCGAGCATGCACAGGCCGTGAGACATATTGTTGAGCGCGGCGTCGAAGCGGTTGGCCTGCTCCTCGAAGCGGGCGGCGAGCGCCGCTTCCTTGCGCGTCATGATCAGCGCCTGGAAGATGACGTCGCGGATGCCGAGCGTGATGTCCATCATGCCGTAGATGAACAACAGGCCGACGAAGCCGAGCACCTTGTGGACGACGTCCGGGTAGATCAGCAGTCCGACCACGATGGGCAGCATGACCAGGGTGAACTGGCCGCCGGCAATGAAGGGCCGTCCGGCATTGCGCCCGGCGATCGCCGCGGCGTAGCCGGTTGCGGTCGTAACCACCGCCATCTGCAGGGCGGAGTTGTCGGTCTGGGTCAGGGTCAGCCAGCACAGGAGGCCGAGCAGGGCGGAAAAGCCCCAGGCGCCATATTCATAGGCCGCTTCCCAGAGCCTGACGGTGCGGCTCTCGGCCTTGTTCTTGGAGCTTCTGTAGAAGAGCGCCGAGATGACCCGAAGAGCGCCGACCGCGAGAATAGCGACCGAAGTCAGCATGATCTGCTGATTGCTCAGGTTCCACGCCACCAGCATACCGATGATCGAGCAATTGATGGCGCCGATCGCGAGCGACGCGATTGGCGCAAACAAAGACTCGACCAACGCCGCGCGAACTTCGTTCGGCAGCTCGGCATCGGCGCGGCGGATTTGCATCAACTGCTTGAAGAGCATGGTGCTCGGCGCGGCTTCCTCGGGTGTGGAAAGGTTAGCTGCTGAAAATCAACACCAAGCAAACGGATCAAACTGCCGTTGGACGTGCTTAAGAAACGTCAAGGCTGTCTGATCAAATATTGCTTAATTTGCTCCGATTCGGCGATCCAGGGCAGGCCGGGAAAAGGGCTTTAAGTGACCTTGACCCTGCTTTTCTTTGCCGCAGCGGTCGCCCGATCGGCCACGGGCGCACTTCTTCCCGGGGCACTTTGCAACTCGCATCGACGATTGCAGCAACCGGGTACAACCGCGTCCCGTCGGGCGAATGTTTGCGCCGGCCATTTTCGTGCCGGATTGCAGGCCATGGCGTTCGCGTGGCCTGCATCGGGTGAGCGTCAGTGCAATTTCATTGCCGTGGTTAATACACAATAACCTGCGGTATTTTCGCGCATTAGCGCGCCCGGCGCGCCGGCAAATCTGCATTGCCATTCGTCGGGGTGCACGAATGCTCTGGCGCAATCTTAAGAAAGTGTTAAGGTAAAATAATCCTTAACGGGCTTCTCATGATCTGCCCGTCGTGTCTGTAGCGTTGTATGCGTGGTGGTCAGATGACGAGTATTGCGTCGCGCGACTCCGTCGCGAACGGCCGCTTTGTACCTTTCGCGCTGCCGCCGGTGATGCAGGCGGACACAGCGTCCCGGCTTGGTGGCCGCGCGCTCGAGCTGCAACGAGCCGCTGACGCGGCCCGGCTGTTCTGCCTCGAACACCTTGAGGTATCCTTCGACGACAAGAACGGCGCATTGTGGAGCTTCATGCGCTCCAAGGGGCGTCCCAGCTACAGCCTGGCGCTGCTCGACGACATTCATGCCATGCAGGACGGTATCGTAGCCCGGTTCGGCGGCGAGCCCAGCGAACTGCGGTATCTGGTGGCCGGCTCCCGATCCCCCGGCGTCTTCAGCCTCGGTGGCGACCTCGACCTGTTTGCGAACTGCATCCGTAACCAGGACCGGCAGGCTCTCATCGACTACGGCAAATCCTGCGTGCAGGTGCTGCACCGGTTTCACACGGCGATGGATCTGCCGATCGTCACCATCGGCCTGGCACAAGGCGATGCCCTTGGCGGCGGCCTTGAATCGCTGCTGTCGTTCAATGTCATCATTGCCGAGCGCACGGCGAAGTTCGGCTTCCCCGAGACCTTGTTCGGTCTGTTTCCGGGCATGGGCGCCTACAGCATTGTCGCGCGGCGGGCGAATGCGGCCTTTGCCGAAGAGATGATGCTCAGCGGCCGCACTTATACGGCCGACGAGATGAAGGCCGCCGGGCTGGTTCACATGGTGGTGGAGCCGGGGCAGGGCATCGAGGCCGCGAAGGACTACATGATGCGCAGCCAAAGCCGCCATGCCGGCATTCGCGCCGTCTATGAAGTCGGCCGGCGCGTCAATCCGATGCCGCTCGAAGAGCTCGACGACATTGTGCGGATTTGGGCGGATTGCGCGCTAAAACTCAGCGACCGCGATTTGAGGCTGATGCAGCGGTTGGTCGCCGCGCAGAACCGCTTGCCCAAGCAGTTGCAGGCCGCCGAGTAAGACGGGCCGCCGCTCCGTCGTGGAACCCCGCCGAGGCGGTGGCGTTGCTGTGGGCTCGTTGGCCGACCCCTCCGCCCATCAGAAAATGCCATGAAACTGTTCAAGTGCCAGTCCTGCGGCAATATCGTCTATTTCGAGAACGTCTCCTGCGAGGTCTGCGGTCATCGGCTTGCCTACCGCCCGGCCCAGACCGAAATGACCGCGATCGAACCGTTCGACGGCAAGGAGTGGAAGCCGCTCAATGCGCCGGAACAGCGCCGGCTGCTGTGCGTCAACGCCGAGCACGGCGTGTGTAACTGGTTCGTGCCGGACGAAACGACCGACGCCTATTGTCTGGCCTGCCGACATAACAAGACCGTGCCCGACCTGTCGGTGCCGGGTAATCTTGCGGCGTGGCAGGCGCTGGAGATGGCCAAGCATCGGCTGTTCTATTCGCTGATCCGCCTCAACCTGCCGCTGACGACCTTCGTCGAGGACCCGGAGCGCGGTCTGTCGTTCGAATTCCTGGCCGATACGGCGCCGAAGGGTGCGCCGAAGGTGATGACGGGCCATGACAATGGCAACATCATCATCGCGCTGGCCGAGGCTAATGATGCCGAGCGTGAAAAGCGCCGTATCGCCATGGGCGAACCTTACCGGACGCTGCTCGGTCATTTCCGGCATGAGATTGGACACTATTACTGGGACGTCCTGGTGCGCGATGGCGGCAAGCTTGAAGCCTGCCGCGCCATGTTCGGCGACGACAGCGAGGACTATGGCGAGGCGCTACAGCGTCACTACAAGGACGGTGCGCCCGCCGACTGGCAGAACAACTTCGTCTCGCAATATGCCAGCGCCCATCCGTGGGAAGACTTTGCCGAGACCTGGGCGCATTACATCCACATTGTGGATACGCTGGAAATGGTCGCGGCATCCGGAATGTCGGTCAAGCCGAAGGTTGATGACACCGGCGACTTCGCCGCCAAGGTGACGTTCGATCCCTATCGGGCCGACACCATCGAGCAGATCGTCGATGCCTGGCTGCCTTATGTGTTCGCCATGAACAACGTCAACCGCTCGATGGGTGCGCGCGATCTCTATCCGTTCGTGTTGTCGCCGGCGGTGATCCGCAAGCTCGGCTTCATCCACGAACTGGTTCATGACCGCACTCGCACGAGCCGCGAGCCGTCAACCTCACTGGCGGACGCGCTGATCGGCGCGCTCCTGCCATGGAAGCGCAAGGCCGGGTGAAAGGCCGGGTGAGCGGTCACGCCGCAGCGAGTAGCGGGTAACGTCCACCATATTACGCTTTGTCGAAATTGCGGCGCGTCGCTTCGATCTCGCGCCGCGTCGTCTGTCGCTTGCGGCCGGCCCGCATCACGCCATAGACGAGCGCGCCAAGCAGCAGAACCGTACCCACGCCGTATAGAAGTTCCTGAATTCCCATGTCGTTACCTCCTGAATCGGTAACGGCGGAGATAGTCGCGTGTTCCTGCGACGGCTTGGCGCTTGAGGGGGCGCTGCGCCAGCTCAGCTCATATAACTCAGCAGACTCATGGCGTTGCTGCCGGAGCTGTTTGTCGAGCCGCTGCCGAACATGGACGCCAGGCGATAATTCTGGACCAGGCGGTTCTGCAGATCGCTGTTGTAGCCGGAGGCGGCCTTCTCCGCGGCACTCATGCTGTTGTAATGGCGGATGAGCGCCAGGCTTTGCGCGCCGGCATCGGCGGCGCCATTCGAGCCGTCGAAGACCGACATCAGGCTGGTGCGATGGCGCTGGCTGAGTTCGCTCCTGGCGGCGCGCTGCTCTTCGGCGCTGAACTGGCCGTCCGTATTGAGCGTGACCACGGCCAGCGACTGGTTGCTGAAGCTGGAGAAGTCGACCAGTTGGCCCGTCTTTCGCGACGGGTCGAACACCAGTTGCGTGCCGGCATCGCGCGCCTTGTTGGCGAGCGCGTCAAAACGCGCGCGGGCGTCGGCGGCGGCTTGCGCATCGGAGGTCGCGCCACTGGCATCGGCGACTTGCGTGGTCTTTTGCAGCAGCGCCGTGACGGGGTCATTGCCGTTGGTGGTCTGAGGCGCCTTCATCGGCGACTGCCGCGCCAGCGACAGACCTTCATCGACCGCCTGCCTGGTGCTGATCCACAGCGGCGTCGCGCGCTCGTCGGCGCCGGCCTTGTCGAGATAATCGGCGGCGGCCTTGTACAGGCTCGCATAGTCACCGGTGTGGCGGGCGACGACGACGTGCGGCGCCAAGGCATCGTCGAACCGCTTCTGCAACGTCGCGCCGGCGGCCACAACCTCGTCCTGACTGAACTGATTGCCGGTGTTGGCGGCGATGGCGGACAAGGTCTCGCGGCTGATCGAGGTCATGTCGAGGGCGACGTCGCCGCCCAGCATCGGCGAAGAAAGGCCGGTGGTCTGATATTGGTCGTCAAACCACTGGCGCGCCGTCGCGGCGAGCGATGCCGCGTCGTTCGTCTGGCTGGCGAGATAGGCCTTGGCGGCGTCGGACAGATCGACCGAATCGGCGCTGCCGGACGTCGTCGCGGTCGTGTCAGCGTTGCTCCCGGATTTCGCCGTCGTCGCTGCGGTGGCGGAAGTCTGGGTTCCATAGGCGGTGCCCGCGGCGCCGTAAGGATTTGAGCCGATCGCTGTCGTCACGTGTCCGTCTCGCGGGGGGGAACCGTTAACGGAACTTAAAAACTCGTGGTTAACCGTGTCTTAACGCGAACGGCCCCCGGGGCGTTTGCCGCCGGGGGCCGTCACGGTGTCAGGCCGGTCGTCTTACTTCACGCCGAGCAGTTCGACGTCGAATACCAGCGTCGCGTTCGGCGGAATAACGCCGCCGGCGCCGCGCGCGCCATAGCCGAGGTCCGGCGGAATGATGAGGGTGCGCTTGCCGCCGACCTTCATGGTGGCGACGCCTTCATCCCAGCCCTTGATGACGCGGCCGGCGCCGATCGGGAATTCGAAGGGCTCGCCGCGATCGACGGACGAATCGAATTTCTTGCCCTTCTGGCCGTTCACATAGAGCCAGCCGGTATAGTGCATCACGCAGGTCTGGCCGCGCTTCGGCGTGGCGCCGGTGCCAACCTGGATATCCTGGATCTGAAGGCCTGAGGCGGTTGTGGTCATTGTCTTTCCGGTCTGTGCAGTGGCGGGGAAGGGCGCGACGCTCGCGGCCAGCGCGGCGAGCAGGGCGGCCCGGCGGGAAATCGGCATTCCGGCGCTCCTCATTAAAACGCGGCGCCGGATGCCGGCGCCGCCGTCGCGGCCTTGTAGCCGAGGTGTCGCGTTTTCCCAAATCGACGTCATGCGGCGGGATCGCGTTCGCCGTTATCCACGGCCGGTGCTTTCCGAAAGCCCGCCGCCTGCACGTCTGCGGCGCTTACCTTGCGCGGATAATCCGTGCGGCAGCTGACGCAACGGAAAAAACAACTGAAACCGTCGCCGCGCGGCGCAGGGAATATTTCTCTCAAGCGGGTCTGGCCGCCACAGACGGGGCAGAGGGGCGGCAGGTTGAGCATTGTCATCAGGCCCTCCGTTGTTGCAGCGCGCCGTGAAGGCGCAAAAGGGTAGCGTTCGCGCGCGCCAGCGCGCGGCGCATTGTGAATGTCTCTTTCGGATTGAGCCGGGCGGAATGTCCGGCGGTGCAGGTGCGAAGACAACGCTGCAACGGGAACAACGGTGCCGTCACGTTCCGTTACGATTTGAGGATGTTTGTTATGACGTGAAGGGAACAGGCCACGTCACATCATGGCGACACGCGGGCAGAATGCGGCGCGAATGAGACCTCGGATTTGGTGAGCCGCCCGCGCCAGGAATGGGTTAGATGTCGACGCGTACCGATGCGTTGATGTCACAGGCAGAAACCGGCAAAATCACCTGTATCCAACATCCCCATTGCGGCCGGTTGTCACCCGGCGCGGGCTTGTCGGGTGAACGAGCGTCGCGCTGAGTCGTTCCACGTAGATGATGCATCAACGAGATGTTTGCGATTGTCGTTTTGATTTCGCCGGCCGCGCATGCGCATGCGCTGTTTCAAGCGCGGCCCGTAGTTCGGGCAATGTCAGTTTCGATAACGTCGCGGTGGTCCAGCCCTGCTTGCCCCACGCGTTCGGCACCGGCGCGAAGGCATCAGCCGCAACGGTGCACTTGAGCGCCTGTTCGTCCGGCGTGAACTTGAAGTTCGCGGTCCTGCCGTCCGCGGCGAGCGTTACGTAAATGCGTGCGACCTTGAACGCGGCGCGGTCGAAATGCGGCGCCTCGATGGTGCCGTCGAGCGTCAGCGCCAGGCGGCGCAGATCAGATGCTTTGGCCATTGTTGAAACCGTTTCGGCCCCTGTGCGATTTTCTGCAAGTGTATCCTTCGCGCGAGGGCGGCGATATGGCGAATGACAGTTTCAACCTCCAGCGCTTCCTGACGGCGCAGGAACCTGTCTATGCGGCTGTCTGCGGGGAACTGCGCGCGGGGCAGAAGGTGAGCCACTGGATGTGGTTCATCTTCCCGCAGATCGCGGGGCTCGGGCAGAGCGCGATGGCGAAGAAGTACGCGATCTCCGGTCTCGACGAGGCGCGGGCTTACCTCGCGCATCCGGTGCTGGGGCCGCGCCTTGTCGAATGCACAAAGCTGGTCGGCGCGTCGGGGCGTTCGGTCGAAGACATCTTCGGTGCGCCGGACGACATGAAGTTCAGATCGTCGATGACGTTGTTTGCCAGGGCGCAGGGCGAGGGCGTGTTCAGCGAGGCGATCGAAAGGTTTTGCGGCGGTGTTTTCGATAAGGCGACGCTGGCGAAGCTGAGAAGTTGGAGTAGATTATAAATAGAGAAAAATATGTCGACACAACCAAATGGGCGTACTTAAATAGCCCCGAGGAAAATTGGGGGGAGAGATGCCTGTTTCAGCAAAAATCGTGACTCGTATTGCCACTCAAGTGAAGCGTTACCAGTCAATTCTCAGCGATATCAAAAAGAAAGACATAAGCGAGGCGGATACCGTTACGGTTATTAATGACATTCTTGCTGACGTCGCCGGCTACGATAAGTATCACGAAGTTACTAGCCAATACGCTATTCGGGGCACTTATGTTGACCTTGCGATTAAGGTCGACGATGCAATCAGGTTTCTTGTAGAAGTAAAGGCCGTTGGAATCGAATTAAAAGATAGCCACGTAAAGCAGGCGATCGATTACGCGGCCAATGAGGGCATTGAATGGGTTGTCTTGACGAATGGCGCGGTTTGGCGGGTCTACAAGGTTCATTTCGGGCAACCGATTGAGAAGATACTGGTCTGCGAAATCGACCTTCTCACTCAAAGCGCGAAAAGTGACGACGTCTTGGAGTGTTTCGGAAATCTCAGCAAAGAGGGGTTTTCGAAGGGCACAATGGCTGATCTTCTGCATCAAAAACAAGTCACCAATAAATTTACGGTTGCGGCGCTTCTGCTCTCTGACGATGTTGTTGATGATATCCGAAAGGAAATTCGTCGCTTAGGATCAGGCGTTAAGGTCGATGTTGAATATCTCAGATCAATGCTGGCGAACGATATCATAAAGCGCGATCTGATAGATGGCGAAGAGGCGAAGGCTGCGGCTCAAAATGTTAAGCGGCTGCAGAGAGCTTTGATGCGTAGGAAGTCGAACGAGAAGGTGACGGACGCGCCGGTGGTGATTGCGCCTGTAGAAGATGCGGCAGGCTCCTTACCTCGGGGCGTTGTAACGCCTCCTGGTTCGTAGTCCCCCTCACTCCGCCGCTTCGCCCGTCGGCAGACGATAGCCCTCGAACTGCTTCCGCAGCGTGAGTTTCTGGATCTTGCCCGTCGCCGTGTGCGGGATTTCATCGACGAAGGCGACGTCGTCCGGCATCCACCACTTGGCGCATTTGCCCTGCATGAAGCCGAGGATCTCGTCCTTGGTCGCGGTCTCGCCCTTCTTGAGCACGATGACGAGCAGCGGGCGCTCATCCCATTTGGGATGCGCGACGCCGATCACCGCGGCTTCCGCCACTTTGGGATGGCCGACCGCGAGGTTTTCCAGATCGATCGACGAGATCCATTCGCCGCCGGACTTGATCACGTCCTTGGAGCGGTCGGTGATCTGCATGTAGCCATATTGGTCCATGGTGGCGACATCGCCGGTGTCGAACCAGCCGTCCTTGTCGAAGGCTTCGCTGCCTTCGCCCTTGTAGTAGCTCTTCGCCACCGCGGGGCCGCGCACCTTGAGCCGGCCGAACACCTTGCCGTCCCAGGGCAGCGGCTTGTCGTTGTCGTCGGTGATCTTCATTTCGACGCCGAAGGGTGGATGGCCTTGTTTCATCTCGATGTCGAGCTTGGCGTCGCCGGTGAGGTTCGCGTATTCCGGCTTCATGGTGCAGAGCGAGCCGAGCGGGCTCATCTCGGTCATGCCCCAGGCGTGGATGACTCGCACGTCATAGACATCCTGGAAGGTTTTGGTCATGGCGCGCGGGCAGGCCGAGCCGCCAATGACGACGCGGTCGAGATAAGGCAGCTTCTGCCCCGTCTTTTCCAGGTCCTGCAGCAGCATCAGCCACACCGTCGGCACCGCGGCAGTGAAGGTGACCTTGTAGGTGTTGAGCAGTTCGTAGATCGAGGCGCCGTCCATCTTGGCGCCCGGCATCACCAGCGTTGCGCCGACCATCGGAGAGGTGAGGGCAAGGCCCCAGCAATTGGCGTGGAACATCGGCACGACGGGCAGGATGGTGTCGCGGCTCGACGCCGCCATGGCGTCGGGCATCGCCGCGATCATCGAATGCAGCACATTGGAGCGGTGCGAATACAGCACGCCCTTGGGATGCCCGGTGGTGCCGGAAGTGTAGCACATGCCGGCGGCGGTGGTTTCGTCGAACTCCTTCCAGGCGAAGTCGCCGTCGACTTCTCCGATCCAGTCCTCATAGGCGACGGCGTTCTTGAGCGACGTCTGCGGCATGTGCGCGGCGTCAGTGAGGATGACGTAACGCTCGATGGTCGGCAGCTTGTCGGCGATCTTTTCCAGCAGCGGCACGAAGGTAAGATCGACGAACATCATGCGGTCTTCGGCATGGTTGACGATCCAGACGATCTGCTCGGGGAACAGGCGCGGGTTCACGGTGTGATAGATCGCGCCGATCCCCATGATGCCGTACCAGCATTCCAGGTGCCGCCAGGTGTTCCAGGCGAGCGTCGCGACGCGATCGCCGAGCTTGATGCCATCCTTGTCGAGCCGTTGCGCCACCTTGAGGGCGCGGGCGCGGATATCGGCATAGTTGGTCTCGACGATCGGCCCCTCGACCGAACGGGTGATGACCTTGCGGGCGCCATGGAAGGTGGCGGCGTGATCGATAATGCGCTGGCACAATAGCGGCCAGCCCTGCATCAGCCCGAGCATGGAATTCCCTCTCTCGTGTTGGTGGGCGGCTTTGATGCCGCCAGCCTGTTGGCTTTTTGGACCGGCCCCTCGCCGGTCGGAACACAGACTAGCTCGCGTTACGGCGGGTGAAAACGCCGTCTTTGGTGTGACGTTCGCTTTGTGCCTCGCACAAAGGCCGCATTCGTGGCAGAAATCGCAAACGATGAAGCGTGTGGCGGCATTATTTTGCATTGCGATGGTAAGCGGCGCGTCGCCCATCCTGGCCGACGAAGTGCCGCTGCCTCAACCCAAGCCTGCGATACCGGCAAAGCCGGCGGGCCCCGCGCCGTGGCGCGAACCTTTGTCGTTTCACGAAGCCGCCGGTGCGGATTTTCAGACCGCAGCCGTGACCTCGGAACCGTCGGATTGCCGAAAGCGTCTGGAGAAGACGGCCAAGCTTCGCCCGCTGCCGCGGCTGATGGGGCCGGGCGCCTGCGGCGGCGAGGATATGATCGAGCTCGAGGCCGTGCTCATCGAGAAGGGCAAGGCTATCGAGATCAAACCCGCGCCGAAGCTGCGCTGTGAGATGGCGGAACAACTCGCGCTCTGGGTTCGGGACGATGTCGCAACGCGCGTCGCCAAGAGCGGAATGACGCTGGCGAGCGTCGAGACCTACGACGACTTCAGTTGCCGCGGCCGCAACCGCGTGTCCGGCGCGCGGCTGAGCGAGCACGGCAAGGGCAACGCGGTCGACATCCGCAGCATCACCTTTACCGACAAGAAGTCGGCGTCGCTGACCGACAAGACCTTCGCCAGGGACGTGCGTACGGACCTGCGCGCCTCGGCCTGCGCGCGCTTCACCACGGTGCTTGGGCCCGGTTCGGACGGTTACCACGAAGAACACATCCATCTGGACCTGATCCAGAGGCGCGGCGGCTTCCGCATGTGCCAGTGGGACGTGCTCGAACCTCCTCCGCCGAAGCCGGCCGAGGTCGCCAAAGCCGAGCCGAAGGCTGAGCCAACGGCCGACGTCAAAACCGGGCCTAAGACCGAGTCGAAGCCCGAGCCGAAATCGGACGCTGCGCCAGCTTCCGCGGCGGAGCCTGAGGACGACGCCGACGACGCGGAGTCGGACAAAGCGGCGGCCGCGCCAAGGATCGCGCTCGCCGATGTACCTCTTCCCCGGCCGCGGCCGACGATGAAGCGCAAGAAGGCGCGCAGCGGCGGCGTCCACTTTCCTTTCAACCTTTTACGGTAGTCCCGGCGCATGACCTTCGATGTGCGCCGATATGCGCCGCCGCCGCCGGCTGCGCCCGGCCTCACCCGGCGCGGGGTGATCAAGGCCGGCCTGACGCTCACGGGCCTTGCCGGCGTCGCGGCGACAGGCACCGGCGCTTATGCGGCGATGGAAGCCGCCAATAGCCTGTCGATCACCGACTATCGCCTCAGCCCGCCGGGCTGGCGTGTCGGCCAGCGGCTGACCGTAACTGTCATTGCTGACATTCATGCCGGCGGCCCCAATATGGGCCTCGCGCGCGTGCGACAGGTGGTCGACGCGGCCAATGCGCTCGGCAGCGA
>DATMEX010000011.1:0-109254 GCA_035556455.1 Pseudolabrys sp.
GTTCATCCGCGTGCCGTCCTACCTCGCCGTGCTCAGCAACCGGCCGGTCCCCGAGATCACCAACACCGAGACGGCGCGGCGCCTGCAACTGGGCTTGAACCAGATCACGCTCACGCAGCGCATCGGCGCCGATTTCGCCGACACCGTGCCCGACGACGCGTTCCGCGTGAATTTCATCAACCTCAAGAAAGAAGCCGGCCACTATCGCGAGACGTCGAACGGCGTCACCTTCCTCACTCCGACGGTGTTCCGCGTCGCCATTCCGCTGCCGGCCGACGTCGCCACCGGCGGCTATTCCGTGGACGTCAAACTGTTCGCCGACGGCAAACTGGTGACGCGCAACAACACCGCGCTGGAAGTGATCAAGACCGGGATCGAGCAATACGTCTTTGAGGCCTCGCAGCACCATGGCCTGCTCTACGGCATCGTCGCGGCGATGATGGCGCTGTTCATCGGCTGGGCCGGCAGCGTGGTGTTCAGGAGGGATTAGCTTTCCTCTCACAGCCCGTCTCTGCTGTCATACCCCGCGAAGGCGGGGTATCCAGCGTTTTCCGAAACGAGAAAGGGCTGGATCGTCCGCCTGCGCGGACGATGACGTCAAGGGTCAATCCCCCAGGCAGCGCTTCGCGGTGAAGGCGTAAAGCCGGTCCGGCCCCAGCATATGGGCGGTATAGGCCAATGTGCCGAACAGATCGGCAAACGCGGCATCGCGGATGTTGAGCCCGCCGGTGAATTCGCCGAAGGCCGGCATCACCATCCGCGTTGCATCGACGGCGAAGCAGCGGCGGCGCACGCAGCGCCCGCGCTGCGAAATCTTCGCCACCGGATGCAGATGGCCGGCGATCTCGCCATGCGCGCCGCTCGGCAAATGGCGGAAGGTCAGCGCGTCGATGGTCAAAGTGTGCGTGAATACGCCGCCGACGCCGTCGGCCGGTTCCGGATCGTGATTGCCGGTGATCCAGACCCAATCGCGGCCGCGCTGCAGCGCCGCGATGCTGTCGCGATCTTCAGCGGCCAGCCGCGATGGCCCGCCACCGTCATGAAAGCTGTCGCCGAGCGCGACCACCATGCGGGGGGCATAATGCGCGATGAGTTTGGTCAATCGCGCGAGAGTCGCCGCGGTATCGTATGGCGGCAGCAGCATGCCGCGCCGCGCGAAGCTCGAGCCTTTTTCCAGATGCAGATCGCTGACCACGAGCAGGCCGTGCGCGGGCCAATACAGCGCGCCGCAGGGATCGGCAATGAGAAACGTTGAGGCCAGCGTGACAACATGATCCGTTCGTCCCCGCGAAAGCGGGGACCCAGTGCCTACCGATTCTGGATTCCCGCTTGCGCGGGAATGAACGGAGTTTGCCGTCAATTCATCGCTTCCTTGATCAACTCGTCGGCGGCTTCCGCCAGCAGAGTGTCCGCCGCCTCGCCATAGACCGTTTCGCGGCCGATCTCCAGCATCACCGGAACCGCCAGCGGCGAGACGTGGTCCAGCCGTTTATGGACGATTCGGCCCTGCACGCGCGACAGCATTTCCGACAGCCGCTTGATATCGAGCAGCCCCGTGGCGGCATCCGCCCGCGCCGCGCGCAGCAGGATGTGATCGGCCTGATGCTTGCGCAAGACGTCGTAAACAAGGTCGGTGGAGATCGTGAGCTGGCGACGGGTTTTCTCCTCGCCGGGGAACCGGCGCTCGATCAGCCCGGCGATGATGGCACAGGTGCGGAATGTGCGTTTCATCAAGGCCGATTCATCGAGCCAGGCCTCGAGATCGTCGCCGAGCATGTCCTCGGCGAAGAGTTCCGCGAGCGACAACCCGCCTTTCGCTATGCGCAGGCCCATGTCGCCGAGGCCCCACACCGCCAGCGCATATTCATTGGCGACAAAGCCGAGCGGCTTCAGGCCCCAGCGTTCGAGACGGCGCGTGAGCAGCATGCCGAGCGTCTGATGCGCGAGGCGGCCCTCGAACGGGTAGCAGACGAGATAATTCTTGGCCGCGCGCGGAAAGGTCTCGACCAGCAGGTCGTTCGCCGGCGGCAACAACGACCGCCACTCCTGGATCTTCAGCCATTCGCGCACTTGTTTCGGCAGCGCCTGCCAGGCTTTGGGATCGGCGAGAATCCCGCGAACGCGCGAGGCGAGATAAGTCGACAGCGGAAACTTGCCGCCTTCGTAAGCCGGCACTTTCGGATCGGTCGCGTTGGAGCGCGAGGCATAGACCTCGTTTTCGACCAGCGCCTCGTAGCGCAGGATCTCGCCGGCGAAGACGAAGGTGTCGCCTGGCGTCAGGCCTTCGATGAAATATTCCTCGACCTGGCCCAGCACGCGGCCGCCGCGCGGAATCACCGTCGTGGAACGTCGCGAGCGCACAAGGCGAACTTTCAGCATGTCGGCCTCGACAATGGTGCCGATGTTCATGCGATAGCGCTGCGCCACGTTCGGATGCGTGACACGCCACTTGTTATCTTTGCCGAGACGGATTTTGGCGAAACGCTCATAGGCTTTCAGCGCATAGCCGCCGGTGGCGACGAAATCGATGACACCGTCGAAGTCGCTGCGCGCCAGTTTGGCGTAAGGCGCGGCGGCGCGCACTTCGTCGTAGAGTTCGTCGGCCATGAACGGCTCGCCCACGGCGCGGCCGAGCACATGCTGCGCCAGCACATCGAGCGCGCCCGTTCTTAGCGGCGGCGTGTCCTGCGCATTTTCGGCGACGGCGGCGATGGCCGCCGTGCATTCCAGCACCTCGAAGCGGTTGGACGGCACCAGCACCGCTTTCGACGGTTCGTCGAGGCGGTGATTGGCGCGGCCGATGCGTTGCAAGAGCCGCGACGAGCCTTTCGGCGCGCCGATATTGACCACGAGATCGACGTCGCCCCAGTCAATGCCGAGATCGAGCGAGGAGGTACACACCACCGCGCGCAGTTTGCCGGCGGCCATGGCGTCCTCGACCTTGCGGCGCTGCGCAACATCGAGCGAACCGTGATGCAGGGCGATAGCAAGATTGTCGTCATTGATGCCCCACAAAGCCTGAAACATGAATTCGGCCTGGCTGCGGGTGTTGACGAAGATGAGCGTGGTCTTGTGCGCCTTGATGAGATCGTAGACTTCGCCCAGCGCGTGGCGCGCCGAATGCCCGGCCCAGGGCAGCCGCTCGGTGGTCTGCAGCATCGAGACATCGGGCTGAGCGCCGGCCTGCGCGATGACCAGGTCCGCATGCGCTTCGCCATCCGGCGGCTGCGGCACGAGATAACGGCGCAGTTCGTCCGGCTCGGCGACGGTGGCGGACAGACCGACGGTGACAAGATCGGGCGCCAAAGTTAAAAGGCGCGCAAGGCCGAGCGACAACAGGTCTCCGCGTTTGGAGAGCACCAGCGAATGCAGTTCGTCGAGAATGACGCGCTTGAGCGAGCCGAACAGGAACGGCGCGTCGGCGGTGGCGAGCAGCAGCGCCAGTTGCTCCGGCGTGGTGAGCAGGATGTCAGGCGGATCGCGGCGCTGGCGCTGCCGCTTCGAGGTCGGCGTGTCGCCGGTGCGAGTCTCCAGCCGGATCGGCAGTTTCATTTCGGCGACCGGCGCTTCGAGATTGCGCGCGATATCGACGGCGAGCGCCTTCAGCGGCGAGATGTAGAGCGTGTGCAGGCCGCCTTCGCGGCGGATGCTTCTTCCCGTTGAGACGAGACGCCGCTTCTTCTCCTCTCCCCTCGTCTTTCTTTCTTCCCCTCCCCCGCTTGCGGGGGAGGGAGACGCGCGAAGCGCGTCGGGAGGGGGCTCTTCAGCGAACATCGCCCCCTCCCCAACCCTCCCCCGCAAGCGGGGGAGGGAGTCGCCCGTTGATGCGGCGCGCTCATGAAGCTCCACCAGCGTCGGCAGAAAACCGGCGAGCGTCTTGCCGCCACCGGTCGGCGCGATCAGCAGCGAAGATTTCCCGGCGCGCGCTTTCTCCAGCAACGCCAACTGATGCGCACGCGGCTGCCAGCCGCGCGCGACGAACCAGTTCGTGAAGATGTCCGGGAGCGGCGCGGCTGCGCTCAAGCGCCCTCCTTCCTGGCGACGACAATGAGGCCCGGGACCGGCACGCCCTTTTCGGTGCGCGTCGAGGCGCGCTCGCAGATCAGCATCTTGAGGCCGCCGCCGGCCACCGCTTCGCGCACATGGGCTTCCGCATGCGCATAGCGCAGCGTATCGCGCAGGATGACGCCGTCACTGTCATGAGTCTCGACGCTGAAAGCGAGATAACCGTCCGGCCGCAGCACGCGCGCCACCGGCGCACCGATCTGCATCAGTTCGTGGAAATAGATGAAAACATCCGCCGCCAGAACGAGATCGAAGGAACTCGGGCGCGCACTTCGCAAATACGTCATCGCCTCGGCCTCGGCGAGATCGTCGTAAACGCCCTTGCTGCGCGCCACCGCCAGCATGCCGCCCGACAGATCGACGCCGGTCAGCCGCCCGCACAGCGGCCGGAACAGATCGCCGGCCAGTCCGGTGCCGCAGCCCAGATCGAGCACGGAATCGCACATCTCGGGCGCGCCGGCTCGCGTCAGCGCATCGAGCAGCAATTGCGGGCCGCGGTAATTGAGATGGCCTGTGAGAGACGTTTCGAACTTCGGCGCATAGCCGTCGAACAGCGACTGGATGTAACCGATCGGCATGGCGACCGGCGGCAGCGCCCCAAGCCGCGCCAGCCGCACCGCCGCGCCATGAGCATCGCGGGGATCGGCATCCCGCGCCATTTCAAAGGCCGCGACCGCACCAGCCTTATCGCCCAATGTCTCGCGCGTCTCCCCCAGCGCGAACCACGCCGCGGCAAAACCGGGCGCCAGCGTCACCACCTCGGCCAGCAGTTCCGCGGCGGCGGCATGGTCGCCCTCGTCGATCAGGCCCCGCGCCCATTCGAAGCGACGGTCGGCGATCAGGTCGCCGGAAGACTGGTGCATGGCACTCAAGGGGTCGCTCGCGCGTTGGGAGTTCAATACTTATCTAAACCGTCATGCGGCAAAAAAACGTTCAGGCCTCGCAAATCCTCGCACCCATGCCGTCCGGCCTGTGCAGCAAGCCCGGCGGCTTTCATATCGACCCGACCCGGCCAGTGGACAAGGCCCTGATCACCCATGGCCATTCGGACCATGCCCGGGCCGGGCACGGGCATGTGCTGGCGACCCGGGAAACGCTGGACATCATGCGCCTGCGCTATGGCGAGAATTTTGCCGGCTCGACCCAGGCGATCCGCTACGGCGAAACCCTCGACATCAACGGCGTGCGGGTGAGCTATCACCCCGCCGGCCATGTGCTCGGATCGGCGCAGATCGCTGTCGAGCACAAGGGAACCCGGATCGTCGCTTCCGGCGATTACAAGGATGTCGCGGACCCGACCTGCCTGCCGTTCGAACTCGTGCCTTGCGACGTCTTCATCACCGAGGCGACCTTCGGCCTGCCCGTGTTCCGCCACCATGACGCCGAAGGCGAGATCAGGAAGCTGCTGCACTCGGTCTCGATTTTTCCGGAACGCGCGCATCTGGTCGGCGCCTATTCGCTCGGCAAGGCGCAGCGCGTCATGGCGCTGCTGCGCGCCGCCGGTTACGACAAGACGATCTATCTCCACGGCGCGATGGAGAAGATCACGGCCTATTACCAGGAGCGCGGCATCGATCTTGGCCCGGTCGAACTGGTGAAGGGCGCCAAGAAAAGCGAACTCGCCGGCACCATCACCATCTGCCCGCCCACGGCAATGTCGGATCTTTGGTCGCGGCGCTTTCCCGATCCGGTGCTCGCCTTTGCCTCGGGATGGATGCGCGTGCGCGCCCGCGCGCGCCAGCGCGGCGTCACGCTGCCTTTGGTGATTTCCGACCACGCCGACTGGGACGGGCTGACCAAGACCATCACGGCAACCGGCTGCTCCGAAGTCTGGGTTACCCATGGCGAGGAAGAAGCCCTTGTGCATTGGGCGCACATGCAGGGCCTCAAGGCCAAGCCACTGGCGATCGTCGGCTATGGCGATGAGGAAGAGCACGAAACTGTTCCCCTCCCCCCGCAGTCCCAACCTGTCCCCTCCCCCGCTCGCGGGGGAGGGTTAGGGAGGGGGAAAGCCCCACGCGCGAAAGAAGAAACACCCCCTCCCGGCGAGCTTCGCTCGCCGACCTCCCCCGCATGCGGGGGAGGTGAAGAAGAAAGCGCTTCGCGCGCGGAGGGAGGGCAGAAGAAAAAATGAACCGCTTCGCCGAACTGCTCGACCGCCTCGCCTACGAGCCGGGGCGAAACAACAAGATCAAATTGATCGCGGCCTATCTGCGCGAGACGGAAGATCCCGACCGCGGCTATGCGCTCGCCGCCATGACGGGCGCGCTGTCGTTCCGCAACGCCAAGGCCGGCATGATCCGCCAACTCATCGCCGAGCGCACCGATCCGGCGCTGTTCGCGCTGTCCTACGACTATGTCGGCGATCTGTCGGAGACCGTGGCGCTGATGTGGACTTCTTCTCCCCTCCCCCCGCGAGGCGCTTCCCTTGTCCCCTCCCCCGCTCGCGGGGGAGGGTTAGGGAGGGGGCTAGCGGACGGCAGTGTAAACGAAGAGCCCCCACCCGGATCGCTGCGCGATCCGACCTCCCCCGCAAGCGGGGGAGGTGAAAGAAGATACACTACGTTCGTGTGGGGAGGGGAACAGGGCGATCTCTTCGCAACGCCACGCGACGAAACGAAGCTGCTCCGCAACGATCCCTCGCCCTCCCTCGCCGAAGTCGTCGAAACACTCGCAACTTTGAGCAAGGCGCAACTGCCGGCGCAGATCGCGCGCTGGCTCGACACGCTCGACGAGACCGGCCGTTGGGCGCTCCTCAAGCTGGTCACCGGCGCGCTGCGCATCGGCGTCTCGGCGCGCCTTGCCAAGACCGCGGCGGCGAGCCTCGGCGGCAAGGAGCCGGACGAGATCGAAGTCATCTGGCCGGGCCTTGCGCCGCCTTACACCGAGCTGTTCGCCTGGCTCGAAGGCAAAGGCAACAAGCCGGTCAGCAGCGATCCGGCGCCGTTCCGCCCGGCGATGCTGGCGCATGCCATCGAAGACGGCGACCTCGACGCGCTCGATCCCGCTGACTTCATCGCCGAATGGAAGTGGGACGGCATCCGCGTCCAGGCGGTCGCCGGCCGCGACGAGCATGGCAACAGGGTCGCGCGGCTTTATTCGCGCACCGGCGAGGACATCTCGAAAAGCTTTCCCGATTTGCTGCCGGCGCTGCGCCGGCCCGGCGCCATTGACGGCGAATTGCTGGTGCTGCGCGACGGCCGCGTGCAGTCGTTCAACGTGTTGCAGCAACGGCTCAACCGCAAATCCGTGACGCCGAAGCTGATCCAGGAATTCCCGGCGCATCTGCGCGCCTATGATCTGCTCGCCGACGAGAGCGGCGACCTGCGGCAACTCGGCTTTGCCGAACGGCGCGCGCGGCTCGAAGCCTTCGTCACCAAGCTCAACGACCCGCGCATCGATCTGTCGCCGCTGGTGCCGTTCAAGACCTGGGACGAACTCATCGCCGCCCGCGCCAACCCGGCCGAAGGCGGCGCCGGCGAGGATGCCGATGCGGTTGAAGGCGTCATGCTCAAGAAGCGCGACGCGCCCTATGTGCCGGGCCGGCCGAAAGGTCAGTGGTGGAAATGGAAGCGTGACCCGATGACGGTCGATGCCGTGCTGATGTACGCCCAGCGCGGCCACGGCAAGCGCTCGTCTTTCTATTCCGATTATACGTTCGGCGTCTGGACCGCCGAAGACCAACTCGTCCCGGTCGGCAAAGCCTATTTCGGCTTCACCGACGAGGAGCTTGTCGAAATCGACCGCTTCATCCGCCGACACACCGTCCGCAAGTTCGGACCGATGCGCGAGATCACCCACGAGCCCGATACCGGTCTGGTGATCGAGGTGGCTTTCGAAGGGTTGCAGCAATCGACCCGGCACAAGTCTGGCATCGCCATGCGCTTTCCGCGGATCAGCCGGTTGCGCTGGGACAAGCCGCCGCGCGAAGCCGACCGGCTGGAAACACTGGAGAAGATGTTAAAGGCCGTCATTCCGGGGCGTGAGCTTTAGCTCGCGAACCCGGAATCCATATCCCCGGCGCTACGATTTATAGATTCCAGGCAATAACGAGACTAGCTTCTTGACCGCCATCGCAACTTCGCTTCAGGTACCGCCATGCCAAACGAACTGGAGCCCTCGGAGCGCCGCATGAGCAACGATACCGCTACCCGTATTTTCGGCGGCTCGCCGCTCGGCGTCCTCGTGCGTCTGATCCTGGTGTCCATCCTGGTGGGCGTCATCCTGTCGGCGCTCGGCCTCAACCCGCTCGACATCTTCGAGAGCCTGCGGCGGCTCATCCGCAACATCTGGAACATGGGCTTCGACGCCATCCGCTGGGTGTGGGGTTATTTCCTGCTCGGCGCCGTCATCGTCATCCCGATCTGGCTGATCATGCGCCTCGTCAACGCGCCGCGCGGGAAGTAAAGCACCGCCAACCTTGACGAACGCCGTCGACATCAACACCGGCCGCGTCTTCGCCATCGCCGGCCCGGCGATGATTGCCAATGTAACGACGCCACTGCTCGGTGTCGTGGCGACCGCGGCCATCGGCCGGCTTGGCGATGCGGCGCTGCTCGGCGGCGTCGCCATGGCCTCGCTCATCTTCGACTGCATGTTCTGGCTTTTCGGCTTTCTGCGCATGGGCACCGTGGCGCTGACGGCGCAGGCACTCGGCGCTCATGACGACAACGAGCAGCGCGCCGTTCTGGCCCGCGCGCTCATGACCGCGGCCGCTATCGGCCTCGCTCTGATCGCGCTGCAGGTCCCGCTTGCCATCGCGATCTTCAGCCTGATGGGTGGCAGCGACGCCGTGACCGACGCCGCGCGGCACTATTTCGTCGTGCGCATGTGGTCGGCGCCGTTCGCGCTCGGCAATTACGTGATGCTCGGCTGGCTGGTCGGCCTGGCCCGGCCCATGCTGGCGCTGGCGGTGCAGATCGCGATCAACCTTCTCAACATGGCGGTCACCATACTGCTGGTGCTGATGCTCGACTGGGGCGTCACCGGCGCGGCGCTGGCCGCCGTGATCGCCGAGTCGAGCGGCCTCGTCCTCGGCCTTGCCGTCGCATGGCGCGTGCTCGGCGGCCATATCAGGCTCAAGCGCGCCGCTATTTTCGACCGCGCGCGGTTGACGCGCATGCTGGCGATCAACCGCGACATCATGATCCGCACCGCGGCGCTGATCGCGGCCTTTCTGTTTTTCACCGCGCAAGGCGCGCGCACCGGCGACGTCACCCTTGCCGCCAACGCGGTGCTTCATAACTTCACGCTGGTCGGCGCCTTCTTTCTCGACGGCCTCGCCAATGCCGCCGAGCAACTATGCGGCCGCGCCTATGGTGCGCGCAACCGCGACGCCTTCCGCCGCGCCGTGAAGCTGATCGTCTTCTGGGGGTACGTCTTCGGCGCCGGCGCGTCGCTGCTGTTCTTCATCGCGGGCAGGCCGGCGATCGACCTGATGACGGCGAGCAATGACGTGCGCAACATCGCCTACAGCTATATGTGGCTCGCGGCGCTGGCTCCGGTATGCGGCGTCATGGCCTTCGCCTTCGACGGCGTCTATATCGGAGCCACCTGGGTGCGCGACATGCGCAACCTGATGGTCGCATCGTTCCTGATTTATCTCGCCGTCTGGGGGATCACGCTGCCGCTTGGCAATACCGGGCTATGGATCGCGATCCTGTGCTTCTTCCTCGCCCGCGGCGGCCTGCAGGCCGCGCGCTACCCGGCATTGGTGAAACTGCCGTTCGAGGCGCACTGACGCGCCGTCAGGTCGGCCAGCTATCCGCGGTGATATCGGCGGCATCGACGCCGACCAGGGCGGCAAGCGAATCGCGATTGCCGCGCTTGAGCGCCGCGGCGATGTCGGCTTTCATGCGCGGCACCAGTCCGATGCCCTGATAGATCAGCCCGGAATAGAGCTGCACCAAAGTCGCGCCGGCCTTGATCTTGGCGATGGCGGTGGCGCCCGAGTCGATGCCGCCAACGCCGATCAGCGGGAACGCGTTCTCGGTGCGCACGAAAGTCTCGGCGAGAATACGCGTCGACAGTTTGAACATCGGCTTGCCGGACAGGCCGCCGCTCTCCTTTGCCTTCTCGCGGTCGCGCAACCCTGACGGCCGCGAGATGGTGGTGTTCGACACGATCATGCCATCGACGCGGTGCTTGCGCGCGACGCCGACGACATCGTCGAGTTCGGGCAAGGTGAGGTCCGGCGCGATCTTGACCAGGATGGGCGTGGGGCCAGAGCGTTCCTTGACGCCGTCGCGGGCCTCGAGGACCCGGGACAGCAGTTCGTCGAGCGCGCTGGCCTGCTGCAGATTGCGCAGGCCCGGCGTGTTCGGCGACGACACGTTGACGGTAAAATAGCTCGCCACCGGCGCGAAGGTCTCGATCAGGCGAACATAATCCTCGGTGCGGTCGACCGAATCCTTGTTGGCGCCGATATTGACGCCGACGACTCCCTCACGCGGGCGCGCGGCAAGCCGGGCCAGCGCCGCCGCGGCGCCGCCATTGTTGAAGCCGAGCCGGTTGATAACGCCGCCGTCCGATTCGAGCCGAAAAACCCGCGGCCGCGGATTGCCGAGCTGCGGCCGGGGCGTCAGCGAGCCGACCTCGACGAAACCGAAACCGAGGCGGAGCAGCGCATCCGGCGCCACGGCATTCTTGTCGAAACCGGCGGCAAGACCGATCGGATTGGGGAAGTTCAGTCCGAAGGCGCGGACCTTCAGTTCCGGGGGATCGGGCTCCGGCCGGCCTCGCGGCACGAAGCGCAGGGCCTTGAGGGCCAGATTGTGGGCATCTTCGGGATCGAGGGCCCGCAGGAAGGGACGCGACAGGCGATCAAGAATGCCGATCACCGGCAAAACTCCACTGAACAGTGCGGCCGCGACCGCCACCGTGATTCCAAACGCCGCAGAGACATAGGCCCCGCAGGCGGCAAAAGCGACCTTTTTGCAAATCTCCTTTCGGATTTTGGGTATTCAGCCACAGAAACACTTGCATTGGGGCCCCGATTCAAGGCTATAATTCCTACGTAATGACCGATAACCCCTGCCTCCGGCTCCCGAGCGGGCCGCGGCCGCAACGCTGGTGCCCTTCATGCTGACCCACGCGCAAATCTGGACTGCCATTGACCGCCTGGCGGAGCGCTCAGGGATGACCGCCTCCGGCCTCGCCAAGCGGGCCGGCCTGGATCCGACCACCTTCAACAAGTCGAAACGCATTACGCCGGAAGGCCGGCCGCGCTGGCCCTCGACCGAATCGGTGGCCAAGGCGTTGGCCGCGACGAATACGAAGGTCGATACCTTCGTCACCCTGATCACCGACGGCGCCAAACCCTCGATCAGCAGCGTGCCGCTGATCGGCTTCGCCGAGGCCGGCGCCTCCGGCTATTTCGACGACGCCGGTTTCCCGGTCGGCAAGGGCTGGGAGAAGGTGAGCGTGCCCAGCATCACCGATGAGCACGCCTATGCCCTGGAAGTGTCCGGCGATTCGATGAAGCCGGCTTACCGCGAGGGCGACATCCTCATCGTCTCGCCCGGCGCCCCCGTCCGCAAAGGCGACCGCGTTGTGGTCAAGACCAGGAAGGGTGAGATCATGGCCAAGGAGCTCAAGAAAAAGCAGGCCAAGTCGATCGAACTCAAGTCGCTCAACTCCGAGCACCGCGACCGCACCTTGCAGATGGCCGACGTCGAGTGGATCGCGCGCATCGTGTGGGCAAGCCAGTAATAAACACGACGCCGGCGTAGATTTATAAATTATTTATACCGTTCGAAGAACGGTAGTCGGCCCGCTGGCGGACAACATGTCGCAGGCGTAGGTTGCACCCGTTTCACACCTGTGATTCGGGGGTTCTCATGAATGACATTCATACTTCTTGTACGTGTTGCGCAGACCTGTTGAACCAGCGTTTCAACCGCCGCCGCTTCCTGCAAGTCGGCGGCGCCGCTGCGCTCGCGATGGCGATGCCCTCATTCGCCACCGCTGCCGAGGGCCATTACGACGCGATGCTGCTGACCTGCATCGACCCGCGTTTCCAGGCGCGTGTCATGAAATACACCGACCATCGGAAGCTCCGTGGCAAGTACAGCCAGTTCACCATCGCTGGCGCTTCGATCGGCGTCGTCGCGCCCTCCTTCAAGACCTGGGCGCCGGCGTTCTGGGACAATCTTGGCGCCTCGATGCAGCTGCATCACATCCCGAAGGTGATCGTCGTCAATCACCGCGACTGCGGCGCGGCCAAGATCGCTTATGGCGCCGATGCCGTGAAGGACAAGGCGGCGGAAACCGCGACCCACAAGGCGGCGCTGCTGGAATTCAAGAAGCAGCTCGCCGAGAAGCAGCCGACACTCAAGGCGGAGCTGCACCTGATGGGCCTCGACGGTCGGGTCGATACGTTCTCGTGATGTCATGCCCCGCGAAGGCGGGGCATCCAGCAATTTCGGGAAAGAGCTGGATCGCCCGCCTTCGCGGGCGATGACAGCCTTCGGTCACGCGCTCCGCGCCAGCGCGCCGTCGATCATATCGACGGTGTTCTTGATGCCATAGACCGCGACGAAGGAGCCGAAGCGCGGGCCCTTCTCCTGGCCGAGCAGCACCTGATACAGCATATTGAACCAGTCCAGCGACACGCCGGGCCGGCCGTCCTTGGCCTTCTTGGCGTGATCGAGGAACGGCTCGCGGCGGCCGATCTCGTAGACGACGTTCTGGATTTCCTCGGCCGTCGATTCCGGATTGAGATTGGCGAGCGTATCGCGCAGATCGGACAGCGCCTTGCGTTCGACCTCGCTCGGCTCGCGGAATTTCTTTTCCGGCAGCACGAAATCGCGGAAGTAATGGATGGCGTAGCCGACCGCATCATTCAGCTTCGGATGCGTCTGCGGCGTCACGCCGGGACGATAGCGGCCGATGAAGCCCCACAAGGTCTCGGCATTCTCGGCGTTCGACGACGACACCAGCGTGAGCAGCATCGTGAACGTCACCGGCATGTCCGCCGCCGGCGGCTTGCCGGAATGGATGTGCCACACCGGATTGCCGAGCTTCTGCTTCCAGTCCTGCTGGCGCGGATAGCCTTCGAGGAACTGCTGATAGTCGTCGACCTGACGCGGGATCACGTCGAAGTACAGGCGCTTGGCCGCCTTCGGCTCGCGGTACATGAACAGCGACAGGCTTTCCGGCGAGGCATAGCGCAGCCATTCCTCGATGGTCAGGCCGTTGCCCTTCGACTTGGAAATCTTCTGCCCCTTCTCGTCGAGGAACAGTTCGTAGTTGAAGCCTTCCGGCGGCTTGCCGTCGAGCGCCTTGCAGATCTGGCCCGACAGCTTGACCGAGTCGATGAGGTCCTTGCCGGCCATTTCGTAATCGATGCCGAGCGCGACCCAGCGCATGGCCCAGTCCGGCTTCCATTGCAGCTTGCAGGCGCCGCCCGTCACCGGAACCGTAACCGGCTCCTTCGTTTCGGGATGCTCATAGGTGATGGTGCCGGCCTTGGCGTCATGCGCGGTGATCGGCACCTGCAGCACGATACCCGTTTGCGGATCGATCGGCAGGAACGGCGAATAGGTCGCCGCGCGCTCCTCGCGCAGCGACGGCAGCATGATCGCCATCACCTTGTCGAGGCGCGCCAGCATCTTCAGCAGCGCGGCGTCGAATCGGCCCGACTTGTAATACTCGGTCGAGGAGGCGAACTCGTAGTCGAAGCCGAAGTGATCGAGGAACGCGCGCAGCCGCGCATTGTTGTGTTCGCCGAACGAGGGATGCGTGCCGAACGGATCGCGGACCTGCGTCAGCGGTTTGCCGAGATCGAGCGCCAGCGCGTCCTTGTTGGGCACGTTGTCCGGCACCTTGCGCAGGCCGTCCATGTCGTCGGAGAAGGCGATCAGGCGCGTCTTGACCTTATCCTCGGTCAGCACGCGGAAGGCATGGCGCACCATGGTGGTGCGCGCCACCTCGCCGAAGGTGCCGATATGCGGCAGACCCGAGGGGCCATAGCCGGTCTCGAAAATGACTTCGTCTTTTGGCTTCGCCTTGAGCCGCGCCACGATCTTCTTGGCCTCTTCGAACGGCCAGGCGTTCGATTGCTCGGCGAACGTCTTGAGCTCTTCGGGCGTGATTTGCGGCGCAATTTCGGCAGTGGTCATCGACATTCCGGCCTCCGGCGGGCAGACATAGGCGGCGAGCCCATTTCCGTCAATTCAAGCCGAAAACCCGCAAACACCAAAAGCAGCCATCTTGAGCCCGTCCAAAACCCCAAAGAACAAATCCGCCGCGGTGATCGGCGGCGGCCCCGCCGGGCTGATCGCGGCGGAGACGCTCGCCCGCGCCGGCGTCGCCGTCACGGTCTACGACCAGATGCCCTCGCTCGGCCGCAAGCTGCTGATGGCCGGGCGCGGCGGGCTGAACCTGACGCATAGCGAACCGCTGGCCGATTTCCTCAAGCGCTACGGCGATGCCGACGAGCGGCTCATCGCCGCGGTGACGGCGTTTCCCCCGGCGGCCTTGCGCGCCTTCGCCGACGCGCTCGGCGCCGACACCTTCGTTGGCTCCAGCGGCCGCGTCTTCCCCAAGGCGCTGAAGACCTCGCCGCTGCTGCGGACCTGGCTGCTGCGCCTGCGCAATCTCGGCGTCACCGTGAAGCTGCGCCACCGCTGGGCAGGCTGGGACGACGACGGGCAGCTTCGATTCAAAACGCCTGCCGAAGAAATTTTGGTGAAGCCCGATGTCACCGTGCTGGCCACGGGTGGCGCGAGCTGGCCGAAGCTCGGCTCGGACGCGCGCTGGGTCGATATCCTGCGTGGCGAGAAGGTCGCGGTGGCGCCGCTGCAGCCGGCCAATTGCGGCTTCACCGCCGCATGGTCCGACGTGCTGCGCGGCTTCGCCGGCCAGCCGCTCAAGCGCATCGCCATTTCCTTCGGCGAACGCACCGCGCGCGGCGAAGCGATGATGACGCAAACCGGCATCGAAGGCGGCGCGATCTATGCGTTGTCGTCGCCGATCCGCGACGCCATCAACGAAAACGGCAAGGCGACCATCACCATCGACCTGCTGCCGGACGTCACGGCCGCCAAGCTCGGCGAGCGCCTGTCGGCGCCGCGCGGCAAGCAATCGCTGACCAACTTTCTGCGCAAGAACACGCATCTGGCCGCCGTCGCGCTGTCGCTGCTGCATGAGGCGGCGCTGGCCAAGGGCAAGCCGCTGTCGGCGCTGCCGGCCTCGACCATCGCGGCACTGATCAAGGCGGTGCCGGTGAAACTGACCGGCGTGCAGCCGATCGCAACGGCGATCTCCAGCGCCGGCGGCATCCGCTTTGCCGAACTCGATGAGCACTTCATGCTGAAGAACAGCCGCGGCGTTTTCGTCGCCGGCGAAATGCTGGACTGGGATGCCCCGACCGGCGGCTATCTGCTGCAGGCGAGTTTCGCCACCGGCGTCGCCGCCGCGCAAGGCGCGCTGGCCTGGCTCGCCGGGTCCCGCAAAAAATGAAAGAAGGGCCGCCCCTTCCGGGACGGCCCTTCCATTGTCGAACCGCAATCCGCGGGACCGCTTAGCTGACGCGGAACCCCACCGAGGCGAGATTCCAGGTCGCGGCTGCCGACGTCTGCGGCGAAAGACAATGAGACACTGGATCACCTCCTTTCTGATGTTGACGATGGACCTAAGGTAAGCGGTCCACGCCGGATTGGAAGTGGCTTTCAGGCCTCAAAACGGGCTGATCGGGAAATAGCGCAGCCACAGGTCGGTGAATTTGCCCTGCTCCCAGAGGCGGAACAGCGCCCAGTTGATCGCTTGGCGCACGAGATCGTTGCCGCGGCGAACCGCGATGCCGACGCCCTCGCCGAAGAACCGGCTCTCGGTGTAGGGCCCGCCGACGAAGGCGCAGCAGCCTGCCGAATCCGTGCCGTTGAGCCAGAACGACAGCGAGATGCCGTCGCCGAACAGCAGATCGACCTCGCTTTTCTTCAGCGCCTCGCGCGCCGCCGCCACATCGGGGAACGGCCGCAGCTCGGCCTCGGTGAACAGCATCTTGAGATAGGCCTCGTGCGCGGTGCCGGCGACGACGCCGACCTTCTTGCCCTCGAGCGCGGCCGGCCGCACATCGACGATGCCGGCATTGCGGCGCGCCACGAAGCGCGCCGGCGTGCGGTAATAGGGATCGGTGAAATCGACGCGCTTGCGCATCGCCGGCGTCGCCGCGAACGAGGCGATCACGGCGTCGCCCTGATTGGCGTTGAGGCTGTCGATCAGGGTGTCGTAACGGCGCATCTGAACCGTGCAGGCGACCTTGATCTCCTCGCAGATCATCCGCGCCAGATCGACATTGAAGCCGACCGGCGCGCCGTCCGGCCCGGCATAATTGAACGGCGGATAGTCGGTCTCGGTGAGAAAGCGGATCACGGTGAGACGCGACAGGTCCGGCCGCTCGGGCCGGCGGCGCGGATCCCAAAAGCCGGGCACATCGGTCGGCGTGCGCACCGGGTTGGTGTCCGGCGCGTCGGCGGACGGCTGATCACGCTGCTCGCCCGGCCGCGTGACATGCGCCTGCGGCCATGCCGATGTGGCCGTCAGCAATAGCGCCAGCAGGCCAGCCGCCCCGCCCCACTTCAGCTTTTGGAAGAAACCCATCCGCCGGTCCGAACTCGATCAGATTCGGCCGGACCATAATGTGTTTTTGAGCGGAGGGGAAACCGGTTCGACGGGCCTCCGCTCTACGCGGTCAGGTGCTTCTCGATCTCGTGGACCGGCATCTTCACCAGGTCCTTGTCGATCTCGGCGCGCACCGCGGCCTTGAGGCCGTGTCCGTAGGCCTGCCGCAGGAAGCCGAGCGCCTTCGGCGGCGCCACCACGATCAGCGACTTCACGTCGTGGCCATTGATGGCCTGATCGAGTTTGGCGGCAAGATCGGCGAGGAAGGTTTCTTCCTCCTGCGTATGCCAATCCGTCTGACCGACCGATGAACGGCCGGGGCCGACGGAGGAGTGCGAACGGCCCGGCTTGTCGGTGCCGAGCTCATGAGTCGCGGCAGCCTTGTGCTCGTAGACCTCGCGCGTCTTCAGATTGGGAAATTTGGCGTCTCCGGCGTTCTCGAGAATGAGCGCCTTGGCGCCGTCGCAAACTACGACCCACTCGCCCTGATTGATGGTTAGCGCCATGAGAAAACCTCCTTGAAGTGCAAGCCATTAAAACGCGGACGCCGCCGCAGCGATTTGCGGCAGATCAACGCCTGACCCGGTATTTTTGTTGCGTGAGGTTAGTTGGTGCCGTCGAGCAACCTGCGCGCGATGACCTGCGCCTGAATTTCCGCCGCGCCCTCGAAGATGTTGAGGATGCGCGCGTCGCAGAGAATGCGCGACACGGGGAACTCCAGCGCGAAGCCGTTGCCGCCATGCACCTGCACGGCGTTGTCGGCATTGGCCCACGCCACGCGCGCGCCATAGAGCTTGGCCATGCCGGCTTCGAGATCGCAGCGGCGGCCGGAATCCTTCTCGCGCGCGGCATGGTAGGTGAGTTGACGCGCGATCATGATTTCGGTCGCCATCATCACGATCTTGTCGGAGACGCGCGGGAAATCGGCGATCGGCCGCGAGAACTGCACGCGCTGTTGCGCATAGTTCATCGCCGTTTCCATCGCCGCCTGCGCGACGCCGATGGCGCGCGCCGCGGTCTGGATGCGCGCGGATTCGAAGGTCTGCATCAACTGCTTGAAGCCGAGGCCCTCGACGCCGCCGAGCAGGTTCTCCGCCTTCACCTCGAAACCGTCGAAGGCGATCTCGTATTCCTTCATGCCGCGATAGCCGAGCACCTCGATCTCGGTGCCGGTCATGCCTTTCACCGGGAAGGGGTTCTTGTCATCGCCGCGAGGCTTTTCCGCCAGCAGCATCGAGAGGCCGCGATGCCCCGGCTCTTTCGGATTGGTGCGCACCAGCAGCGTCATCAGATCGGCGCGCACCGGATGCGTGATCCAGGTCTTGTTGCCATAGACCTTGTAGACATCGCCTTCGCGCACGGCGCGCGTCTTCAGCGAGGCAAGGTCCGATCCGGTGTTCGGCTCGGTGAACACCGCGGTCGGCAGCACTTCGCCGGATGCAATCTTCGGCAGCCACTTCGCCTTCTGCTCCGCCGTGCCGCCGCCGAGAATAAGTTCGGCGGCGATCTCCGAGCGCGTGCCGAGCGAGCCGACGCCGATATAGCCGCGCGACAATTCCTCGGAGACCACGCACATCGATTCCTTGCCGAGCCCCATGCCGCCGAATTCTTCCGGAATGGTCAGGCCGAACACGCCGAGTTCGGACATCTGCGCGATGATCTCGAGCGGGATATAACTGTTGGTGCGGTGCCAGCCTTGAGCGTGCTCGATGACTTCGGCGTCGGCGAAACGACGCATTTCCTCGCGGATCGATTCCAGCGTCTCGTCGAGCCCGGCCGCGCCGATGGTGGCGCCGTGATGGGCGCGCATCAGCTCCATGAGGCGGGCGCGGCGCTCGGCGGTGTTGCCGCCGGCGATCAGGGTCTCGACCGCCGGGGTCATGCGGGCGGCGACCTGGCTCATGGACAGACCCATGTCGGCGGGCCGCACGATCTCGCCTTGGCTCATCGGAATGCCGCCCAAGGTCTGCGCCAGCAATTCACTGAGACCGATCCGGGTGAGATGTTCCTCCATTTCGCCGAAGGTGCCGGCCTCCGTCATCCGTTCGGCATAGGCGGTGAGCTGCTTGACCGCTTCGGCGTAAGTGGCGAGCCAGGCGAGGCCGTGGGTGGCGCGCTGTTCGCGGTCGAACAGCTTGGCCACGGCGTGGCCCTCGACCACCACCTTGCCCCGGACCCGGACGGTGGCGTCCGCCAGCAGGGCTTCCATGGCGGCGACCGCCGCGCGGCCGAGTTCGACGAGGTCATGGTCGGCAGCGGTACGGGAAGCGGCAGTCGGCATGAGGGTCCTCGGAAGTGGCCTTTACAAACAACCCGGCGGGCTCGGCGCAGAGTATGCGTGCAACGCACAAAAGCAAAGGGCAGCACCGGCCGCGCCCGCCCCGGCCGTGCGGGAATACCGGAAAATTAACCAATTCAGGCTCTTGTCAGGGGCCACAAAAGTGCGTGCGGCTTCCCTCACCCCGACGAGTTCCAATCCGGTCATGCGCTTCAGATTGCAGCTCTTTTCGTTGCTGTCGCTGAACCGGCTGCTGACCCGGTTTTCGGTCCGCACCCGCATCATCGTGCTGGCGGTGGCGCCGCTGGTCGGCTTGACCGCCAATGCCGCCATCTACAGCGTCGGCGAGCGCGAGGTCGACGAGGCGTTCCAGACCGTCGACCATGCGCACCGCCTCGCCGACGCCAGCCGCGACTTTCGCAATTCCATCGCGCTGATGCGCATCGCCCTCAAGGATTTCGCCCGCGAGCGCAATTCGTCCGCGGATGCCTTTCCGCAGGCGCTCGACCTTGCCAATCGCAGCCTCGACACCATCGCCATGCTGGTGGGGTCCGACGGCGCGTCGCAAATGCTGGCGCTGCGCGACGACATGATCACGGTCGGCACCAACTATGCCGAGCTCCATAATACGCAACGCATCCTGGGTCTCACCGAGAACGAAGGCCTGCGTGCGGCGCTCAATAATTCCGGTGCGCGCATTGAAGCAGCCATCAACGACAGCCTGAGCTGGCTTGCTCCTTCAGAGGCCCGTCGCATTGTCGTGGTGCTGCTCAACATGCGCCACCACGAAGCCGAATATCGGCTCAATCCGACCGAACTGACGCGTGTTCTGTTCGACGGCGCCTATCGCGATTTCGTCCGGCTTTTCGGCGGCATCGAGGGTGCGCCCGAGAAGAAAGACAAGCTTGCCGACGAGATCAAGGACTATCACGACATCTTCCTGGATTGGGTCGCGCTGAACGACCGCACCAATCCGTTACGCACGATCATCGACATCGACAGTCAGAACCTGCTGCCACGCGCGACCGCGATCATCGAAGCGGCCAACCGGGCCGCGACCACCGCGAGCGAGCGGCTCGCCGCATCGCAGGCGCAGACCCGCGGCGGCCTTATCGCGGCCGGCATCACCATGGCTATCCTCGGCCTGGCCTTCAGCTGGTACGTCGGACGCAGCATCACCGGACCGCTGCACAATCTGGCCGGAAGCATGAAGCGGTTGGCCGCCGGCGAAACCACGGTGCAAATCCCGGACACCGGCGCCCGTGACGAAATCGGCGATATGGCGCGCACGGTCTTGGTATTCCGCGATTCCATGATCGAGCGGCACAAGCTCGCCTCCATCCAGAGCGAACACAGCCGCGCCCGCGAAGCGCGCAGCGACAGCATCACCGCGGCGATCCGCCGCTTCGAAACCTCGGCCGCGGCTGCGCTCGGCAAATTGCGCACCGCTTCGCTCGAGCTGGAACAGAACTCGGCCGCGCTCAACCGAACCGCCGACACGGTTTCCGCCGAAGCGCAGGGCGCCGAGCGCAGCGCCACCGCCGCTTCAGGCAACGTCGCCGGCGCGGCCAATTCGATCGAGGAGCTCGCCACCTCCATCGATGCGATTGCCGCCCAGGCCAATCAATCGAACGACGTCGCCGCGCGCGCCGTGACGGAAGCCCAGCGCACCGTCAAGACCATGGCCGATCTCGACCATGCCGCCACCCGCATCGGCGAGGTCGTCGGTCTCATCCAGGCCATCGCCGGACAAACCAATCTGCTGGCGCTGAATGCCACCATCGAGGCGGCCCGCGCCGGCGAAGCTGGCCGCGGCTTCGCCGTGGTCGCCGCCGAGGTCAAGTCGCTGGCCGCGCAGACCGCCCGGGCGACGGAAGAGATCGCCGATCAGGTCGGCGGCATCCAGACCGCCGCCGCCGGCACGGCGCTGGCCATCGAGCAGGTCAATACCATCATCCGCGACATGGCCGCGATCGCCACCTCGGTCGCCGCCACCGTCGAGCAGCAGAACGCCGCAGTCGCCGTTATTGCCGAAGGAGTCAGCCGCGCCTCTGACGACGCCCGTACCGGGGCCGAAGCCATGAGCCGCGTCGCCGGGGTTGCGGTCGATGCGCGCTCGACCGCCGCCGGCGTCAAGGAACTTGCCGACGCCGTCGCCGTTGAGGCGGGCAGCATCGACGATGAAATTCGCCGCTTCCTGAACGACGTGCGGGCGGCGTAACGATCCGTCCGCTTGCGGCAGGAATGACGCAAGCGTCACTTGCCAACGCCCCGCCGATCGCCAAATCTGCTGACAGCCACGCAGCTCAGGATCTCAGCGCTTTGCGCCTTCTCAAGTCATCATTGCGCGTCGTCGTGGAGGCCGGCCGGCAATTCATCGCCGATGACGGTTGGGCCATCGCCAGCCACATCGCCCTGTCGCTGCTGATGGCGATGTTCCCTTTCATGATCGTCTGCACCGCACTGGCCGCGGTGTTCTTCGGTTCCGAAAGCCTGGCGGACGAAGCGGCGCGCATTCTGCTCGAAGCCTGGCCCGAGCAGGTCGCTGGTCCGATCGCGGCCGATATCCGCGGCGTACTGACCGGCAGCCGCGGCAACGTGCTGACCTTCGGCGTTCTGTTCGCGCTCTACTTCGCCTCGAGCGGGGTCGAAAGCCTGCGCATTGCGCTCAACCGCGCCTATGGCATGGCCGAACGGCGACCATGGTGGCTGCTGCGCATCGAGTCGATCGGCTACGTCATCGTCGGCGCAATCTCACTGCTGGCCTTCTCATTTCTGGTGGTGCTGGCGCCGTTCATCTGGAGCCGCATCGTGCGCTATGTGCCGACGCTGGAGCCGCTCAGCGGTCTCGTCACCCTGTCGCGTTTCGCGACGGCGGCCATCGTGCTGATTATCTCGCTGCTGATCGTGCACCGCTGGCTGCCGGCGGGCCGCAGGCGTTTCGTCGAGATTGCGCCGGGCATCGTTGCAACGCTGGTGCTGTGGATGATCGGCGGCGCCGCCTTTGGTCGTTACCTCGCCGATTACGCCTTTGCCTATGTCAACATGTATGCGGGTCTCGCCTCGGCGATGATCGCGCTGATCTTTCTCTATGTCTGCGCTTCGATCTTCATCTTCGGCGGCGAACTGAACTCGGTGGTGCAGAAAATAAGGCTCGGCCGCATGGCGACGGCCGAGCCCGAACCCGTTCACGAAGATCAGCCGACGCTGCCGTAACGGCCGCTTAAGACTGACCCACCACTTCCAGCACGTCCTCGAAGGTCTTGAGCCCCATTCGCGGCGCGTTCACCAGGCACGCCATGTTGCCAGGGGGGTGCTGGTTCTTCCACATCATGGTGTGCGCCTTCGGGATTTCCATCCAGGAGAACGTCTTCGACAGGCACGGGTCGATGCGGCGCTCGAGCACGAAGCGGTTGGCCTGCGAGGCCTGTTTCAAATGCGCGAAGTGCGAGCCCTGAATGCGCTTCTGCCGCATCCAGACATAGCGAGCGTCGAACGTGATGTTGAAGCCGGTGGTACCAGCGCAGAACACGACCATGCCGCCACGCTTCACCACCATCGCCGAAACCGGGAAGGTCTGCTCGCCCGGATGCTCGAAGACGATATCGACGTCGCGCTTGCCGGTGATGTCCCAGATCGCCTTACCGAAGCGGCGCGCTTCCTTGGCCCAGTCGTTGAACTCCGCGGAATTCACCTGGGGCAACTGGCCCCAGCATTTGAAATCCTTGCGATTGATCACGCCCTTGGCGCCGAGGTTGTAAACATACTCGGCCTTGGAGTCGTCGGAGATGACGCCGATGGCATTGGCGCCGGAGGCCGCGGCAAGCTGGATGCCAAACACGCCGAGACCGCCGGAAGCGCCCCACACCAGAACGTTGTCACCCGGCTTGAGCGTATGCGGCGCGTGGCCGAACAGCATGCGATAGGCGGTGGCGAGCGTCAGCGTGTAACAGGCCGCCTCTTCCCACGACAGATGCGCCGGCTTGATCATCAACTGGCGCGACTGCACGCGGCAGAACTGCGCGAATGAACCGTCCGGCGTCTCGTAGCCCCAGATGCGCTGCGATGGCGACAACAGCGGATCGCCGCCATTGCAGTCCTCGTCGTCGCCATCGTCCTGGTTACAGTGGACGATGACTTCGTCGCCGACCTTCCAGCGCTTCACCTTCGAGCCGACCGCCCAGACGATGCCCGAGGCATCGGAGCCGGCGATATGAAACGGCTGCTTGTGGACGTTGAAAGGGGTGATCGGCTGGCCGAGGCCGGCCCAGATGCCATTGTAATTGACGCCAGCGGCCATCACGAGGACGAGCACATCCTCTTCACCGATCGGCCAGGTCGGCACGGCTTCGAGCTGGAACGACTGCTCGGGCGGCCCGTGGCGCTCCTGCCGGATGACCCAGGCGTGCATCTTCTCGGGGACATGACCGAGGGGCGGGATTTCACCCATGTCATAAAGGCTCTTGAGCGGCCCCACCCGCTCCACCTTCGCAACCGCCGGCATCGGCTGATCTCCTTGGATATAGGTTTGTTTTATTTTTCCGCAGAGAGTGTGACCCAACTCATGCTGCGATGCAATATCGCCGCGGTTGGCGTTTAAGGGTTCCGCAAGCCACCGCAGCTAGGGTCGCCGCCTCACAATGCGGCGAGACGCATGGCGGTTTCGGACAGTAACCACCTGACGGACAGCAAGGACCCGACGCTGCTTCAAGGCGCGGTGCTGACCCGGCCCGTGGAACTCGTCAGCGTGGCTCTATTCGTCGCCACGACGGCCTATCTTTTATCCAGCTATTTCAATCACCTGTGGCTGATCGGCGCGGATGGCAGGGGCATCCCCGACGACTTCGTCAATGTCTGGGCGGCAGGCCGGATGGTACTCGAAGGCCATTCGCCGTCCGTCTATGACTGGCCGGCGCACAAGGCCATGGAGGAGATGGCGCTTGGCCGGCCATTCGAGGGTTATTTCGGCTGGCACTATCCGCCGAACTTCCTGTTCGTCGCCGCCGCGCTGGCGCTGCTGCCTTATCTCGGCGCCTATCTGTTGTGGCTCGCCGTCACCTTCCCGATCTATCTCGCTGCTATTCGAACGATCATTGGCGAACGCAGCGGCTATTTGCTCGCCGCCGCGTTTCCCGGCGTGCTGTTCAACGCCATTGTCGGCCAGAACGGTTTCCTGAGCGCGGGGTTGATGGGCGCCGGCCTCGTGCTGCTCGCGGAGCGACCGATCCTCGCCGGCCTTGCTTTCGGCGTTCTCACCTACAAGCCGCAACTCGGCATCCTCATCCCGATCGCGCTGATCGCCGGTGGCTACTGGCGCACCATCGCCGCAGCGGCGACATTGGCGCTGGCGTGGTCGGCGATATCGCTGGCCACCTTCGGCCTGCCGACATGGCAAGGCTTCATCGCCAATATCAGCCACACGTCGGAAGCGTTTCTGTCCAAGGGCTGGGCCAATTTCGGCAAGCTGCAAACGGCTTTCGGCATGATCCGCTCGATGGACGGCAGCGAAGCGCTGGCCTGGTCGGTGCAAGGCGGCATCATTGCCATTGCGGCTATCGCGATTGCCGTGTTGTGGCGCAGCCGCGCGTCCTATGACATCAAAGCCGCGGGCCTCAGCGTCGCCGCCCTGCTCGCGACGCCTTATCTCTATGCCTACGACCTCACTGTGCTGGCCGTGCCGCTGGCCTTCCTGTTTCATCGCGCTCGGCAAACAGGCTTCCTGCCCTACGAGCTGCCAACGATCGGCGCCGCCTGTTTGCTACTACTGATCTTCCCCTTCATCGTCCTCCCGCTCGGCTTTGTTGCCGTTCTCCTCGTTGCAGGCCTGGTGGCACGCCGCGCCTTGACGGAGTTGGGGTTTCGCACCAGCCGAATTCATATTGCGTTGCAATAAAAAACACGGCACCTTGGGTTATTCCCATGAGTGCCGGTCATGACCATCGAGAAGCAGAAGCGCGATAAACCCTGGATTTTCCGCACCTATGCGGGCCATTCCACGGCCGCGGATTCCAACGCGCTGTACCGCAAGAACCTCGCCAAGGGGCAGACCGGCCTGTCGGTCGCCTTCGATCTGCCGACGCAAACCGGTTACGACAGCGACCATGTGCTCTCGCGCGGCGAAGTCGGCAAGGTCGGCGTGCCGATCAGCCATCTCGGCGACATGCGCGCGCTGTTCGATCAGATCCCGCTCGGCTCGATGAACACCTCGATGACCATCAACGCCACCGCGGCGTGGCTGATGGCGCTCTATATCGCGGTCGCCGACGAAACCGGCGCACCGCGCACGGCGCTGACCGGCACCATCCAGAACGACATCATCAAGGAATACCTGTCGCGCGGCACCTATGTGTTTCCGCCCAAGCCGTCGCTGCGCCTGATCAAGGATGTCGCCATCTTCACCACCTCAGAACTGCCGAAGTGGAATCCGATGAACATCTGCTCCTATCACCTGCAGGAAGCCGGCGCGACGCCGGTGCAGGAGCTCGCTTACGCGCTCGCCACCGCCATCGCCGTGCTCGACACCGTCAAGAACTCCGGCGAAGTCGATCAGGCCAAGTTCGGCGAGGTGGTCGGCCGCATCTCGTTCTTCGTCAATGCCGGGCTGCGCTTCGTCACCGAAGTCTGCAAGATGCGCGCCTTCAGCGAATTGTGGGACGAGATCACGCGCGAGCGCTACGGCGTCACCGATCCCAAGCAGCGCCTGTTCCGCTATGGCGTGCAGGTCAATTCGCTGGGCCTCACCGAACCGCAGCCGGAAAACAATGTCGCCCGCATTCTCATCGAAATGCTGGCTGTCACGCTGTCGAAAAACGCGCGCGCGCGCGCCGTGCAATTGCCGGCGTGGAACGAGGCGCTCGGCCTGCCGCGGCCGTGGGACCAGCAATGGTCGCTGCGCATGCAGCAGATCCTCGCCTACGAAACCGATCTCCTCGAATACGGCGACATCTTCGACGGCTCTTCCGAGATCACCCGCAAGGTGGAGGAGCTCAAGGCCGAAGCCCGCGAGGAGCTCAAGCGCATCGAGGACATGGGCGGCGCGGTGGCCGCGGTCGAAACCGGCTACATGAAGCAGCGGCTCGTCGAATCCAACACCGCGCGGCTCGAAGCCATCGAGCGCGGCGATCAGGTGGTCGTCGGTGTCAACAAATATCTCGAAACCGAGCCCTCGCCGCTGACCGGCGGCATCGCCTCGATCATGACCGTGCCGGAAGAAGCCGAGCACAATCAGATCGAACGGCTCAATGCCTGGCGCGCGCAACGCGACAACAAGGCCGTCGCCGAGGCGCTGGCCGCACTCAAGCGCGCCGCCACCGAAGGCAGCAACATCATGCCGCCGTCGATCCAGTGCGCCAAGGCCGGCGTCACCACCGGCGAATGGGGCTGGACCTTGCGCGAAGCCTTCGGCGAATACCGCGCGCCGACCGGCGTCGGCAACGCCATGCGTAACGACGTCGAGGGGCTCGACGACATCCGCGCCGATGTCGATCGCGTGTCGTCGAAGCTCGGCCGCCGCCTCACTTTCCTCGTCGGCAAGCCGGGACTCGATGGCCACTCGAACGGCGCCGAACAGATCGCCGTGCGCGCGCGCGATGCCGGCATGCAGGTGGTCTATGAAGGCATCCGCCTGACGCCGGAAGAAATCGTCGAAGCCGCGCGCGACAACAAGGCTCATGTCATCGGCCTGTCCATCCTCTCGGGCAGCCATCTGCCGCTGGTCAAGGATGTCGTCGGCCGCATGAAGGCCGCCGGGCTCGATGTGCCGGTGGTCGCCGGCGGCATCATCCCGCCGGAAGACGCCGCCGAACTGGAGAAGGCCGGCGTCGCCGCCGTCTATACGCCGAAGGACTTCGAGCTCAACCGCATCATGGGCGACCTCGTGCGCATCGTCGAGCGCAAGAACAGCCTGACCAACGCATAAGCTTCGCGCGCCGCGGTTCAGGCCGCGCGGCGCGTCGCCTGATCATCCGCCGCCGACGTGAAGGCATACACATCCATCCGTAGGATGCTGTAGGTCGAGCTGACATGCAGACGCTCGACCTTCGGCGTCGCACCGGCCGCGCCGAGCGCGACATAGAGCGGCAGCAGGTGCTCTTCGGTCGGATGGTTCTTGGTCGCGTAGGGCGCCAGCCCGCGATAGGCGAGCACCTCGTCGGTGCGGCCGTCGTTCAGACGCACGTCGAACCAGTCGGCAAACTCATTCACCCAGGCCGGCGCCGGATCGTTGACATCATGGCCGCGGAATTCCGACAGGTCGTGCGTGAAACTGCCGCTGCCGACGATCAGCACGCCCTGCTCGCGCAGCGGCGCGATCGCGCGGCCGAGCTTGAGATGATGCTCGGGCCCGAGATGCGGCTGCACCGAGAGCTGCACGACCGGAATATCGGCCGCCGGGTACATCAACGACAGCGGCACCCAGGCGCCGTGATCGAGGCCTCGCGCGTGATCGGTGTCGGTCTCAAAACCGGCATCTTTCAACAATTGCACAACCTCGCCCGCGAGCGCGGCCGAACCCGGCGCCGGATAGCGCATGGCGTAGAGCTGACGAGGGAAGCCGTAGAAATCGTGGATCGTCTCGTTGGCGGTCACGGCATTCACCGCCGGCCGCGCGGTTTCCCAGTGCGCCGAGACCACCAGGATCGCCTTCGGGCGCGGCAGCTTGGCGCCCAGGTCCGACAGGAAACCGCGGGCGGGGGTGTCGGTCAGCGGCAAGGTCGGCGCGCCATGCGACAGAAACAGGGCCGGCAGGGTCGGGGAATTCGTCATGGGATTTCTCCTCGCTTTCGCCAGGACAGATAGCGCCCGAACACGGGTGTGATAATTCGGCATTTTATGAATTCATTTCATACCAATAGTGTGAGATATTGATCTCATGCTCGACCGGTTCACCAGCATGTCCGTGTTCGTCCGGGTGGCCGCCCTCGGCAGCCTGTCGGCCGCCGCACGGGCGCTGGGCCTGTCGCCGACCATGGTCACCAAGCACATCGCGGCGCTGGAAAGCCGCCTTGGCGTGAAGCTGTTTCATCGTTCGACACGGCGGCTGTCGCTTACCGAGGCCGGCCGCAACTATCTGGAATCGGCCGAGCGCATCCTCGCCGACGTCGAGACCGCGGAGAGCGCCGTTGCCGCCGAGCGCATCGAGCCGCGCGGCTTGTTGCGCATCAATGTGCCGGTCAGCTTCGGCAGCCGGCATATCGCGCCGCTGCTCAACGAATTCCTGCACGGTCATCCGCACGTGACGATCGAACTCGGTCTCAACGACCGCCTTGTCGATCTCGCCGAGGAAGGCTGGGATCTGGCGATCCGCATCGGCCATCTGGCCGAATCGAGCCTGATCGCGCGGCGCCTCGCGCCCTGCACGACCGCGCTCGCGGCATCGCCGCGCTATCTCAAATCCCGCGGCACGCCGAAGACCATCGCGGACCTGAAACAGCATAATTGCCTGAGCTACACGTTGTGGCGGACCGGCGGCACCGGCCGTTGGCGCTTCGGCCGGAACGGCGAGATTGCCGTCGAAGTCGATGGCACCATTCGCGCCAATAATGGCGATGCATTGTGTGCGGCCGCGGTGGCCGGCGAAGGCATTGTCTACGAGCCGACTTTCAATCTCGCCGACGACCTGCGCGCCGGCACGCTCGTCAAGGTGACGCTCGACCAGCCCACCGTCGAACTCGATGGCATCTATGCGGTCTATCTGCCGAACCGGAATCCGCCGGCGAAGCTGCGCGTCTTCATCGACTTCCTGGCCGAGCGCTTTGCCCATGCGCCGTGGGATCGCAGCCTGCGCTGAACGACGCGACCAACGACAGCCTCAATTGGCAATCCGAAGCGACGCCAGCGCCTCGGCCAGCCTCGACGGGCTGACCGGCTTGGTGAGGTAGACGCTCATGCCGGCAGCGCGCGCGGCCTTGTCGTCATCCGGCCCGTCGCGACCGGAAAGGCCGATGATCGCGACCTGCCCGGCGTAGTCTGGCAAGGCGCGAATGCGGCGCGCCGCTTCCAGTCCGTCGATATCGGGCAGCGCGACGTCCATCAGCACGGCGTCATAGCCGCCGCGCGCGGCCGCCTTCACGGCGCCCTCGCCGCTCTCGACGAAGTCGACGCGATGGCCGAGGGCCTTAAGGATCGTGTTCATCACCACGCGGCCATAAGGGTTGTCTTCGGCGCACAAAATCGTCAGCGACGCGGATGCGCTGCCCCGCTCCGCCGCCGCGCCGGACGCCGCATCGTTCGCCGGATCGACCAGCGCGGTGAGCGTGAAGGTGGAGCCCTTGCCCGGCTTGCTGGTGACGGTGAGGTCGCCGCCCATGGCGCGCGCGATGCGGCGCACGAAGACGAGGCCGAGGCCGGCGCCGCCATAACGCCGCGCCACGTCTTCATTGGCCTGCGCGAAGGGCCTGAACAGCCGCTTCACTTCCGTCGGGGACAGTCCGATGCCGGTGTCGGTGAAGCTAAAGCTCAGGCGCCACCGCCCGCGCGCGGCTTTCGTCGCGCCGGCCGTGAAACGGATCGAGCCGGCGTGCGTGAACTTCACGGCATTGTCGGCGAGATTTTCCAGCGCCGTGCGCAGACGCAGCGCATCGCCCGACACCAGCGCCGGCAAGTCGGCAATGATCGTTTCGGCGGCGACCGACTTGCTGCCGGCGCGCGAGGCCAGGGCCTCGCCGACCGACTCGGCAAGCAGCCGCGGCGAGAGCGGCTCGGCGCGGACCACGAGCCCCTTGGCGTCGGCGCGCACGGCATCGACCAGCAGGGTCGCAATCTGCGCCAGATGATCGGCGCCGCTCTTGATGGCATCGGCCCAGCCGCGCTCGCGCGCGCCGAGATCGGACGCCGACAGCAGTTCGGCCAGCGCGACAATGCCGGTCAGCGGCGTGCGGATATCATGAGCGATGCCGGCGAGCGCGGCCTCCATAGCGCGCTCGCGCGCAAGAGATTTGGCGCGCTCACGCGAAAGAGATTTGGCGCGCTCACGCGAAAGAGATTCGGCGCGCGCGGCCGGCACCCGGCCCGGCCGCTTCGGCTGCCGGACCACGGATGTCCTGGCCTTTTTGACGGCCGTGCTGACGGCCTTTTTGCGCTTCGCCATAATCTCTCGCCCCTGCGGGCGACCTTGCCATGGCGGCGGCGCTCAATCGAGCCCGACCCGGCGGCGGATGTCGGACGGGGTTAACCCCTGCGCGCGCAGTTCGCGCAAGGCCGTGGCGGCCGTCGATTTCGACAGTTTGCGGCCGTCGGCGTCCAGAATAAGACGGTGGTGGCGATAACGCGGCGCCGGCAGGCCGAGCAGGCTTTGCAACAGCCGATGTACGCTGGTGGCATGAAACAGGTCCAGCCCGCGCACGATATCGGTGACGCCCTGCAGCGCATCGTCGACGACGACGGCGAGGTGATAACTCGCCGGCGTATCCTTGCGGGCGAGCACGACGTCGCCCCACGCCGCCGGATCGGCGGCGATATCGCCGGTGGCGCCATCGCCGGATTCGGACCAGGTCAGCTTGCCCGTCACCTGCGCGAGCGCCTTCTGCATATCGAGCCGCAGCGCATAGGGCTCGCCCGCGCCGATGCGGCGGGCGCGCTCGTGCGCCGGCATTAATTTGGCCGCGCCCGGATAGAGCGGCGCGCCGTCCGGATCGCGCGGCCACGGTTCCCGTGCGGCGACCAGCGACGCGATCTCGGCGCGGCTCTCGAAGCTCGGATAAATAAGCCCCATCGCCTCGAGCCGGGCCAGCGCAGCGCGATAATCGGCAAAGTGTTCCGACTGCCGCCGCACCGGCTGTTCCCACGTCACGCCGAGCCAGGCGAGATCCTCGTCGATCGCCGCCTCGTATTCCGGCCGGCAGCGCGCGCCGTCGATATCCTCGATGCGCAGCAACATCCGCCCGCCGGCCGCGCGCGCGGCTTCGGCGTTAAGCAGCGCGGAGAGCGCGTGACCCAGATGCAGGTAGCCGTTCGGGCTCGGGGCAAATCGGAAAACGGGTGGCATTGCCTTCATTGACTCGTCATACCCTGCGAAAGCAGGGTATCCAGCCCTATATCATTTCAGCGAAGGGCTGGATCGTCCGCCTTCGCGGACGATGACGGAAAAAATGACCCACTTCCTCCACACCCAGGCCGATCTCGAAGCCGGCCTTGCCGAACTGATCCGCATCGACCCGCGCCTTGCGCCGGTTGCGGAAACGGCCGGCGCCTTCAACCTTCGCCGCCGCGAGGGCGGCTATCCCGGCCTGTGCGCCATTGTCTGCGGTCAGCAACTATCGACCGCCAGTGCCGCCGCCATCCGCGACCGTTTATTCAAAGCCTTCGATCCGTTTCATCACGACACCGTGCGCTCCGCGCGCAGCGACAAGCTCAAGCGGCTCGGCCTGTCGAACGCCAAGATCAAGGCGGTCAAGGAAATCGGCAAGGCGGTCTCCACCGGCGCGATCGATCTCAACGCCGTCGGCGAGATGGATGCCGACGCGGCGCACGCGCTGCTCACGGCGCTGCATGGCGTCGGGCCGTGGACCGCCGACATCTATCTGTTGTTCTGCCTCGGCCATGCCGACGCTTTTCCCGCCGGCGATCTCGCCGTGGCGGAGGCGGCACGCATCGCTCTCGACCTGAAGAAGCGGCCCGACCCCAAGGCGCTGACCAAAATCGCCGAAGCCTGGCGGCCGTGGCGCGGCGTCGCGGCGCATCTGATGTGGGCCTATTATCACGTCGTCAAACGCCGCGAGGGCATCAACCTCGAGACCGCCGGCAAAAAGCCCGTCAAGACAGCGAAGAAAAAGGCCAAAGCCGTCGATGCGAAAAAGCACTGGCCGCAGATCAAAAAGACCAAATCGTCTGCTAAGAAGAAAACCGTGACGGCCAGACGTGCCGGCAAGATAACCGGCAAGAAAGAAGGAGCCAGGCGTGCCACTCGACGGACCTCGTCTTGAACCCAAATCCGGCAAGGCGAAGCAGCTCGTCGTCTTCCTGCACGGCTACGGCGCCGACGGCAACGACCTGATCGACATCGGCCTGGCCTGGCAGAACCTGCTGCCGGACGCCGCTTTCGTCTCGCCGCACGCGCCCCGCCCTTGCGGCCAGGCGCCGGTCGGCCGCGAATGGTTTCCCCTGACCTTCCGCGACCCCAATGAGCGCTGGACCGGCGTCAACATGGCCGCCCCCGCGCTGCAGGAATTCCTCGATGCCGAACTGGCGCGCCACGACCTGCCGGGCGAGGCGCTGGCGCTGGTCGGCTTCAGCCAGGGCACCATGATGTCGCTGCAGGTCGGCTTGCGCCGCGCGGTCGCGCCGGCGGCCATTGTCGGCTACTCAGGTATGCTGGTATTGCCCGAGGAAGGCGATCCCGAAGCCTTCGCCGCCGAGATCACCAGCCGCCCGCCGGTGCTGCTGATTCACGGCGACCAGGACCAGCTCATCCCGGTACAGGCCCTGATGCACGCGGCGCAGAACCTCGCCGCGCTCGAGGTCCCGGCGCAATGGCATATCTCGCCCGGCGTCGGCCATGGCATCGACCAGGAAGGCCTGCGCCACGGCGGCGAATTCCTCGCCCGGCATTTTGCGGCCCGCAAATAAACGCTGTCTATCCATGGGGGGCGGCGGCTGGGCGCCCCCTTGCATCTTTTTCACAATCCCGTCACGCTGCCCTACTAATAGAGGCTAAGCCGCGTGGCGGCGGCTGTCCTTGGAGGTCGAGGAGCAGCGCTTGAACGTGCATGTTTCGCCAGCCGGGTTTCCGGCCCTTGTGCTCAACGCCGATTTCAGACCGTTGAGTTACTACCCCCTGTCCTTGTGGTCCTGGCAGGACACGATCAAGGCGGTGTTTCTCGAACGGGTCAGTATCGTCGCCAATTACGACCAGGCGGTACGAAGTCCCAGTTTCGAGATGAGATTGCCGAGCGTCGTATCGCTCAAGACCTACGTCAAGCCTTCGACCCACCCTGCCTTTACCCGCTTCAACGTTTTTCTGCGCGACCGGTTTTCCTGCCAATATTGCGGCAGCCGCGACGACCTGACCTTCGATCATGTCATTCCCCGCTCGCGTGGCGGCATCACTTCCTGGGACAACGTCATCACCGCCTGCTCGCCCTGCAATCTGCGCAAGGGCTCGCTCACCATGAGCGAGGCGCACATGTTCCCGGCGCAGATGCCGTACCAGCCGACGGTACACCACCTGCACCGCAACGGCCGCCAGTTCCCGCCGAACTATCTGCACGATAGCTGGCTCGATTATCTCTATTGGGATACCGAGCTGGAACCGTAAGGCGAGAGCCGCGTCAACCCGTTTGAATCAAGGGCGTGGACCGACCACCGCTTCATCGCTCTCGAACGCGAGAGATTCGACTTGCGAAGCGAACTCCCGCAATCCTTGCTCCCAGGTGCTCAACATTGACTTGCCCACTTCGGGATGCGCACTACGGTCGCGGAAATAGTCTCGAACGGCAGCTCGCGTGTCAGCGACAGAGGACGCCACCTGTTCGATCGTCTCCCGGACTTCAGCAGGATCCATTTCGCATCTCGCCTGCCCAAGCAGTTGAATCGCCTTTCTGTTCGGCCAGTTTGTGCTTCCGTTTAGCGTGAGGGCCATTGAATCTTTGGGCAAGTAGGCGCGCGTGGTCACGACGTCATAGGCCGGCGCGAAGCGCAAGGGAGAAACTGCATCGTCATACGTGACGGCAAAATTCTTCAGGTGGGCGTCTCCATTGCCGACGATACAATTTAGTACGAAGAGCCTGAAGGCGGCGCCAAGCGCCACCTTTCGCTCGATCGGAGATTGAGGAGCGAAAAACGTTGCTATCGTTTTGAATAGCCGCGTCTCGTAGCCGCCGAGATATTTCTTGTCCGTGCCCAGGCCGTTGAGCACACAGAAATCCTCAAACCCGCGGTACGTGCCGTCAGTTTTTCGGTCGAAACGCTGGACCACCAAAGCTGCACCGTCTTCGGATAGATCATTTCTGGCAACTTCAAGACCTGCACGTTCGGCGGCCATGAGGCAAAAGTGCTCATTGGCCGCTAACTCGGGATATTCGGACGTCCAGAATTTTACGATATGGGTTGCACCTCTGATAAACGGCTTGGGATCGTGCGGTGAATCTTCAGCGCGAATCATGACCTTTGGCTGAACTCCGGAAATGCCGGAGTTTTGGGCGAAACGCTCGAGCAGATATTCCACCAGCTCCCCACCCCGCCGCGCCTTCAGAATCTCGTCGATGGACTGGAAAGGAACGTCCTCGTTCAAATTCGCGTCGGGCGCTGTATAGCGTAATCGACCGATTTGCGAGCGCCCGACAATTCCAAGTAGATCGAGATCGTCAAAGGTACCCGCGGCCTTGGCGAACATGCGCTTCAGACGGTCCCGCATCTCTCCTTCAGGAACATTCATCTGAAAGATTGGATGAAGCCCGGCGTCGGAATTCCAGGAGGCGTTTCGAGGCGGCATCGTGATCGAAACCGCGAATGGCGCCGGTGTGCCCTCTTGATAGGAAAACGCGGTACCGCGCCGGCCGTGGCGGTCGAGAAGGCCTGCGGATCGGCTATCGGTCCAAACGCGGAGCATTGGACTCTTCCTCTCGGCTGAGATCTTCCAGCGTTGGGCGACCCGCGTTCATCTCGGTCGGGACAAGGTCCAACCTGAGTGCATTCAGGATGGCGCGGAGCCGTTTGAAGCCGATGTCGATGGCCCGTCCATTTTCGAGCGCCTCGACTCGGGCTCGACTTGTACCGGCCAACTCGGCAACTCGTCCCTGAGTGAGGCCAAGCTCCAGCCGCCGCGCTTTGACTCGCCCCCCTATGTCAATGATATCCATGGCGTTGCCTCATATATGCAGCAAAACGAAGTTAAAAGCGAATTATGCATCATATATGAGGCGAAACTTCATTGTGTCAAGCCTCATAAACGAGGCAAAATCCCACAAAACTGTAGGAATGCCTCAAATACGAGGCATTTAAATGTTCCATCTATTGAGATGCGGCGGCCCCGATATCGCACTGAATTGCGGTCCGCATTCCCGTCTTTTGGGATGCAACGCACCGAATGTCCTTGAATAAGCCCCCCCAACTCGACGCACTCACGGGATGCACCAAAGGCGCTGCATCATCGCGGCGGCACGCGGCTTAGCCGACGCCAGCCATACGGCGCGATGTCGGTGTCGGTGCCGACAACCTGGCCGGCGGCGTTGGTCCAGTAGTAATTGTTGCCCAGGCCAACGACATATTCGGTGCCGGTCGCCGGATCGGCATAGACGTCGATGCCGAGGCGGGCGCGCGAGCCTTCCTCCATCACACGATCGATCACGGCGCCGCGCTCCGCCCAGCCGCGCATGATGATGTCGGAAATCGCCGCGTTATTCGCCGTGGTGATGCGCGACACCGCAGCATTGGTGCCGAGCTGACGCTCGCTCCAGGCCGGATCAAGTTGCGCCGTTCGCAGCATGTGCGCCAGCAGCCCCGCCGCCATACCCGACACCGGCGCCGGCGCGAGGAAGCCGACAATCTGATCGGCCCACCACATGCCGCCGGCCTGGTTACCGATGCTGTTGATGCTGGTCTGCACATAGGCCGTCATCGCCACGCCATGACGGCGGCAGGAGAATGCCGCCTCGCCTTCGTCGCGGTGCATCCCCACCGCTGCGGCGTAGCGATTGGTGAGCTGGCTGAGTTCGGGCAATGGCCGACTTGAAACCAGCCTGACGGATTCGCACAAGGACGCGAGCTTCGCCTCGCCCCACGACGCCGAATACTGCGCGCCATCGCGATAGCGCGCCACTTTGTAGAACGTGACGCCGGTCGGACTGTAGTCGCTGCCTTCATGGAAGCCGGCGCCGGCCAATGTCGAAGTCGGCACGACGAAAAACGGCTCGGCCGGATCGTTGATCGCCAGGATCGTGTTGCCGTCCGGCGACGCCGCCCGAAGCCAGAAACGATACTGCAAGGCGTTCCAGCGCGCGGTGCCGCCCTCGACCTTCCATAGTCGCGGCACATCGACGCTGAAGGCGCGCTCCTGCGGGTCGGTGAAACGAACCCAGTCCCTGACCAGCGGCAGCGCCGCCACCGGCTCGGCGGCGCGAGCACCGGCCGTCACCATGGCGAGCAACACCCCTGCGATCGCGGCGATCCGCTTCACGACCACTCCGCTCACCTTGGGTTCAGGTCAATTATTTTCACGACTTCGACGCGGCACGCGTTGACGAACGTCAAAGCTCGGCTGGCGTCGGCGCGGTATCCAAATGGCATGAGCACGCCCGCCGCCTCGACCGCCGCGCGCAGCGACGCGCCCGCCTCCGTCGCCCTGATGCCGAAGGCCGCGCCGCCGCCGCAACCCGGCACGCCGCCGCACCGCAGCCGCGTGTGGCTGATCGGTGGTGCAATACTGCTTGTGCTGGTTGCCGCCCTTGTCGTCTGGCAATGGCCGGGCGCCGATACCGAAGCGCATTACACGACGCAGGTCGTGACGCGCGGTGACGTCACGCGCACGGTGACGGCGACGGGCACTGTCAATCCCGTGCTGACGATCATCGTCGGCAGTTACGTGTCCGGCGTGATCAAGGAGATTCAATGCGACTACAACACCGAGGTCAAAGTCGGCCAGGTGTGCGCCCGAATCGACCCGGCGCCGTACCAGACCGTGGTCGATCAGAACGTCGCCAATCTCGCGGTCGCCCGCGCCCAGCTTGAAAAGGATAAGGCCAACCTCGCTTACGCCCAGCTCAATTACGACCGCAATGCGCGGCTGGCGCAGAGCAATGCCGTGTCGAAAGACGTGCTCGACAACGCCAGAAACGCGCTCGATCAGGCCACCGCGCAAATCGGCGTCGATCAGGCCACCATCCAGCAGCGCGAGGCGCAGCTCGCCGCCGCCAAGGTCAATCTCGATTACACCAACATCGTCTCGCCGGTGAACGGCACCGTGGTCTCGCGCAACGTCACCATGGGACAGACCGTGGCGGCCAGCTTTCAGACGCCGACCCTGTTCCTGATCGCCACCGACCTGACGCAGATGCAGGTCGATACCAATGTCAGCGAAAGCGACATCGGCGGCATCAAGGGAGGCAACCGGTCGACCTTCACCGTCGACGCCTTCCCGAAACGCACGTTCCGCGGGACGGTGTCGCAAGTGCGCCAGTCGCCGCAGACGGTGCAGAACGTCGTCACCTATGATGTCGTCGTCAGCGTCGATAACGCTGATCTGACGCTCAAGCCCGGCATGACCGCGGCGACGCGGATCGTCGTCGATGAGCGCCGCGACGTGCTGCGCGTGCCGAGCCAGGCGCTGCGCTTCGCGCCGCCGTCGGCTGCCACGCCTGCCGGCGGCGCGCGCCGACCGGCGGAGCCCGAGGCACGCATTTACGTCCTGCGCGACGGCCGGCCCGTTGCCGTAACTGTCACCGCCGGACTCGACGACGACAGCTTCACCGAGGTCGTGGCCGGCGACCTCAAGGCCGGCGATGCCGTCATCACCTCGGCCCAGCGCGCCGCGAAATCCGCGGTCCCCCGGCCACGGTTATAGGGACGGTGGCGGCGATGGCAGAGCCGATCATCCGCCTCGAGAGCATTTCGCGCACCTATCACGTCGGCGACGTCGACCTGCATGCCTTGCGCGACGTCAATCTCGTCATCGAAGCCGGCGAATTCGTCGCCATCATGGGCGCCTCCGGCTCCGGCAAATCGACGCTGATGAACGTGCTCGGCTGCCTCGACCGGCCGTCAGGCGGCCGCTATTTCTTCGAAGGACTCGACGTGGCCTCGCTCAGCGAGCCGGAGCGCGCCGCGCTGCGCAGCGAACGGCTCGGCTTCGTATTCCAGAGCTTCAATCTGCTCGCGCGCACCAGCGCCGTGGAGAACGTGGCCTTGCCCTTGTTCTACGCGGCGTCGGGCCCGGCCAGCACCGGCCTGCGCATGACCAGGGCGCGCGCCGCGCTCGGCCTCCTCGGCCTTGCCGAACGCGAGCGCAACACGCCGGGGCAGCTTTCGGGCGGCCAGCAGCAGCGCGTCGCCATCGCCCGCGCCCTGATCAACGAACCCGGCCTGCTGCTCGCCGACGAGCCGACCGGCAACCTCGATACCCGCACGTCGCACGAGATCATGGAGACGTTGACGGCGCTCAACCGCAAACAGGGCGTGACCGTCATTGTCGTCACCCACGAGGCCGACATCGCCGCCTACGCCGACCGCGTCCTCACCATGCGCGATGGCGAGATCGTCTCCGACGTCCGCAAGCCGAAAGAAGCACAGCCCCGGACCGCGCGCGCCGCGGGCGCGGCGAGTGCCGTCGTTGCCCCGCACCGGGGCGCCACCATCGCCTTCGCGCGCATGATCCTCGCCGCCGCGCTGCAGGCGATCCGCCGCAATGTGATGCGTTCGGCGCTCACGACGCTCGGCGTCTTCATTGGCGTCGCCGCCTTGATCGCCATGGTCGCCGTCGGCCAGGGCGCCAATGACGCCGTGCGCAAGCAGATCGAAAGCCTCGGCACCAATCTTGTCGTCGTGCTCCCCGGCGCCCGCACGGCCGGCGGCATGCGCGGCGGCTTTGGCAGCGCCTCGACTTTGACCGTCGCGGACGCGCAGGCGATCCGCCGCGAAGCGGGCCTCGCCGGCGATGTCAGCTATCTCATCCGTCAGGGCGGTCAGGTGCAGGCCGGCAATCAGAACTGGACGACGGCGATCCAGGGCATCAGCCCGAACTACCCACCGATGACGAACTGGCGCATCGGCTCGGGCCGGGAGATCATCGACGAGGACGACGCCGCGGCGGCACTGGTTGTCGTCATCGGCCAGACCGTGGCGACGCAGTTGTTCGGCGAGTTGGTCGATCCCGTCGGCGCGCTGATCCAGGTCAAGAACGTGCCGATGCGGGTAATCGGCGTGCTGGCGCCGAAAGGCCAGACGCCGTTCGGTCAGGATCAGGACGACCTCGTCATGATCCCGTTCACCACCGCCGAGCGCAAGGTGCTGGGCGTCGCGGCGCCGAGCCAGGCGCAAACCGTTTTCAACTGGGTCTATCCATCGGACCCGAACCCCTACGGCCTGACGCCGCATTTGACTGGCTACGTCAACCAGATCTTCGTGCAAGCCCTCAGTGCGACCGACGTGGCGGCGAGCGTCGATCAGGTGACCGACGTTCTGCGGCGACGGCATCGCATCAAGCCGGGCGACGAAGACGATTTCTCCGTCCGCAACCTGAGCCAGATCGCCGAAATGGCCGAGAGCTCGAGCCGCATCATGGCGTTGCTGCTCGCCGCCGTCGCCTCGATCTCGCTGGTCGTCGGCGGCATCGGCATCATGAACATCCTGCTGGTCTCGGTGACCGAGCGCACGCGCGAGATCGGCCTGCGCATGGCGATCGGCGCGCGCCGCATGCACGTGCTGCTGCAGTTCCTCGCCGAGGCGGTGCTGCTCAGCGTCGCCGGCGGCATCGCCGGCATCGTCATGGGCGTCGCCTTCTCGCTGGCGATCCCGCTGCTCTCCGGCTGGTCCGCGCCGATTTCAGCGGCCGCGATCGCCGGCGGCTTCCTGTTTTCGGCGGCAGTCGGAATTTTCTTCGGCTACTACCCGGCGCGCAAGGCGGCGCGGCTCGATCCCATCGAGGCGCTGCGTTACGAGTGATCAGCGCCCCGGCAGCATCCGCTTGAGCACGCCATCGCGCATCACGAAGTGATGGTAAAGCGCGGCGGCGGCATGAATCCCGACCAGCGCCAGCATGACGTAATTGGCAAGCAAGCCGTGAACATCGCCGGTCCATTGCCAACCCGACGCGCGGGCGGCGATCAGGTGCGGCAGCTCGTGACCGAACATGGCGATAGGCATGCCGCGCCAGTCGGCATTGATCCAGCCAAGCAGCGGCACCACCAGCAGCAATGCGTACAGCAGCCAATGCACGATCTGCGACGACGTCTCCTGCCAGCCGGGAATGCCCGCCTCCGGGACCGGCGCGCCATGCCACAAGCGGAACAGCAGGCGTATCAACGCGGCGGCGAGGATGACCACGCCGCAGGTGAAATGCAGGCTGATCAGGGTGGTGACAGGCGTGTTCCTGCCTATATGCGGCATGGTCCAGGCGAAGATGAACTGGGCAATGAGGAGCGCGACGATCAGCCAATGCAGCGTCTTGGCTGTCCCGGTGTAGCCGGCCGGGGTTGTGCGGGTGTCGATGGTCATGTGAGATCCTCGGGCATGCGCCTGCGACAGTCTTGCGGTGGAACCCCCCGCTACCTATATGCGTTTCAATCGCGATGTCGAGCGCATGACAGTGCTCCGTTGCGCCGTGGTTATACCGCGGTTACGACCACGAAAAGCGGGTGACGCCGGATGTACGCGCACCTCTCCTTCGTGGTCGTTGCTTTTTGTGTCTGACTGAACTTGCGGGCCTCCCCCGCAAGTTACCCGCGACAGCGTCGAGCGATGCGCGCCTGGTCCAGTTGATCGGGCTCTCCGCGCGTCTGCTCCGTTGTCGCGAGGCGTGGGTGCGGCGTCAGGTATCTCCTTCCGGCCGCGCCCACGCCGCCTTTGCGCCAAAAGCCGCAACGGCGGTCAGAAACGCCGAGATCAGCACGTCATAACCGGCCATCGAAATACCAAACAGCCGCCACGAGGCATCGTCGCAGCGCGCGATGCGGATGGTCTGCAGCCGATTGAGCATGTCGCCGGCGGTACCGAAATTATTGACCGGCCCCGAGCAATCGGCCGGCCCCGCCCAGAACTTCCACTCAACCCCGGCATGAAAGGCGGCAAGCCCGGTATTCCAGAGCATCACCGCCGCGATCACCAGAAAGCCGAGAAACAGCACCTTGCGCGAGGCGCCATGGCCGGCGCCCAGACAAAGCAGGGCCGCGAGCGGCACGGCCACATAGAAGGCCTTGCGCTGATCGAGACACAGCGCACAGGGCTCATAGCCCAGCACGTGCTCGAAAAACAGAAAGCCGATGATGGTGCCAAGTCCCACCAGCGCGACGAGCGCTGCCGCAGTCGCGACCGGGTCTTTTCGGAGCATGGACGGAATATCGGTCATCCGGCGTATCCAGAGTGGGTTGGCGCGTTTCCGGACGGCACGCCGGCTTCCGCTTGGCCCGGACAGGCGCTGACGCCGTCGGGTGCAGTCGCTCGGCTGAAGGTTGCGAGGAAGATGGTGCCCCTGGCCGGACTCGAACCAGCACACCTTGCGGTACCTGATTTTGAGTCAGGCGCGTCTACCAATTCCGCCACAGGGGCATCTTTCACCGCGCAACAGCCTGACCGTGCAGCCCGCCCTCGCGCTTCGCGGGCGGGATAATAGCGGCGCGAAGTCCCCGGTCAACCGGCGGGTTCCGGCCACTGCCGGGTTCCTAAACCGCCGATATGGCGCTTTTTTGAGGCGAGGCGAGGCAGGTCGCACCGGAACCAGGCTTTTTCGCATCGCGTTCGCCAATGGCACCTGGAACCGCAGGAACCTCCGTCGCCAATCGTTCTTAATGTACGACGAATAGCGTTCAGGAGTGGGATATGATCAGGACGACTGTACTTGCCGCCGCGGCGGCCGCACTGTTTGCATTGTCTGCACCGGCCCCGGCACAAGCGGCCAAGGCCAACCCGGGTCTGGGGATGGCGATGCCGTCGGCGACGGAGACTGTGCAGTATTACGGGCCGCGCCGTCATCGCGGCTACTACAAGCGCCATCATCCCCGCCGTTACTACGGCCCGCCGCGGTATCGCAACTATGGCTACTATCCGGGCTATCGCCGCTGCGTAACCGTCTGGAACGGCTATCGCTACGTGCGGCGCTGCCGCTAGTCACTGGAATTCATGATCGCCCGCACCAGCGGGCGATCATTTTTTTCAGCGAGCATTCTGCCGTCCGAAAGCCGCTTCCATCTCGCGGCGCACCTTCACCGCGCTGTCAGCTGCGTCGTATTCGACATCCGCCCAGCGCAGCGCTTCGCCTTCGGCGATATCGCGCTTGAGCTTGACGTCGTGCGCGAGGCCAAGCGGCAGAAGTCCATCGTCGAGCGACACATCGGCCGGGGTCTGCTTGCCCCAGACGCAGAAGCCTCCCTCGCCGTCGAGCATCTCGCCGGCCTTCAAATTTTTCTTCGCAGTCGCCACGACATCCGAGCGGAATGCATTGGGCGCGCCGGTCGGCTCATGGCGCAGCGCGCATGACGCGACCGAGATGCCGAGTTCGAGGCCGATCATGTGAATCGGCCGGTACAGCGCCGCGTATTTGCCGGTCTTGTCCGGCAGCATGGCGTATTCCTTGAAACAGCGACGCGCATAATCGGTCTCGCCCTCAATCACGACATAGGTGCCCAGCGCCAGATGATACGGCACGTCGGTGCCATCCCGGTACACCGATGACGTCACTTCGGTGACTCCCTCGCCGTCCAGCGTACCGCCGTCCGCCCTGGGCTTGCAGATATCGGCGAGCTCAAACCGCGTCGCCGGCGGAAAATGCAGACCGTTCGATTGCGGGCGCAAGCCGGTGGCGTTGCAGACCGCCGTCATCTCGATGCCGGACTTGGTGCCATCGACGAAGGAATTGAACATCTTCGGATTGATGGACGTGCGGTCGGTGATGTTGAGATAGCGATCGAGAATGTCCCAGACATTGTCCGGGTTGGACTGGTGATAATGCGGCTCGTAGCGCGTGCCCTTGCCAGCCGCGATCACCTTGAAGCCGGCGGCGCGCGCCCAATCGACATGCTCGCAGATCAGCGCCGGTTGGTCGCCCCAGGCCAGTGAATAGACGACGCCGGCGGCCTTCGCCTTGCGCGCCAGAAGCGGCCCGGCGACGGCATCGGCTTCGACATTGACCATAACAACATGCTTGCCGTGCTCGATCGCCTTGAGGCAGTGGGCGATGCCAGCGCCCGGCACGCCGGTCGCTTCGACGATCACCTCGATGCGCGGGTCGGTTATGAGGGTCGCGGCGTCGGCGGTGACGAGGGTCGCCCGTTTGGCATGGGCGTCATCGAGCGAGGCCGCGCCGTACATCGCTTCCGGCCACCCGGCGTTCTTGAGCTGAGACCTGGCGCGCGCCACGTCGAGATCAGCGACGCCCACGATATGGGTGCCTGCGGTGAGCCGCGCCTGCGCCAGATACATCGTGCCGAACTTGCCTGCGCCGATGACACCGACAGTCACCGGCTTGCCGGCCGCTTCGCGTTCGAGAAGTCTGGCGTGAAGATTCACGGGCGTTTGCTCCCTTCAGGCTCTTTTGTTGAGCAGACGAGAACACGGCGCGCGAGGCGACACAAGGCGCGCCGGCAATAGCCGAAACTGGATTGATGATTACTGACAGAGCGCGCGTGAAACGAATGTCTCGGTGCGACATTCCGCGCCACTTGAGCGGCCGGAGAGATAGACCTGCGCCGGGCATACTTCCGCAGTGGTCATGTCGGCGCTCTTGCCGGTCTCGAAACCGCGCGCCTTGCATAAGGCAGTTGCGGCGGCGACGCAGTCCGGCGCGCCGTTCGGGGCGGTCCGGCATTTCTCGTGGCCCGTGATGACGCGAGCGGCCGGAATGCGGGCGACAGCCCCGGCGGCGTCCCTGGCTCCTTCGACGGTGGTCTGAGCCGCAACGCCCGCCTCACGACCGAAATTCTCCACACCCTTGCCGGCGTCCTTGAACGACGATCCGAGATTGTCGAACCAGCGTCCAATACTCTCGAAGAGGCCCGGCTCCTCGGGCGGAGCGCGTCGTTCCTGGGCAACGGTCGGGATCGAGACCGCCAGCAAACAAGCGACCAGCGCGCTGAAAGGCGCGGCTTGCGCCACGCGCCATATCGGAAATCGTCTTGCGCCCCACGTCATCACAGTTGCGCCTGAAATTCGGACCACCCACGCGGCCACACGCGCAATATCGATAACCTAAATCGAAGCCGATGGCGAAACTGCGCTCGCCGATTCGGTCAGAACAAGTATACCGCACCGACCAGGCCGAAAACGACCACCGCAGCGCCGATCGCGGTGTACAGGCCGAGACGTTTTTCGATCATGAGACGTGCCTGCTCGCCGTAACGGTGAATCAGGAACGCCACCAGATAGAACCGCATCGCGCGCGCGATGATCGAAAAGATGATGAACAGGAAGATGTTATAGGCGGCAAAGCCCGCGGTCAGGGTCACGACCTTGTAGGGGATCGGCGTCAGCCCCTTGAGCAGGATGATCCACGCGCCCCAATTCGCGTAGCCGTGACGGAATGTCTCCATCTTGTCCTGGAGGCCGTAGACCGAGACAAGCCAGGCACCCACCGAGTCGTACAGGAAAGCGCCGATGGCGTAGCCGAGGATGCCGCCGAGCACCGAGGTGATGGTGCATACCGTGGCGAACCAGTAGGCCCGCTTGGGATGCGCCAGCGCCATCGGCACCATCATGACGTCGGGCGGGATCGGGAAAAATGAGCTTTCCGCAAAGGAAATCGCCCCCATCGTCCAGGTGGCATGCGGCTTGTGGGCGGCGTCAATGCAGCGGTCGTAAAGACGGCGGAGCCAATTGCGCGGGGGGGCGGCGTCGATAGGGGTCATACGCGCACTCTTGCTGGGGAATTGTGACGGAGAAACGACGGCCTAGCGGCGCTTCGCCGCCCGCCGGGGCTGCAGCGCCACGACCTTGGCCACCGATTTGGGGCGCGGCTCCGGCCGCGACACGGGCCGGGTGTCCGGCTTGGCCAGATCCTTGGGCAGTTTTTCGGCAATACCGAAAAGCCGCTCGCGGCGGCGCATCTCGGCCCAGACCTGATCCGGGGTGACCCCCGCATGGACCCAGAGAACGACGAGATTATAGAGCAAATCGGCGCTTTCGCGCACCACGGCCTCGGGTTGGCCGTCGAGCGCGTCGATCACGACCTCAACAGCTTCCTCGGCCAGTTTCTTGGCCATCTTGGCCCGGCCGGCTTTCAGAAGCTTGGCGGTGCGCGATTTTTCGGGGTCCGCGGTCCGCGCGGCCAGAACGGCGCTGTGCAGGCGTGAAATCGAATCGGCCATGGCGCACCATAGCCGATCCGACCCAAAAGGCGGTTAACGCGTAGGACGACCGGTCTCCGGCGGCTACCGACCAGCTGAATGAGGCCGCCGCCGGAGCTTGTTTACGGGCGCATTAGCGGCCGTAAGGATCGGCGTTCAGCGGATCGTTGCCGACCGGCAGGTTGTTCGGCAGCAGCCCGTGGCGATTCACCGGGGCGGAATACGTCCTGCCGTTGCCGTAGTAGCCGCGGTTTCCCTGGTAGACTCGATTACCTCGGTAGCCGTGGTGCCCGTTGTAGCGATAGCGCGGCGCATAGCCGTAACCGCCGCCGTAATAGCGGTCGCGCTGGGAGTCCTGGATCGCCAGCCCGATCATGGCGCCGGCGATGCCGGCGAAAGCCGCAGCCGCGGCGGCGTTGTTGTTGCCGCGATGACGCTTCTTCTTCGAAGCGACCTGAATGATGTCGGCATTGTCGGCGTTCAATTGAACGGCCTTCTGCAAGGAGGCTGCCGGCGCCGCCGTGGCGGCGCCAATACCGAGCGAACTGACGGCCATCACGGCAGCCAAGGTCGCGGCAATCGGAATTCTCACTCGCATCGTTCTCGCTCCCTTATCTCTCGCGTGCTCAATCATTCAACGCGCGCGGACGCGTGATCCTGTGCGCGCACACGAATGAGTGATGGGGGGCGGCGTGACGGAATGACGCAGTTGGCGGACTAAACTACAAATCCGCTGTGTTTATTCACCCTCAGCCAGCAGCGTCGCATTGCCCCCTGACGCGGCAGTATTGACGGTTACGGCTTGTTCCAACGCAAAGCGCGCCAGATAGTTCGGCCCGCCGGCCTTCGGTCCGGTGCCGGATAGACCATTGCCGCCGAACGGCTGCGAGCCGACCACGGCGCCGATCATGTTGCGGTTCACATAGACATTGCCATTGGCCAGTCGGGCAGCGACCCTGTCAATCGTCGCGTCGATGCGCGAATGCACGCCGAGCGTCAGGCCGTAGCCGTTGCCGGCGATGTCGGCGAGCAACGCGTCGAGTTCGCCGGCCCGCCAGCGCACGACATGCAGCACCGGCCCGAACACTTCTTCTTTCAGGTCGCGGGCGCGATCGAGCTCGACGATCGCCGGCGCGACATAGGTGCCTGCGGCGACACCAGCTTCGCCGTGGAAGCGCACCGCGCCGCGCGACGCCATCGTGCCAATCCAGCGATCGAGTTTGCCCTGAGCCTCGGCGTCGATCACCGGGCCGATATGGGTGGCCAGATCGCGCGGATCGCCGAGCTTCAATTCCCGCGTCGCCCCCTCGATCATCTCCAGAACCTTATCCGCCACGTCGTCCTGCACACACAGCAGCCGCAACGCCGAGCAGCGCTGCCCGGCGGAGCGGAAGGCCGACATCACCACATCGTCGGTGACCTGTTCGGGCAGCGCCGTGGCATCGACGATCATGGCGTTGATGCCGCCGGTCTCGGCGACCAACGGGACGATCGGCCCGTCCTTGGCCGCGAGCGCGCGGTTGATCAGCCGCGCGACCTCGGTCGAGCCGGTGAAGGCAACACCCGCGACGGCCGGATGCCCCGTCAGCAATGCACCGACCTTGCCGTCCCCCGGCGCCAGATGCAGCGCGCTCGCCGGAACACCAGCTTCGTGCAGCAGCTTCACCGCCTCATAAGCGATCAGCGGCGTCTGCTCGGCCGGCTTGGCGACCACGCTGTTGCCGGCAACGAGCGCGGCAGCAATCTGTCCAGTAAAGATGGCGAGTGGAAAATTCCACGGGCTGATGCAGACGAAGACGCCGCGCCCACGATGACGAAGCTGATTGCTCTCGCCGGTCGGCCCCGGCAATCTCTTGGGCGCGAACTCGCGCAACGCCTGCGCCGCGTAATAGCGGCAGAAGTCGGCAGCTTCGCGCACTTCCGACAGGCAGTCGTCGATGGTCTTGCCGCCTTCGCTTTGCAGCAGCGCGATCAGCCGACCCCGATTGTATTCGATCAGATCGGCGGCGCGGTCGAGCGCCGCGGCGCGACCTTCAACGCTGGTTGCGTTCCATGTCGCAAAACCGTTTTGCGCTGCCTGCATGATCGACGACACGGCGGCTTCGTCGCACTCCGTGACATGACCGATCACGGCGCCGTCGATCGGCGAGGTCACATCGCGGGTCACGCCCTTGGCGGCAACGCCATCGACCAGCGGCGCGGCATTGACCGAAGCCGGCGCGCCGGCGATTTCGGCCCGCAGTGCGGCAAGCGAGGCGGCATGGCCGAATTCGACGCCGGATGAATTCTTCCGCTCGGGCGCGAACAGATCGCACGGCAAGGGAATATGCGAGTGTCGCGCATGCGCCGGATCGGCGATCCAGGCCTGCGGCCGCTTGAGAATATCGGCAACCGGCACGTCGGGATCGGCGGCCACCGATACGAATGACGAATTGGCGCCGTTCTCGAGCAGGCGGCGCACCAGATAAGCGAGCAGATCGGCATAGCCGCCGACCGGCGCATAGGTACGGCAGGCAAGCTGCGGCTTCTCGGCGAGCAGCGCGCCATAGAGCGCGTCGCCCATGCCGTGCAGGCGCTGAAATTCAAAGCCCGTGCTGTCACCGGCATCGTCGAGCACGCTGGCGATGGTCAGCGCATTGTGGGTGGCGAACTGCGGATAGATGCGGGGCCGCAGCGCCAGAAGCTTGCGCGCGCATTCGCCGTAGCTCAGATCGGTCATCGCCTTGCGCGTGAACACCGGATAGTCGGCAAGACCGCGCTCCTGCGCGCGCTTGATCTCGGTGTCCCAATAGGCGCCCTTGACCAGCCGCACCATCAGGCGGCGGTCGAGCGTCTGCGCCAACTCCGCGATCCAGTCGATCACCTGCGGCGCGCGCTTCTGGTAGGCCTGGATCGCCAGACCGAAACCGTCCCACCCGGCGAGCGATGGATCGCGCAAGGTTGCTTCGATGACATCGAGCGACAGTTCCAGCCGGTCGGCCTCCTCGGCATCGACAGTGAAGTTGAGATCGTAGCCTTTGGCCTGACGCGCGAGGGCGAGCAGAAGCGGCGGCAGTTCGGCCATCACCCGTTCATATGACAGCGCCTCGTAGCGCGGATGCAGCGCCGACAGTTTTACCGAGATACCGGGCCGCCGCGGCAGAGCGTCGTTGCCGGCCGACTTGCCGATAGCGTCGATGGCCTTCGCGTATGAATCGAAGTAGCGCGCCGCGTCCCCTGCGGTGCGGGCCCCCTCGCCCAGCATGTCGAAGGAATAGAGAAACTGCCGCGCGTCGCCGGCGCGGTCGAGCGCCGCTTCAATGGTCTGACCCAGCACAAAATGTGAGCCGAGCAGCTTCATCGCCTGCCGCGTGGCTGTGCGCACCGCCGGCAGGCCGAGGCGCTTCACCAAGGTATCGACAATCCCTTCCGGCGTTTCTCCCGGCGTAATCACCCGTGCCGTGGTCGCGAGCGCCCAGGCGGACGCCGAGACGAGCAATGTCCCCGAGCGGCGGTCGCCGTGATTCCAGTCGCCGTCCTTGAGCTTGTCCTCGATCAGGCGGTCGGCGGTGGCGCCGTCCGGAATACGCAACAGCGCTTCCGCCAGAACCATGAGGGCCAAACCCTCCTTGGTTGACAGCGCGTAGGCGTGGAGGAAGTCCTCGACGCCGCCGAGACCGCCGACACGCGCGCGGATCGCCTCGATCAGCCGGGTGGCCTGAGCATCGATGCGCGCCTCGGCGGCACTGTCGCGGACGGCCGCTGTCAGCAGCCGGGAGGCAATGGTCTCGTCGGGCGGGGCGAACTGAGCGCGAAACGGCGGAAGTGCGGGAGATGGCTTATCGGGCATGGTGTGGGGGACCTGATTTTTCCGATCCGTATGACACCTTACATAGTGATACTATCTGCTTTTTGAGCTAATATGTAGTGCTATTCACCAAACCGGCGACAGAAACAGTGATTTCAGAGATCGACAAAATCGACCGGCGCATGCTCGCCGAATTGCAGCGCGATGGCCGCATCGCCGTCGTGGCGCTGGCGGAAAAGCTGGGGCTGTCACCGACGGCCACAACGGAGCGGCTGCGCCGGCTGACGCGCGATGGCTACATCCTCGGCTATTCGGCGCGGCTCAATCCCGAAAAGCTCGACCGCGGCCTGCTCGTCTTCATCGAAGTCAAGCTCGACCGCACCACGCCGGACGTCTTCGACCGTTTCGCGCAGGCGGTTGCCCGCGCGCCCGAGGTCCTCGAGTGCCACATGGTCGCCGGCGGCTTCGATTATCTGGTCAAGACCCGCGTCGCCGACATGCACGCGTACCGGCATTTTCTCGGCAACGTGCTGCTGGCGCTACCGGGCGTGCGCGAGACCCACACCTACGCGGTGATGGAAGAGATCAAGAGCTCGGCCGCCCTGCCGATATGAAAGCCGACCGGGTGTAACTTCGTCGCAGGCGACAAAACGCCCGGGCAGTGCCTTGCTCTTTGCCACGGCATGCTCTTTGCTAGGCAGTGCCTAGAAAACTGGCCGCGAACGCATCGCCGGGTGCGCAGGCCGTCACCAAAGAGGATGCTTTCCATGCGCGCTTTCGCTGCCGGCCGGCCGGCAAAAAAACTCAAGCTGGCACAACTCGCGGGTCTGGTGCTTGCCGCCGCGGTATCGGCCGGAGCCGGATCGACCCCGGCCGCCGCGCAGGAAACCATCATCAAGTTCAGCCTGGACTTCAAATACGAAGGACCGTCGGCGCCCTTCCTGGTGCCGCTCGACAAGGGCTACTACAAGGCCGAAGGCCTCAACGTGACCATCGACAGCGCCTCCGGCTCGCTGGAGCCGATCACGCGCGTCGCATCCGGCACCTACGACATGGGCTTCGGCGACATCAATTCGCTGATCAAATTCCGCGACGCCAATCCGAACACCCCGATCAAGGCGGTGTTCATGGTTTACAACAAGCCGCCCTTCGCGGTGGTCGGCCGCAAGAGCCGCGGCGTGTCCAAGCCGAAGGACCTCGAGGGCAAGAAGCTGGGCGCCCCGGCGCCGGACGGCGCCTACGCGCAGTGGCCGATCTTCGTCGAAGCCAACGGCATCGACGCCTCAAAGGTCACCATCGAGAATGTCGGCTTCCCGGTACGCGAGCCGATGCTGGCCGCCGGCCAGGTCGACGCCATTACCGGCTTCTCGTTCTCGTCCTTCATCAACCTCAAGGACCGCGGCGTCGCCGTCGACGATATCACCGTGCTGCTGATGGCCGATTACGGCGTCAACCTTTACGGCAACGCCATCATCGTCAATCCGAAGTTCGCCGCCGACAATCCCAAAGCCGTGCAGGGCTTCCTCAGGGCCTTCGTCAAGGGCCTGAAGGATACGGTCAAGGATCCCTCGACCGCGGTCGACTCCGTGCTCAAGCGCAACGACGTCGCCAAGAAGCCGACCGAACTCGAACGCCTCAACATGGCGCTCAAGGACAACATCGTCACCGCCGAGACCAAGGCCAACGGTTACGGCGGCGTCGATGCGGCGCGCTTTGCCAAGGCGATCGATCAGATCGGCCTGACCTACAAGTGGAAGGGCACGAAGCCGACGATGGCCGACATCTTCGACGCCTCGTACCTGCCGCCGGAGGCGGACCGCAAGTTCTGACGGGATAGCGGCCATGTCCGCTTTTGTCTCGCTCCGCCATGTGAACCACGCCTATGGCGCGGGCACGGCGCTTGCCGTCGAAGACCTCTCGATCGAGGTCGGCGAAGGCGAGTTCGCCGCGGTGGTCGGCCCTTCGGGCTGTGGCAAGTCCACACTGATGAAACTCGCGACCGGTCTGCAGTTTCCGCAAAGCGGAACGGTGACGGTCGCGGGCGACCGTGTCACCAAGCCCGTGAAGATCGCCGGCATGGCATTCCAGGCGCCGACTTTGCTGCCGTGGCGCTCGACGCTGGAAAACCTGCTGCTGCCGCTCGAAATCGTCGAGCCGCATCGCAGCGAGATGCGCCGGCGCAAGGTCGAGTTCGCGGCGCGCGCCAAGAACCTGCTGGCCTCGGTCGGCCTGCGCGATCAGGGCGACAAGTTTCCGTGGGAGCTGTCGGGCGGCATGCAACAGCGCGCCTCGCTGTGCCGGGCGCTGATCCACGAGCCGAAGCTGCTGATGCTCGACGAGCCGTTCGGCGCGCTCGATGCCTTCACGCGCGAGGAGCTGTGGTGCGTCATTCGCGACCTGCAGGCCGCGCGCAAGATCACCGTCATTCTGGTGACGCATGACCTGCGCGAAGCGGTGTTCCTCGCCGACCGCGTTTTCGTCATGTCGTCGCGGCCGGGCCGCGTCATCGAGGAGCGCAAGATCGATCTGCCGCGGCCGCGCGATCTGGAAGTGACCTTCACGCCGGAATTCCAGGACATCGTCCACGAATTACGGGCGCATATCGTCAAGGCCCGGCAATGACGATGACCCGCACCAATCTCCTCATCAAAGCCTCGCCCTGGCTGTTCACCATTGCGCTGTTCGTCGTCTGGGAAGCGGCGGTGTGGATCTTCAAGATCCCGACCTTCTTCCTGCCGCCGCCGAGTGCGATCGCGATGGCCTTCGTCGAATTCTCCGGCCCGATCGCGCGCAATTCGTGGATCACGCTGCAGACGACCATGATCGGCTTCGGTCTTGCGGTCGGCTTCGGTCTGTTGCTCGGCCTGCTGGTCGGCTGGTCGCGCGCGATTTATGCCGGACTTTACCCGCTGATGATCGGCTTCAACGCCATCCCGAAAGTCGCGCTGGTGCCGATCCTGGTGCTGTGGTTCGGCATCGGCTTCATCCCGGCCGTGCTCACCGCGTTCCTGATCTCGTTCTTCCCGATCGTGGTCAATGTCGCGACCGGGCTTGCCACCATCGAGCCGGAGCTCGAGGACGTGCTCAAGGCGCTGGGCGCGTCCAAGCTCGACATCATGCGCAAGGTTGGTATCCCGCGCACGCTGCCTTACTTTTTCGGCTCGCTGAAGGTGGCGATCACTTTGGCCTTCGTCGGCTCGGTGATCTCGGAAAGCGTGGCCTCGAACTACGGCATCGGCAACCTGATGCTGCAGGCGCAGGCCCAGTTCCAGGTGCCGCTGATCTTCGCCGGCCTCGTCGTGCTGGCGATCGAGGGCATCGCGATGTACGCGGTGATGGCGCTGCTGGAGAAGCGTATGACCGGCTGGGCGCAGCGCTCAGGCTTCAGCCAGAACTGAGCCGCAGGCCGGTAAAAGAAGCGGATCGACGATCCGCTCGCGCGGCGCTACCTGACCGCCAGGAACCTGCGGTCAGGCGGCAGTATTCTTGCCATTCAAAATCCCGGCCACCCCCAGAGGCGTGGCCGGCCCGCGCTTGCTCATCGTGGTCGCAATGTCGTCGGCCAATTGCTCATGGACCTCGCGCGGCCCGCCTTCGCGCACGAAGATAGCGCCATAGGCGTGGTTGAGCGGCGGCAATGGCAGATCGTCACCGATGATCATTCCGCCATCGATCGCCCGGCGGCGGGTGATCGGCATGACGCCGAGGCCGGCGGCCACGGCGCCTGACAGGCCCGCCATGATCGGCGCCGTGAGCACCTCTTCCCACTCGAGCCCGGCTCCCCTCAGCGCACTCACCGCGGCGCGGTGATAAACACTGGGCTCGCCGTTGGACACCAGCGGCACGGTTTCGCCGGCATCCAGGCGCATTTCGGCACCGCGCACCCAGACCAGCGGCGCCGCCCAGACTTCATGGGCGTCGCGCGGCTCGCCGTTCGACAACCCCACGAACAGATCGATCTCGCCATCGCGCAACTGCCGCATCAGCGGCTCGCTGAAGCCGGAGCTGATGTTGAAACGAGCGGCCGGATACCGGGCGCGGAACTTCGCCAGGATGGCCGGAAGCACCGTGACGACGTAGTCGCTGGAAGTACCGATGCGGATGAAGAGTTCCGGTCGGAGGCTACCGCCGAGATGCACGATCTGGTCGTTGATCGACAATAACCGCCGCGCATAGCTGACCACGACCTCGCCATGCGGCGTCAGGCTGACGCCCTGCACCGTGCGATCGAAAATCTCGTCGCCGAGCATCGATTGCAATCGTTTGATCTGTGCACTGACAGCCGGCTGGGTCACGCCCAACGAATTGGCCGCCTTGGTAAAACTTCGATTGTCGACCACCGCCACGAACGTGCGCAACAGATCGGTCGGAATGTTCGTCATGGTGCCGTCCCCCCTTAGCGACCGCGTCACAATCGAACCACCCTGGTCCAGAGCAAACCTAACATGTTCGGTAGATCGATCAATTTCTTACACATGGCGGGTTGTGACGCCCTACAGGTTGCACTCGCTCATTCGCACTTAGAGGTAGGGCTTTACCAAGCGCGGTAATTCGAATGAATTCGGTTCGAAATACGAACAGCCTGCCAAAGGTTCAACAGGGACGAATATCATTTGATGCGCTCGAGAATACTGACGTAGTTCGCGACGGCGGCCCCGCCCATGTTGAAAATACCGCCAATTTCAGCATCACGAACCTGGATCGCGCCCGCGGTTCCCGTCAGCTGCATTGCGGTAAGGGCGTGCATCGAAACGCCGGTGGCGCCAATCGGATGGCCCTTGGCCTTCAGCCCGCCAGAGGGATTGACCGGCAGCTTGCCGTCTTTCTGTGTCCAGCCCTCCTCGATGGCGCGTGCGCCTTCGCCCTCGGGCGTCAGGCCCATCGCCTCATATTCGATGAGTTCGGCTATGGTGAAACAGTCATGGGTCTCGACAAAGGACAGATCGTCGAGCGTCAGCCCCGACTTCTGCAAGGCGCGCTGCCAGCCGAGCGCGCACCCTTCGAATTTCAGGATGTCGCGCTTGGCCATCGGCAGGAAGTCCTGCACATGCTCGGCTGCGCGGAAGGCCACCGCCTTGCCGAGCCTGAGTGCGGTTTCGATATCGGTGAGCACCACCGCGGCCGCCCCATCCGACACCAGCGAACAATCGGTGCGCTTTAAGGGGCCGGCGACGAACGGGTTCTTTTCGCTTTCGTTGCGGCAAAACTCATAGCCCAGATCCTTGCGCATTTGTGCGTAAGGATTGCCGACGCCGTTCTTGTGGTTCTTGGCTGCGATCATGGCCAGCGCATCGGACTGATCGCCGTACTTCTGGAAATAAAGGCTGGCGATCTTGCCGAATACGCCGGCGAACCCACCCTCGATCGCGGCCTCATCGCGAACATAAGAAGCCTTCAGGAGGTTCGTGCCGATCTCGACCGGAGGCGTGGTCGTCATCTGCTCGACGCCGACCGCGAGCACGACGCGCGCCGCCTTGGCTTCAATCGCCTTGATGCCCTGATGGACGGCGGCGGAACCGGTGGCGCAGGCATTCTCGACACGCAGCGCGCGCTTGAAGCGCAGATCGTCCGACGCCTGCAGCACCAGCGAGGCGGTAAAGTCCTGGGCGGAGAAGCCCGCATTGAAATGCCCGAGCACGATCTCATCGACGTCGCGGGCCTCGATCCCGGCATCGGCCAGGGCCTCGGTCGCGACCTTGACGATCAGGCTTTCAACGGTCTCACCCGACAGCTTGCCGAAGGGACTGTGGGCCCAGCCGACGATTGCTGCAGTCATTGTGATCTCCCGGAATACTTTACCCGAGCCCGGGGGCTTGTCTCAGGTCGCCCCGACCCAGGTTACCGCCGAATTTTGGTCGCATTAACCGGCGAAGGAAAGCCGTTTCGTGATTGACCATAAGTCCAAAAGCAGGCCCGGCCGACTTTGCCTCGCGCGGCCGGGTTAGATAGCCTAGAAGCAAAGTTCGCGGAACCCGCGATTCTTTTCGGGTTCCTTCTCGGCCCACCCTGCCCCGACCGGATTGCAACCTTGCCGTTTCCAAGTCTCCGCCGCTTCGTTCTTCCAGTGCTCGCCGCAGGCTTGTTCGCCGCGCTGGCGCCGGGTCGTGCGCAGGCCGAGGCGTTGCTTCTGATCGAGGCATCGACCGGCAAGGTCCTGCACGCCGAGAACGCGACCTATCCGTGGTACCCGGCCTCCGTCACCAAATTGATGACGCTGTACACCACGCTCAAGGCCATCCGGGACAAGAGGATCGGCTACGACACGCTGCTGACCGTCTCGAAGAATGCCGTGGCACAGCAGCCGACCAAGATGGGCTTCAAGATCGGCACGACCGTCACGGTCGACAACGCGCTCAAGATGCTGATGGTGAAATCGGCGAACGATGTCGCCGTTACCATCGCCGAGGGCGTCGGCGGCTCGCTCGAGGGCTTCGCCGATATGATGAATGCCAATGCACGCCGCCTCGGCATGACGCAGTCGCATTTCATCAATCCGAACGGCTTGCCCGCTGAGAACCATGTATCGTCGGCGCGCGATCTGGCCATTCTCGCCCGCGCGCTGATCAACGACTTCCCTCAGGACGACGCTTACCTGCATGTGCACGCGATCCGCTATGGCAATCGCGTCATGCGCAACTACAACGGCCTGCTCGATCGTTACCCCGGCGCCGACGGCATGAAGACCGGCTTCATCTGCGCCTCCGGCTATAATCTCGTGGCCTCCGCCACGCGCAACGGCCGCCGCCTCATTGCCGTGGTGCTGGGCTCCTATTCGGGCGCCACGCGCGCGCAAAAAGCAGCCCAGCTTCTCGAACGCGGTTTCGACAGCGGCGGACTGTCCTGGCTGACGCCGCAGCTTGGCACCGTCGACAAGCTGGCGGCGATCGACGCGGCGCCGCCCAATCTGCGCGACGAGATGTGCGGCGGCCATCGGCGCAAGCCGCCGTCTGAAGACAACCAGGAAGAGGAAGTCGAGAACGTCGACGCCTCGGCCACGCCGGGCGGCGGGCCGGCTTTCATGCTGTCCAACCTGAAGCCGTCCGCCGGCAAATACGTCCTCGGCCCGCCAATCGAAACCGTGCCGCCGGTCGCCGTGTTCACCGGCCCCGCCAATGCGCCGGATCCGGTAGTCGCCACGGGCGGCCCTGCCAAGAAGAAAAAGAAAGTCGCCGCCAAACCGAACGGCGAAGGCGCATCGGGCGACAAGCCCAAGAATAATGGCAATGGCGCAGCGAAGAAGCAGGCCAAGCCGAAAGTATCGTCGGCGACCCAATGAGTGACTCCGAGCGCGCCCCGGCGCCGCCGAACGCGCGGCGCACGCCGCCCGAGCCGATCCCGCTGTCGCTGCTGACCGGCTTTCTCGGCGCCGGCAAAACCACCCTGCTCAACCGCCTGCTGAAAGATCCGGCGCTCGCGGGCACGGCCGTCATCATCAACGAGTTCGGCGAGGTCGGCCTCGATCACCTGCTGGTCGATTACATCGACGACAACACCGTGCTGCTGCAATCGGGTTGCCTGTGCTGCACCATGCGCGGCGATCTGGTCGACGCGCTGGAGAAGCTGCTTCGCGATCTCGACAATGGCCGCGCCAAATTCTCGCGCGTGCTGCTCGAGACCACCGGACTCGCCGACCCGGCGCCGGTGCTGCACACCGCCATGGTGCATCCTTATCTCGTCAAGCGCTTCCGGCTCGACGGCGTCATCACCGTGGTGGACGCGGTCAATGGCGAGCGGACGCTCAACGAACATGCCGAAGCCGTGAAGCAGGCGGCGGTCGCCGACCGCATCGTGCTGTCGAAAACCGACATCGCCAAGCCGGCCGAGACGCAGGCGCTGATCGATCGCCTCAAGGCGCTCAACCCGGGCGCCGCGATCCTCGATGCCGCCCGAGGCGAGGCGAGTGCCGACAAGCTGCTCAATTGCGGTCTCTACGATCCGTCACGGAAGATTCCCGATGTCGGAAAATGGCTGGCGGCCGAGGCTTACGAGGCCGGCCATGATCATCACCATGGTCATGGTCATCACCACCACGCGCACCATCATCACGACATCAACCGGCACGACGAGCACATCGGCTCCTTCGTGCTGCGCACCGACCGGCCGATACCGGCAGGCCCGCTGGATATGTTTTTCGAGTTGCTGCTCGCGACCTATGGCGCGCAGATCCTGCGTCTCAAGGGCATCGTCAAGGTAGCGGAACATCCGGAGACGCCGGTTGTCGTTCACGGCGTTCAGCACGTCCTGCACCCGCCGGCGCGGCTGCCAAGCTGGCCGGATGACGACCATATGACACGGCTCGTCTTTATCACCCGGGATTTGCCGCAGCGCACAGTGAGCGATCTGTTCGACGCTTTCATAGGTGTGCCGAAGGCCGATCAACCCGACCGCGCCGCCCTGACCGACAATCCGCTGGTGCCGTTCGGCGGCAGGTAACAGCGGGGAACCGTGCGCTCTCGCGCCCCCTTGCGCCTCAACTCGACTCGTTTGATGCTGCGGCAAGCCGCCCGCCACAGTGGCGGCAGCCGAGGGGGCGAACCATGGAACGGATTTGGCTGCGCAATTATCCGCCGGGGGTGCCAGCCGAGATCGACCCCGGCCAGTACCCGTCACTCGTCGCCATGTTCGAGGAAAGCTTCAAGGCTTATCCGAATGACACGGCGTTCATTTGCATGGACAAGGGCCTGAGCTACCGTGAGCTCGAGAAGACCTCGCGGGCCTTCGCCGCCTTCCTGCAAAGCCTCGGGCTCAAGCGCGGCAGCCGCATCGCCATCATGATGCCGAATATCCTGCAGTGTCCCGTGGCCGTGATGGGCGCGCTGCGCGCCGGGATGACCGTGGTCAACGTCAACCCGCTCTACAAGGCGCGCGAGCTGGAATTCCAGCTCCGTGACGCCGACGCCGAAGTCATCGTCGTTCTGGAGAACTTCGCTGCGGTGCTGCAACACGCCATGCCGCACACCAACGTCAAGCATGTGATCGTCGCCAGCATGGGCGACATGCTCGGCCTGATCAAAGGCACGATCGTCAATCTGGTGGTGCGTCACTTCAAGAAAATGGTGCCGGCGCACAACCTGCCTGACGCGCATCCGTTCAAGGACGTGTTGTCCAGGGGACGCCACATGCCGTTCACGCGGCCCGAACTCGGCCCGGACGACATCGCCTTCCTGCAATATACCGGCGGGACGACGGGCGTGGCCAAGGGCGCGATCCTGCTCCACCGCAACCTGATCGCCAACATGCTGCAGGTCGATGCCTGGTATCAGCCGATGGTGGCGCTGCCGCCGCCGATCGACAAACTCACCATCGTCACCGCGCTGCCGCTCTATCACATCTTCGCGCTGACAGCCTGTTTCCTGTTCGGCATCCGCAAGGGCGCAACCTGCCTTCTGATTCCTAACCCGCGCGACATTCCCGGGCTGATCAAGGAACTGAAGAAATACAAGGTCAACTCGCTGCCGGCGGTGAACACCTTGTTCAATGCGCTGATGCATCACCCCGACTTCAAGACCATCGACTGGAGCATGCTCAAATGCGCCATCGGCGGCGGCATGGCGGTGCAGCGCCACGTTGCCGAGCAATGGGTGAAGGCGACCGGCCGGCCGATCATCGAGGGCTACGGCCTGTCGGAAACCTCGCCGGTGCTGACCTGCAATCGTGGCGACATCACCGAATTCTCCGGCACGATCGGTTTTCCGGTGCCGTCGACGGAAATCTCCATCCGCGACGACGCCGGCAACGAACTGCCGCTCGGTGAAGCCGGCGAGATTTGCGCGCGGGGGCCGCAGATCATGCCCGGCTACTGGAACCGGCCGGATGAAACCAAGGTCGTCATGACGAGCGACGGCTTCTTCCGCACCGGCGATATCGGCACAATGGACAGCGAAGGCCGCGTCAAGATCGTCGACCGCAAGAAGGACATGATCTCGGTGTCGGGTTTCAAGGTGTTCCCGAACGAGGTCGAGGATCTGGCGATGACGCAAGGCGGGCTGGTGGAGTGCGCCGCGGTCGGCGTGCCGGACGAGAATTCCGGCGAGGCGGTCAAGCTGTTCGCCGTCAAGAAGGCAGACGATCTGACCGAGCAGGACCTGCGCCGCTTTCTCGCCGAGAAGCTTGCGGCCTACAAGGTGCCGCGCCATATCGAATTCCGCCGCGAACTGCCGAAGACCAATGTCGGCAAGATCCTGCGCCGCGCCTTGCGCGACGGCGAGTAACTCACTTCGATAGTTTTCAAGGACATCAATGGCCCCATCCCAACCCGCCACCGCTTCCGACGTCGTTTCGTTCTGGCGCGATGCCGGGGAGGAAGCCTGGTTCAAGAAGGACGACGCCTTCGACGCCCGCATCCGCGAACGTTTCCTGCCGACCTATGAAGCTGCCGCCGACGGCAAGCTGTCGTCCTGGGAAGAACACGCCGAAGGCGCGCTGGCGCTGCTGATCCTGCTCGACCAGTTTCCGCGCAACATGTTCCGCGGCGACGCGCGCATGTTCGAGACCGATCCGATGGCGCTCGCGATCGCCGCCGGCGCGCTGGTGCGCGGCTTCGATGCCGAGATGCCGCGCGACCTGCGCCTGTTCTTCTATCTGCCGTTCGAGCATTCCGAGAGCCTGAAGGATCAGGAGCGCTCGGTGGCCCTGTTCAAGGCGCATGGCGATGCCGCCCTCATCAAATGGGCGGACCTGCACGCCGACATCATCCGCAAGTTCGGCCGCTTCCCGCATCGCAATGCCGTGCTCGGCCGCGCGACCACGCCGGACGAGCAGGCGTTTCTCGACGACGAGGCCAGCTTCAAGGGCTGATTCTTTGGGCTGATGCTTTGAGCTGATGCTTTGAGCTAGGCATTCACGCGACCGCTGGAGTAGCATCCCCACCGAACGGCCTATGGGGCGTAAAGGCCGTATAAACATCGATGAACGCGGCCGTCCTCGCGGAGCATCGATATCAAGGTGGAGATGTCCATGCGCCGCACGCTGTCAGCCCTTATTGCCGTCTCGAGCTTTATCCTCGCAAGCCACGCGCAGGCGCAGACGCCGCCGGGCTATCCCGCCGATTACGCCACGCTGGTCGATGCCGCCAAGAAGGAAGGCAAGGTCGTCATCTATTCGACCACCGACGCGGCCTCGGCCAATCCGCTGGTCAAGGATTTCGAGGCGCTCTATCCGGGCATCAAGGTCGAGTATTCCGACCTCAATTCCACCGAACTCTACAACCGCTTCATCGCCGAATCCGCCGCCAAGAACGGCACCGGCGACGTCATCTGGTCCTCGGCGATGGACCTGCAGGTCAAGCTGGTCAATGACGGGCTCGCGCTCACTTACGCCTCGCCCGAGATCAAGGCGCTGCCGAAATGGGCCGTCTGGAAGGACGCCGCCTATGGCACGACCTACGAGCCGATCGCCTTCGTTTACAACAAGCGCCTGGTGCCCGAAGCCGACGTGCCCAAGGACCACACCGCGCTGATGAAGCTGATCGAGGCCAAACCCGACGCCTACAAGGGCAAGATCACCGCCTACGATCCCGAGCGCTCCGGCGTCGGCTATCTGTTCTTCAACGAGGACATCCAGAATTTCCCGGCGGCCTGGGACCTGTTCAAGGCCATGGGCAAGGCCAACGCCAAGTTCTACACCAGCGCCGGCGCCATGATGGAGCGCGTCGCGTCGGGCGAACATCTCATCGCCTATGGCGTGTTCGGCTCCTACGCGCTGGCGCGGACCAAGAAGGACCCGAACACCGGCGTCGTGCTGCCGTCGGACTTCACATTGGTGACCTCGCGCGTCGCCTTCATCTCCAAGGCCGCCAAGAACCCGAACGCCGCCAAGTTGTTCCTCGACTACATGCTGTCGAAGCGCGGCCAGACCATCATCGAGAAGGCCGATCTCTATACGCTGCGGTCCGATATCGAGGGCGAGGCCTCGCTGAGCGCGGTCACCAAGACGATCGGCGACCGCGCCAAGCCGGTGCCGATCGACGAAACGCTGCTCGCCAATCTCGACCAGACCAAGCGTCTGGCTTTCCTGTCGAAGTGGCAGCACGCCAAGAAGGGGCAGTAACGAAACCGCGGCGCCTGAAACCGCTCATGCCCACCACGATCTACCGCTTTATCGTTCTCGGCCTCACCATCGTCGCGGTGGCGGTGCCGCTGTCGCTGGTCGTCTATCAGGCCTTCCTCACCGCGCCGTTCTTCGACCCGTCGGCGAAATTCAGCCTCGGCGCTTTCTCCTTCGTCTTCGCCGACGACGATTTCTGGCAAGCCTTCCGCACGACCATCATCGTCGCCGCCGGCATGGCGGCCATCGCGGTGCCGCTCGGCGCCCTGCTCGCCTTCGTGATGGTGCGCACCGACATTCCCGGCAAGCACATCCTCGAGCCGATGATCCTGATCCCGATCTTCGTCTCGGCCGTGGTGGTCGCCTTCGGTTATGTCGTCGCCATCGGCCCGGTCGGCATCTTCTCGACGCTTGCAAAGGATGTTCTCGGCTTCGTGCCGTGGAATCTGTATTCGATGACGTCGCTGGTCGTCATCGCCGGCCTCACCCATGTGCCGCATGTCTATCTCTACAGCGCCGCGGCGCTGCGCGGCCTCGGCACCGACCTCGAGGAGGCGGCGCGCATTTCCGGCGCCAATCCGCTGCGCGTCGCCCTGCATGTCAGCCTGCCGATGATCATGCCGGCGATTCTGTTCGCCGGCGTGCTGGTGTTCTTCCTCGGCTTCGAACTGTTCGGCCTGCCGCTGGTGCTCGGCGATCCGCAGGACGTGCTGGTGCTGTCCACCTATCTCTACAAGCTCACCAACAAGCTCGGCGTGCCGTCCTATCAACTCATGGCGGTGGTCGTGGTCGTCATCATCGCCATCACCGCGCCGCTGGTGTTCATGCAGCGCCTGCTGCTGCGGCAGGCGCAGCGCTATGTCTCGGTGCGCGGCAAGGGCCAGAAATCGCAAGCCCTGCGCCTGCATGGCTGGCGCTGGATCGCGCTCGCGCTTGTCGTCGTCTGGCTCATCTTCACCGTCGCCGTGCCGCTGGCCGGCATCGTCCTGCGCTCCTTCGTCGTCACCTGGGGCGAAGGCGTAAAGCTGCTCGAGGTTCTCACCCTCGACCACTACCGCGAACTGCTCGATTATCCGAACGTCATTCGCGGCATCGTCAATACGCTCGGCATCGGCGTCATCGGCGGCGCCGCCGCCGTGATCTGCTACGCGGCCATTGCCGTCGCCGTTCATCGCTGGAATTCGGGCTGGACCCGCATCGTCGATTACATCGTCATGGTGCCGCGCGCCATGCCCGGCCTCGTCGCCGGTCTGGCGCTGCTCTGGGTATTCCTGTTCGTGCCTTTCCTCGCGCCGCTCAAATCGACGATGTTCTCGATCTGGCTGGCCTATTCCATCGTCTGGCTCGCTTACGGCATGCGGCTCATCTCCGGCACCTTGCTGCAGGTCGGCCCCGAGCTCGAGGAAGCCGCCCGGGTCGCCGGCGCCAGCGATCTTCGCGCCAAGCGCGACGTCACGGTGCCGCTGATCAAGTACGGCATGCTGGCGAGCTGGCTGCTGATCTTCCTCATCTTCGTGCGCGAATATTCGACCGGCATCTATCTGCTCGGCCCCGGCACGGAAGTGATCGGCTCGCTGCTGGTGTCGCTGTGGGGCACGGGCGCTGTCGATCTTGTCTCTGCTTTGTCCGTGGTCAATGTCGTCATGATCGGCGCCGGCCTTGCCGTCGCCATCCGTCTCGGAGTGCGCCTCCATGGCTGATCTCACCGTCAACGGCCTCAAGCTGCGGCTTGGCGACAACGAAATTCTCAAGGGCGTTTCGGTCAAGGTCGCGCCGGGCCAGGTGGTCGCGTTGCTCGGCCCGTCCGGCAGCGGCAAGACCACGCTGCTGCGCGCCATCGCGGGACTCGAACAGCCTTTCGCCGGCAGCATCGGCATCGGCGACAACACGTTCTACGACGCTGCGCGGAAGATCGACCTGCCGGCCGAGAAGCGCGGGCTGGGTCTCGTGTTCCAGTCCTACGCGCTGTGGCCGCACCGCACCGTGTTCGACAACGTGGCCTATGGCCTCAAGCTGCGCGGCACATCGGCCGCCGAAATAAAGACCCGCCTTGACAAGACGCTCTCGCAGATCGGCCTCGGCCATCTCGCCGAACGCTTTCCGCATCAGTTGTCCGGCGGCCAGCAGCAGCGCGTCGCGATTGCCCGCGCGCTGGTTTACGAGCCGCCGGTCATCCTGCTCGACGAGCCGCTGTCCAATCTCGACGCCAAACTCCGCGAGGAAGCACGCGCCTGGCTGCGCACCTTGATCGTCACGCTCGGCCTCTCGGCGATCCACGTCACCCACGATCAGGTCGAGGCCATGGCCATTGCCGACCGCGTCGTGCTGCTCGACGGCGGCACCGTGGCGCAGGAAGGCTCGCCAACCGAGCTTTACAACAACCCTGCCAATCAGTTCGCCGCCGAGTTCATGGGCAGCAACAACAAGATCGAAGGCACGCTGGTCGAAAATGCCGGCGGCCGCGCCGTGCTCGATGTGTTCGGCACCCGCATCGCCGGCCAGTCGCGCACCACGGCCGCGCCGGGCGGCAAAGCGGCCGGCATCATCCGTATCGAGCGGCTGCGCTGCACCACCGCCGACGGGCCGAACCGGCTGAAGATGGAATTGAAGGCGCCGATGTATCTCGGCGAGCGCTGGGAACTGGTGTTCGCGCGCGAGAACCTCACCGTGCGCGGCTACGCCGACGCGCCGCTGCCGCCGGGCGACCACTATGTGGAGTTTCCTCCCGAGGCATTGTGGGTGTTCTAGCTTTGTCGTCCCCGCGAAGGCGGGGACCCAGCTCTTGCTTTTATGACAGGAAGGGCTGGATGCCCGCCTGCGCGGGCATGACCGGAGAATAATGATTATGACATCGAACTTCCACGGCGTCTTTCCTTACCTCGTCTCGCCCATCGATGCCGAGGGCCACATCAAGACCGATGTGCTGGCGACCTTGTGCGACGACCTCATCAAGGCGGGCGTGCATGGCCTGACGCCGCTCGGCTCGACCGGCGAGTTCGCTTATCTCTCCCGCGAGCAGCGTGAAGCCGTGGTGCAGACGACCATTGCAGCGGCGGACAAACGCGTGCCGGTGATCGCCGGCGTCGCCTCGACCTCCACCGCCGATGCGGTCGATCAGGCGCGGCGCTATCAAGCGCTTGGCGCCGACGGCATCCTCGCCATTTGCGAAGCCTATTTCCCGCTCAAGGACGCGCAGATCGAAAGCTATTTCCGCGCCATCGCCAACGCCGTCGATATTCCGGTGGTGATGTACACCAACCCGAATTTCCAGCGCAGCGATCTCACCCTCGACGTCATCGCGCGGCTGGCGACGCATCCGCGCATCGTCGCCATCAAGGATGCGTCCACCAATACCGGCCGGCTGCTGTCGATCATGAACCGCACGACGGACATCGACGTGTTCTCCGCCTCGGCGCATATACCGGCGGCGGTGATGATGATCGGCGGCGTCGGCTGGATGGCCGGACCGGCCTGCGTCGTTCCGAAGCAGAGCGTGCGGCTTTACGACCTGTGCCGGGCGAAGAAGTGGGACGAGGCCATGGCCCTGCAGCGCGAATTGTGGCGCATCAACGAGGCCTTCGCGCGGTTCAATCTCGCCGCCTGCATCAAGGCCGGTCTGCAGTTCCAGGGCTACGACGTCGGCGACCCGATACCGCCGCAATCGCCGCTGTCGGACGACGATCGCAAGGTGGTGGAAGGCATCCTCGCCTCGCTGCCCTAGCGCTGCATCGCCTGTTCGTCATTCCGGGGCGGCGCGAAGCGCCGAGCCCGGAATCCAGCAATCAACTCAGCGGTAGCGGCTGGATTCCGGGTCCGCGCGTTGTCACGCGCGTCCCGGAATGACGCGTCCGAGCCGCGAGTCGCGCATCTTCCAACCGATTCTTAACGATCCCTTGCTATGGCGGAACCATGGCTCCGCCGCCCTCCTCCGGTTCCGATTCCGCTGCCGCCACGCTGCCGCCGCCGAGCGGCGCGATCGCGCGCGTGCGCGCCATGCTCGCCGACAAGAGCGATTCCCGGCTGGCGCAGCTCATGGCCGGCAAGGTGTTCCTGGTCCGCGTCGCCAATGCGCTGCTGATGCTGCTCAGCCAGGTGCTGCTCGCGCGGTGGATGGGCACGCACGAGTTCGGCATCTTCATCTATGTCTGGACCTGGGTGCTGATGATCGGCGCCTTGTCCGACATGGGCCTGTCGTCGGCGGCCAAGCGCTTCGTTCCCGAATACACCGAGTACAAGGCGCTCGATAAACTGCGCGGCTTCATCAGCGGCAGTTGCTGGCTATCATTCGCCATTGCCACCGCCATCGCCGCCGTCGGCGCGCTCGGCGTGTTCCTGCTCGGCGATCTGCTCGATCACTATCTGATCATTCCGCTCTATCTCGCCTGCGTCATGATTCCGGTCTATGGCCTGGTGCAGGTCGCCTCCGGCATCGCGCAGGCCTATGACTGGCCGGGGCTGGCCTACTGGCCGTTCTACATCATCCGCACCACGCTCGTGATCGTGCTGATGGGCATCGCCTGGATCGCCGGCCTGCCGACCGACGCACACACCGCGCTCTACATCTCGATCATCTCGATCTACGGCATCACCATCGGCCAGCTCTGGGTGCTGAACCGCCGGCTCAAGACCAAGGTCGCGCCGGGCCCGAAGCAGTACGAAGTCAAGGTCTGGCTCGGCACCGCGCTGCCGATCTTCGTGGTCGAAGGCTTCTACCTGCTGCTGACTTACGTGGACATCCTGGCGCTGCAGCACTTCGGCACGCCGGACGACGTCGCCACTTATTATGCCGGCGCGCGGCTGCTCTCCATCGTCGCCTTCGTTTACTTCGCCATCTCCGGCGCGGTGACGCACCGCTTCACCGAGTATCACGTCAGCGGCGACAAGGAGCGGCTCGCGACCTTCTTCGCCGAGACCATCCGCTGGACCTTCTGGCCGTCGCTGGCCATGTGCGTCGGCATTCTCGCTTTCGGCAAGCCGCTGCTCTATCTGTTCGGCCGCGAATACGAAGCCGCCTATCCGGTGATGTTCATTCTCGCCATCGGCCTGATGGCCCGCGCCACGGTCGGCCCGGCCGAGCGCCTGCTGAGCATGCTCGGCGAGCGCAAGCCCTGCGCGCTGATCTACGCCGCGGCCTTCATCGTCAATCTGGTGCTGTGCATCGTGCTGATCCCGCGCTTCGGCATCGAAGGCGCCGGCGCTTCGACTTCGGCGGCGCTGATCTTCGAGTCGATCATGCTGTTCATCGTGGCGCGCCGCCGCCTCGGCCTGCACGTGCTGATGTGGGGTGGGAAGAGCGCGTGAAGAGCGCGTGATGCGCGCCTAGCCGCGCTCGCGCAGCATCCGCCGGATGACCTTGCCGGTCGTGGTCATCGGCATGTCGTTGATGAACGCCACCTCGCGCGGATATTCGTGGCCGGCGAGGCGCGTCTTCACATAAGTCTGGATTTCGGCGGCCAGCGCGTCGGACGGCGCGTGGCCCGGCTTGAGCACGATGAAGGCCTTGACGATCTCGGTGCGGATCGGATCGGGCTTGCCGATCGCGGCGGCCAGCGCCACCGCCGGATGCGAAACGAGGCAGTCCTCGATTTCGCCGGGCCCGATGCGGAAGCCGGACGAGGTGATGACGTCGTCGTCGCGGCCGACGAAGGTGACGTAGCCCTCCTCGTCCATGACGCCCTGGTCGCCGGTCGTCATCCAGTCGCCGATGAACTTGTCGCGCGTCGCCTCCGGCCGGCCCCAGTATTCGAGGAACATGACCGGGTCGGGCCGCTTGACCGCGATTTGCCCGACCTCGCCGGGTTTCAGTATTTGGCCGTCGGGGCCGACGATGGCCACGGAGTGGCCGGGTACCGCCTTGCCGATGGCGCCGACCTTCAGCGTGCCGAGCTGGGCGCAGGAGCCGAGCACCAGATTGCACTCGGTCTGGCCGTAGAATTCGTTGATGGTGACGCCGAAGACCTCGCGGCCCCATTCCAGCGCCTCGATGCCGAGCGACTCCCCGCCCGAGCCGATGGCGCGCACCTTGGATTCATGACCGAGGGTCATGTGTTGGGCCGCGCGCATCATACGTAACGCGGTGGGTGGAATGAAGGCGAGCCGCACGCCGACATCCTGCATCAGCGCAAAGGCTTCGTCCGGATCGAACTTGTCGAGCTTGCGCGCCACCACCGGCACGCCGTGATGAAGGCTCGGCAGCAACACGTCGAGCAGGCCGCCAGCCCAGGCCCAGTCGGCCGGCGTCCAGAACAGATCGCCCGGCTGTCCGAACGGATAATAGGGCAACTCCGCCCCGGGCAGATGACCGAGCACGACGCGGTGGCCATGCAGCGCGCCCTTCGGCTGGCCGGTGGTGCCCGAAGTGTACATGATCAGCGCAGGATCGTCCGGCGCTGTCACTTCCGGCGAGAACGACGACGAAGCCTGCGACAACTGCCCGTGAAAATCGACGACGCCGTCGGCCGCGCCATCAATCGACAACACGCAGGCGAGATCTGGCGTCTCGTGACGTATCTCGGCGAGACGCGCCACGCCGGCGGCATTGGTAATGAGCGCCTTCGATCCGGAATTCTGCAAGCGATAGGACAGCGCTTCCGGCCCGAATAACACCGCGATCGGCAGCGCCACCGCGCCTAATTTGTAGATGGCTATGTGACAGGCCGCGACTTCCGGCGCCTGCGGCAGATACACCGCGACGCGATCGCCGCGCTTGACGCCATTGGCGCGCAGCACATTGGCCAAACGGTTCGAGGTCTCGCGCAGCCAGCCGAAGGAAATGCGATCCTCACGGCCGTCGGCATGAACATGCAGAATGGCGAGCCGGCCGGGATCCTGTTCGGCCCAGCGGTCGCAGCAACCGACCCCGATGTTGTACTGCGGCGGAATCTGCCAGCGGAAACGGCGGGTCAGTTCGTCGAAATTGGAAGCGTCCGGCAACATGCGCAGCGGAGGCTAGTCGTGGAAAACCGACAGGTAAAGCCGATTGCACCCGTCATGGCCGGACTTGATCCGGCCATCCCGCCTAGTGATGCACTGTGCCCGCCTAAGCGGGATCACCGGGTTACGCCGCTACGCGGCGGCCCGGTAATGACAAGCTCAATTCTTCCGATCGTCCGGCTGGGCGATGACCATGGCCCAATACACCTTGTACTTCGACTTCGGCGTGTAGACCGCCGCAATGCCGAGGCGCGTCGCGTCCTTGAGCAGCATATTGGCGCGGTGCGGCGGCGAATCGCGCCAGCCGGAAAACGCCTCCGCCAGCGTGTGATAGCCGGCGCCGATATTCTCAGCCGCGGACTTGGCATCGTAGCCCGCCGCTTTCAGGCGAGCATTGAACGGTCTGCCGACGGCATGATCGAGCTTGTCGCGCTGCGCCATGACCTCGGCCTGGGCTTGCGCCATGCGCGTCAATTCCGGATCGAGCGTGACCGCCGGCAGGCCATTATTGGCGCGATAGCCGGAAATCATCGACGCCGCCGCGGCGTCGTCGAGTTTGGCGCCCGCCTGCGCCAGACTGCGGTAGAAACTCGGTTCCTCCTTGGGAACATAATTGTCGCCGGCACAGGCGGACAACGCCAACAGAGCGAGAAACGGCGCGCACAGGCGGGCAGCAAACATTGAATTCTCCGGACGGATCGAGATGCGGCGAGAAACTGGCTGCCGACCATGGCCGAACGGTGGTGAAGAATGGGTGTCTCACACATCTGTTTGCTGGAACGCGACCCGCCGCGGTGCCGTCAGTCGTTAACCATCGGTTAACCGACTAAATCCTCAAATTAACAACAAAAAAACCGCCCGGCCCTATCGTCGCGGAGACAATCGCCGGGACCGACAGAATGGCCGCCACCGCGACTGCGCCACTATCCAAGCGACTCTTCGTTATCGTTGGCACGTCCGGCGCTGCTGCTTTCGCAGGTGGCTATTTCATGCTCGGCCATTTCCTCGCCAAGGGCGATTCCGCACTTGCCCTCGCGGCGACTGGCGCCGCGCTTGCCATGGCCCTCGCGCTGTTGGGTGTCGCAGCCCATACCCGCGCACAGAACCGCAAGATGACCGTTGCCTTGCGCGGCATGTCGCTCGGACTCTGCGTCTTCGACGGCCGCGAACGCCTCGTCTACTGCAACAAACGCTATGCCGAGCTTTATCGCCTGCCGGACAGGCTTACACGTCCCGGCGCTACGCTGAGCGACATTCTGGCGTACCGCGCCGCCAACGGCTCGTTCCTGCTCGATCCGTCCGATTTCCGCCGCCGGCTGATCGACGACATGCGGCAGCTCAAGTCGACGAGCGCGGAAGTAACAACACCCGATGGCAGACTGCTTCAGATCAGCAACCAGGGACTTCCGGGCGGCGGCTGGGTCGGCAGCCATGAGGACATCACCGAGCGGCGTGAGGCTGCGCTCGAGCGCGAAAGTCTGAAGGCGCAGACACGGCGGCGTGCGGAAATCGAGGCGGCCATTGCGACGTTCCGCTCGCGCATCGACCAACAGCTACATGCCGCCAGCGAAGGCGCACGCACCATGCGCGCGACCGCGACCACCTTGTTCGCCAATTCCGGTCGTACCTCGAGTGGCGCCAATACTGCCGTGTCGGCGTCACAGGAGGCTGCGACCAATGTCCAGACAGCAGCCATCGCATCCGATGAACTCGCATCGTCGATCGTCGAGATCGCGCGGCAGCTCACCGTCACGACGGACATCGTGCGCGGGGCGGTCGAAGAGACCCGCGGCGCTTCCTCGCAGATCGGCGGGCTCGCCGAGGCGGCGCGGAAAATCGGCGATGTCGTCAAGCTGATCCGCGCCATCGCCGAGCAAACCAATTTACTGGCTCTCAACGCGACCATCGAAGCGGCGCGCGCTGGCGAGGCCGGCAAGGGCTTCGCCGTGGTGGCGTCGGAGGTCAAATCGCTGGCGGTGCAGACGGCGCAGGCCACCGAAGGCATTTCGACACTGATCGGATCGGTGCAGAAGGCAACAGCCAGCGCCGTCGGTGCGATCGGCCGCATCGCGGGCCGCATGCAGGAGATCGACAGTTGCGCGACCATCGTCGCCGCGGCGATCGAAGAGCAGAGCGCGGCGACCTCAGAAATTTCGCAGAACGTCGCCGGCGCAGCGGACGGGGCAAAATCCGTCGGCACAACGCTGGACGACGTCGTCGGCGCGGCGACCGGGACGTCGGCCGCTGCCGAACGCGTGCTGTCGGCCGCGCAAGCGGTCGATACGGCGGCCAGTGAATTGCGCGACGAGGTGGCGGCATTCCTGCGGCGCGTCGCCGCCTGACGACTTACACAAGGCGAAAATAAAAGGCCGGGCGTTTGCCCGGCCTTTCTTGTTTTGGTTTGCCGCCCTCAGCGCGCTGGTGTCAGGGGGCGAGACATTACCGGCGGATTCACCGGAGCTGGCCCACCATTGGGAGCGGGCGCCGTGGTGCCAGTCGAAACCGGCACCGGCGTCGCCGCGTTGGCGACGGTCGCCGGCGGATTGCCGGGCCAGACGACGACGCGCGTGCCGACCTGGACGCGGCTATAGAGATCCTCAATGTCTTCATTGAGCAGACCGACGCAGCCTGACGACACGGTCTGGCCAATGGTCGATGGCTGATTGGTGCCGTGAATACGGTACAGTGTGTTGCCGAGATAGAGCGCGCGCGCGCCTAGCGGATTGCCGTTGCCACCCGCCATGAAGCGCGGGAGATAGGGCTGACGCTCGATCATTTCGGCCGGCGGATGCCAATCCGGCCATTCCCGCATTCGGCTGACGCGCTCGGTGCCCGACCAGGTGAAGCCTTCGCGGCCGACGCGCACGCCGTAGCGAAGCGCCTTGCCGCCCCCGAGGACCAGATAAAGATAGGTGTTCGGCGTATCGACGATGATCGTGCCGGCCGGTTCCTTCGTCTGGAAGTCGACGAGCTGGCGCTTCAGATGCGCCGGCAATTCCTTGGGCTGGCCCTGCTCCGGCTGATCCTCCGGCGGCAACGACATCACCGAATTGGACTGCGGCGGCGGCGCCGCTGCAGGAGCGGCACCAACTGCGCCCGGCGGCCGCGCGATCGCTGGATTCACGCCCGTCTGGGACGGCGGTGGCTCATTGCCGAACTGATGGCCGATCGGACCTTGGGGCAAAGCCATCGGCTGGCCGGAATTTGGCGACGCGTAATTGGGCTGGGCGCCATTGGCAGGGCCGATCGGGGACGGCGCACCTGGCTGCTGCGCCAGTCCGGGCGGCGGCAGGCTCTCCGAATCGATGCGGTTCTGGCCCATCTGCACCGGCTGAACCTGAGCCTCCCGATAGTCCTGATCCTCCTCCCGGTCGCCGCCGAAAAGGCCGAACAACCCGGGAAGCCGGTTGCTCTGAGCACCGGACGACTGGGCTTGCGCCACCGGCGCGGCCAACATGAGGGCCACCGGCAACGACAGGAGCAAAGAGCCGAGAGGACGCTTCATCGATCACCTTCGGAAAATCGCTTGAAAGGTTCAGTCAAACAGAGGCGGCCGCTTCGGGCCGCCGACACGGCCCCTGCTTGCCCCGCGATCAAGGCACATTCAAGACCGGATTGCCCAGTTCGCGCTATCGTGATTCCAGCGAAAAATCCGTTACTTCACGAGCGTCCTGATCTGCGGCGGCTCGGATTGACAGGATCGGCGGCATTTCGTCCATTGCGGCCGCTACGTCCGGCGCAGGCGTAAACCCGACGGTCGAAAGGCAAAACGAAGAAGGAAACAGGATGAACGTAGCCATCGTTGGCGGAGGCATTTGCGGATTATCGCTCGCGTTGCACCTGCACCAGCAGGGCATCCAGTCCCAGGTCTACGAGCGGGTTCCCGAGATCAAGCCGCTCGGCGTCGGCATCACCTTGTTGCCGCACGCCATGCGCGAATTTTCCGCGCTTGGCATCGGCGACGAACTGCTGAAAGCGGGCATCGAGAACCGCGAGAGCCGCTTTTACAACCGTTTCGGCCAGCTCATCTATCGCGAGGACCGCGGCAAGTTCGCCGGCTACCAGTACCCGGAGGTCGGCATCCACCGCGGCACCCTCCACCTGATCCTGCACAATGCGGTCATCCGGGCCCTCGGCCCCGGCGCGGTCGTCACCGGTCATGAATGCGTCGGCGTCGATCAGGACGACAATGGCGCAACGGTCCAATTCAAGGGCCGCGATCCGGTACGCGCCGATATCGTTGTCGCCTGCGACGGCATCAATTCGGCGATCCGCAAGCAGTTCTATCCGGACGACAAGGTCGTCTTCACCGGCATCAACACCTGGCGCGGCGTGACCCGGCGCAAGCCGATCCTGGACGGCCGGACCTATATCCGGGTCGGCTCGATCAATACCGGCAAGATGGTGATCTACCCGATCGTCGATGACATCGACGGCAACGGCAACCAGCTCATCAACTGGATGGCCGAGATCAAGCGCGAGGACAGCCTCGGCCAGAACGACTGGAACCGCGCCGGCAATCTCGACGATTTTTTCCCGATCTACGAGAGCTGGCGGTTCGACTGGCTCGACGTCGCGCAGATGATCCGCGACGCCGACCAGATCCTCGAATATCCCATGGTCGACAAGGACCCCATCCAGAACTGGACATTCGGCCGCGTCACCCTGGCCGGCGACGCCGCGCATCCGATGTATCCGCGCGGCTCCAACGGCGGCGCCCAGGCCGCCATCGACGCCCGGACCCTCGCCGACTGCCTCGCCAAGACCGCCGACCCGCGCGGGGCGCTGAAAGCCTACGAGGCCGCCCGTGCCGAGCCGGCCGCCAATGTGGTCCGCACCAACCGGGCACAGCCGCCGGACTTCATCAACATCAAGGTCGAAGAACTGGTCGGCGACCGGCCGTTCGAGAGATTGGATGACTACATCACCCAGGACGAGCTTCGCGCCCTGTCCGACGGTTACAAGAAAGTGGCGGGCTTTGCCCTGGCGGACGTCAGCCGGCCGGGGTGAGCCGCTCCGTCCGGGGTGGCGATTGCTGCGTTCCCGCCGCATAAAGACGTGGTAAATACGGCAGCTCAGCCGCAGCCTCTTTGCAAATCCGTGCCACGTCAATAGCTTAGCGAAGGGCGCGGCAAAGCTTTGTTACAAATCCGGACTCGTCGCAGCACAGGTTTTGGTCGTTTCATGCGTTTAACGAATAGACCCAACCTCCTGCCGATGTGGTTCTCGCGATGGCAAGTGCCGGCTTCCGATGGATGATAGCGACGAAGCCAGCGATCTCGCCCTCATGGGCCGTGTCGCCAAGGGCGACGAAGCGGCCTATCGGCTGTTGTCCCGCCGTCACGTCGGGGCCATGCTCGGGCTTGCCCGCCGCATTCTCGGCAATGCCGCCGACGCGGAAGACGTGGTTCAGGAGGCCATGCTCCGCGTCTGGACCCATGCGCCGCGCTGGGAGCCTCTGGCGGCGTTCCGCACCTGGCTCACGCGGATCGTGGTCAATCTTTGCCTCGACCGCAAAAGGAAGGCCCCCTGGGTCGACCTCGAAGCGGCGGGCGAGCTGGCCGACCCGGCGCCGAATGCCGGAGACATGGCCCTCGGTCATGAACGGGACCAGCAGGTCGACCAGGCGATCGCTCAATTGCCGGATCGCCAGCGGACCGCAATCGTGCTCACCTACGGTGATGGCATGAGCAATGCGGAGGTCGCGGAAGTGATGGGAACGACCGTTTCGGCGGTCGAGACTTTGTTGGTGCGCGGCAAGCAGGGCCTGCGGCGCGCACTCGGCGACACCACCGACGAAGCGTGATGCGCCAAAGTAGCGTGACGAACAGGGATTGAATGCCATGACCCACGATCGGAACCACGACTATCTCGATGACGTGCTGGCGCGCGTCACCGCGCCGCGCCCGGTCGATGACGCGGCGGTCGCCCGCGTGCTCAAGCGGCTGCAGCCGCCGCTGCCGCGGCAGAAAGCGCCGTGGTGGCGGCTGCCCGCCGTGCTGCTCAACTGGGAGTTCGCGCCGGCCTGGCCGCGTATGGCCGCGCTCGCCTGCAGCGCCGTGCTCGGCTTCTATGTCGGCATCGCCGGGCTCGACCGGCCGTTCGATCAGCTCGACCAGGCGGCAATCACCAGCGCCGATGCCGGCTTCTTCGTATTCGATCCCGAACCGCTCACCGGAGCGCGGCCATGACGGCGACGCACTACGCCGGCACCACGGCCCGGCCGGCGACGCGCTGGCTGCTGCTCGGCTCGCTGGCGCTTAATCTGTTTTTCGTCGGCATCGCCATAGCCATGGCGGTGCGGCCGGCGCCACCGGCACGGAACTGGGACCGGGATGTCTTCGTGCGCACGGAGCGCCTCGCCGAGGGCCTGCCCAAGGAAGACGGCGCGATTCTGATCGCGCAGATGAACGCCAACCGCAACGCCATCGAGAGCACGCAGAAGCAATATCGCGCCACGCAGGAGGCGATACGCGAGGCCATTCGCAAGGAGCCGTTCGACGCCGATGCGCTGCGCGCCGCCATGAGCGAGACACGCGCCGCGCGGCAGGCTTTCGACAGCGCCGTGCAGAATGCTTTCGCCGCCGCGACCGCGCAGATGTCCCAGCCCGGCCGCGTCGCGCTGGCCGATTGGCGCTCGCGTCGCGGCGGAAATGACAGAAATCGCTGACGCGCCTGATCGCGCGCCGGCAGCTCCAGACGATAGTTTTTGAAAGCATTCATGTATGCGTTGCGTTGATCGTGCCGGGGGGCGTTTCGGACTGACGACGGCGAAAGGGCCGTTTCGCAGAATGCTGGTTGGCGCCTGCCTCGTCCTGCCTCTCGGTGGCTGTCTGCTCAGCGACAAGCCGGAGCCTGGCCTCGATATTCCGGCGCGCTACAGCGGCTCTTCAGCCAATCCGAAAATCGCCGAAGCCGCCCTGCCGAAGCTGGACTGGTGGCGTGGCTTCCGCTCCAGCGAGTTGACGAACATCGTCGAGCAGGCCCGCGAGGCCAATCTCGACATCGCTGCCGCGATTGCCCGCATCGTGCAGGCCGACGCCCAATCGCGCATCGTCGGCGCCGCATTGCTGCCGGCGGTCGACCTCAATGGCGGCGCCTCGCGCAGCCAGGCCTCGAAGACCACCGGTCTCGGCAACGGCCAGCCTTTCGTCGACAACAGCGGCTTCCGCGTTTCCAACTCGCTCAGTGCGACATTGTCGGCAAGCTACGAGATCGACTTCTGGGGCAAGAACCGCGCCGCCTTGCGCGCCCTCGAGCAAAGCGCCGTCGCCAGCCGTTTCGACAGCGAGGTCGTTACGCTCTCCACCATCGCCACCGCGGCGAATTCCTATTTCCAGATTTTGGCGGCGCAGGACCGGCTGCGCGCCGCACGCAACAATCTCACCGCGGCCGACCGCGTCCTCGGCCTCATTCGCCAGCGCCTGAATGCCGGTACCGCATCCGAACTTGAGGTCTCGCAGCAGGAAAGCCTGGTCGCGACCCAGCGCGCCGCCATTCCGCCGCTCGAACAGACCGTGGCGCAGTTCCGCAACGCGCTCGCGGTGCTGATGGCGCGCTCCCCCGAAAGCACGGGCGTTCGCGGTGGCTCGCTCAATGCCATCGCGGTGCCGCGCGTGACGCCGGGCCTGCCGTCCGAACTGCTGGCGCAGCGCCCCGACATCCGCGAAGCCGAAGCCCTGCTTGCCGCCGCCAATGCCAATGTCGAAAACGCCCGGGCCCAGCTTCTGCCGAGCATCGTACTGACCGGGGACGGCGGCTATCAAAGCTCCGTCTTCAAGTTGCTGATGCGACCGGAATCGGTCGTCTTCAGCGCCGCCGCCGGCCTGACCCAGCCCATCTTCGAAGGCGGTCGCCTGCTTGGCAATGTCGATCTGCAAAAGGGCCGTCAGGACGAATTGCTGCAGAATTATCGCAAGGCGGTGATATCCGGCTTCTCCGATGTCGAGACCGCACTGAGCGCGATCCGCACCACGACGCAGCGCGAACAATTGCAGCGCGCCGTGGTCAGCGCCTCGCAACGCGCCTTCGATATTTCCGAGCAGCGCCTGCGCGAAGGCACAATCGATCTCATTACGGTGCTGCAGACGCAGCAGTCGCTGTTCACGGCGCAGGATGCGCTGGTGCAGGCGCGGCTGGCGCGACTGCAAGCCGTGGTCAGTCTTTATCAGGCGCTCGGTGGGGGTTGGGCGCCGAAACCGCAAATAGCAGAAGCCTCCGATGCACGGTGAACTCCCCAAATCCAATACCACGGTTGCTCCCGCGACCGCGCCGACGCAGAAGAAGCGCAAGCGCTGGCTGATCTATCTCATCGTTCTCATCGCCGTTGGCGGCGCGCTTTATTATGTGTTCGGCCAGAAGGCGGATCAGCAGCAGCGACGCGGCCGCTTCTTCGCCGGTGACGGTCCGGTGCCTGTCCTGGCCGCCAATGCGCAGCTCGCCGACGTGCCGGTCTATCTCGATGCCGTCGGCACCACGCGCGCGCTCAATACCGTAACCGTGCGGCCGCAGGTCGACGGCAAGCTGCTGAGTGTCAATTTCAAGGAAGGCCAGGACGTCAAACGCGGCGACGTACTGGCGCAGATCGATCCGACGACGTTCCAGGCCGCGCTCGATCAGGCCGTCGCCAAGAAGGCCATGGACGAGGCGCTGCTGGCCAATGCGCAGAACGATCTGGCGCGCTACGAACAGCTCGCAGCAACCAACGCCATCAACAAGCAGCAGGCCGATACCCAGCGCTCGCTGGTCGCGCAATATACGGCACAGGTCAAATCCGACCAGGCCGCGATCGAAAGCGCGCAGGCCACGCTCGGCTATGCCACGATACGCGCGCCGCTCGACGGCCGCACCGGCCTGCGTCAGGTCGATGAAGGCAACATCGTGCGCGCGTCGGACACTTCCGGCATTGTCGTTATCACGCAGCTCCAGCCGATCTCGGTGCAATTCAACCTGCCGCAGCAATATCTTGGCGAGGTCAATGCCGCCTTCGCCCAGCGGCCGCTCGAGGTCGATGCCCAGCGCTCCGACAACGACGCTGTGCTCGATCGCGGCAAGCTCACCGTTGTCGACAATCAGGTCGATCCGTCTACCGGCACGGTGAAGCTGCGAGCGGAATTTCCGAACGCCAACCTGCAACTCTGGCCCGGCCAGTTCGCCAATGTCCGGCTGCTCATCAATACGTTGCAGCAGGTCGTGACGATCCCGACCGGCGCGGTGCAGCGCGGGCCGAACGGCACGTTCGTCTACGTCATCAAGGATGGCGTCGCGACGATGCGGCCGATCGTGGTTCAGCGCCAGGACGAGGCACGCACCGTGGTCAGGAGCGGCTTGACGGCGTCCGAGCAGGTCGTGACCACCGGCTTCGCGCGGCTGACGGACGGCGCCAAGGTGACGGTCAGCAGCGGCGACACCACACCGGCGGCGGCAACCGATGCGCCGCGCAGGCAACGACAGAATGGGGCACCGGGGGCAAGCGGACAGCGACAGAACCGGGGTCAGTGATTTGGATATCTCACCTGCCGCGCACTTACTTCACCTCTCCCATTGGGAGAGGTCGGCGCACGAAGTGCGCCGGGTGAGGGGTTACAGCCCATCGAGAGTCACTTGCCCCCTCACCCCTACCCTCTCCCCAAAGGGGAGAGGGGGCTCGTTGAGAGCGCGGCACGTTAGTCGCCAACTCGTAGGCGACTTCCGATGAGCGTCTCCTCGCCCTTCATCCACCGGCCGATCGCCACCTCGCTGCTCGGGGTCGCGGTGATGCTCGGCGGCGCGCTCGGCTACTGGTGGCTGCCGGTATCGGCGCTGCCGCAAGTCGATTTCCCGACCGTGCAGGTGACGACGCAACTGCCCGGCGCCAATCCGGACACTGTGTCCGCTCTGATCACGGCGCCGCTGGAGCGCAGCTTCGGCCAGATCCAGGCGCTGGAGACGATGACCTCGTCGTCGTCGTTCGGCATCAGCCAGATCACGCTGCAATTCGATCTCAGCCGCGACATCGACTCGGCGGCGCAGGACGTGCAGTCGGCCATCAACGCCGCCGGCTCGACACTGCCGCGCAACCTGCCCTACCCGCCGATCTATTCGAAGGTGAACCCGGCCGACACGCCTATCATCACGCTGGCGATAACCTCCGACAACATCGCGCTGCGTGAGCTGTCCGACATGGCCAACACCATCATGGCGCCGCGCCTGTCGGAGGTGTCAGGCGTTGGCCGCGTCTCGGTGCAAGGCGGCATCAAGCCCGCCGTACGCATCCAGGCCGATCTGTCGCGGCTCGCCGCCTACGGCATCGCGCTGGAGGACCTGCGCAGCGCCATTGTCAGCGCCAATGTCTCGGGCGCCAAGGGCGCGCTCGATGGCGCGCAGCAGTCCTACACCATCGCCGCCAACGACCAGCTCGCGACCGCCAATGCCTACCGCAACATCACGGTGGCCTACCGGAACAGTGCGCCGGTGCTGCTGTCCGATGTCGCCGATGTCGTCGATGGGCTGGAGAACAACCAGGTCGGCGCCACCTATCAAGGCAAGCCGGCCATCGTCATCGACATCCAGCGCCAGCCCGGCGCCAATGTCATCGAGACCGTGCAGCGCCTGCGCGCCGAACTGCCGCGGCTGCAACGCACTTTGCCCGCCGGCGCCAAACTGACGGTCGTGACCGACCGCACCGACACCATTCGCGCCTCGATTCATGACGTGCAGTTCACCCTGGTGCTGGCGGTCGGGCTCATCGTGCTGGTGGTGCTGGTGTTCCTGCGCACCATCCGCGCCACCATCATCGCCGGCGTGGCGCTGCCGCTCTCGCTGATCGCCACCTTCGGCGTCATGTATTTCGCCGGCTTCTCGCTCGACAATTTGTCGCTGATGGCCCTGACCATCGGCACCGGTTTCGTGGTCGACGACGCCATCGTCATGATCGAGAACATCGTCCGCCATATCGAGGAGGGCGATCACCCACTGGCGGCGGCGCTGAAAGGCGCCAAGGAAATCGGCTTCACCATCATCTCGCTGACCTTGTCTCTGATCGCGGTCTTCATCCCGCTGCTGTTCATGACGGGCCTCGTCGGTCGCATGTTCCGCGAATTCGCGCTGACGCTGACCATCGCCGTCGTGGCCTCCGCCATCGTGTCGCTGACCCTGACGCCCATGATGTGCGCCAAGCTGCTGCGACGCGAGGACGACGGCGACGCGAAGCCCGGCGTCTTCCGCCGGATGTCGCAGCGCTTCGAGGAATGGACCGACCGCACCATCGAGGCCTACCGCGTCAGCCTGGAATGGGTGCTGCAGCGCCAGCGCGCCACCTTGCTCGCGACCTTCGCGACCCTGGCCATCACCGTGGCGCTCTATGTGCTGATGCCCAAAGGCTTCCTGCCGATCCAGGACACCGGCCAGATCACCGCTGTGACGGAAGCCGGCACCGACGTCTCCTTCGCCGAGATGCAGCGCCGCCAGGCCGAGATCGAGGCCATCATGCGCGCCGATCCGGACGTCGCCAGCGTCGTCTCGGTCATCGGCGTGTCACCGCTCAACGCCACGCCCAATGCTGGCCGCATCGCTATCACCCTCAAGCCGCGCAGCGAGCGCAACAATCTCGTCGGCCCCATCGTCGACCGGCTCAAGGAAAAGGTCGCCGGCATCCCCGGCATGCACGTCTATTTCCAGGCGACGCAGGACATCCAGATTTCGACCCGGCCCAGCCGCGCGCAGTATCAGTACACCCTGACCGGCAGCGACGCCGACGAGGTCGTGGCCTGGGCGAATAAACTGACGCAGCGGCTGCGCGGCGATCCGGTCATGCGCGAGGTCGCTTCCGAGGCGCAGGAGGGCGGCCCGCGCATCATGGTCAATGTCGACCGCGAGAAGGCCGGCCGCCTTGGCGTCTCGATGCAGAGCGTGACCGACACTTTGTACAGCGCCTTTGGCCAGCGGCAGATTTCGACCATTTACGGCCAGGCCAACCAGTACCGTGTCGTCCTCGAGGCGCAGCCGCGCTACCAGCAGGATCCGACAGCGCTGTCGAAGATCTACGTCACCGGCGCCACCACCTCGACCGGTACCGCGGCAACGGCGGGCAATACGGCGACCGGCACGACCAATACGAACACGTCAGCGACACCAAATTCCGTCACCGGTTCGAACCAGGTGCCGCTCGCCGCCTTCGCGCGCTTCGACTACACCGCGGCGCCGCTCGCCATCGCGCATCAGGAGCAGTTTCCGTCGGTGACCATCAGCTTCGATCTGGCGCCGGGCTATGCCTTGTCGGATGCGGTGAAAGTCGTCACTGCCGCCGAGCGCGAGCTTGGCGTGCCGAACACCGTGACCGGCAGCTATTCCGGCGACGCCGCCGAATTCGCCAAATCGCTGGAGGGTGAGCCCTATCTCATCCTCGCCGCGGTGATCGCGATCTATATCGTGCTCGGCGTGCTCTATGAGAGCTTCATCCACCCGCTGACGATTCTGTCGACCTTGCCGTCGGCCGGCGTCGGCGCGCTGCTGGCGCTGATGCTGACCGGCTACGACCTCTCGGTGATCGCGCTGATCGGCATTGTGCTGCTGATGGGCATTGTCAAGAAGAACGCCATTCTGATGATCGACTTCGCGCTCGATGCCGAGCGCGAGCAGGGCATGAGCCCGCGCGAGTCGATCGTGCAGGCTGCATTGCTGCGCTTCCGCCCGATCATGATGACGACGCTCGCGGCCCTGTTCGGCGCGCTGCCGCTGGCGCTGGAATCGGGCACCGGCTCGGAGCTGCGCAACCCGCTCGGCATCACCATCGTCGGCGGCCTGATCCTGAGCCAGTTGCTGACGCTCTACACGACGCCGGTGATCTATCTCTACATGGAGCGCCTGCGCCTGTGGGTGTCGCCGCCGCGGCCGCGCCGCGCGACTGCTGCCGAACCGGCGGAGTAGCGCGATGGTGACGCCGCCATGAACTTCTCCTGGCCTTTCATCCGGCGGCCGATCGGCACGACGCTGCTGGCGATCGGGCTGTTCCTGACCGGCGCCATCGCCTACGGCTTCCTGCCGGTTGCCAGCCTGCCGAGCGTCGAATTCCCGACGGTAAGCGTGTCGGCATCGCGGCCCGGCGCCGATCCCAGCGTCATGGCCGCGACAATCGCCGCGCCGCTCGAGCGGCGGCTGGGTGAGATTGCCGGCGTTACCGAAATGACCTCGCGCAGTTCGCAAGGCTCGACCCGCATCACGGTGCAGTTCGACCTGTCGCGAAACGCCGACGGCGCCGCGCGCGACGTGCAGGCCGCCATCAACGCGGCCATGACCGATCTGCCGAGCGACCTGCCCTCGGTGCCGACCTTCCGCAAGATGAACCCGGCGGCCGCGCCGGTGCTGATCCTGGCGCTGACGTCGAAGACCATGCCGGCCAGCGCCATCTACGACGCAGCCGACAGCATCATCGTGCAGCGCCTGAGCCAGGTGGACGGCGTCGCCGACGTTTCCGTGGCCGGCTCCGAACAGCCGGCCATCCGCGTCCGCGTCGATCCCGAGCGGCTCGCTGCCACCGGCACGACCCTGGAGCAGATCCGCACGGCGATTTCGAACTCCAACGCGCAGGGCGCGCTCGGCGTCTTCGAAGGCGTCAAGCGCGCCGTCACCATCGGCATCAACGACCAGCTGCGCGACGCGCCGGATTACGACCCCATCGTCGTCAAGACCGTGAATGGCGACGTCATCCGCCTCGCCGACGTCGCCTCGATCCGGCCGAGCGTGCGCAACACCCGCTCCGCCGGCTGGTACAACCGCGATCCGTCGGTGTTGCTGGTGATCACCAAGCAGGCCGACGCCAATGTCATCGACACCGTCGACCGCGTTTACGATCTGCTGCCCGAGCTACGCCAGTGGATCCCGGCCGGGCTCGACATCAACGTCCTGACCGATCGCACCGGCACGATCCGTGCCAGCGTCGAGGACATGCAGCTCACGCTCGCCGCCTCCGCCGTGCTGGTGATGCTGGTGGTGTTCCTGTTCCTGCGCCGCACCGCCGCGACGCTCGCCGCCGGCATCACGGTGCCGCTATCGCTTGCCGGCACCTGCGCGGCGATGTGGGCGGCCGGCTTTTCGATCAACAATCTGTCGCTGATGGCGCTCGCCGTCTCGATCGGCTTCGTCGTCGACGACGCCATCGTCATGATCGAGAACATGTTCCGCTTCATGGAGAAAGGCTACCGGCCGCTGCGCGCCGCCTTGCTCGGCGCCCGGCAGATCGGCTTCACCGTGGTGTCGATCTCGGTGTCGCTGGTCGCCGCCTTCATTCCGCTACTGCTGATGGGCGGCGCCATCGGCCGTCTGTTCCGCGAATTCTCGCTCACCCTCACCTTCGCCATCGCCGTCTCGACCGTCATCTCGCTGTCGGTGACGCCCATGGTCTGCGCCTATTTCGTGCGCAAGCCGCCAAGCCCGAACGAGACCCGGCTCGACCGGATCGTGGAAGGCGTGCTGTCGCGCATGATCGGCTTCTACGACCGCACCCTGACCTTCGTACTCGACCATCGCGGGCTGACGCTGATCGTCTTTGCCGCAACGATCGCCTTGACCGTCGGTCTGTACATCAAGGTGCCGAAAGGCTTCTTCCCACAGGATGACACCAACCTCATCTTCGGCGGCACGCAGGCTTCGCCGGACATTTCCTATGAGGCGATGGAAAAGCTGCAATTGCAGGTGATGGACGTCGTGATTGCCGATCCGGCCGTCGCCGGGCTCGGCTCGTCGGTGGGCTCAGGCGGCTTTAACGCTTCGGTCAACCGCGGCCAATTGTTTGTCAGCCTCAAACCACTCACCGAGCGCGATCCGACGCAAGCCGTACTCACGAGGCTGCGCGCCAAGCTCAACCGCATTCCCGGTATCCGATCCTTCCTCGTGCCGACGCAGGATCTGCGCTTCGGTGCCCGGCAGAGCGACTCCTCCTATCAGTTCACGCTGTGGAGCGCCGACATCGACGCGCTGCAGACCTGGGTGCCGCGCGTCGTCGAGCGCATCGAAAAGATTCCGGAGCTGACCGACGTCAACACCGACCGCCAGCAGGGCGGCCTGCAGGCCGACATCAAGATCGACCGTGAGGCGGCCTCGCGGCTCGGCGTCAGCATGCAGGATATCGACAACGCGCTGAACAACTCGTTCTCGCAGCGGCAGATCTCGACCATCTACACCCAGCGCAACCAGTATCGCGTCATCCTCGAAGTCGAGCCGAAATTCCGGCGCGACCCCAACGACCTGTCGAATGTCTACGTGCCCGGCAACGGCAATGCGCAGATCCCGCTATCGGCAGTGGCGCGCGTCGAGCGCGGCATCACCCCGCTGGTGGTGAACCATCAGGGCCAGTTTCCCTCGACGACGATTACCTACAATGTCCGCGAGGGCGTTCCGATCGAACAGGCGACGGCTTTGATCGACCAGGCGGTCGCCGGACTGCACATGCCGGACCAGATCCGCACCGACTTCGCCGGCGACGTGAAGGCGTTCCAGCAAAGCGCCAATGCGCAGATCCTGCTGATCGTCGCGGCGCTGATCGCGGTCTATATCGTGCTCGGCATTCTGTACGAGAGCCTGATCCACCCGCTCACCATCATCTCGACGCTGCCCTCGGCCGGCCTTGGCGCCCTGCTGGCTTTGCATCTGTTCGGCACGGAGCTGACGGTGATCGCCTTCATCGGCATCATTCTGCTGATCGGCATCGTCAAGAAGAACGGCATCATGATGGTGGATTTCGCGCTCGAAGCGGAGCGCGTGCGCGGTCTGCCGCCGGTCGTCGCCATTCACGAAGCCTGTCTCGCGCGCTTCCGGCCGATTCTGATGACGACGCTGGCCGCCATGCTCGGCGCGTTGCCGCTCATCCTTGCGGTCGGGCCGGGCTCGGAATTGCGCCGCCCGCTTGGCATCACCATCATCGGCGGCCTGCTGGTATCGCAGATTTTGACGTTGTACACGACGCCGGTGATCTATCTGTGGCTGGACCGCCTGCACCACCGCTTCGGCGGCGGCGTGCCGACTTTCATCAAGCGCCGCCGCGGGCCGGATGGCGCACCGAGCATCCAGCCGGCGGAGTGAGTCTTGCCCCGGACGCAGCGCAGCACGAAGCGACAGCGAAGTGCTTGCGACGCAGAGCCGGGGCCGTCACGCCCTCGGGACTTGGCGGTCCCGGCTCTGCGATGCACCACTGGCGTGCTGCATCGCGTCCGGGACAAGCAACATCAAACCCCCAGATACCGATGCTGCACGTCGGTATTGCCAGCAAGCTCCGACGATAATCCCGACCACACGATCTTGCCGCGCTCGATCATGAAATGCCGATCGGCGACCTTGATCAGCGCGCCGACATTCTTGTCGATCACCATTACCGACAGGCCGGACTGTTTGAGCCGCGCCAGGCAGTTCCAGATTTCCTGACGAATGAGCGGCGCGAGGCCTTCGGTCGCCTCATCGAGAATGAGCAGGCGCGGATTGGTCATCAGCGCGCGACCGACCGCCAGCATCTGCTGCTCGCCGCCCGACAGTTGATTGCCCATGCTGGTGGCGCGCTCCGACAGCCGCGGGAACAGGTCATAGACGCGCTCAAGATTCCATTCGCCGCCGTCGCGCGTCACCGCCGTGGCGACGAGGTTCTCGCGCACGGTGAGATTGGGGAATATCTGGCGGCCCTCCGGCACCAGGCCGATGCCACGCTGGGCGATACGATAAGCCGGCAGCCCGCGGATTTCCTCGCCCATGAATCTGATCGAACCGGCGCGCGCGGCGGTCAGGCCCATGATCGAGCGCACGCTGGTGGTCTTGCCCATGCCGTTGCGGCCCATGAGCGTCACCATCTCGCCGGGCTGGATCGCGAACGAGACGCCGAACAGCACCTGGCTCTGGCCGTAGCAGGTCTCGACGCCGTCGAGGCTCAGAATGGCGTTGCCGTCAGCCATGGGCCACCTCCGCGTCGCCGAGATAGGCCTCACGCACCTGCGCGTTGGCGCGGATATCGTTGGGCACGCCGGTGGCGATGACGCGGCCATAGACCAGCACGGTGATGCGGTCGGCCAGCGCGAACACCGCCTCCATGTCGTGCTCGACCAGCAGGATGGTGTAGTCGCGCTTGATGTCGCGCAGCATCTCCACCATGCGCGCCGACTCCTCCGGGCCGAGGCCGGCCATCGGCTCGTCGAGCAGCAGCATGCGCGGCTTGACCGCGAGCGCCATGGCCAGCTCGAGCAGGCGATGCTCGCCATGGCTCAGTTCGGCGGTGACCTTGTCGGCGCTGGCGGCCAGACCGACACGCGCGAGCGCCTCGCGCGCCGGCTGGCGCAGCGCCACTTCGGCGCGGGCGTCGTGCCAGAACGAGAAGGAGTGCCCGGCATGGGCCTGCACCGCGAGCGCGACATTGTCGAGCACGCTCATATCGAGAAACAGCGACGTGATCTGGAACGAACGCGCCAGCCCGAGATGGCTGCGCTTCGGCATCGACAGGCGGGTGATGTCATGGCCGTCGAACTGGATACGCCCCCCATCGGCGAATAACGAGCCCGACAACTGCGCGATCAGGGTGGTCTTGCCGGCGCCGTTCGGTCCGATCAAGGCATGCAGTTCGCCCTGCGGAATGGCGAGCGACACATTATCGGTGGCCACGATGCCGCCGAAACGCTTGGCGAGGTTGTCAATCTGAAGCAGTGCTGGGTTCTTGGGCGCGCTCATGACCGCCCCCGCTGCTTGAACTTGTCGCCGATGAGATTGAGCAGGCCGTCAATGCCGCCGCGAGCGAACAGCACCACGAGGAGCAGCAGCGGCCCCATCACGATCATCCAGTATTCGGAGGCGCGGGCCGCGGCGCTGGCGCCGACAAAGGGCACGCCGCCGAGCTTGATCAGGATCGGCAGGATTTCCTCCAGCACAAGAAAGGCGATCGCGCCCATCACGGGGCCCGCCACCGTACCCATGCCGCCGAGCACGACCATGATGATGAGATCGCCGGAACGCGTCCAATACATCATCGACGGCGAGACGAAATCCGCCTGGTTGGCAAGGAGAATGCCGGAAATTCCGCACAGCACGCCGGCGATGACGAAAGCCGTCAGCTTGTAGCGATAGGTCGAGAAGCCGATGGCGCGCATGCGAGCGTCGTTGGAGCGCGTGCCCTGAAGCACCATGCCGAAGCGCGAATTGACGAGGCGATAGACGAAGTAGATCGCCAAATAGAGGATGACCAGACAAACGTAATAGAACTGTGTCTTGTTCGACAGGTTCAGCGCGTCGAAGAACTCGCTGCGCTTGTAGATCGTCAGACCGTCGTCGCCGCCGTAACGGGCGATCCCGGAGACGATGTAATAGGCCATCTGCGCGAAGGCGAGCGTGATCATGATGAAGTAAACGCCGCGGGTGCGCAGCGACAGCGCACCGGTCACCAGCGCAAACAGGGCCGACGCGGCGATCGCGACCGGCCACTGGATGAAGCCGCTGTAGATGCCTTCCTTCGCCAGCATGCCGACCGCATAGCCGCCGATGCCGAGATAGACGGCATGACCGAAGCTCATCATGCCGCCGAAGCCGAGAATGAGGTTCAGACTCAGCGCCGACAGCGCCAGAATGACGATACGGGTGAACAAGGTCAGCGCGAAACGGTCGCCCGCGAGCTGCGAATAGACCGGCAGCAGAGCCAAGGCGATAAGCACCAGCGCGACGACGACATTGCGAAGCGTGAGCGGCGGCAACCTGAACGGCATCAGCGGTGCCCCGCCGAGAACAGGCCTTCGGGCTTCACGATCAGGACGATCGCCATCAGCAGGTAGATCAGCATCGATGACAAGGCCGGCGCCAGCGTCGAAGCGGCCGTGGGCGAGAGCATCTCGCGCAGAATGTCCGGGAAATAAGAGCGGCCGAGCGTATCGATGAAGCCGACGAAAAGGGCCGCCACCAGCGCGCCTCGGATCGAGCCGATGCCGCCGATCACGGTGATGACGAAGGCGAGGATGAGAATATTCTCGCCCATGCCGATCTGGACGGTCAGGATCGGCGCATTCATCAGGCCGGCGAGGCCCGCCAGCGCGGCGCCGAGGCCGAACACCAAGGTGTACAGCAGCTTGATGTTGACGCCGAGCGCGCCGACCATTTCGCGGTTCGAGGCGCCGGCGCGGATCAGCATGCCGGTGCGGGTGCGCATCACCAGCAGATAGAGTCCCGCCGCGACGGCGAGCGACACGACGATGATCGAAAACTTGTAGGCCGAATACTGGAAACCGAGGATCGACACCGGCTGCTGCAGCCAGCCCGGCAGCGGCAGTGACAGCCCGGCCGGTCCCCAGATGATGCGGACCAGCTCGTTGAAGAACAGGATCAGGCCGAAAGTGCCGAGCACATGATCGAGATGATCCCGGCCATAGAGGCGCCGCATGGCGATCACCTCGACCGCCATGCCGACGACAAGCGTCGCCGCCAGCCCCAGCACCGCACCGGCGATGAAACTACCGGTCAGCGCCGTGAAGGTGGCGGCGAAATAGGCGCCCATCATGTAGAGGGAGCCGTGGGCCAGATTGACCAGATCCATGATGCCGAACACCAGGGTCAACCCGGCCGCCAGCATGAACAGCAGCAGGCCGAACTGCAGGCCGTTGAGGCATTGCTCGATGAAAAGGGTCATGGGGCTCTATTCATGCAATTCGCGTGCAAGTCCAACGGCAACAAAAAGCGTCATGGCCGGGCTTGTCCCGGCCATCCACGCCTTCTTCAGAGATCAAAGAAAGACGTGGATGCCCGCGACAAGCGCGGGCATGACGTCATTTGCATTACTTCATCGAGCACTTGCTGGCGAAGCGATCCTGATCGTCCTTGACGATGGTCGCGACGGTCTTGAGCGACAGTTCGCCGCTGGCATCCTTGACCACGTCCTGCAGATAGAAGTTCTGGATCGGGAAGTGGTTGTTGCCGAACTTGAAGTTGCCACGCAGCGACTTGAAATCGGCCTTTTCCATCGCCTTCTGCACCGCCGCCTTGTCCGACAGGTTGCCCTTGGTCGCGACCACGGCCGAGTTGATCAGCTGCGCTGCGTCATAGGCCTGCGCGCCATAGTAGGTCGGCCGCAAACCCGGATATTTCTTGCGGTAGTCCTCGACGAACTTCTTGTTCTCGGCGTTCGGCAGATCGTGCACCCACTGCTGCGCGCCGGGCACGCCGATCGCGTTGTCCTTCTGCAGCGGCAGGGATAGCTCGTCGATCGTGAAGGCGGTGTAGAGCGGCATCGTGGCCTTGAGGCCCGACGCGGCGTACTGGTTGAGGAACTGCACGCCGGCGGCGCCCGGATAGAACACGAAGATCGCTTCGGCACCGGAAGCCTTGGCCTTGGCAAGTTCGGCCGAGAAGTCGAGCTGCGTCGGCCACGTCGTCAGTTCCTGGCCGACCACCTTGCCCTTGAAGGTCGAGGCGAGGCCCGCGAGCATATCCTTGCCGGCCGCGTAGTTCGGGCCAATCAGGAAGACGCTCTTGACGTTCTTCTGGTTCATGTAGAGGCCGACGGCCTGCGGCGTCTGATCGTTCTGCCACGACGTCGAGAAGAAGAACGGCGAGCACAATTCACCGGCGATCTGCGAGGGGCCGGCATTGGCGCTGATGAGGAAGGTCTTGGCATCGATCACCGGCTTGAGCGAAGCCAGCAGCACGTTCGACCAGATGTAACCGGCGACGAAATCGACCTTGTCGCTTTCGATCAGCTTTTCGGTCTTCTGCTTGCCGACATCCGGCTTCTGCTGGTCGTCTTCGTAGATCACCTCGACCGGAATGCCGCCCATCTTGCGGCCCATGTGGTCGAGCGCCAGTTCGAAGGAGTTGCGCATGTCATTGCCGATCACCGCGGTCGGACCGCTGAAGGTCGAGACGAAGCCGATCTTGATCGTTTTGTTCTGCGCGGCGGCCGGCCCGGCCGCCAGAATGATCGCGGCGCCGGCCGCGAGTAGCGTCTTACGCATTTTAATTCCTCCCCTTCGGGGCGTTCAGGCCCCTTATGCATTCACCGGATAATCTACCGGGAAAGCCGCGCGACCGTCTACGGTGAACCGGCCGCGGCAATGCGATATGATGACCGCATCGAACTATAATTCTGAATTGGCCTGACCATGCCTCCAACGATTGCCATTATCGCTCCCGGCGCCATGGGCGCCGGTGTCGCCAGTTGCCTCACCGCCAAGGGCGCAACCGTGCTCACCTCGCTCAACGGGCGCAGCGAGGGGAGCAGGCAGCGCGCCGCCGCGGCCGGCATGCGGCATGCCGACGACGCCGCGCTGGCGGAGGCGGATTTCCTATTGTCGATCGTACCGCCGGCCGAGGCGGTCGCACTGGCGCGGCGCCTGGCGCCTGCCCTCGCGGCCAGCAGCCATCGGACGGTCTTTGTCGACTGCAACGCGGTCTCGCCGCCGACCGCGCAAGCCGTAGCCGACATCATTGCGGCAACCGGCTGCGATTTTTTCGATGCTGGTATTATCGGTCCCCCACCCAAGCCCGGTTCCACGGCGACCAAAATCTACACGTCCGGCGAGCGCGCCTGCGCTCTCGGCACGCTTAACGGCTTCGGCTTGATCGTGCGGGTCCTTGATGGTCCGCTGACCGCCGCCTCGGCACTGAAGATGTCCTATGCCGGCATCACCAAGGGGCTTACGGCGATCGGCGCAGCAATGCTGCTGGCGGCGACGCGCGGCGGTTCTGCCGAGGCCCTGCGGGCGGAACTCGCCGAAAGCCAGCCGGAATTGCTGCGCTTTTTCGAGCGCATGGTGCCGCCCATGTATGGCAAGGCCTATCGCTGGGGTCCAGAGCTCGACGAGATCGCCAGCTTCGTCGGCACCGAACGGCCCGAGAGCGGGATGTTCACCGCGGCGGCGCGGCTTTATGAACAGATCGCCGCCGATGTCGCAGGCGATAACCGCGAAACCGCTATACTCGATCAATTCCTCAAACCTAAATGACTGTCATCACCGGGTTTGTCCCGGTGATCCCGCTTAGGCGGGCACTGCGTCCCTAAGCGAGATGGCCGGGTCAAGCCCGGCCATGACAGAAAGTAAACGAATGTCAGAACCGTCCATTATCGTTCAGCGCCAGACCGGCTATCGGGTTATCACGCTCAATCGGCCGGACCGGCTCAACGCCTTCAACGACGCGATGCACGAAGTGCTGCGCGGTACCATCGACGAAGCGGAAGCGGACGAGGAGTGCCGCGCGCTGCTATTGACCGGCGCCGGCCGCGCCTTCTGCTCGGGTCAGGATCTTGCCGACCGCCTGCTCAAGCCCGGCGAAAAGCCGGTGCCGCGCGAGTCCCTTGAAAAATATTACAATCCGTTGGTACGGCGGCTGCGGGCCCTGCCCTTCCCGGTCGTCTGCGCCGTCAATGGCGTCGCCGCCGGCGCCGGCGCCAATGTGGCGCTCGCCTGCGACATTGTCATCGCCGCGCGCTCGGCCACCTTCACGCAATCCTTCGCGCGGATCGGCCTCATCCCGGATTCCGGCGGCACGTATATTTTGCCGCGCCTGATCGGCGAGGCGCGCGCCCGCGCGCTGATGCTCACCGCGCAACCGGTGCCGGCCGAGCGCGCCGCCGAAATGGGCATGATCTGGGCTTGCGTCGACGACGCGCAGCTGATGCCCGAAGCGACCGCGCTGTGCGAGCAATTCGCCACCGCGCCGACGCGAGGTCTCGCGCTCATCAAGCGCGCGATCGACGCTTCCGCCACCAACAGCTTCGACGAACAGCTCGACCTCGAGCGCGACCTGCAGCGCGAAGCGGTCATGTCGGCGGACTACGCCGAAGGCGTCCGCGCTTTCATGGAGAAACGGAAGCCGAACTTCCGGGGGCGGAAGTAACAAGAACTGGAGGTCCCGCTTGAAACGCGCCAGCATCCTGACATTGACCGGCCTTGTCGCACTCGGTCTCATCGGCGTACCGATGGCGCAAGCCGCGCCGAAGTCGAAACAGCATGTTACGCGAAAGGCCGGCCCGAAGAAGCCGACGCAAGGCGGCGTAAGCACCACAAGCCAAGACATCGACGGGGATGGCACCGCGGACGTCGTCGTGGCCTCACCGCCAAGGCCGAAACCGAAGCCGAAGAAACACTGAGCCACCGGGCAAATTCTGCGACCTCGGACGGGCGGCATACCGTTGACTCTGCCGGGCCGATCATTAGCATACATACAATCTCGGAGCGCACGGTCGGCGGGAAACGGCTAGATTTTCCGGACCGCAGTGCGCGAAGGAAGGTTCGCATGAAGCCCGCGCCCTTTGTCCGCCATGTGCCCCGCACCCTCGACGAGGCGCTTGCGACCCTCGCCGAGGTCGCGGGCGACGATGGCCGCATCCTCGCCGGCGGACAGAGCCTCGTGCCGATCATGGCGTTCCGGCTCGCCAAGCCCGCGCATCTTGTCGACATCAACGAGGTCGAAGGCCTCGACAAGCTCGCCGACGACGGCAAATTCCTCACCATCGGCGCCCGTGTGCGCCATGCCGCGTTTCATCGGCCGGTTACGGACAACCCGCTGGGCCGGCTTCTTTCATATGTGGCAAAGCACATCGCGCATTATCCGATCCGCATGCGCGGCACGTTTTGCGGTAGCCTCGCCCATGCCGACCCGTCGTCGGAATGGTGCCTGACCGCGGCAACGCTTGACGCCGTGATGGTGGCAAGGAGCGTGAAAGGTACGCGCGAGATCGAGGCCGCCGCGTTCTTCGACGGCATCATGTCGACGCATCTGAAGGAAGGCGAACTGCTCGCCGAGGTGCGGCTACCGCTGCTGCCGGCTGACGCCAAGTTCGGCTTCTACGAATTCAGCCGCCGCGCCGGCGATTTCGCCATGTCGGCCGCGCTGGTCACCTATCGGCTCGACGGCGGCAAGATCGTCGATGCTCATGTCGGTCTCGGCGGCGCCGAGGCCTCGCCGCGACGCATTCCCCAAGCCGAAGCCGAGCTCAACGGCAAGGCGCCGGGCGACGCCGCCTTCCGCGCCGCCGGCGAAGCGGCCAGCGCCGCCATCGAGCCGCTCGAGGATCACCAGACCGACGCCGAATATCGCCGCGATCTGGTCAAGGTGGTCGTGCGCCGCGCGCTGGAGCATAGCCTATGAATTCGATGCGCCGCGCCTCTCTCCCTCCCCTCCCCCCGCGCGCTCTTGCGCGTGGTGGGGAGGGGTCGGGGGTGGGGGGCGAACCCAGCCGCCAAGTCCCCCCACCCCGGTTCGCATCGCTAAAGCGACGCGAACCGACCCTCCCCACCGCTACGCGGGGGGAGGGAAAGCGAGCGCCGCGATGAGCGAGCATTCGACCAAAGGCTCCGGTGGCGACGGCATGAAGTGGGTCGGCCGCTCGATCCGCCGGCTGGAGGACCCGGCCCTAGTGCAAGGCCGCGGCCGCTTCACGGGCGATCTGCCCGCCGCGCACTGGGTGCGCTTCGTGCGCAGCCCGAACGCGGCCGGAAAGATCCGAAGCATCACCGCGCCCGACGGCGCCGTGGCGATCACCGCCGCCGACATCGAAGGCGTAAAGAAGATCACGCCGATGCTGCACAAGTTCAACTACAAGCCGGTCGGCCAGCCGATCCTGGCCGAGGGCGACGTACGGTTTGTCGGCGAAGCGATCGCGGCGGTCGTCGCTTCAAGCGAGGAAGAGGCTGAGGATATCGCCGACCTCGTCGAGATCGATATCGAGGACGCTACCGCACTGATTGACGGCCGCGCCGCCATTGCCGACGGCGCGCCGCAAATTCATGCCGGCGTGCCCCGCAATGTCATCGTCAACGCCCAGATCAAGACCCCGGGCTTCGACGATGTCTGGACAAGTGCCGCAAAGATCGTCCGCTGCGAGGCCCGCTCCAACCGGCAGAACGCCACGCCGATGGAAGCGCGCGCCGCGCACGCCGCCTACGATGCCGCGACCGGCCGCATCACGCTCCACTGCACCACGCAGATGCCGCATCTGGTGCGCACGGCGATTGCCGACTGCCTCGGCATGCCGGAGTCCGATCTGCGCGTGATCGCGCCCGATGTCGGCGGCGGCTTCGGCCAGAAGATGTCGCTGTGCCCCGAATACGTGCTCATCGCCTGGCTGGCGCGACACCTCAAGTCCTCGGTCGCCTGGACCGAGGACCGCCGCGAGAACCTGATCGCTTCGTTCCATTCACGCGACCAGTACATCACCCTGGAAGGCGCCTTCGACGCGAACGCGAAGCTCCTCGCCTTGCGGGCCGATGTGCTCGCCAATACCGGCGCCTATTCCTGCTTCCCGACCACCTGCGGCATGGAGCCGTTGATGGCCATGGCGGAGATGCCCGGGCCTTACGACGTGCAGCAATACGAATGCCTTGCCCGCGCGGTCGTCACCAACACCTGCACGATGGGCGCCTATCGCGGCGTGTCACGCCCCGCCATCACCTTCACGCTGGAGCGGCTGATGGACAAGGCGGCGAAGGCCTTCGCCATCGATCCCATCGACATCCGCCGCCGGAACCTGATCACGCAGTTTCCCTACAAGTCGGCGATGGGCCTCGAATACGACGAGGCCAGCTATCGCGAGACCATGGAGGCGGCGGTCGAGGCCATCAACGTGCCCGCCTTTCGCGCGCGCCAGCAACTGGCGCGTGACAAGGGCGAGTACCTCGGCATCGGCTTTGCCACCTTCTCCGAGCGCACCGGCTACGGCTCGCCCGCTTTCGCCGCGCGCGGCATGGCGATCACCCCGGGCTGGGAGACGGTGCACATCACCGTCGATCCCTCCGGCTTCGTCGAGGCGCGCATCGGCTCGTCGCCGCACGGTCAAGGCCTGCGCACGACTTTGGCGCAGATCATCGCCGAAGAAATCGGCGTGCCGCCGCAGATGATCAAGGTCGTCCACGGCGACACCGATACGGCGCCCTATGGCTGGGGCACCTTTGCGAGCCGGTCGCTGGTGATTTCCGGCGGGGCGACCCTGATCGCGGCGCGGAAGATCCGCGCCAAGCTATTGAAGATCGCGGGCCACATGCTGGAAGCGGCAGAGACAGACATCGTGCTCGAAGACGGCAAGGCCAAGGTCGCCGGCACCGATCGCGAAGTGACGGTCGCGGCGATGGCGCGGGAAGCCTATACGCAGACGCACCGCTTCAAGGGCGAGATCGAGCCGGGCCTGACCGAGAGCGGCACCTACGATCCGCCCGGCACCTTCTCCAACGCCTGCCATGTCGCCATCGTGCGGCTCGATGCCGAGACCGGCCACGTCAAGGTGGAGCGCTATCTGGTGGCTGAGGACGCCGGCCGCATCATCAATCCGATGATCGCCGACGGCCAGGTGCATGGCGGCGTCGCGCAGGGGATCGGCAACGCGCTGCTGGAAGAGATCATCTACGACGAGTCAGGCGCGATCCTGACCGCCAACCTCGCCGACTTCATGCCGCCGACGGCGCATGAGATTCCGCCGATCGAGCTGCATCACCTGGAAACGCCGTCGACGCAGTCGATCACCAGGGCCAAGGGCCTCGGCGAGGGCGGCACCATCGGGCCGCCGGCCGCCGTCGTGAACGCCATCAACGACGCGCTGACGCCGTTCAATGTCGAGATCGACACCATTCCGGCCACGCCTCAGCGCATCCGCGCGCTGCTGCGCAATGCCGAGAGAGCATCATGACCGATAAAACCGCCATCACGCTGACGATCAACGGCAAGGATCACAAGGTCTCCGTCGAGCCGCGCCGTACGCTCGCCGACGCCATTCGCGAGGACTGCGGCCAGACCGGCACGCATATCGGCTGCGAGCACGGCGTCTGCGGCGCCTGCACCGTGATCGTCGATGACGCGCCGGTGCGCTCCTGCCTGATGTTCGCGGTGCAGGCCGAGGGCAAGAAAATCCGCACGGTCGAGGGCCTGGCCGATGGCGACAAGTTGCATCCGATGCAGCAGGCCTTCATGGACAATCACGGCCTGCAGTGCGGCTTCTGCACGCCGGGCTTCCTCATGCTCGCCGTCGGCGTCCTGGAACGCGAACCCGATATCAGCGACGAAGCCCTGATCGACGTTTTGTCGTCCAACCTGTGCCGGTGCACGGGATATCAGAACATCATCAAATCCGTGCGCGCCGCCGCGGCGGAGATGCGGAAGTGATGGTGGCGCGCCGCCATGGCTGAGCCCAAACCAAAGACATTCATCGGCCGCTCGGTGCCGCGGCTGGAAGACCGCCCGCTGCTGACCGGACAAGGCCGCTTCGCCGCCGATGTGAACTTTCCCGGCCAGTGGACGATGCGCGTGGTGCGCTCGCCTATCGCGCATGGCCGCCTCAGGAACGTCGACGCCTCGGCGGCGCTCGCCATGGACGGCGTGCACGCGGTGTGGACCTTTGCCGATATCGCCCATATTCCGCCGATTCCCTTTCGTCTCACCGGCCTCAAGGCGCTGGAGCCCTATCAGCAGCGCGTGATGGCGAGCGACTTTGTGCGCTATGTCGGCGAGCCGGTCGCCGTGGTGTTCGCCGACAACGCCTATGTCGCCGAGGACGCGGCCGACGTCATCGAACTCGACATCGAGCCGTTGCCGCCGGTGATGAACGCGACGGATGCGCCCGGGCCGTTCGACGCCGTGCAAAGCACCGAGCCGGACGTCCTGCGCAAGGGCTACGGCGACGTCGATGCCGCGTTCGAGGCCGCGCATGCCGTCGTCGCGCTCGAACTCTCGGTCGGCCGCCATTCCGGCGTGCCGCTTGAGACCCGTGGCGCCATCGGCTTCTACAACGAAGCGCTCAATCGCCTCGAAATGCACGGCGCCGCCAAGGTGCCGCACTGGAACCGCGACACGATGGGCCGCATGCTCGGCCGCACGCGCGACAACTTTCATCTGTTCGAGGGCCATGTCGGCGGCGGCTTCGGCATTCGCGGCGAGATCTATCCCGAAGATGTCATCGTCTGCGCCGCGGCGTTGCACTTCAAGAAGCCGATCAAGTGGATCGAGGACCGGCGCGAGCATCTCATCAGCGCCAATCACTCGCGCCAGCAGACGCACCGTATCCGCGCCGCCATCGACGCCGACGGTCGCATCCTCGCCATCGACGACGAGTTCTTCCACGACAACGGCGCCTATATGCGCACGCACGCGGCGACCGTGCCGGACCTTGCCGCGGCGATGCTGCCGGGGCCCTATCGCGTGCCGGCCTATCGCGCCACCGCGCATATTCGCCTGACCAACAAGACGCCGTGCGGCACCTACCGCGCGCCGGGCCGCTATGAATCGACTTTCGTGCGCGAGCGCCTGCTCGACGCCATCGCCGCCAAAGTCGGCGTCGACAAGGCCGAAATCCGAAAGCGCAACCTGCTGCCCAAAAGCGCGATGCCGTATGCGCTTGGCCTGGAGACGTTGGGCACGCACATTGTCTACGACTCCGGCGATTACGGCCTGCTGCTCGACAAGGCGCTGGATCGCGCCGGCTGGCCGCAGTTGCAGAAGGACATCGCAAGGCGCCGCACCAATGGCGAGCAAGTCGGCGCCGGCGTCGCCATGTTCGTCGAGAAGAGCGGCCTCGGCCCGTTCGACGACGTCCGCATCGAAGTGAAGAGCGGCGGCACTATCGAACTGGTGACCGGCGCGGCCTCAGTCGGCCAGGGCATCGAGACGGCGATGGCGCAGATCTGCGCCGAGACGCTTGGCGTCGATTACACGACCGTCAACGTCATCCATGGCCAGACCGACCGTATCAGCCGCGGCCTCGGCGCGTTTGCCTCGCGTGTGACCGTGATGACCGGCGAGGCGACCAAACGCGCGTCAACGAAGCTGCGTCAGCATATTCTGAAACTGGCCGCCGAATTGATGCAGGCCGAGCCGACGCAACTAGACATCGTCGACGGCGACATCGTGCGCACCGGCGGCACGCCCGGCCCGTCGATGAAGCTCGCCGATCTCGCCGCCGCCAGGCCCGGCGAACTGATCGCCGAAGACACCTTCGAATCGACCCATATGGTCTATCCTTACGGCGTTCATGTCGCCGCGGTGCGCGTCGATGCCGAGACCGGCGGCGTCGCGATCGAGAAATATGTGATGGCCTACGATGTCGGCAAGGCCGTCAATCCCATGCTGGTCGAAGGCCAGATCGCCGGCGGCCTGGCGCAGGGCATCGGCGGCGCGCTGTTCGAGGAATTTCTCTACGACGAGAACGGCGAGCCTTTATCCGTCACCTTCGCCGATTATCTGATGCCGACGGCGCATGAGGTGCCGGAGTCATCCATCCTCATTACCGAGGACGCGCCGAGCCCGCTCAATTCGCTCGGCCTCAAGGGCGCGGGCGAAGGGGGCACCAACCCTGTTGGCGCGGTCATTGCCTCTGCTATAGATGACGCCCTGCAAATGCCGGGCGCGATCGTCACCTTGCCGGTGACTCCGCAACGCCTCCGCGCCATCTGCAAGAAAAAATAGAAGCTTCCGGCAGGAAGCATCGGGAGGAGCGGCGATGAGCGACGACAGCGTGCCGCAGTTGAAGGCGCCGGCGGGTACCTGCGACTGCCATATCCATACCTACGATTCGAGTTACCCGACCGCGCCGACGGCGGTGGTGACGCCGCCGGATGCCGCGGTCGGCGACTATCTGAAAATGTGCGCCAGGATGGGCATCGCGCGCACCGTGCTGGTGCAGGCCTCCGCCTATGGCAAGGACAACCGGCTGCTGCTGCGCGACATGGCGACGATGGGCCCCTCCCGCGCCCGCGGCATCGTCGTCGTCGATGAGACCGTCACCGACGAGGAACTCGACCGGCTGACCAAGCTCGGCGTGCGCGGCATCCGCTTCTTCATGCTGGCCGGCGCGCCGCTGCCTTTGTCGTCGCTCGAAACCATGGCGGCGCGCGTCGCGCCATTCGGCTGGACCATCAACTTCCAGTGCGACGGCCGCGAACTCGCCGATCACGAAGCCCGGCTCAAGGCGCTGCCGACAACGGTGACTATCGATCATCAGGGCAAATTCCTCGAACCGGTCGAGCCGGATCATCCCGGTTTCAAGGCGCTGCTGCGGCTGCTGGAGACCGGCAAGGTCTGGTACAAGCTCGCCGCGCCCTACGAGACCTCGAAGCTCGGCCCGCCTTATTACGACGACGTCGGCCGACTGGCGAAGCTGCTGGTGAAGACGGCGCCGGATCGCGGGCTGTGGGCGTCGAACTGGCCCTATCCCATGGCCGGCGCCAAGACGCCGAAGGACGCCTGGACGCTCGACATGCTGCTCGACTGGGTGCCGGACGAGAAGACCCGGCAGAAGATTCTGGTCGACAATCCGGCGAAGCTGTACGGGTTTTGAGAGCCACATCGCAGAGAACTGTCATCACCGGGCTTGTCCCGGTGATCCCGCTTAGGCGCGCACAGTGCGTCCCTAAACGAGATGGCCGGGTCAAGCCCGGCCATGACACTGAGTATTACCCCAGCTTCTTCAGCAGCGCCGCGATGGTGCGCTGCTCGGTCGCCGTCAGCGGCGTCAGGGTCTGCGCGGTGATCTTCGCCGCCGCCTTGAGCGCGGCTTCGGTGACGCGGCGGCCTTCGTCGGTGAGCGTCACGGCACGGCGGCGTCGGTCCTTCGGATCGCTGAGCGCGGTGACGAAGCCGCGCACGTTCAGCCGATCCACCACGCCCTTGATGGTAGCGGCGTCGAGATAGATCAGCCGGCCGAGCTGGTTCTGCGACGAGGGACCCGTTTCATACAATTTGGCCATCGCTGCGAACTGGGTCTGCGTCAGCCCCTCGACCATGTTGGCGGTGAAGATCGACGTGTGACGCTGGCTGGCGATGCGCATCAGAAAGCCGACCTGCTCGTCGAGACGGTATCCACCCGACGACGCCTCCTCCGCCGAACCGGCGATCTTCAGCTTGCTGCGCGTCATAATTGAACCCGAACCGGATTGATCGCTTTTATCGAATCATGGCCGGGAAATCGCCCGAGAGAAAGTCTTTTCCCCGGTTATCGCCGTCAGACGGTGAGGTAGGCGCGCTGAATATCGAGGTTGCCGGACAGCTCGGCCATGGTGCCCTGCCAGTGAATCTCGCCCTTTTCCAGCACATAGACGCGGTCCGAGACGAGGCGGGCGAAATGGATGTTCTGCTCGGAGAGCAGGATCGAGAGCCCCTCCTTCTTTAGTTCAATAATGGTGCTCGCCATCTGCTCCACGATCAGCGGGGCGACCCCCTCCGACGGCTCGTCGAGCAATACCATCAGCGGGTTGCCCATGAGCGTGCGCGCCACGGTCAGCATCTGCTGCTCGCCGCCGCTCATGCGTCCGCCGGGCCGGTTCGGCATCTCGCCGAGATTGGGAAACAGTTCGAACAGACGCCGCGGCGTCCACACCGGCGCCGGCTGGCCATCCGGGAACCGGCGCGGCGGCTGGCGGCCGATGTCGAGATTCTCCATCACCGTCAGCTCGGAGAAGATGCGGCGGTCCTCAGGCGTGAAGCCCAGGCCGAGCCGGGCGATCTCAAAGGGCCGCAGCCCCGCAATATCGGCGCCATTGAAGCGCACCGCGCCGCGGCGCGCCACCAGCCCCATCAGCGCCTTCATGGTCGTGGTCTTGCCGGCGCCGTTGCGGCCCATCAGCGCCACGACCTCGCCGCGGCCGACATTGAACGATACGTCGTGCAATATCTGCGCGGCACCGTACCACGCCTGCAGCCCATCGACGGAGAGCATCGCTTCGCTCATGACGATGCCTCCTGAAACGTCTTGCCGGTACCGAAGTACACTTCCCTAACCTTGGCATTGTCACGGATGGCGGCGGCATTGCCGTCGGCGATCAGGCGGCCGCGCGCCAGGACGATAATGCGGTCGGCATAGGAGAACACCACGTCCATCGAATGCTCTGTGAACAGCACCGAGATGCCGCGCTCGATGACGAGCTGTTTGACCAGCTTGATGAGATCGTTGCGCTCGCGCGGCGCCATGCCGGCGGTCGGCTCGTCCATCAGGAGGAGTTGCGGATCGTTGGCCAGCGCGATGGCCAGTTCGATACGCTTGACGTCGCCGTAGGCAAGTTCGCGGCTTGGCCGGTCGGCGGCATCCTGCATGCCGACCTGCGCCAACAACTCGAGCGCCCGCTCGCGATAGAGCGACGCCGCTGGCCGCCACAGATTGAGCAGGCGGCTGGCGTGCGAGATCAAGGCCATCTGCACATTCTCGACCACCGTCATCGAGCCGAAGGTGGCGGCAACCTGGAAAGTGCGGCCGACGCCGAGACGCCAAATGTCGCGCGGTGCCATACCGGCGATATTCTTGCCGCCGATCAGGATCTCACCGGTATCCGCCGCGAGCTGGCCGTTGATCATGTTGAAGGTCGTGGACTTGCCGGCGCCGTTCGGGCCGATCAGCGCCAGGAACTCGCCCTTGCCGATCGCGAACGAAACATTCTCGACGGCGCGCACCCCGCCGAAGGATTTGCCGAGCGAGTTGACGGTGAGGACGCTCATGTGCGGCCTCCCCGCTTGCCATCAAAACGGGACCACAAAGACGAGAAAGCGCCAGCAATACCTTGCGGGAAGGCCAGCACCAGAAACAGGATCACGCAGCCGAGCAGCCCGCGCCAGTATTCGGTCTGCCGCATGATCGTATCCTGCAGCATGGCGAACACCGAGGCGCCGACGATCGGTCCGACCAAAGTCTGGATGCCGCCGAGCAGCACCATGACGAGGCCGTCGATGGAACGGCCGACGGCGATGGCTTCCGGCGAGATCGAGCCCTTGGCGAAGGCGAACAGACCGCCGGCGATGCCGCAGATGCCGCCGGCAATGGCGAAGCCCAGCCAATGGATGCGTTTGACGTCGATGCCGATTGCCTCCGCGCGCAGGGCTGAGTCCCGGCCGGCGCGCATGGCATAACCGAACGGCGCGAACAGGAAGCGGCGCAGCAGCAGCACCGAGATCACGGCCAGCGCCAGCGCCAGCAGGTAATAGGCCCAGGCCTTGTTGAACGGCGCTGTCGGCCAGACGCCGATCACGCCGTTGGAGCCGCCGGTGAAAGTCTCCCATTGGAACACCGCGGCCCAGACGATTTGCGCGAAAGCCAATGTCAGCATGGCGAGATAGACGCCGGACAGCCGCACCGCGAACCAGCCGAACAGCAGCGCGCCGAGCAGCGCGACGGTAGGCGCGGCGAGCAGCGCCGCCAGCATCGGAAAGCCTGCGGACTTCACCAGCAGCGCTGCGCCATAGGCGCCGAGGCCGAAATAGGCGGCGTGGCCGAAGGAGTGCATGCCACCCGGCCCCATGATGAAGTGCAACGACGTTGCGAAGATCACGGCGATGAGGATGTCGGTCGCCAGCACCATGACGTAGGGCGAGGACTGCGCCATGACGGGCAAGGCCAGCAGCAGCACCAGGACGACAGCGCCGAGGATTTTCAGCATCGGCGCCGCGGGGCGGATCGGCGATTCCGGCTCGGCGACCGAACGCACATTGCCCTGCGGCTTGCCGAGCAGGCCATAGGGCCGCACGATCAGGACAATGGCCATGACGATGAATTCGGCGACCAGGGTGAACTTCGAGGCGTTGAACTTGATGAAGCCAAGATCGACCACGCCGATGGCGATGCACAACGCCTTGACCTCGGCGATGATGACGGCGGCGAGATAGGCGCCGGTGATCGAACCCATGCCGCCGACCACGACGACCACGAAGGCGTCGCCGATGACGGCGAGATCCATCGCCAGATTGGCCGGCTCGCGCGCCACCTGCAGCGCGCCGCCGAGCCCGGCGAGCAGCGAGCCGAGCGCGAACACGGAGGTGAACAGCACTGCCTGATTGACGCCGAGCGCACCGACCATCTCGCGGTCCTGCGTCGCGGCGCGGATAAGCCGGCCGAAGCGCGATTTGGCGAGGGCGAAGTGCAAGAGGATCAGCACCGCCGGCGCAACGAAGATCAGGAACAGATCGTAGCTCGGCAGCCTCCGGCCGAAGATTTCGACGGCGCCGGCAAGACCGGGCGCGCGCGGGCCGAGCAAATCTTCGGGGCCCCACAGCCACAGCGTCATGTCGTTGAAGATCAGCACCAGCGCGAAGGTCGCCAGCAGCTGGAACAGTTCGGGCGCGCGGTAGATGCGGCGCAGAAGCAGCATCTCGATCGCAGCGCCGATGACGCCGACGAACAGCGCGGTCAGGACAATGCCGCCCCAGAAGCCGAAGGCGCCGCCGAGCTTGGTCGCCAGCGTATAGGCGATATAGGTCCCCAGCATATAGAGGGACCCATGGGCGATGTTAACGATGCGCGTAACGCCGAATATCAGCGATAGCCCGGCTGCGATGAAGAACAGCCCGGATGCGGTCGAAAGACCGTTAAGCGCCTGAAACAGAAATGCGTCGAGGGTCATGGCTTCACTTATCCCTCCCTGAAAGGGGAGGGTGGCTGCGAGACATTAGCGCGTTCACGCGCGTCTTCGACGCGCTATGCGAGCAGCCGGGTGGGGTCGAAATTCAATCCGCCCCACCCGGTCGGCTACGCCGACCACCCTCCCCGAAGGCGGGGAGGAATAAGAAGAGTCTAGTTCGCGCCGGCCGGGCGCAGCTTGGCGACTTCGGCATCGCCGGGCAGAACGGAAGCGCCATCGACGTACTTGATGTCTTCCATCGTACCCTTGCCCTTTTCGAGCGCGATCTTGCCGACATAGGCGCCCATGGTCGCCTGATGATCGCTGGCGCGATACATGAACGGACCGAACGGGCTGTCGACCTTGAGATCCTTGAAGGCTTCGACCAGCGAGTCCGCATCGAGCCCCTTGGTCTTGGCAAGACCCGCGGCGATCGACTTGATGGTGCTGTAGCCGACGATCGAGCCGAGACGCGGATAGTCGTTGAACTTCTTCTGGTACGCCGCCAGGAACGCGTCGTGCTCCGGCGTCTTGATCTTGTCCCACGGATAGCCGGTGACGATCCAGCCGACGGGAGCTTCGGCGCCGAGCGGATCGAGATATTCCGGCTCGCCCGACAACAGGCTGACCACCGTGCGGTCCTTGAACACGCCGCGGGTATTGCCCTCGCGCACGAACTTGGCGAGGTCGGGCCCGAACAGCACGTTGAAGATGGCGTCCGGTTTGGCGTCATCGACCGCCTGCGCCACGGCGCCGGCATCGACCTTGCCGAGCGGCGGCGCCTGTTCGGTGACGAACTCGACGTCCGGCTGCGCCTTCTTCAGCATCGCCTTGAAGTTCTCGGCCGCCGACTGGCCGTATTCGAAGTTCGGATAGACCAGCGCCCAGCGCTTCTTCTTGGCGGCGACCGCCGCCGGCATCAGCATCGCCGTCTGCATGTAGGTCGTCGCGCGCAGACGATAGGTGTACTTGTTGCCGTTCTCCCAGGTGATCTTGTCGGTGAGCGGCTCGGCGGCGAGGAAGAACACCTTCTTCTGGCCGGCGAAGTTGGTCACGGCGAGACCGATATGCGACAGGAAGGTGCCGGCAATCATCACGACGCCTTCGCGCGTCACCAGCTCTTCGGCGACGCGGACCGCTTCGCCAGGGTTGCCGCCGTCGTCGCGGACGATCAGCTCGATCTTCTTGCCGTTGACGCCCTTGGCGTTCACCTCTTCGAGCGCCAGCTCCATGCCCTTCTTGTAGGGATCGAGGAAGGCGGGCTGCGACTTGTAACTGTTCAGTTCACCGATCTTGATCGTGTCCTGGGCCGCGGCCGGAAAACTCAGTCCGGCCGCGAGGACGAAGACGAGCGACGTCAGATACTGCTTGGCTTTCATCGTGCGACTCCATGCATGGCGACGCCCGGAATCAGGCGCCGCGACTTCGACAATTCGTGTTTCCCCAACCGGACTATTTTTCGGTGTTCCAAATAGTCCGATTGCCTTTCCACCCTGTCAAGCAAACGTCCCGGCACGAATGCAGATTTAGCCTTTGCTTAGCCCCGCGGCTTGTCGCGGAATTTGTCCATCAACGCCTTGTCCTGGCCACCGTCGATTTCGATCATCGTGCCGTTGACCATATGCATGCCGGGCGATGCCAGCATCACGACCAGATTGGCGACTTCCTCAACCTCGGCGATGCGGCCGAGCGGGATCGAGGCCGGCGCCAGCTTGTCGGCTTCCTCGCGCGAGATCTTCATGTCGCGCGACATGGCATCGACCAGACCCGCCCAGCGCTCGGTCCGCACCGGGCCCGGATTGACGGCCACGAAGGAGATGTTCTCCTTGCCGTACTGGCCGGCGAGCGACAGCGTCAGGTTCTGGCCGGCCGCGTTCGCCGCACCCGGGCAGATTTCCCAGTAGGACGGCTTCACGCCGTCATTGCCGATAAGGTTGACGACGCGACCGCCGCCCTGGGCGCGCATGATCGGCAGCACGTAGCGCAGGCAGCGCACATAGCCCATGAACTTGAGCTGCAGGCCCTTTTCCCAGTCGTCTTCCGTCAAATGCTCGATGACGCCGCCGGCGGCGGAGCCCGCATTGTTGATCATAATGTCGACGCGGCCGAGCGCCTTGTGACCCTGCTCGACGAAATTCTTGGCTTCCTTGTCCGAGCGCAGATCGGCCGTGATCGGCACGATCTTGCGGCCGGTCGCCTTGGCGATCTCGTCGGCGGCCGCCTTGAGCGGCTCCATGCGGCGCGCGCAGATCGCAACGTCGACGCCTTCCTTGGCCAGCGCCAGCGCAATGCCCTTGCCGATGCCTTCCGAACCGCCCGTCACCAGCGCGGTCTTGCCGTTAAGTTTAAGGTCCATCATCGATCTCCGTTGAACTATGCAACTACGACTGTTTCGAACTTACGGGGCGCGGTGCGACATCCACTTGCCGGCCTCGGCATTGGCGATGAGGTCGGCAAGCGCCGCATTGAAGGCCGCCGGCTCCTCGCTGGTAATGGTGTGTCCCGAGCGCGGGATCACAACGAGACCCGCGGTCGGCACCGTCCGCTTGATGAAGACGCTCGCTTCCAGGCACCAGTCGTCTTCGTCGCCGACCAGCACCAGAAGCGGCGGCTTGAATTTCTTGAGATCGTCCTGGATGTCCCACAGGGTCGGACGCTTGGATTGCACCTCGCGCATGGTCATGGCGTGGCCGACCGGGGAATGCTCCGCCAGCATTTTGGCGAACTCGGCGAAGCCGCGCGGATCCTTGTATTTGTGGGTCTGGCGTGTCGCGCCATCGGCATAGCGCGCGGCCGCGGTCGGAAAATCGACAGTCTCGAACATCCTGGCGGTTTCGCGCGAGGCTTCGCGCGTCTGTTCGACCAGCTTGGCGTCCGGGCTCGAGCCATAGCCGCAACCGGCGGACGTCACCGAGATGCAGCGCTCGGGATATCTCACTCCAACGAGCAGAGCCGTGAGAGCGCCCATCGAATGGCCGACGATATGCGCCTTGTCGATCTTCAGCGCATCCAGCAACGCAATGACGTCATCCACCGCCAGGTTCTGTCCATACTTGGCGGGATCGGTCGGCACGTCGGACGGCGGATAGCCGCGCTGGCTGTAAGTGATGCAGCGATGGGCTCGGGAGAAGAACCGCATCTGCGGCTCCCAGGTGCGCCAGTCGCCGGCGTATTCGTGAATAAATACGATGGGCGTGCCGTTCCCGGCTTCCTCGTAATAGAGGCTGACGCCATCCTTGGTGCGGATCTGCGACATCGTTTTCCTCTCTCCCACGACGCTAATTAGTTTGCACACAAACAAAACGCGAGTAAAGTCCAAAGGCGAAAGATTGCCGGGGTCCTGTTCGACAGGGCCGGCGGATGAGCAAGACTTGCCTCATCGCCCGGACTTGGCGGACGATTAAACACGCATGAAGCCACACGGCTTCATGCAATATGTTTGGGTCGCTTCCATCAGGGGGAAAAGTCGATGTTCGCTTTTCGGCGCCGCTTCGTTGCACTGATTGCTGCCTTCGCTCTCGCTGCCGCCGTTGCACCTGCCGCGGCGCAGCAGAAGACCGCCATCAAGGTTTCCAGCCTGACGCTGCCGGTGATCGCGCCACTGGTCTGGAATATCATGAAGACGCGCGGCCTCGACGAAAAGCACGGTTTCACGCTTGAAATTCAGGCATATCCGGCAATCTCGGCCTATTACGCGGGCTTTGCCACCGGCGAGACCGATGTCGTGCTCGGCGGCCCAACCGTTTTTCAGAAACTTTATCAGGAAGGCGTGCCGGCCCGCATCATCGGCACCGGCATCACGCTCGCCGATCTCGTGATCTTCGCCAAGGACCCGGCGATCAAGTCGCTTGCCGATCTCAAGGGCAAGCAGATTGCCATGGATATGGGCAGCGCCCAGTTCCAGGTGGTGAAGATCTATGCGCTGGCCAAGGGCATCGACCTCGGCAAGGACATCACCGTGGTCAACGCCAACTTCGCCGTGGCGCGCGCGCAACTCGAGGCCGGCCGCGTCGAGGCCGCCATGGTGATCGAGCCGCTCGCCAGCATCATCACCAAGCAGAACCCGGACTGGAAGATCATCTTCAACGGCGCCGAGGGCTGGAAGGACGTTACCGGCGAAGCCGGCTGGGAGCTGGTGCCCGCCATGCGCGCCGGCCTGATCGAGAAAGATCCGACCGCGCCGAAAAAGCTGATCGCCGCACTGCAGGATGTGGCCAAGGTCTTCCACGACGAAACCGCCGCGGCCGACAAGATCGGCGCCGAGACCACCAAGCTGCCGCCCGGCATTCTGAGCGCGGCCATCTCCGGCGGCCGCTTCCGCGTGGACGTGAAGCCTATGTCCGACGCCGCCGCGAGAAAATCCGTAAAGGACATGATGGAGCTGGCGGTGAAGGCCGGCTTCTATACGCAAGTTCCGGACGACAAGATCTTCCACGCGCAGTAACTTTGAAGACCCAGTAGCAAGCTATGGCACTCGAGACGCCGCGAGAGTCTGTTCCGGACACGTCGTTCCCGAAGCAGACTCTCGTGTCCCTGCTGATCTTCGCGGCGGCATGGGAAGCCTTGTCGCACCTCGCACCCTATCTCGGCATTCCGCCTTTCGCGGTGCCGAGCCTCATGAAGATCGGCAGAAGCATCGCGACGATCACGCCGCTCGATATCGTGGTGACGCTGGCGCGCGTCATCGGCGCCTTGATTATCTCCTTCGTGCTCGGTGTGCTCGGGGCGATGGCGATGTACCGCTCGCAGACGCTCGACAATTATCTTCATCCGATGATCCGCATCCTGATGGCCGTGCCGGTCGTATCGTGGATCCTGTTCGCGGTGCTCTGGTTTCCCGGCGTCGAATTCCGCATCGCCTTCGTGCTGGTCGTCGTCTGCGGCCCGGTGTTCCTGGTCGACTCGCTCGATGCCATGCGCGGCGTATCTCGCGACCTGCGCAACATGATGCTGTCGTTCCGGCCGACCACCACCGACTATTTCGTCAAGCTGATGCTGCCGGCGATCCTGCCCAGCGTGTTCACGAGCTGGAAGGTCAATATCAGCCTCGCCATCCGCGTCGTCACCATCGCCGAACTGGTCGGCGCCGTGACCGGCATCGGCCACCAATTGTCGGTCGCGCAGGAACTGTTCTCCGTCGCCGATGTGTTCGCCTGGACCATTGTGCTGGTCGCGCTGTTGTTTCTGCTCGAAGCGCTGGTCGCGCGTATCGAGCACCGGCTGTTGAGGTGGCGCACATGAACGGCCCGCCTCCCATCAGCGTGCGCGGTCTGCGCAAAGTGTTCCGGCAGACGACGTCGGGACAGTCGGTCGTCGCCATCGACCGCCTCGACCTCACCATCGCGCCGAAGGAAGTTGTCGCCATCGTCGGGCAAACCGGCTGCGGCAAATCCACCTTCTTCGATCTGATGATCGGCCTCGACAAGCCGACCGAAGGCACGCTGAATATCGGCGACCACAGCCCGTTCGCGGATTTCGATTACTTCCGCGGCAAGATCGCCACCGTGTTTCAGCAGGACCGCCTGCTGCCGTGGCGCAGCGCGCTCGACAATGCCAAGCTGCCGCTCGAACTCCTGCGCGTGCCGGAACCCGAACAGCGCGAGCGGGCGCTGAAATGGCTGACGCGGCTGGGGCTCGGCAAGTTCGTCAACGCCTATCCGCACGAACTGTCCGGCGGCATGCGCCAGCGCGTTGCTATTGCGCGGGCCTTCGCGGTGCAGCCGGAAATTCTGCTCGCCGACGAAGCCTTCGGCCATCTCGATGAAGTCACCGCGGCGGAATTGCGCGGCGAGTTTCTGGCGCTGGCGCGCGAATGCGGCTCGACCGCCATTCTCATCACCCACCAGCTCGAGGAAGCCATCGCCGTCGGCGACCGCATCGTGGTGTTCGGCAAGTCGGCGAAGCTGCTCGCCGACATTCACGTTGGGCAATGGGACGCCGCCGACTACGGCACCTTGCGCGAGGCGATCCAGGCGACCTTGCAGAGCAACGCACCGGACCCGCGGCTGACCCGCTGATCCTGTGCTCACAGGACGGAGCGCAGCGCCAGATGCCCGCCAAGCATCAGCAGGCCGGCGAAGAAGCATAGCCGGAAAACGTCGGGCCGGATGCGGCCGCGCAGCAGTTGCCCGAGCCGCATGCCGGCGAGCACGGCGATGACGCCGGCCAGCGACGGCCACAGCACCTCGGTATGGATTTCGCCGGCGTGGCCCAGCGCGCCGGCGAGCGCGATCGTGCAGACCGTGAAGCACAGGCCGAGCGCCTGCACGAGCCGGTGCCGGTCGAGGCCGAGACCCTGCAGATACGGCACCATCGGAATGGCGAAGACACCGGTGCCGGCGGTGATCACGCCGGTGACGATGCCGGAGATGAAGCCTATGCTCGTTTCGCGCGCGGGCGGCACCTTGAACTCGACCTTGAACAGGCCGAGCAGCGCATAGGCCACCAGCGCGACGCCAAGCCAGAAGGTCGCGCTGCTGCCGCCGGTGCGCACCAGCCAGATTGCGCCGATCGCGGCACCGATGGCAATGCCGCTGAACAGCGGCCACAGCCGCGCGACAAGTTCGCGAAACGCCCCGCCGACCACGGCCTGCCAGATATTGCTGATCAGCGACGGCACGATCAGCACCGCCGCGGCCTGGGCCGGCGTCATCATCAAACCGAGCAGACCGATGGCGACGGTCGGCAAGCCCATGCCGATGACGCCTTTGACGAAACCTGCGAGCAGAAAGATCGCGGTGATGGCGATGAGAATGGAGAGCGCGGTGAATTCCAACGTGTCGTTCCTTCGTGACGCGAGTGGCGACCATGATCGAGACTTGGCGCAGGGACAATGCGCGGTTGGGCAAGGCTGGGTTTATGAGGGGCGAAGGAGTTTGCTGCTTTATCCCTCCCCCGCTTGGGGGAGGGTGGACGCGAGCGCAGCGAGCGGCCGGGTGGGGTTTTGCATGCGGTTGGCTTTACCCCACCCCGACAGCATTCGCTGCGCTCATACTGTCGACCCTCCCCGAAAACGGGGAGGGATAAGAAAGAGAAGCGCAGACGTGATTCATCGCCCGCATTGTTTGGTTGGCCCCGGGCAGGCCGCATTTCCTGTCGCCCCGGATTTCGCTTTCGCTCATCCGGGCTACACGCTCTCGATAAACGAGGGCGCGCGGAACGCCGGGGCTCAAGCAGCCCCGCAGCCTCGCGTGAGGTGAGTTAGATTCACGCGAGCAAGTCACCACGGAATTGCCGAGCCTTCGGCGTTCCGCGCGCGGTGTTTTGAAGGCTTGCTCGGCTCGACCCCCGGTGAACTGACCATTTCAGGCTTCCCTT
>DATMEX010000012.1:0-32691 GCA_035556455.1 Pseudolabrys sp.
TATCTACGGCGAAAGTCGTCTCGCCCCGGTCCATCCGTGTGTCCATCTGCGCCGTCGTGATCCGCGTCGGCGCGGTGAAGTATGGTGGATAGAACGCCGACATCAGCCGCGTCGACAATGCGGAGCCGTCTTCGTCGACGACATCGATCGGCGCCTTGTTGAGCGTTTCCGGCATCGCCGTCGCGGCCGTGTAGATCGCGACCGTGAAGGCATAGACGATGAGCCCGACCATGAACGGGTCGCGCATCAGGCTGCGCATTTCCTTGATGCCGAGCGTAACAATATTGGACAGCCGCATCGCTCAGGTCTCCTGCTTCTTCAGGAGCAGCGTGCAAACGCCGAGCAGCACCGGAATGGCGAGCAGCAGCGGCACGAACATCGTCTGCAGGTCGGCGAAATGCAGCGCCTTGGCGAAGGCGCCGCGGGAGATGATGAGGAAGTAGGTCGCCGGATAGACCGAGCCGATGAAGGCGCCGATCCCCTGCAGCGACGAGACCGGCTCGATGAACCCGGAGAACTGGGCCGCGGGAATGAGCGTGGCAACGGCCGTGCCGAAGATCGCCGCCACCTGGCTGCGCATGAAGGACGACATGACGAGACCCATTGCGGTCGCCGATACGATGTAGAGGAACGCGCCGGCGCTCAGGGCCATGAAACTGCCCTTCAGCGGCACGCCGAACACGGTCACCGCCAGGAGCGTCAGCAGCACGAAGTTCAACATGCCGAGCGCCACATAAGGAAGCTGCTTGCCGAGCAGGAACTCCAGCCGCGTCGTCGGCGTCACATAGAAATTGACCACCGATCCGAGCTCCTTCTCGCGCACCACGCTGAGCGCGGTGAGCATCGACGGGATGAGCAACAGCAGCATTGGGATGACGGCCGGCACCATCGCAACCAGACTCTTCACGTCGGGATTGTATCGGTACCGCAGCTCGATATTGACGGGGCTGGCGCTGGCGCCCTGGCTGGCCAGCCATTGTGTATGCAGCGCCTGCACGTAACCCTGCACGGTCTCGGCGCGCATCGGCATGGCGCCGTCCGCCCAGGCGCCGATGGCGACAGGCCGGCCCCGGGCCACGTCGCGGCCGAAGCCGGGCGGTATCTCGATCGCCAGCGTCAGTTTCCCCGCGCGCATGCGGCGGTCGAGGTCGGCATAGTCCGTGATCGGCGGCCGCTCCACGAAATACCGCGATCCGGCGATGTTGATCGTATAGTTCTGGCTCGTCGTCGTCTGATCGCGGTCGAGCACGGCGAATGTCAGGTTCTCGACATCCATCGAAATGCCATAGGCCATGATGAACATCAGGATGACGGTGCCGACCAGCGCCAGCGTGGCCCGCACCGGATCGCGACGCAGCTCGAGCGCCTCGCGACTCGTATAAGCGAGCATGCGCCGCGGATCGAATGCGCGCCTTCTTGGCCGCTCGGCCGGCACCGCCGTCTCTGTCGTCAGAGCCGTCGCCGGTGCTTCTTCGACAATGTCTTCAAGGTAGCCGATAAAGGCTTCTTCCAGGTTCTTGGCCTGGCGCTTCTCGATCAGCGCGGCCGGTGTATCGCTGGCCAGCACCTTGCCGGCATGCATCAGCGAGATGCGGTCGCACCGCTCCGCTTCATTCATGAAGTGCGTCGAGATGAAAATGGTGACGCCGTCGCGGCGCGACAGGTCGATCAAGGTTTGCCAGAAGGCGTCGCGCGCGACCGGATCGACGCCGGAGGTCGGCTCGTCGAGGATGAGGAGCGGCGGCGCATGGATCATGGCCACGGCGAGCGACAATCGCTGACGCTGGCCGAGCGGCAGATTGCCCGGAAGAGCGTCCATGATGGCGGTCAGTTCGAACCGCTCCGCCACCTTGTCGATGCGCGCCGGGATGTCGGCAGGCGGCAACTGGAATAACCGCGCATGCAGTTCGAGATTTTGCCGCACGGTCAGTTCGCCGTAGAGCGAAAAGCCCTGCGACATGTAGCCGACGCGGCGGCGCGTCTCCAGGTCGTTGGGGTCGAGCGGCTGACCGAAGAGCCGCGCCTCGCCCTCGCTCGGCTCGAGCAGCCCCGTCATCATCTTCATCGTGGTCGTCTTGCCGCAACCATTGGAGCCGAGGAAGCCGAATATCTCGCCACGCGGGATACGGAAACTGACGTGATCGACCGCAACAAAGTCGCCAAAACGCATGGTCAGGTCGCGCGCCTCGATGGCGATTTCGCCTTTACCCGGGGGCAACGGTTTAATCTCGACGGCGCGGTGGCCGCGCCGCTGCTCCTCGGGCAACAGGCTGATGAAGGCCGCTTCGAGCGTGCTCGTTTGCGTTCGCCGCAACAGATCGCCGACCGTGCCCTCGGCCATGACGCGGCCGGCGTTCATCGCCACCAGCCAGTCGAAGCGGGCCGCCTCTTCCATGTAGGCCGTCGCAACGATGACGCTCATGCCCGGACGGCTGACGCGAATGCGGCCGATCAATTCCCAGAACTGCCGGCGAGACAGCGGGTCAATGCCCGTCGTCGGCTCGTCGAGGATCAACAGATCGGGATCGTGGACGAGCGCGCAGCACAGACCGAGCTTCTGCTTCATGCCGCCGGAGAGTTTGCCCGCCGGCCGATCGACGAACGGCGCAAGGCCCGTACTTTCGGTCAGCGTGGCGATCCTTCGCTCGCGCTCGGCCGGGCCTTGCCCGAACAATCTGGCGAAGAACTCGATGTTCTCCCGCACCGACAGCATGGCGTAGAGGTTCTTGCCAAGGCCTTGCGGCATGTAGGCAATGCGCGGGCACACCTCGCTGCGATGGTTCGCCTTCGCCATATCGCCGCCGAGCACCTCGACGCCGCCCTTTTGCACGCGGCGCGCGCCGGCAACGAGGGCCAGCAAGCTGGATTTCCCGACTCCGTCCGGCCCGATCAGACCGACCATACGGCCAGACGGTAGATCGAGCGTGATACCGTCGAGGGCGTGCACCGCGCCATATCGCAGCGCGACGTCGCGCAGCCGGGCAACCGGCGCGGCGGTTTCCCCCTTCATTGCGGCAGCCTGGCCTCGAGCTGGGGCGGCCATTTTGTATCGGCATTCAGCCGAACATAGGCGGTGCCCGGCAGGCCCGTTTTGACCTGCTGGATGTACTTCCGCAGCAATTCCGGCGCGATCTTGGCTTTGACGCGGAACATCAGCTTCTGCCGTTCGTCAGCAGTCTCGACAGTCTTCGGCGTGAACTGGGCGACATCGGCGACGAAGGTGGCCCGCGCCGGCACCACGTATTGCGGGATGGCGTCGATGACGAGATGGACCTCGGCCCCGATGGCGACGCGGCCGGCGGCGTCGGTCGGCATAAAGAACGTCATGTAGACATCGCTCAGATCGACCATGTTGAGGACCTTGCCCCCAGCTCCCAGCACCTCGCCCGGCTGAGCGACGCGATACTGGACGCGACCATCGCGCGGCGACTTCAGGGTGCTGTCGTCGATATCGGCCTGAATGCGATCGACGGTCGCCTTGGTGGCATCGACCGCCGCCTCGGCGTCGATCACCTGCGCCTGCGCCGCGCCTATCGCGGAATCGACGGCAGCCGCCTGAGCTTCCGCCGCGCTGACCGCGGCCTTGGCGCCCTCGAAGCGGGCACGATCGTTGTCGAGGTTCTCGATCGAGCCGCTGCCGGATTTGGCGAGTTGGTCGGAGCGCTCGAAGCGCTTCTGTGCAGCGTCGAGTTCGGCCTTGCGCTGCGCGATCACGGCGATAGCGGCCTGCTTCTCGGCTTGGCGCTGCACCACCTGACTGCGCGCCGTCTCAATCGCGATGGTGGCGCGCCGCACCTGCGCCTTGGCTTCGCGCAATTGCGCCTCGAGCACTTCGGTATCCATTCTGGCGAGGATCTGACCGACGGTGACGAAATCACCCTCGTCAACCATTACCTCCTTGAGGCGCCCCGGCGTCTTGGCCGCGATGTCGATCTCGGTCGCTTCGATGCGACCGTTGGCGCTGGCGATCCCCGGCGGCAGTGGCGAGGCGCCAAGCCAGTGCCACGCAGCATAGCCTCCGCCAATCGCCGCAACGGCAAGGGCCGCCCAAACCAGCCAGTTTCTAGTTTTGTCCACGTCGTTCGCCTCACTTGCCCCGCCAGTAACCGGGTAGCGCGATCCGCGAACGATGATGTTGATTTACCGCAACAGCGCCGGTGCGCGCCGTGCGCTGGAACTTCACGCTATCCGAGCGGAACCGGCCTGCCCTGCTCGGCCGAGGCCAGCAGCGCCTCGATCAGCCGCATCACCTTGAGCGATTCCCGGCCGCTTGACTCGGGTTCCCGGTTTCCGTCGATGGCATCGAGGAAATCGACGATCAGGCCCTTGTGCGCATCGTTCGGGAAGGCCATCGGGTCGGCGCCGCCGCTCTTGGATGCCGCGCCTTCGTGATGCACATGGCGGCCGTCCTTGAAGTAGATGTCGAGCGTTTCGGCGTTGAGCACCGCGACCGCATTGGTGCAGGCCAGTTCCAGCTTCTCGGGAAAGCCGGGGTAAGACACCGTCGTCGCGTCGATGGTGCCGATGGCGCCATTCTTGAATTCGAACGCGCCGGCGACGATGTCTTCGGTGTCGATCCTGCGCAGCGGCGAAGTTTTAGCGAAGGAGGTCACTTTCGCAATCGGCCCGGTGAGGCTCTGGAACAGATCGAGCGTGTGGATCGCCTGCGTGATCAGAACGCCGCCGCCGTCGCGTGCTTTCATGCCGCGACCGGGCTGCGCAAAGTATTCTGGCGTGCGCCACCAGCGGATCGAGGCGGAGGCCGATACAAGCTCGCCGAGTTCGCCGCTCTGCACCGCGGCGCGCAGCTTGCGCGAGGCATCGCGGAACCGGTGCTGCAGCATCACCGCGAATGTGCGGCCGGTCTTGTCCATGGCGGCAACCTGCTGTTCGCCGCGCGCACTGGTGAAATCGATCGGCTTCTCCAGCAGAACATGTTTGCCGGCCCTGGCACATTGCTCGACCAGATCGAGATGCGACATCGGCGGCGTCAGCACGAAGACGACGTCGATCGCCTTGTCATTGAGGATCGCATCGAGGCTGTCGACGACCGGATGACGATGAGCCGCCGCGAAGGCGGCGCGGCGCTCGGCCGAGGGCGTGAAGCAGGCGGCAATCTCCACGCGCTGCGGCAATTCCTCGAGGCTCTGGAGGTGAGGCTTGAGCGCCATGCCCAGCCCGATAATGCCGACGCGATGCTTGGCCACGAGCCACTCCTCCGCAGACGTTCGTTCCCTTTGCCGCGGCGTTACTCGCCGCTGACGTTATTCAATTTGTCGGCTTATCGCCTTATCGCCTGGACGTGGCCGGCAATGGCCTTGAGCTTGCGCGCCGCTCAGGCGGCCTTGGCGCCGTCATAGCCCCACTGCACATAGACGCCGGCCCAGGTGAAGCCGCCGCCGAAGGCCGCGAACACCATCTTGTTGCCGGCCTTGAGCTGCGGCTCGTAATCCCACAGGCACAACGGGATCGTGGCGTTGGTGGTGTTGCCGTATTTGTGGATGGTCACCATCACCTTGTCCATCGACAGACCCATGCGCTCGGCCGTCGACTCGATGATGCGCTTGTTGGCCTGATGCGGCACCAGCCAGTCGATCTGATCGCCGCGCAGATTGTTGCGGCTCATGATCTCGCCGGAGACTTCCGCCATCTTGGCGATGGCGAATTTGTAGACCGCTGCGCCTTCCTGGTGGACGTAGTGCAGGCGCTTGGCGACCGTATCGGCGGACGCCGGCATGCGCGATCCGCCGGCTTTCTGATGCAGATGAACGGCGCCCGAGCCGTCGGAACGGATCAGCGCGTCCTGGATGCCGTAGCCTTGATCGTTGGGTTCGAGCAGCACGGCGCCGGCGCCGTCGCCGAAGATCACGCAAGTGGCGCGATCCTGATAGTCGATGATCGACGACATCTTGTCGGCGCCGACCACGATCACCTTCTTCGCGGTGCCGGTGGCGATGAACTGCGAAGCGATGGTCAACGAATAGAGAAAGCCCGAGCAGGCCGCCTGCACATCGAACGAGCCGATGTTGTTGATGCCGACCATGTTGCAGATGAGGTTCGCGGTCGAGGGAAACTGCATGTCCGGCGTCGTGGTCGCACAGATCAGCAGATCGATCTCTTCCGGCTTGGTATTCGTTTTGGCGAGCAGGCCGCGCACGGCCTCGGCGCCCATATGCGATGTACCGAGCCCCTCGCCCTTGAGGATGTGCCGCTCCTTGATACCGGTGCGCTCGGTAATCCAGGCGTCGGTGGTATCGACCAGCCGCGCCAGGTCTGCGTTGGTCAAAAGGTCCGGCGGCACATAGCCGTGGACGGCGGTAATGGATGCACGGGAGGGCACAGGCACTGGGTTGTTTTCCGCTCGGGAGCTCGGGAATCGCAAATTCGAGCCCGGACCGTCAAAATAGGCGTTCCAGGAACCCCACGCCACCCTTTCGCAATGTTGAAGGTTAAATTCCCGGGATTGTGGCCAAAACGACAGCCGCCGCGCGCTCGCTCGGCGAGCCCTGCCCGATCTTCATAATCCCGTCGAGCTGCCCGAAAGCCTCAACCTGCGTCCGCCGCTGCGGCGTATCGGACAGTAGCGGCGCCAGAGCCGCCGAAAGGTTCTCGGCCGTGCAGTCCTCCTGGAGGAACTCCGGCACAACATTCCGGCCGAGGACCAGGTTGGCCAGTATCACGGAGGGTACCTTGATCAGCAGCCGTGCCACCACGGCCTCCAGCCCGGCCACCTTGTAACCCGTCACCATCGGCACCCCGGCCAAGGCCAGTTCGAGGGTCGAGGTGCCGGATTTCGCCAGTGCGGCCCGGGCGAGCCGGAATGAAGCGTATTTCTCCTCCGGACGGGTCACAAGCCGTGCCGGGACCGGCCAGCGCGCCACGGCCTCGCGCACGGTCGCCTCGAGGCGTTCCACGGTCGGAACGACCACCTCGAATGGTCCGCTCTGGACCGCCAGTTGTCCCAGCGCCGCGCCGAAGACATCGGCCATGCGCCGAATCTCGCCGGAGCGGCTGCCAGGCATCGCCAGAACGAGCGGCGGACCCTCCAGCCGGCTCGCCGGACCGCCTTCGGGACGCAGTTGACCGACCTGTTCGGACAGCGGATGGCCGACGAAGTCCGTGGGCGGACCGCCAAGGCGGACCATGGCTTCGGGCTCGAACGGCAGCAGCGCCAGCACGCGGTCGACATAGCCGCGCATCGCCCTTGCGCGCCCGGACCGCCAGGCCCAAACCGACGGGCAGACATAATCGACGATCGGAATCTGCGGGGCCTTGGCGCGCACCTTGCGCGCGACGCGGTGCGTGAATTCCGGGCTGTCGATGATGATCAGCAGGTCCGGCTTGGCCGCCACCACCGCGTCCGCGGTCTCGTTGATACGCTTCAGGATCGCCGGCAGGTCCCTGATGATGGCGGCAAATCCGACAATCGCCAGTTCGCCGAGCGGAAACAGGCTCGGCACGCCCTCCGCCGCCATATGGCCGCCGCCGACTGCAGAAAATTGAATATCGGAGCGCGCGGCGCGAAGGGCATGAATCAGCGCAGCGCCAAGCCGATCGCCCGACTCTTCGCCGGCGACGAGATAGATGCGCGGCCCGTGTCCGGACGCCGCGGCGTTCATGGCTGCCGTTCCGGCACGCTAACGATGAAGATGCCGGCGCGGTCTGCCGCCGCAACCAGTTTGTCGGACTCGGCGATGACCGTCGCGCCGGCTATTACGGCTATGCCGGCAAGTCCGGCCTGCGCGATGCCCTCGACGGTGCGCGGGCCGATCGACGGCAGATCGAAGCGCCGGTCCTGATTGCGCTTGGGCGCTTTCACCATGACACCACGGCCGCTCGCGCCGCGAATACGCCCGTTCGCGCGCAGCTCGGCAACGCGCGCCAGCATCAAATCGGTGCCTTCGACGGCTTCGACCGAGAGCACATGACGGTTGGCGACAACGACCGCCTGACCGATGTCGAACGGACTCGCCGCGTCGAGATAATCGAGGCCCAACTCGATATCGGCGCGATCGGCCTCGCTCGGCCTAACGCCGCCGAGCACGCCCTCGGGCGCCAGGATTTCCGGCGCCACTTCATGGGCGCCGCGCAGGTTGAAACCTTCCGCTTCGAGAAGCCGCGCCATGCCGGTGAGCAGATGATCGTCACCGCCGCGAAACGCGGCGACAATGCGCGGCATCATGGTCCACGCCTTGAAATCCGGAAACGTCTCCAGAATGCGCGGCCGTACCAGCGAGCCGATGAACACAACGTCGCGGGCGCCTTCCGCCCGCGCCAGCCGCATGAACTTGCCGATTTGCCCGATCCTGATCCGATGATGCGGATAGCGCTCGACCGGCAATCCGTCGGCGGCGCCGCTGAGCGGAAACAACACCACCTTGCGGCCGCGCGCCGCGACATAATCCGCGACAGCCATTGGCAGGGCGCCGCCGCCGCAGATCATGGCCAGCGGTCCCTGCGACGGCGCGGCCAGATCGGCGCTCATGACAGGTCTTCCGCCTCATTGCGCTTTGCCGCCATGGTCAGCGGCCGCTTGCCGGCGCGAATGAATTCGATGATGCGCATCACCAGCGCATCGCCGGCGTAATCGGCGGCGACCTTGTCGATGCGCGGCTTGAATTCGCCGTCACCGAAAAACAGGTCCTGATAGGCCGAACGGACGCGATGCACATCGCTTTTGCTCAGGCCGCGGCGGCGCATGCCGACGACATTGAGACCGACGAGATCGGCGAGCGGCCCGTGCGCCATGCCGAACGGGATAACGTCGGCCCGCACGCCGGACAGGCCGACGATCATGGCGCCCTCGCCGATGCGCACGAACTGGCGCACCGCGACGCCGCCGCCGAACACGACATTGTCGCCGATCTGCGAATGGCCGCCGAGCAGCACGTTATTAGCGAAGATCACCTTGTTGCCGACGACGCAGTCATGCGCGACGTGGCTGCCGACCATGAAGAAGCAGTTGTCACCGACGGTGGTGACGCCGCGATCGGCGGCGGTGCCGGTGTTCATGGTGACATGTTCGCGGATGTCGTTGCCTTCGCCGACCTCGAGCCGCGTCGGCTCGCCCTTGTAGCCGAGCGACTGCGGCGGCGTACCGAGCGAAGCGAACGGATGCACCACCGTGCGCGCGCCGATCGTGGTGTGGCCGGCGACATTCACATGCGAGACAAGCCGCACGCCGGCCGCCAGCGTTACGTGGGGGCCGACGATGCAGTACGGCCCGATCTCGACATCGGCGCCGATGACCGCACCGGGCGCGACGCGCGCGGTCGGATCGATGACAGGATCGCTCATAGCGGGCCTTTCAGCGCCCTAGCGGTCGGAAATCATGGCGCCGAGATCGGCTTCGGCAACGACGTTGCCGGCGACCTTGGCGACGCCGCGGTACCACCACATGTTCTTGCGCCGCGCCGTGCGCGTCATGTGATACTCGAGCTGGTCGCCCGGCCTCACCGGCTTGCGGAATTTCGCGTTATCGATGGTCAGGAAGAACACCGACTTCGGCTGCTCCGACGTCGTCGCACCGATGCAGAGCACGCCGGCGGTCTGCGCCATGCCTTCGATCATCAGCACGCCGGGAAAAATCGGATTGCCGGGAAAGTGGCCCTGAAACTGCGGCTCGTTTATGGTGACGTTCTTGATGCCGCAGCCATACTCGTCGCCGCGGATGTTGATGACGCGATCGACCAGCAGGAACGGATAACGATGCGGCAACCGCTGCATCACCGTCGCGATGTCGGCCGCTTCCAGCGTCGAGACCATTTCATCCATAACGACACTCTCACTCATCGGTCGCGGCGCTGTCCTTCTGACGCGCCATCCGCTCGACCATCTTCATTTCCCGAATCCACTGCCTCATCGGCTTGGCCGGCGATCCACCCCAACGCGATCCAGGCGGAACGTCATTCGCGATATTCGACGATGCCGCGATCTGGGATCCTTCACCAATGGTGACGTTGGGAACCACACCCGCTCGCGCACCCAGCACGACGAAGTCCTCCAGCGTGGCGCTGCCCGAAATACCCGTATAAGTGACCAAAATGCAATGCCGCCCGATGGATACATTGTGCCCGACCTGCACGAGGTTGTCGATTTTGGTGCCCTCGCCGATGACGGTATCGCGGATGGCGCCGCGGTCCACCGTGGTGCCGGCGCCGATCTCGACGTCGTCCTGGATGATGACACGCCCGACCTGAGGCACCTTGAGATGCCCGGCACCGCTCATGACATAGCCGAAGCCGTCCTGGCCGATCTTGCAGCCGGGATGGATGATGACGCGGTCGCCGATCAGGGCGTTGCTGATCACCGCGCTGGCGCCGATCGAACAGTCCCGGCCGATGCGCACGCCGGGACCGATCACAGCCGTCGCGCCAATCACGGTGCCGCTGCCGACCTCGGCGCCCGCGCCGATCACGGCACCAGGCTCCACGGTGGCTCCGCTTTCCAGCCGCGCCGTCTCGTCGATATGCGCACCAGCAGTTGCGCCGGCGGGTGCCATCGATATCGGGCGTAGCGAGTCCGGGAACAGCGATCGCGAAACCTGCACGAAAGCCTTGAACGGCTCGCGCACGATCAGCGCGATCGTCCGCGCCGGCAACATCGCCGCCAGCTCGGCGCGGGTCAGACACGCGGCCGCATGTGTCGCAGCCGCGTCACGGGCGAAGTTCTTGTTATCGAAGAAGGCGATGTCGTGCGGCGAGGCGCGATCGAGCGGCGCCACATTGACCACGCGGCGTCCGCCGGCGCCGCCCGCCGCCATGGTGGCGCCGGTCAGCGTGACGATCTCATCAAGCGTCAGCCCGTCTGACTCGCGGAGGAATAACGGCTCGCTCATCCCGACCTTGCTGCCCTGGACCGACGCCACCCACGACGCCGGATGGCCGCCGCCCGGCGGGCGGCGGTCAGAACTTGGTGCCGCCGCCGAACCGGAACATCTGCGTGCGATCGCAGATCTGGCCGCCGCCGACAGGCGTCGAGCAGTACTTCTTGAGCGGGTAGGCAAAATCGAAGCGCAGCGGTCCGAGCGGCGAATCCCAGATCAGGCCCACACCGACCGACGAACGGATGTTGCTGGCGCTGTCGAGGCCAACCGCGAGGGTTTCACCGGTGACGTTCCACGACGTCGGACCCTCGTAACCCCAGACGTTACCCGCATCGGCAAAGGCAGCGAACTTGATACCGATTTCCTTCGGCAGGAAGTAGAGCGGCGTCTGGAACTCGAGGCTCGCACCCCAGAACTTGGTGCCGCCCAGTGAATCGTTGTTCGAGCCAGGAGTGAGGTCACGCGGGCCGATGCCGTTGCTGGCAAAGCCACGCACGATGTTCGGACCCATCTGGAAATGATCCAGCATGCGCAGGTCCTTGCTGCCCCAGCCAGCGATATTGCCGCCCTGCAGCTTGAGCACGCCGACCACATCCGGAACGACCTCATAGTAGGTGCGCGCTTCGGCAGTGGTGCGGATGAAGTTCACGTCGCCGCCGACACCGGCGAAGTCCTGCTTGAGTTCGGCGTACAGACCCGAGGTCGGGTTCTTGTTGTTGTCGAGCGTGTTGTAGGCGGTGGTGTAGCCGACCAGCGACACGGTGACAGGACCGTTGGCCAGTTCCCTACGAACCGCCAGCGAGGCTTCGCCGTCAGCATAGCAACTGTCGCCGGGCTGAACTCCGGGCCCGATCCCATTACGGAAATTTACTGCCGCCGCAGAATACTGACAGTTATTGTACTGCGTCGGCAGCGTGATCTCCTGACGGTAGATCGAATAACGCGGCGCGAAGGACAGTTCCTCCGTCAGCGCAAAGCCGAGACGCAGGTTGGTACCGTAGGTCGTGACGTCGTAGGAAATCGAGTTCGACGCATCGTTCTTGCGCGCGAAGAGATCGATGCCGCCCGCCATGCGGTAGCCGAGCAGATAGGGCTCGACGAAATTCAGGTCGACGCCGCGCGTGCGCTGGCCCCAGGTCACCGCAGCCTTCGCATACTGGCCACGACCCATCAGGTTGCGGTCGGCGACACTGGCTTCGGCGATGAAGCCGTCGGCGGTCGAGTAGCCACCGGCGATCGAGAATTCGCCGGTCGAGGTTTCCTCGACGTTGACATTGACCACGACGCGATCGGGCGCCGAGCCGGGCTCGTTGCTGATCTTCACGGTCTTGAAGAAGTTGAGGTTCTTGAGGCGGCGTTCGGCGCGGTCGATCAGCGCACGGTTATAGGCGTCGCCTTCGGAAATATCGAATTCGCGGCGGATCACGTAGTCACGCGTACGGATGTTGCCCCGGATGTTGATGCGTTCGATATAGGCGCGCGCGCCCTCTTCGACGACGAAGGCAATGTTGATGGTGCGGGTTTCGGGCTTGCGTTCGCCGCGCGGGCGCACGTTGGCGAAGGCATAGCCGCGCTTGGCCGCCTCGATCGACATGGCCTCAACGCTCTTCTCGACCATATCGGCGTTGTAGATGCTGCCGGACGACAGCCGCACCTGGTTGCGCAGTTCACCGGTGCTGATGGCGTGCACATTGGAGATCACCTCGATGGTGCCGACGCGGTACTGCGGCCCCTCGTCGATCGTAAAGGTGATCACAAAGCCCTTCTTGGAGGGATCGTATTCGCCGATCGCCGAAACGATGCGCACGTCGGCATAGCCATGCTTGAGGTAGAAGCGGCGCAGCAAGTCGCGATCGGCTTCGACGCGATCCGGATCATAGATGTCGGTCGTCTGCAGGAAGCTCAGGAAATTGCTTTCCGCGGTCTTGATGACGTCCTTGAGGCGGCTGCGCGAGAACGCGTTGTTGCCGACGAAACGGATGTCCTTGACGCCGGTCTTCTCGCCTTCCTTGATCTCGAAGACCAGGTTCACGCGATTATTCGGCAGCTCGATCACCCTCGGCGTAACGGTGACGTCGAAACGGCCGCTGCGCTGGTAAATCTCGATAATACGCTGCACGTCGGACTGCACCGTCGGCTTCGACAAGGTGCCGCGCGCCTTCGACTGCACTTCGAGCTTGAGCTGGTCGTCCTTGGCCTTCTTGTTGCCCTCGAAGGCAACCTGGTTGATGACCGGGTTCTCGACCACGGTCACGACCAGACGGCCGCCGGCGTTGCTGGTGCGCACGTCTTCGAACAGACCGGTCGCGTAAAGCGCCTTCAGGCCCTCGTCGATTTCGACGGCACCCAGACGGCCGCCAGGGCCGGCACGGAAATAGGAACGGATGGTTTCGGCTTCGACGCGGCGATTGCCCTGCACGGCAATCGAACTCGCCGACTGCGCCATCGCGGGCGTTGACGCAGAAATGGTCACACCGGCGGTACCAACAAGGATACCACCGAGGAAGACCAGAGAGAGGGTCAGTCCCCGAACAACCCGCACACTAAGTCTCATGCGCAACGCGCCCTTTATTCTAGTCCCTGCGGCCGATGCCGCATCTGGCCCCCGACCGACTCTTTACGGCCCGCCGTCGGGTAGCGTTGTACAGCGTTTTAGGCGCGCTGCAAACGAAACCGCCAGCCGGACTTTCCCTTTCCCCTCATCAAGTTGCCGCTCGGCAACGATCAGGATGTCGCCAGGTGGAGGATGTCATTAAAGGTTGCAAAAATCATCAACATCAACACGATGGCCAACCCGATTCTGAACCCCACCTCCTGGGCGCGTTCCGACAGCGGACGGCCGCGGATGGCCTCGACGGCATAGAACAAAAGGTGCCCGCCATCGAGCAGCGGGATCGGGAACAGGTTAAGTAGGCCAATGGACACGGACAGCACCGCGGTCAGGTGCAAAAGCGCCACGAAACCGGCGGTCGCGACCTGCCCCGACACCTGCGCGATGCGGATCGGGCCGCCGAGCTGATCGGCGCTTTCCCGGCCGGCGAAGATGCCGCCGATATAGGACACGGTCCGGTCAACCACGAACCACGTCTCCTGGGCGCCGGCCGCCAGTGCGGCAACAGGCCCCAGGGTTTCGGTCCGGATATCCCCCGGCGACATCGACCGGCTGATGCCGAGGACGCCCAGGCGGTGGACGTTGCCGAAATTGTCCTTCACTTCGCGCATCTGCGGCACGGCGGTAATCTGAACCCTCTCGCCGCCACGATCGACCTCGACCGCGAGCTTCTCGCCGGCGCTGATGCTGACGATCCGCTGCATGTCGGCGAAGCTGCCGATCTTGCTGCCGTTGATCGACAGCACCAGATCGCCCGGCTTGAAGCCGGCGGCCTGGGCGGCGCTGTTGTCCTGGATGCTGTCGACGCGGGCGGTGGTGGTCTGCTTGCCGGCGAACATGAACACGCCGGCGAAAATCAGGATCGCCAGGATGAAGTTGGCGATGGGGCCGGCCGCCACCACGGCGGCACGCGGGCCGACCGCCTTGTGGACGAAGGAAACCTTGCGCTCTTCCTCCGACATGGCCTTGGCGCCCTCGTGGTCGGGCACGCTGGCGGCATTGTCGTCGCCGAGGAATTTCACGTAGCCGCCGAGCGGAATGGCCGACAGTTTCCAGCGGGTGCCGTGGCGGTCGTTGAAGCCGACGATCTCGGGACCGAAGCCGATCGAGAACGCCGTGACCTTCACGCCGCACCAGCGCGCCACCAGGAAGTGCCCCAGCTCATGGAAGAACACGACGATGGTCAGGACGAAGAGGAACGGAACAATGTAACCGGCCGCCCCGCCGCCAAAGGCGCCCAATTGCTCGAAAACGCTCATCTGAAATCCTCGTCCGGGCCCGCCGAAGGGCCACACTATGACCGAAAGGTGACTAGAATGCCTTTACGGCATTATTGAGCAAGAGTTCGCGGGCCAGTCCTCTCGCGGTATGGTCAACGGCGAGCGCCGCCTCCACAGATACCGGATCGGCCAGAAGCCCACGCTTGGCCGCGGCTTCGAGCGTCGCCTCGACCAGGGCGGCGATCCCCGGGAAGCTCAGGCGGCCGGCGATAAACTCGGCGACCGCCACCTCGTCGGCGGCATTGAGGACCGTCGGCGCCGCCCCGCCCGTCATCATGGCCTGCCGAGCGAGACCGAGCGCCGGAAAACGGGTCAGATCCGGGTTTTCGAAGGTCAGTTTGCGCAAGGCCGCCAAATCGAGCCGCGGCACCGGGCCGTCGAGACGTTCCGGGTAGGCCAGGCAATGGGCGATCGGCACCCGCATATCCGCGGGCCCAAGCTGGGCCACCACCGAGCCGTCGCGGAACTCGACCAGCCCGTGCACCACGGACTGCGGGTGCACCAGCACCTCGATCTCATCCGGCGCGAGGCCGAACAGATGGTGGGCTTCGATGACCTCGAGGCCCTTGTTCATGAGCGTCGCGGAGTCGATCGTGACCTTGGGCCCCATCGACCAGTTGGGATGCTTGAGCGCCTGTTCCGGCGTGGCCGTCCTGATCTGATCGAGCGTCCAGGTGCGGAACGGGCCGCCCGACGCGGTCAGGATCACGCGCGAGACGTCCTCGCGGCGGCCGGCGCCGAGCGCCTGGAACACCGCATTGTGCTCGCTGTCGACCGGCAGCACGGCCGCACCCGATGCCTTGGCGCGACGCATGAACAGCGAACCGGCGCAGACGAGGCATTCCTTGTTGGCGAGCGCCACGGTCGCGCCGCGTTCGATGGCGGCCAGTGTTGGCTTGAGGCCAACCGCGCCGGCGATCGCCGCCATAACCCAATCCGCCGGGCGCTGCGCGGCTTCGATCAGCGCCGCCTCGCCCGCGGCGGTTTCGATCCCGGTGCCGGCGAGCGCCGATTTGAGATCGCCGTAACCGCCCTCGTCCGCCAGCACGGCCACGCGCGCGCCGAGATCGCGCGCGACCTTGGCGAGCGCCGCGGCATTGCTGTTGGCGGTGACGGCTTCGACGCGAAAGCGATCGCGCGAGCGCTTGATGAGATCGACCGTGCTCGAGCCGATCGAGCCGGTGGCGCCGAGAATGCTGACGCTGCGCGCCATCGCGTCCGGCCGCGAGGCTGAAAGCCTGGTCGCTGCGAGACCGCCGACGCTCATGGCGTCACCATACCAGCAAACCGCGGGCCGGCTCATCGAGACCGCCACGGACAACACCGATCACAACCGCGACGATGACGGCGGCCCAGAAACCGTCGAGACGGTCCATGACGCCGCCATGGCCGGGAATGAGCTGGCTGGCATCCTTGGCGTTGAAGCGACGCTTGATATGCGACTCAAATAGATCGCCGGCCTGCGAGACGACCGACAGAACAAAGGCGACCGCGGCGATCGCCACGATGTTGAATCCACCGAACAACGCAGCGACAGCGCAGGCGGCGGCAATAGCGCCGATCGTGCCGCCAACGGCGCCGGACCATGTCTTCTTCGGGCTGACCGCCGGCATGAGCTTCGGCCCTCCAAAAGCGCGCCCCGTGAAGTATGCGAGCACGTCGGTGGTCCAGACGATGGCGAACAGCAGAACGATGGCGATGAAGCCGAGGAAGTCCTCGCCGCGCAAAACGATCGGCGCCAGCATCATGCTGCCGGCATAGCCGATGCCGGCCGAAATCCACACACGCTGTGCCCGCGCCACGAAGATCGATGCCGCCAGCGCGCCGAGCGCCATCAGCAGCACCGCGGCCACCGGATGATCGGTCCAGGCCAGCACAGCGGCCAGCACGATGGCGCCGCCGCAAGACCCCAGCATCAGCCGATGATCGCGGCCGGCGACGAGTCCGATCCATTCCCAGAGCACCGCGAGCGCCGCGAGTACCCAGAAGCCTGCGAATACCCAGCCGCCCACATAAGCCGCGCCGACGGCGAGCGGCGCCATGACCGCCGCGGAGACGACGCGGAGCAACAGATTGCTCGGCTTGCGTGCTGACGCGTCGGCCGGCGGTGCCGTCATCACGATGCCGTCCTGGCGACCAGACCACCGAAACGGCGTTCGCGCTGACGGAAGCTGTCGATGGCGGCTTCGAGCGCGGCGCGATCGAAATCCGGCCAGTAGGTCGGCACGAAGACGAGTTCGCTGTAGGCCGATTGCCACAACAGGAAATTCGACAGACGCTGTTCGCCGCTGGTGCGGATGATCAGGTCGGGATCGGGAATATCCGGCGCATCAAGGAATCCCGCGAAGCTGTCCGGCGTGATGTCCTCGGGCCTCAGCTTGCCGTCGGCGACGAGTTGCGCGGCGCGTTTGGCCGCACGCACGATCTCCTGCCGGGCGCCGTAGTTGAAGGCGACGACCAGGGTCAGGTTCGTGTTGTTCTTTGTCAGCTCTTCGGCCTCGGTAAGCAGCCGCGCAATGTCGGGCTCGAGGCCCTCACGCTCGCCAATGATGCGCACGCGCACGCCACTCTCGTGCAGCGAGGCGAGATCGTTGCGAATGAAGCGGCGCAGAAGCCCCATCAGCTCGCCGACTTCGCTCGCGGGCCGCGACCAGTTTTCGGCGCTGAACGAGAAGATGGTGATGACCTTGATGCCGATTTCGCCGGCGGCGCGGATCGTGCGCCGTACCGCCTCGACGCCGCGGCGGTGGCCCTCGACCCGCGGCATGCCGCGCGCCGACGCCCAGCGCCCGTTGCCATCCATGATGATGGCGACGTGATGCGGCACTTCGGTGGAGGCCGCCTGTTGCTGATGCTCGGCGTCGGACATGTCCTGGCTCGACCTCAGACCGTGAGGATTTCCTTTTCCTTCGCGGCGAGCAACTGATCGACTTCGGCGATGCCGGCGTCGGTCGCCTTCTGGATCTCGGCGGTGAAACGCTCGATCTCGTCCTTGCCGTGATCCTTCTCGAGCTTCTTGAGCGTGTCGAGCGCGTCGCGGCGAACATGGCGGACGGCGACACGCGCGGCTTCGGCGTATTTGTGCGCGAGCTTGACGAGCTCCTTGCGGCGATCCTGGTTCAACTCCGGAATGCGCAGGCGGATGGTCTGTCCTTCGGTGGCCGGCGACAGGCCGAGATTGGAATCGACGATCGCCTTCTCCACCGCCTTGACCAGCGACTTGTCCCAGACGCTGACCGCGATCAGCCGCGGCTCCGGCACCGTCACGCTGGCGCACTGGTTGAGCGGCATGCTCTGGCCGTAGGCATCGACCGTCACCGGGTCGAGCAGATGGGTCGAGGCGCGGCCGGTGCGCAGGCCCGACAGTTCGGTCTTCAGCGACGTGGCGGCACCCGCCATGCGGCGCTTGATTTCGTTCATGTCGTGAGTGGCATTGGCCATGACGCTTCCCCTGCTTCTTGAGACGGCCGCCGTTCGATCGCGTGCGGCCTTCGCGGTGCGCACATCGAAGCGGTGGCCGGATTTAATTCGTCCGGACGGATTCGACTAGCCGACCAGCGTCGAACGCCCCTCGCCGCGCAACACGGCCTCGACCGCTCCTTTGCCCGCCATCGAGAAAACGATGATAGGCAAGCGGTTCTCGCGGGCAAGCGCGAAGGCGGTGCCATCCATCACCTTGAGGTCCTTTTCGAGGGCCTCCTGGTGGCTGAGGCGCTCATATCGGGTCGCGGACGGGTCTTTCTTCGGATCGGCGGTATAAACGCCATCCACATTGGTGGCCTTCAACACCGCCTGGCAGTCGAGTTCCGCAGCCCGCAGCACCGCCGTGGTGTCGGTGGTGAAAAACGGATTGCCGGTCCCGGCGGCCAGCAGCACGACCCGGCCCTTGGCCAGATTTTTCATGGCGCGCTTGCGGTTATAGGTCTCGCAGACCGCCGTCATGGCCAGCGCCGACAAGGTGCGCGCCTCGACGCCGGCGCGCTCGATGGCGGCCTCCAGCACCAGGCAATTCATCACGGTCGCCAGCATGCCCATGGTGTCGCCGACGGGGCGCGGCACGCCGCGGTTCGAGACTTCGACGCCGCGGAAGATGTTGCCGCCGCCGACCACCACGCCGAGCTCGACGCCGAGCTTGGCCGTCGCGGCAAGATCGGCCGCGATGCGCTCGACAATGGCCTGATCGATGCCGAAGCCCTTGTCGGCGGACAGCGCCTCGCCCGACAGTTTGACGACGACGCGCTTGTAAACGGGATCAGCCATTCGTCCGCGGTCCCCTCATGCAAGAGCGGCGGTGACTTGCACCGCCGCTTTGTTCGTTCAGTTGGTTCCGGCCGCCGCCGCAACTTCGGCGGCGAAGTCCGATTCCTGTTTCTCGATACCCTCGCCGAGCGCGTAGCGCACGAAGCCGGTGATCTTGATCGGACCGCCGACCTTGCCTTCGGCTTCCTTCACCGCCTGCGCGACGCTCTTCTTGCCGGAGTCGTCGAAGATGAAGGGCTGCTCGAGGAAGGTCTGCTCCTTGTAGAAGGTCTTCAGGCCGTTCTCGACGATCTTCTCGATCATGTTCTCCGGCTTGCCCTGCTGACGGAACTTGTCGGCGAGCACGTCCTTCTCGCGCTTGATGACGTCTTCCGGCACGCCCGACGCATCGAGCGCGATCGGGTTCGACGATGCGACATGCATGGCGAGCTGGCGGCCGAGCGCGGTGAGCTCGTCCGTGTTGCCCGGCGATTCAAGGCCGACGATGACGCCGATCTTGCCGAGGCCTTCGGAGACCGCGGTGTGAACATAGGCGCCGATCACGCCCTTCGACACTTCCAGCGAAGCGGCGCGGCGCAAGGTCATGTTCTCGCCGATCTTCGCGATCGTGTCGTTGAAAGCATCGGCGACGGTGATCGAGCCGACCTTGTGCGCCTTGATCTTCTCGACATCGGTGCCGACGTCGAAGGCGACATCCGCGCTCATCAGCACGAGACCCTGAAACAGGTCGTTGCGCGCGACGAAGTCGGTCTCCGAGTTGACCTCGACGACCACGGCCTTGGTGCCCTTGACCTTCAGGCCGATCAGGCCTTCGGCGGCGACGCGGCCGGCCTTCTTGGCGGCCTTCGACAGGCCCTTCTTGCGCAGCCAGTCCTGGGCCTGCGCCATGTCGCCGGCGGTCTCGTTCAGCGCGGCCTTGCAATCCATCATGCCGGCGCCGGTCGACTCGCGCAGCTCTTTGACCATCTGTGCGGAAATAGTTGCCATCGGTAAAATCCTTTATCCGCCACGGCGGCCATGGTCCGGGACCGTGGCCGCTGGCGTCTTTCGTTCGGAGCGAAGTGCCGGCACCTTATATAGGTGCCGGCTGATCGTTTTGTTACTCGGCGTCCGCGAGCATGGTCTTCGCCTTGGCAATCCAGCCATCGACGCGACCCGGCAGACCGACTTCTTCGCCGACATTATGCGCAGCGGTCGGCGACAGTTCGGCGATCTGCGAATAGTGGAAGATGCCGAGATCGTTGAGCTGCTTCTCGATCGCGCCCGAGACGCCGGGGAGCTTCTTGAGGTCGTCGGCAACGCCGCGCGGCCCGGGGAGCTGCTCGAAGCCGAGATCGCCGGCGGCCGGAGCCGTCGGGATCGCTTCCGCGACCGGCTTTTCGGCGGCACCGAGATCGACGCCACGCTCGCCCTGGGCGCGCGCGATGCCGTCGATGGCGGCCTTGGCGATCAGGTCGCAATACAGCGACAGAGCGCGGCTGGCGTCATCGTTGCCCGGCACGACATAGGTGATGCCGTTCGGATCGCAGTTGGTGTCGACGACCGCGGCGACCGGGATGTTGAGCCGGCGCGCTTCCTTGATCGCGATGTCTTCCTTGTTGGTGTCGATCACGAAGATCAGGTCGGGCACGCCGCCCATGTCCTTGATGCCGCCGAGCGAGCGGTCGAGCTTGTCGCGCTCGCGCTGCATCGTCAGGCGCTCTTTCTTCGTGTAGCCGCCGGCATCCGCCGAGTTGAGGATCTCTTCCAGCTTGCGCAGGCGAGAGATCGAACCCGAGATGGTCTTCCAGTTGGTCAGCGTGCCGCCGAGCCAGCGCGAATTGACGTAGTACTGGGCGCAGCGCTTGGCAGCGTCCGCGATCGGGTCCTGCGCCTGGCGCTTGGTGCCGACGAACAGGATGCGGCCGCCACGGGCGACGGTGTCGGACACGGCTTTCAGCGCCGCGTGCAGCATCGGCACGGTCTGGGCCAGATCGACGATGTGAATGTTGTTGCGGGTGCCGAAGATGTATTGACCCATCTTCGGGTTCCAGCGGTGGGCCTGATGGCCGAAATGAATGCCAGCCTCGAGCAGCTGACGCATCGAGAAGTCAGGAAGAGCCATTTGTATTCTCCGGTTGGTCCGCCGCGGAGGGTGTGTGAGCCCTGGATTAGCCTTTGATTTTCAAAGGGAAATTGGGGCCACCGGACGGCTCGCTCGCCCATTGTCGGGGCGTGAGCCAACTCTCCGCGTGAGTGATGAGCCGGGCTTATATAGGCATGAATCGGGGGTGGCAAGGCGTCGATCGGCGCTAAGGCCCTGAAAAGACGCGCGTCGTCGCCCCTGTTCTTTAAAGGCCCGGGGCGGCCTGCCTTCCATTTCCTTCCCTCGGAAACGCCGAGGGGATGGAGCGCCGCGAGGCGCCCTTTTGTGGATCGCACCTTTTGGGTGCGCTGTGCCCTCGATCGGAGGACACATGCGCCCCGCGGCGCTCCATCGCGGTGTCATTACGGCACGGGCCGCGCTTTCGGCGGCTGGGCCACTCCCAACCGGGGAATGGCTAGCACGCACCGTCAGCGAGCTCCTCGCGGGAGGTCTTAGTGCCCCCGGGCGGAACCCCGTCGCCGCCCGAGCGCCTGAGGTGCGTTTCCTCAAGCCCGCGGGCACCGCGCCCTGCCCCCACTGAAACGACGCCTCATGACAGCGCCCCCGTCTGGAGAAGGACGATGTTGCTTATAGTCCTGATAGGAATAATAGGCAAGGACTATTTCCTGTCGTCATTCCGGGACATCGCGAAGCGATGGGCCCGGAATCCATACACCGCAGCACCGGGGATATGGATCCCAGGCTCGCTGGCCGCGCCTGCGCCCTGGACGGACCAACTTTGTCATCGTCCGCGAACGCGGACGATCCAGTAATCGCCGACGCCCGCGATTACTAGATGGCCGGCTGGCGCGGGCCATGACAGCGTTGAGCGCCAGGCGCTGGATCGCCCGCTTGCGCGGGCGATGACGCCGAGCGCCTCTTCGCGGGGTGAGCGGCGGTCGCCCTATCCCCTTCAGGTCCAATTCAATGGTCAAACAGCGGACAGCCCGCTCCGCCTCGATCTTGACTCAATAATGTAATGTTATAACATTTCTCTCCATAGGACGACTCCCATGCCCAAGCTGCGTGACCAGATGCTCGCCGCCCCGGACATTCTCGACCCCGGGCGGCTGCCGGCCCGTTTCGATGAGGCGCAAAGCCTGCTGCGCAAGGCCATCGCCAAAGCCGAGCAACGTGGCATCGCCGACGACACTTTGGCCGCCGCCCTCATCAGCGAGGCCATGCCGCGTCTCGTTGCCACCTACGGCCCGGCCCATGCCGCCCGCATCATCGCGATGTTCGCCGCCTGCCTCACCGCGGGCGCGCCGTCCGCCGACCACCTGCAATGAGCCCCGCGCTCGCCCTTACCCACCATGAGCCCCACAGAAGACTCCCATGAACAAACTCCCCGTCACCGTCCTTTCGGGCTTTCTTGGCGCCGGCAAAACGACACTGATGAATCACGTGCTCAACAACCGGCAGGGCCTGAAGGTCGCTGTGATTGTGAACGACATGAGCGAGGTGAACGTCGACGCCGACCTGATCAGGGATGGCGGTGCGAACCTGTCGCGGACAAATGAAACTTTGGTCGAGATGACCAATGGCTGCATCTGCTGCACCTTGCGCGAGGACCTGCTCAAGGAAGTGCGCAAGCTGTCCGAGGAAGGCCGCTTCGATTATCTGCTGATCGAGTCGACCGGCATCGCCGAGCCGCTGCCCGTCGCCGCCACCTTCTCGTTCCGCGACGAGAACGGCGACAGCCTGTCCGACGTCGCCCGCCTCGATACCATGGTGACGGTGGTCGATGCCGCCAACCTGCTGAAGGACTATGCCTCGCGCGACTTCCTGCGCGACCGCGGCGAGTCGCTCGGCGAGGAGGACAAGCGCACGCTTGTCGATCTCCTGGTCGATCAGATCGAATTCGCCGACGTCGTCGTGCTCAACAAGGTCGAGGCCGCGACGGACGCGCAAATCCAGTCGGCGCGGCAGATCATCCGCTCGCTCAATCCCGATGCGGATCTCATCGAAACCAATTTCGCGCAGGTGCCATTCGACCGCGTGCTCGACACCGGCCGCTTCGACTTCGACAAGGCCGAGCAGCACCCGGTCTGGGCCAAGGAGCTGTATGGCTTTGCCGACCACACGCCGGAGACGGAAGAATACGACGTCAGGAATTTCGTCTATCGCGCGCGGCGGCCGTTCGATCCGACGAAATTCCAGCAGTTCATCAACGAGCCGTGGCCGGGCGTGATCCGCGCCAAGGGTCACTTCTGGCTGGCGACGCGGCCGGAATGGCTCGGCGAACTCAGCCAGGCCGGCGCCATCGTACGCACCGGGGCGCTCGGCTTCTGGTGGGCCGCGGTGCCGGAGGCACGCTGGCCGCGCGATCCCAATTGGCAGAAGATGCTCAAGCGCAACTGGAGCACGCTTTACGGCGACCGCCGGCAGGAAATCGTGTTCATCGGCACGGGCATGGACGAGGACGCCATCCGCGCCCGGCTCGATGCCTGTCTCGTGCGCGGCAAGCCCGGCATGGACATTGCGGGCTGGCGCAAGCTGGCCGATCCCTTCCCGCTGTGGCAGCGGCAGGCGGGCTAGGCGCTGCCGCTAATCGGCCCGGCGCCCGCCGCGCTTGCCGGGCCGATAGTGCGCCGCCAGCAGAGACGCCAGTTCGCTGCGGCAGTCGATCAACGGCTGCACGTTCTGACGCGCCTTCGCCATCGCGATCGCGCCGGAATAGGCGGCAATCACCAGCGTCGCGAGGCGGTCCGGATGCAGATCGCCCGCCCGCCCCTGTTTGACGTCGTGCTTGAACTTCGCGCGCAACGCCTGCTGCCAGGCCAGAAAGACCGCGTCGAGCGCTTCGCGCATGCCCGCATCATGCGCCGCGATTTCCATGGCCATGTTGTTGAGCGGGCATCCCGACACGGAGCCCTTGCGCTTGAGCTCATTGATGATCGCCGCGAAGATGCGGTCGATCGCCGACGGCGCATCGGCGCAGGCATCCAGCGGCTCGATCCAGGTGCGCGCGACAGCGTCGGCAACCCGATCGCGGATGACGGCAAGACCGAGGTCGCGCTTGGCCGGAAAATGATGTGCCATGGCGCCGCCCGACACCGCGGCCATGTCACGGATCTCCAGCATTCCCGTGGCGAGATAACCGCGCTGAACGAAAGCCTCATAGGCCGCGTCGACGATGCGCCGGCGCACACCCTCCGGATCGTTGGTTCGTCCCTGCCCGCTCATGCGACACCGATAGCATGTTGACAAAACAGGTCAAGCGTCCTGTTATCGAAACAGGACAACCGACCTGTTGGAGGGCCGAATGCCGCCGCACACGATCTTCGAGCTTCGCCGCTACCGGCTGCGCCCCGGCGGACGCGAGCCGCTGATCGCCCTTTTCGACCGCGAATTCGTCGCGCCGCAGGAGGCTCTCGGCATGCGGGTCGAGGGCGAATTCCGCGATGCCGGCGATCCGGATGCGTTCGTCTGGCTGCGCTCGTTCGCGGACATGCAAACGCGCACCGAAGCGCTGCGCGCGTTCTATTCCGGCCCGGTGTGGCAGGCCTTCGGATCGGCCGCCAACGCCACCATGCTCAATTCCGACAACGTCCTGCTGCTGCGGCCGGCCGGCGCGACAGCGCCCTTCGCGCACAACCGCAGCCGCGCCCGCGAACAGGGCGTCGCACCGCCCGCCGGCGTCGTTGTCGCCAACATCTGCTCGCTGGCGCCGGGGACCGAAGATCGGGCGGCTTCATTCTTTGCCGAGCGCGCGCGGCCGGTTCTCGAGAGACATGGTGCGCGCATCGACGCCGTATTCGTCACCGAGAGAAGTGCGAACGGCTTTCCGCGCCTGCCCGTGCGCGAAGGCGAAACCGTGCTGGTCTGGCTCGAATGCCACGCCGACAGCGAAGCCCTCGACGATTGCCGCGCGCGGCTGGCCGGTAACGCGGCCTGGACCGACGAAATCTATCCCGCGCTCGATGCGCAATGCTGGCGGCGCATCGAAACGGCCGATCTCACGCCGACGTCGCGGTCGCTCTGCGCATGGTGATGGCGCGTTCGCTTATGCGTTCGCTTATGCGTTCTCTTCCGCACTCTCGTCCGGCGCCTTGGCGTTCCACAAGATGGCGACGCCGATGATCGCCGACAGCACCGAGGCGCCGAACACCGCGATCTTGGCGGCGGCATAATCCTCGGGCACCGGAAACGCCTGACCGGCGATGAACAGCGACATGGTGAAGCCGATGCCGGCCAGCGCGCCGGCCCCGGTCAGTTGCCGCCACGAATAATCGTCCGGCTTGACCGCGAGCTTGAGCGCCACCGCCAGCGCCGAGGCCCCGACAATGCCGAGCGGTTTGCCGATCAGGAGGCCCGCGCCGATCGCCAGCATCAGCGACGAGTGGCCCCCGAACACGTCGAGCGAAAACGCCACGCCGGCATTGGCGAAAGCGAACAGCGGCAGCACGATGTAGCTCGAGCGGTCGCCGGCATGCCGCAGCAGCCGGTCGGCCGGCGATTCAAGGCGGTCGTGGATGGCATCGAGCGCGCGCAAGGCGGCCGCCGACGGGCCATGACGCAACGCTTCGCCGGCACGCTTGTATTCATTGCCCATGATGGTGTTGGCCTGGACGATCAGCGACTTCAGATTGGCCGGCGGCCGCGTCGGGATGAACAGCGCCAGCAGCACGCCGGCGAGCGTCGCATGCAGGCCGCCGGCATGAATGAAGGCCCACAACACGATGCCGAGCAGCGCGTAAGGCGTGACGCTGTAGAAGCGCCAGCGGTTGAGCATCGCCAGGCCGATCAGCACGATGACGGCGGCGCCGAGCCAGGTCACGTCGAGCTTGCCGGTGTAGAACACGGCGACGACGATGATCGAGCCGATGTCGTCGACGATGGCGGCCGCGGTGAGGAAGATGCGCAGTTCGACCGGCACGCGGCGGCCCATCATGGCGATGAGCGCGACGGCGAAGGCCGTATCGGTCGCCATCGACGTGCCCCAGCCGTGCAGCCATGGCCCGTCCGGAATGACGAGCAGATAGATGAGCGCCGGCACCACCATGCCGCCGATGGCGGCGGCGATCGGCAGCGCCGCGAGCCGCGGGCTGGCGAGATGGCCGACGGTGAATTCGCGTTTGATCTCGAGGCCGACGACCAGGAAGAAGATCGTCAGCAGGCCGTCATTGATCCAGTGCAGCAGCGACAGGTTGAAAGACACCTCGCCGAAGGAGAAGCCGAACGGCAGATGCCAGAAATGCTCGAAGGCCTCGCCCACCATCGAATTGGTGAGCGCCACCGCCAGCACGGTCGTCAGCAGCAGCAGAATGCCGGCCGACGGCGCCCAGCCGGCGAAATCCAGCGCCGCGGTGCGGAAGCGATGGCCAAGCCGGTTGAGCAGCGCATCGAGGAACGAGCTTTCGTCCCAAGGGCCGTCATAGCGGCGGTTGTTGATGAAGAAGGTCGGCGTCACGAACACGCCGCTCTCCTTGGCGCTGTCGACGTCGCGCTGCACATGCGCGGACGCTCGCTCCGCGGCTTCGCTGTTCCTGTCCTCGAGCGGAATGCCGAGCAGATCGGCCGCGGCGCGCAGATCGTCCTCGGTCAGTTCGCCCGAACGCGTCATCAACAGAACGTGGGCGTCCCAGAACTTTGCCGGATCGCCGCGCTCGACCAGTTCGGCGGCGCGCAGCGCCAGATCGTTGTTGGTCAGCGGCTTGTGGCGGAAGATGTAGCACAGCCGGTCGCTCAGCTCTTCTCGCACCTCGATGATGCGCTCATTGGCGGCGCGGCAATAAGGACAGGCATAGCTGCCGTATTCGACCAGCGAGATCTGCGCCTTCTCGGAGCCGAGCACATGATCAGTGGCGGGATCGACCTGACGGTCGAGATAGGCGGTGATTGCCGTCAAGGGCCTGACCTCTTCATCGAATGACCGGGAATGACCGGCTCGCCGCGCCCGTCAGAGCGCCTCGACCTGCACCACGCCGGGCACCGCCTTGATGGCGCCGGCAATCTGCGGCGACACCTTATAGCGTCCGTCGAGCTTGATCTCGACCTCGCGGCCCTGCGCCAGCAGCAGGATCATCGAAACCTCGCCGGCGCCGCTGGCACGCGGCGGCGCGGGTTCGAGCCGCTTGGCAACGCCTTCGAGCGGCGCCGCCTCGCGCAGGAACACGCGCAGGCCTTTTTGCAGATTGGCGGCGGCCTGGTCCAGCGGTTCGGCCGACTGGATGCGCGCGCGCACATCGTCGCCCTGCACTTCCGCCGACAGCACCATCAGCACCGCCTTGCCGGGTTCCAGAAGGTCGCGATATTCGGCGAGGCCTTCGGAGAAGATCACCGCCTCATAGGCGCCCGAGGCATCCGACAGGCCGAAAATGCCCATCTTGTTGCCGGTCTTGGTGCGGCGCTCCTGACGCGACACCACGGTGCCGGCGACCTTGCCGGCGGTGGCGCCGGCTTTGACGGCGCGCGAGAACTCCGCCCAGCTCTGCACCCGCATTTTCTTGAGCACGGCGGCGTAGTCGTCGAGCGGATGGCCGGACAGGAAGAAGCCGATCGCTTCGTATTCGCGCTTGAGCCGCTCGGCCGGCAGCCACGGCTCGACATTCGGCATGGCGATCGGCTCGGCCTTGCCGGCGCCGCCGAAGAAATCGTTCTGGCCGACGGCCTGGGTCTCGTGGGTGCGCTGGGCAATGCCCATCACCTTGTCCATCGCGGCGAAGACGCGGGCGCGGTGTTTGTCGAATTCGTCGAAAGCGCCGGCAGCGGCAAGGCTTTCCAGCACGCGCTTGTTGACCGCGCGCGGATTGATGCGCGCGGCGAAGTCGGCGAGATCGGCAAACGGTTTCTGCCCCCTCGTCTCGACGATGGAATCGACGGCCTGGCGGCCGACGCCTTTCAGCGCCGCGAGCGCGTAGATGATGGTGTTGCCCTCGACGCCGAACTCGACGCCGGAGCGGTTGACCGACGGCGCCTCGACCTTGATGCCGAGCCGTTCGGCCTCGGCGCGGAATTCCGACAGCTTGTCGGTGTTACCCATGTCGAGCGTCATCGACGCGGCGAGGAATTCGACCGGGTAGTTCGCCTTCATATAGGCGGTCTGGTAGGCGACCAGCGCGTAGGCGGCGGCGTGCGACTTGTTGAAGCCGTAGTCGGCGAAGCGCTCGAGCAGTTCGAAGATCGCCTCGGCCTGCGCTTTGGGAATATCGTTCTTGGCGCAGCCCTCGACAAAGATCGAGCCCTGCTTCTGCATCTCGGAGCGGATCTTCTTGCCCATGGCGCGGCGCAGAAGGTCGGCGTCGCCGAGCGAATAGCCGGCCAATAGCTGCGCGGCCTGCATCACCTGTTCCTGGTAAACGATGACGCCGAAGGTCTCCTTCAGCACCGGCTCCAGCTTGGGGTGGATGTATTCGGGGACCTCGTCACCGTGCTTGCGCGCGCAATAGGTCGGGATGTTCGCCATCGGGCCCGGGCGATACAGCGCGACCAGCGCGATGATGTCCTCGAAACGGTCGGGCTTCATGTCGAGCAGCGCCCGGCGCATGCCCTGACTTTCCAGCTGGAACACGCCGACCGCTTCGGCGCGGGCCAGAAGTTCGTAGGTTTTCCGGTCATCGAGCGGGATGGCGCCGAGATCGACCTCGACGCCGCGCAGCTTGAGAAGCTCGACCGCCGTCTTGAGCGTGGTCAGCGTTTTGAGGCCGAGGAAGTCGAACTTCACCAGCCCGGCCTGCTCCACCCACTTCATGTTGAACTGGGTGACCGGCATATCGGACTTGGGATCGCGATAGAGCGGCACCAGTTCGTTGAGCGGCCGGTCGCCGATAACGATGCCGGCGGCATGGGTCGAGGCGTGGCGGGTCAGGCCCTCGAGCTTCTTGGCGATGGCGAAAGCGCGCGCCACGGTCGGATCGCTCTCGGCCTCGGCCTGCAGCTTGGGCTCGTCCTCGATCGCCTTGGCGAGGCTGATCGGCGCCGCCGGGTTCTGCGGCACCAGCTTGCACAGCCGGTCGACATGACCGTAGGGCATTTGCAGCACGCGGCCGACGTCGCGCAGCACGCCGCGCGCCTGCAAGGTGCCGAAGGTGATGATCTGCGCCACCTGATCGCGGCCGTAGCGCTCCTGCACATAGCGGATCACTTCCTCGCGGCGGTCCTGGCAGAAGTCGATGTCGAAGTCGGGCATCGACACGCGTTCCGGGTTGAGGAAGCGTTCGAACAGCAGGCCGAAGCGCAGCGGATCGAGGTCCGTGATGGTCAGCGAATAAGCCACCAGCGAACCGGCGCCGGAGCCGCGGCCCGGACCGACCGGGATGCCGTGATCCTTGGCCCACTTGATAAAGTCAGACACAATAAGGAAGTAGCCGGGGTACTTCATCTTCTCAATGACGTTGAGCTCGAAGTCGAGCCGGTCCCGGTAGTCCTTTTCTGTGAAGCCCTCGGCGAGGCCGGCAGTCTCGATGCGCCGGGTCAGGCCGGCCTCGGCCTGCTGGCGCAGCTCGGTCGCCTCGTCCGTGCCCATGGCAAAGCGCGGCAGGATCGGCTTGCGGGTCTTCGGCCGGTAGGCGCAGCGCTGCGCGATCTCCACCGTCGAGGCGATCGCCTCCGGCAGGTCGGCGAACTGGGCCACCATTTCGGCGCGGGTCTTGTAGCGATGCTCCGGCGTGAGCTGACGGCGCTCGCCGTCGGCGACGTAACGCCCTTCGGCGATGCAGATCAGGGCGTCGTGGGATTCATAATCGCCGGTTGAGGCGAAGAACGGCTCGTTGGTAGCCACCAAAGGAATGCCGCGCTCATAGGCAAAGTCGATCAGCACCTTCTCGACGCCGCGCTCGACGGCGGTGCCGTGGCGCTGGATTTCGATGTAGAGGCGGTCGCCGAACAGCGCGGCGAGCCGGTCGAGGCGCGCCGCGGCGACCTGGCTCTGCCCCGCGGCAATGGCACGATCAAGCGGCCCTGACGGACCGCCGGTCAGGGCAATGATGCCCTGAGAGATGCCGTCGCGCTCCTCCTCGAGCCATTCGATTTTCGCGCGTGGCGGCTCGTTTGGCGGCGATTCCATGAAGGCACGCGAATTGAGCCGCATCAGGGTGCGGTAGCCCTCCTCGGACGCCGCCAGCAGGACGAGGCGCTGACGATCGCTGGCGGCGAGCGCGGCGCGCGGCCCGTTCTCGGTGTCGCCGAAATCGACGGCGAGCGCGACGCCGACGATCGGCTGAATGCCCGACCCGGCCATCTTCTCGGAGAATTCCAGCACACCGAACATGTTGTCGGTGTCGGTGAGCGCGAGCGCGGCCTGCTTGTCGGCCTTGGCCAGATCCGCGAGCTTGCCGATCGGCAGCGCGCCCTCGAGCAGCGAATAGGCGGAGTGGACGTGCAGATGCACGAAATCCAATGAGGCGGCGGGGTCGGCCATGATGTGCGTTCGGCGGCTGAATGCGAATCCTTAAGGCCATCACAGTGGGGACGCGCGGCCGCCTCGTCCACCCTCACCGGCGCATCGCAGCCGGTTCTGCCGATTTTACACAGGGCCCAGGGCACGGCACCGGCCCGTCCTCCCGCCCGATCCCCAGGCGGCATGGACAGCCGGAACCCTCATTCTTTATCGCGAGAACCGACCCGTCATGCCGGCTTGAGGCGTCGGGGAACGCCGGCCGGAATGACTAGACGCGGGCTACGCTACAGACAGCTGTGGTACGCAACAGACACGTTGGCTAAACGTGAAACTCTCGACTGGAACGCAAAACGCGAGACACGAATGCTGACCGGACCAGGCAACCGATCTTTCAGAGATTCCCGATGACCTGGGACCAAATCGCGACCATGCCGACGAACAGCGACAGAGCGGCGAGCGTGGCGGCTTCCTGAACGACGATCTTGAACATGTGACCCTCCAGAAGAACGTAGAGAGAACATAGTTCTCTTTCTGTTCTGGAGTCAAGGGCGCTCTCGCCGCTTTTTTCAGCCGGCCCTCGCCGGCGGAAAAGACCCGCCTAGATTGCAGTCTTGAATTTACTCGCCCGTTTTTACGAGGCGTTTACGCCACCTCTCTAGGCTGCACTCACCCGTTGAACAGGGCGGATTTGGCAACGTCTGGGAGGAGTATTGCGTATGTTGAGGAAGCTAACGGCCTTCATCAAAGACGAGAGCGGCGCCACCGCCATCGAATACGGCCTCATTGCCGCCGGCATCGCGGTGGCCATCATCGCGATGGTCAACACCATTGGCACCAAGCTCAATACGAGCTTCACCTCGATCTCGAGCCAACTGAAAGACTAAGTGGCGGCGGCGGCGCGCGGCTAAGATGACGGAAACCACCTCCGCATCGGAGGTGGTTTTTTCGTTCTCGGTCAGCCGTTACTTGCCTCAGGAGACGGTATGGCCCGCTCTGCGATGACAAGGCATCTGCGAGAACTGCATCACTAAAGCCATTTTACATTTTGGTTATGGGTTTTGTTAGGCGATGTTTAAAACTGCCACTTACGCTGCTCATACCCGCAGAACAGGCGGGTTTCGATACTGTCTGGAGTAAAGCGTATGCTCAGAAAGATCATAGCTTTTGGCAAAAATGAAAGTGGCGCCACCGCGATCGAATACGGCTTGATCGCAGCGGGCATTGCCGTTGCGGTCATCGCGGCCGTCAACAGCATCGGCACCAAGCTCAACACCAGCTTCGAGTCGGTTTCGAGCCAGTTGAAATAGATCGCGGCACTCAATTGCGCATATCAAAGAAAAACCACCCTTGTTGGGTGGTTTTTCTTGCGGCGGCCGCGCTCAATCCATCTCCACGATCAGCCCGTCACGGATGGTCACGCGCCGGTCCATGCGGGCGGCGATATCCAGGTTGTGGGTGGCGATGATGGTGGCCAACCCCGAGGCGCGCACGAGCTGGGTGAAGGCGGCGAAGACGTGCTCGGCGGTCTTGGTGTCGAGATTGCCGGTCGGCTCGTCGGCCAGAAGGATGCGCGGCGCATTGGCCACGGCGCGGGCGATGGCCACGCGCTGCTGCTCGCCGCCGGACAGTTCGGCCGGCCGGTGATTGAGGCGGGCCTTCAGCCCCAGATAGCTGAGCAGCTCCACCGCCCGGGTTTTCGCCTCGCTGCGGCCGAGGCCGCGGATCAGCTGCGGCAGCATCACGTTTTCAATAGCCGTGAACTCCGGCAGCAGATGGTGCGATTGATAGACGAAGCCTATCTCCGTCCGACGGATGCGCGTCCGTTCGGCGTCCGGCAGGTTCGCGGTCGCCTTGCCGCCGATATAAACGTCGCCATGGTCGGGATGCTCGAGCAGACCGGCCAGATGCAGCAGCGTCGATTTGCCGGCGCCGGACGGCGCCACCAGCGCGACCGACTGCCCGGGCCACACCGCCAGTTCAGCGCCGCGCAGGATGTCGAGCGTGGCTTCGCCCTGGCTGTAATGGCGCTCGACCTGATGCAGGAACAGGATCGGATAGTCCTGCGTCTCCTGCCCTTCGATCTCGACCTGCGTTTCGACGATGACCTCACTCATAGCGCAGCGCCTCCACCGGATCGAGGCGCGCGGCGCGCCAGGACGGATACAGCGTCGCGAGCAGCGACAGGATCAGCGCCATCAGCACCACGGCCACGGTCTCGCCGGTGTCCATGCGCGCCGGCAGATGCGACAG
>DATMEX010000013.1:0-24974 GCA_035556455.1 Pseudolabrys sp.
CATGGCGTCGCGCGTGTAATCGTGCAGGCGCGCTTCCTGGCCCAGGATCGTGTCGACCAGCCGGATGTTGAGCCCGCCTTCGGGCATGAAGAAGTCGGTCGGCACGACCAGCTTCATGCGGTCGACGCTGCCGTCCACGACGCCGGTCGACTCGACCGTCTCGTGCATGCATTTGAGCGCGGTCCAGGTCCCGGTGTAGCGCGACATGGCCCAGCCGTAGAGCGCGTAGTCGATGATCTCCTGCACGCCGGCCGGATTGAGGATCGGCATCATCACGTCGACGAAATGGAATTCCGACTGATGCGCCGTGGTCGAGGATTCGGCGGTGTGGTCGTCGCCCATCAGGGCGAGCACGCCACCATGCTGCGACGAGCCGGCGAGATTGGCGTGGCGGAAGACGTCGCCGGAGCGATCGACGCCGGGGCCCTTGCCATACCAGAGGCCGAAGACGCCATCGAACTTGCCCTCGCCGCGCAGTTCGGCCTGCTGGGTCCCCCACAGCGCGGTGGCGGCGAGTTCCTCGTTGAGGCCGGGCTGGAACTGAACGTCGGCGCCGGCGAGATGCTTGCCGGCGCGCATGAACTGCTGGTCGAGGCCGCCGAGCGGCGAGCCGCGATAGCCGGTCAGGAAACCGCCGGTGTTCAGCCCGGCGCGGCGGTCGCGCTCCTTCTGCATCAGGATGGCGCGGATCAGGGCCTGATAGCCGGTGACCAGAACGTGGCTCTGGTTCAGGTCGTATTTATCGTCGAGGCTGACCGGTCGGAGCGTCATAAATTAGCCTCCCGCCGGGCCTTCCGGCCCACGCCGTTCTTGGCTTCGAATACGATACCGGCTTCGCACGACATTCATATAGGCACTTGATGCGCCAGGCAAAGGCGGTTGGAACAGCCTATCCCCCGGAACTTGCGGGTCAATTTCGTTTTCTGGTGCGGCTCTAAAAGGAAATTTCAGCCGCTGCGGCAACGGCGCAGTTTTCCGGGCGGCCAATGTGATTTGAGGCTCATGCGCGCGATGGATGACCGCGACGCGTCGACGCTGCGGTGTCAAGAACCTGTGTCATTGCGCGATAGGCATAGACGTATAAGCTTTTGCAAAAGGGTGGCTCACAAGAGGGGGATTTGCGATGGCTGGGGAAGCACTGGCGGCGGGCACGTCGGCCGTTCTGGGGGCGGTCATAGCGGTGGCGGGCACCGCCTTCGTGATGTGGAATTCGACCGCGGCCGAGCGCACGAAATTCCTGACGCAGATCGAGGCGCTCAACGCCAAGGTGGACCGCACCAACGCGGCGATCGCCGATCTCGGCAAAGCGTCCGCGGGCAGCGGGCCCGACATCGCCCTCGCCGGGCTTTCGGCCAAGCTCGACGCGACCAACAAATCGCTGGCCGCCCTCACCGCCAAGATCGACGGCACCGACAAGGCCCTCGCCGACATCAAGGCGGCGTCCGGCGGGGTCGGCGAACTCAAGACCGCGACGACGGCGCAGGAACAGGCGCTGCAGCGCATCGCGCTGTCGGTCGACAGCATCAAGGTGACGACCGAGGCGCAGAAGGCGGCCCTCGCCGCGCTGAACATGCCGTCCTCGACCGTCGCCAAGGACACCGCGCAGGTGGAGGCCGCGAAAGCGCCGGCCGAGCGCGAGTTGATCGTCGTTTACGTGCCGCAGGCGGCCGCGACCGCCGCTGCGGCGGCGCCGGCCGGCCTGAGCGTGCGCTTCGACCGCTCCGCCAACGCCAATACGCAGACGCAAAAGCTGGCCACCGACCTCAAGAAATTCATCGGCGAGCGCAAGAGCTGCGTCGTGACCGTGGCCGGTTATGCCGACACGCTCGGCAGCGACCAGGTCAACCTGGCGGTGTCGCGCGAGCGCGCGCAGATCGTCGCCAACGGCCTGCGCTCGGCCTTGCCGGGCGTCGAGGTCAAGGAAGTGGCCTGGGGCGAGCGCAATCTCGCGGTGTGGACGCCCGACAACAAGATCGAAACGGCCAACCGCCGCGTCGACGTCAACGTCGAGTGCAAATGACCAACCCGCTCGTCCCCGCGAAAGCGGGGACCCAGTTCTGGCTTTCTGGATTCCCGCTTTCGCGGGAATGAGCGGAGATTGCCGCGATCATTTGCCCGCCCCCAGTTTTCCCGAGGTGCGCAGGATATAGGACAGCACCTCGGCGACGGCGCGATAAAGCTGCTCGGGAATTTCCTGATCGAGCGGCAGTCTCGACAAGGCCGCGGCGAGTTGCGGATTTTCAACGAGCGGCACGCCGTGCTGGCGCGCGATCTCTTGCATGCGTTCGGCGGCGTCGCCCTGGCCGACCGCGGTGACGCGCGGCGTCGTTTCGTGATCGTATTCCAGCGCCACCGCGAGCGGCGGCTTGTACGGGGGCTGGCCGCTCATGACGCGCGGTTCACGAACTGGCCTTGCGGCGCCGTGACCCTGGTCTGATCGTGGCTGAGGCAATGCAGCTCGCCCGGCTCGAGCCTGGCTTGCGCCAGCGCCGCCCTGAGCGAGCCGATATCCTGCTGCAAGGCGGCGGCGCTCGCCGGCTTCTCCGCGACCATGGTCACGCTGGTCTTGCCGCCGATATGCGCCACGCGCGCACGCACCGGACCGATCGGCTCCATATCGACGGCGAAGCGTATGCTCAGCACCGGCGCCTGCGCTTCATGCTGCGGCGCGTCGCGCTCGACCTGAACCTGCACGACGATGGTGCCTTGCGGCGTCGCCAGCGGAATGTCGAACACCAGCCGCACCGAATGATCGTCCGGCGGATGCGACGGCTGCTGCGACGCCGGCAAGGACGCGATCTGCAGCATCACGTGTCGCGCGATCGCCGCGTCGGTTTGCGCGAGCAGCGTCGTCGCCGCTTCGCGCAGACCGGCGCCCGCGATGGTCGCCTGCATCGGCGGTTGCGCCACCGGCAACGCACCGCGGAACGGCGGCGGCAAGGGAGTCGTGCGCGCCTCCGGCGGCGCGCCATCGACGCCGAGAAATCCCTTCAGCGCATCGCGCAGGTTCTGCATCGCCATCCTGACCGCGGCGTCGGCCATGGCCGCATCCGGCAGCAGCACGCCGAGCGGCAGCGCCGACGAACCATTCGACAATTGCAGCGCGGCGGCGGTGCGCAGACCGAGCAAGGCCTGCGCGGCATTGCGCACGGCATCGGGCAGATTGGGCTGCGCCAGCAACGCCTGAAGATTGTCCGAGACAGCCGGCGCGCTGCCCATACGTACGGCCGCGGCGGCCGCAGCCGAGGGCGGCGCCAGCATGGTTTCGGTCTCCGACAGCATCGCCATCGCCACCTGGCGGACGCTCGATTCCGCCACGACGGCCGCTTGCGCCGGCACCGCGCCCGCGGCGCCCGGCGGTGTCGCCATCGGGGTCGCCGCCGGCTTACCGGCAACCGGCACCGCATCGACAAGCCCCTGCAGCACGGTGCGCAGATCCTGGAGCGCGGATTTGATATTGGCGGCGGGCGTCAGGCCGCTGGCCTGCACCGCTTCGACGAACAGGCCGGAGCGGGCGATGGCCTGGCGCAAAGTGCCGCCTTCGATCGCCGTGCTGGGGAGCTGGAGATTGAGCAGCGACTGGGCCGCGTTGCGCACCCCATCGGGGAAATCGCTGCGGCCGACCAGCGCTGTGAGATTGGCGAACAGCGGCGCCAGCCCATCCTGCCGCGCGGCCGCGGCGCTGAGCGCCTGCGACAGCGCCGCCATCAAGGGATCGAGCGGCGGCGCCTGGGCTCCAGCGGCGGAAGCCGCCACAGTCGATGCCACGCCGCCACCGCCATTACCGGCAACGACCGTCGGCTCCGGGCGCGTGCCGGTCGCGGCGTAGGACAGGCCGGGCTGCACGGGCACGACGGACATCCAGGGGCCCCATGATTCGGCAATTATCTATTCTAGCCGAATTCACAGGTCCGCGCGCGGGTTCGTCCGCCGCCTACCGCGCGTTGCGACGGCCCTCGCCCGGGCCCCATTGCCAGAAGTCCTGGCCTTCCTTCTGCATGAATTTGGCCAGCACCATCATGTGCACTTCGGAGGCGCCATCGACCAGCTTTGCCGAACGCGCGTAGCGATAGATCCACTCGACGATGGTGTCCTTGGAATAGCCGCGCGCGCCCTGCAGCTGGATCGCGACATCGGCGGCCTGATGCAGCGCATTGGCGACATGCACCTTGGCCATCGACACCTCCTTGCGCGCGCGGCCGCCCTGATCGAGCATCCAGGCCGCATGCATGGTCAGCAGCCGCGCGATCTGGATCTGCTGCGCGACCTCGCCGAGCTTGATCTGCACGCTTTCGCGATCGGCGAGCTTGATGCCGAAGCCTTCGCGGTTCGCGATGTATTCCTGTGCGATCTCGAGGCAGCGCTTGGCCCAGCCGGTCCAGCGCATGCAATGCGTCAGCCGCGCCGGGCCGAGCCGCACCTGCATCAGCCGCAGGCCTTCGCCTTCACCGAGCAGCACATTCTCTTCGGGAATTTCCAGGCCGTCGAATTCCAGTTCGCAATGGCCGCCGTGTTCTTCCGGGCCCATGATCCCGATGCGGCGCGTGATGCGCCAGCCCGGTTGATCCTTGTGATAGAGAAACGCCGTGAGGCCCTTGCGCGCATCGTCCGACGTGCGCGCCATCAGGATGAAATGCGACGCGCCATCGGCCCCGGTGATGAACCACTTGCGGCCATGCACGACATATTTGCCGCCCTTCTTCTCGGCGCGGGTGCGGATCATGGTCGGGTCGGAGCCGCCGCCCGGCGCCGGTTCGGTCATGGCGAAGGCCGAGCGCACCTTGCCGGCGACGATGGGCGCCAGCCATTTATCCTTCTGAGCCTGCGTGCCGACGAGACGCAGCATGTTCATGTTGCCGTCATCCGGCGCCATGCAGTTCAAGGCGAGCGGGCCGAACAGCGAGCGCGCCGCTTCCTCGTAGATCGCGGCCCAGGCGACCATCGGCAATTCCATGCCGCCGTACTCTTTCGGCGACTGCGGCGCCCACAGGCCGAGCTTGCGCGCCTTCTCGCGCACCGGCTCCAGCCGTTCATGCGGAATGTTCTCGTGCTCGGCGAAATTCGCCGGATCCTTCTCCAGCGGCAGCACGTCCTGCGCGATGAAGGCGCGGACCTTGAGGCGCAGCTCTTCATGTTCGGGGGAGAGATTGAAGTCCATTTTTCTTCCTCTTTATCCTTTAAGCTGCACCACCTGCCCGCCATCGACGACGAGGGTGGCGCCGGTCATGTAACGTCCGGCGTCCGACGCCAGCAGCAAGAGCGCGCCGTCGAGGTCGCCCTTCTCGCCGAAGCGGCCCATCGGAATGTCGCGCTTCATGGCGTTACCTGCCTCGCTATTGAGGTAGGTGTCATTGATCTCGGTCACGAACCAGCCCGGCGCGATGGCGTTGACGCGCACGCCCTTGAAGGCGAGTTCGATGGCCAGCGCCTGCGTCGCCTGCACCACCGCGGCCTTGGCCACCGCATAGGCTGCCGTGCCCTTGGCGACGCCGAAACCGAGCACGGAGGCGATGTTGACGATTGAGCCCTGTTTGCCGGCGGCGATCATGCGGCGGGCGCCTTCCTGCGCCCAGTAGAACACGGCGTCGAGATCGACCGACAGCACGCGGCGCCATTCATCGGCATCGACTTCGATGGCACGCAGCGGCTTCTGCGCGACACCGGCATTATTCACGAGGATGGTGACGGGTCCGAATGCTTTCTCGGCGGCGTCGAACGCCGCTTTCATCGCGGCGGCATCGGTGACGTCGGCCTCGATGGCGATGGCGCGCGCGCCGGATTGCTCCAGTTCCGCCTTGAAGGCCTCGAGCCGTTCGGCGCGCCGCGCCACCAGCGCCACCGCCGCGCCGTTATCGGCGAGCGCGCGGGCGAATTGCTGGCCGAGGCCCGACGACGCGCCGGTGACTAAAGCGACGCGGCCCTTCAAATCGAACAGTTCAGATGCCTTCATAGGACCCTCGGCTTTCCTCCGTCATGCCCGGCCTTGTGCCGGGCATCCACGTCTTTCTTTCCAGTTTCCAAGACATGGATGGCCGGGACAAGAGGGCGTCCACGCCCGTCTTCGCCGGGCTATGCCCGGCCATGACGATTTCATCGATAAAACGCGTGCGGCAGCGCGGTGGCAAGGGCCGGCCAGAACCACAGCACCACCAGCGCGAAAAGCTGGATCGCGACGAACGGGAGGATGCCGACATAGATGTGCCGCGTCGTGATCTCCGGCGGCGCAACACCGCGCAGGAAGAACAAGGTCGGCCCGAGCGGCGGGTGCATGTACGAGGTCTGCAAATTCACCGCGATCATGATGCCGAGCCAGATCGGATCGACGCCGGGCAGCTTCAAGAGCGCCGGCGCGACGATCGGGATGACGACGAAAATGATCTCGAAGGCGTCCATGACGAAGCCGAGCAGGAACACCGCGAGCATCACGATCAGCACCGCGCCGTTTGCCCCGCCCGGCAGATCGGTAAGCGCGCGCGACACCATGTCATCGCCGCCGAGCGCGCGGAACACCAGGCTGAACAAGGTGGCGCCGATGAGGATGAGGAAAATCATGGCGGTGATCTGCGCCGTCTTCTCGGCCACCGGCCGCAGCATCGGCCCAAGCGGCGCGCGCCGCCACGCCAGCAGGATCGAGCCGACGGCGCCGACCGATGCGGCTTCGGTCGGCGTCGCGATGCCGAACAGGATGGAGCCGAGCACCGCGACGATGAGCACCACCGGCGCCAGCAGAACCTCGAGAAGACTGCTCTTCGGCGCCTCACCGGCTGGCGCGGCCGGCGCGCTCGCCGGCTTCAGCCAGGCGACAACGGCGATGTAGGCAAGATAGAGCGCGACCAGCAGCAGGCTTGGCCCCAGCGCGCCGGCGAACAGATCGCCGACCGAGACGACGTCCGGCGCGAACGAGCCCTTGGCGAGCTGCGCCGACTGGAAGGCGATGTTGATCTGGTCGCCGAGCAGGATCAGCACCGTCGATGGCGGCACGATCTGCGCCAGGGTCGCCGACGCCGCGACCGTGCCGGAGGCAAGCCGGGGATCGTAGCCGTGCCGCAGCATCGATGGCAGCATGATGAGGCCCATCGTCACCGCGGTGGCGCCGACAAGGCCCGTTGAGGCGGCGAGCAGCGCGCCGACCAGCACCACGGCATAAGCGAGTCCGCCGCGCAGCGGGCCGAACAGCCGGCCGACACGCTCGAGCAACTCCTCGGCGATGCGCGATTGCTCCAGCATCACGCCCATGAAGATGAACATCGGCAGCGCCAGCAGCACGTCATTGGTCATGACGCCGTAGATGCGCTGCGGCAGCGCGCCGAGAATGGCGATATTCATGAAGCCGAGTGCGTCGCCCAAGACCGCGAAGGCGAACGACACGCCCGCGAGCGTCAGCGCCACCGGATAACCGACCAGCAGCGCGGCGACCGCGGCGACGACGAGCAGAACGGAGAAGAGTTCAGGAAGCGACATGCGGCTCCCCGGAACGCAGCACCGTGACGCTGCGGATCGCCTGTGCGATGCCTTGCAGCGCCAGCATCAGCGCGAAGACGGGCATGAGCGACTTCAGCACGAAGACCAGCGGCAGGCCGCTCGATTCCGGCGAGCGCTCGAGGATGGCCCACGACCGCGCCGCAAAGGGCAGCGACAGCCACAGAAGCGCCAGCGCGAACGGCATCAGCAGCAACAGCGTACCGAGCAAATCGATCCAGGCGCGCGCGCGCGGCGAAGCCTCGGCATAGAATATGTCGACGCGCACATGGCCGCCGCTGCGCAAGGTCCAGGCCGAGGCGAGCAGGAACAGCGCGGCATGGCCGTAAACGACGCTTTCGGTTACCCAGATCGAGCCAATGCCGAACAGGTAGCGCGCCACCACGAGGGCGAATTGCAGCAGCACGATGGCCAGTGCCAGCCATGCAACACCGCGGCCGATAAACGCCGAGATGCTGTCGATTGTGTCCGCGATCCGGTTCATGATGCTATGCTGTCATAGCAGCCGGCGCCGCGCGGCGCGACCCCGGGATCCCGTTGAAAGCGCATTGCATGTCCACGAACGATGAAGATCTGTTGCGGCTCGCTTTCGATGTCGCCGACCGCGCCATGGAGAATGGCAATCACCCCTTCGGCGCCGTGCTGGCCGATGCCGACGGCGAGGTGCTGCTCGAGGTCGAAAACGGCTACCTGCCCGACGGCGACATGACCGGCCACGCCGAGCGCCTGCTCGCCACCATGGCCTGCAAGACCTTCGAGCCGGAAGAACTCGCCGATTGCACCATCTATTCCTCGGCCGAGCCCTGCGCGATGTGCGCGGGCGCCATCTATTGGGCCGGCATCGGCCGCGTCGTCTACGGGCTCTCGGAAGAGCGGCTCAAGACCATCACCGGCAACCATCCCGAGAATCCGACCTTGTCCCTGCCCTGCCGCACCGTGTTCGCAGCCGGCCAGCGCAAGGTCGAGGTCATCGGCCCGCTGCTCGAGGACGAGGCGGCGGAACTGCACGAAGGCGTGTGGGAGTAGCTTTCGCGCCGGCCACAGCCGCGTTAGAGTGCGGCCATGGCACACGATCACGACCACCACCATCATCACGACCACGATCACGAACATTCCGAACTGTCGGAGACCCAGTTGCGCGTGCGCGCGCTGGAGACGATCCTGACCGAGAAGGGCTACGTCGATCCCAAGGCGCTCGACGCCATCGTCGAGATGTACGAGACCAAGATCGGCCCGCGCAACGGCGCGCGCGTCATCGCCAAGGCCTGGAGCGACCCGGCCTTCAAGCAGGCGCTGCTCGACGACGCGACTAAGGCGATCAACACGCTGGGCCATGTCAGCCGCACCGGCGATCACCTGATCGCGGTCGAGAACACGCCGCAGCGCCACAACATGGTCGTCTGCACGCTGTGCTCCTGCTATCCGTGGGAAATGCTCGGTCTGCCGCCGGTCTGGTACAAGGCCTCGCCCTACCGCTCGCGCGCGGTGAAGGACCCGCGCGGCGTGCTCGCCGATTTCGGCGTCAGCCTGCCGAAGGACATTGAAATCCGCGTCTGGGACTCGACCGCGGAAACCCGCTTCCTGGTACTGCCGATGCGGCCCGAAGGCACCGATGGCTGGAGCGAAGACAAACTCGCCGAACTCGTCACCCGCGATTCCATGATCGGCACCGGATTGGCGAGGAAGCCGGCGGAGCTGAAGTCATGAACGGCGTTCACGACATGGATGTTTTGTCATGAACGGGGTTCATGACATGGGCGGCATGGACGGCTTCGGCAAGGTCGAGCCGGAGGCCAACGAGCCGACCTTCCATCACGAATGGGAAGCGCGCGTCATGGCGATGGTGCGGGCCATGGGCGCCAATGGCGGCCTCAATATCGACTCGCAGCGCTTTGCCCGCGAGTCGCTGCCGCCCGAGGTCTATCTCGCCAGTTCCTATTACAAGAAATGGTTCCTCGCCGTCGAGAACCAACTGGTCGAACGCAACATGGTCGGCGCCGACGAACTCGAAGCCGGCCATTCGCTGCACCAGAGCCCGCCGCTGCTGCGCGGCAAATTCACGCTCGACGACGTCAAGCGCTGCGAGACGCGCGCCAATTTCGACCGGCAGCCGCAAGGTCCGGCCATCTTCAAGCCGGGCGACAAGGTGCGAACGAAGAACATCAACCCGCTCACCCACACCCGTCTGCCGCGTTACGTGCGCGGCCACACCGGCGTGGTCGAGCGCATCAATGGCTGCCATGTTTTCCCGGACACCAACGCGCACTTCAAGGGCGATCATCCGCAGTGGCTTTATACCGTGGTGTTCGACGCCCGCGACCTGTGGGGCGACGATGCCGACCCGACGCTGAAAGTGTCGATCGAGGCTTTCGAGCCGTATCTGGAGAAAGCTTGATGGACCGCGCCGGAGCATTGGCCGCCGCCCGCGAAGTGCCGGGCGTGCCGCAGGACGACGACGGCCCGGTGTTCAAGGAGCCGTGGCAGGCGCAGGCTTTCGCCATGGCGCTGGCGCTGCACGAACGCGGCGTGTTCACCTGGCCGGAATGGGCGGCGACTTTGTCCGACGAGATCAGGCGCGCGCAGGCGGCGGGCGATCCCGACACCGGCGAGACCTATTACATGCACTGGCTCGCCGCGCTGGAGCGGCTGGTCGCCGAGAAAGGCGTCGCCTCTCGCGATATGCAGCACGACTATCGCCATGCCTGGGAGCATGCCTGCGATCGCACGCCGCATGGCAAGCCGATCGAGCTAACGCCCGCCGATTTCCATCACTAGTGCGCGCACCAGCTCGGCCGCCGGCATTTCGCGCGCCCGCGTGACGCCGCGACCCGCCCACAGCGAGATGTAATCCGGCAAACCCTTCTTGCCGGATTCGGTGCGCATCGGCCGCGTGAGGTCGTTCTGCTGGCGGAACGGCAGCACCGGCACGCCGTCGCATGCATCGATGAACAGATTGCGCAGGCCGCGGGCCGCGCGACCGGAATAGACGCGCGTGATGACAGTGGTGTCCTCGCGCTTGCGCAGCGCGGCACGGTACGGCTCGGGAATGCCGCTTTCCGGGCACAGCAGAAACGCAGTGCCGAACTGCGCCGCCTGCGCGCCGGCGTCGAAGGCGCGCTTCACGTCGGCGCCGTCCATCAGGCCGCCGGAGGCGAACACCGGAAGCTTCGTCGCGGCGGCGATGGCGCGGGTGAGATGAATCGTCGGCACCATCGACTCTTCGACCGGGCGCAGAAACGTGCCGCGATGCGCGCCGGCCTCCTCGCCCTGTGCGACGATGGCATCGACGCCGGCATCGGCGAGCGCCTTGCCCTCCTCCAGGGTCGTCGCGGTGCCGCAGGTCGGGATGCCCGCCTTGCGCAGCCGCGCCATCGCATCGGCCGAGGGAATGCCGAAGGTGAAAGAGAACAGCGCCGGCTTGGCTTCGATCACCGCGGCGAGCTGCTCGTCGAACGGCGATGGCGGATTGGGCGGCAGCACCGGCGGCGAAAGGCCGAGCCGCTCATGCGCCTTCGCCACCACCGCCAGCATCGGCGCCGCATCGACGACGCGATCCGGCTCGTAGCCACCGGCGAACAGATTGAGCGCAATGGGCTTACCCGTCAGCGCGCGGATGTCCTTCGCCGTATCAAGAATCTGCTGCGGCGAGAGATAAGCCGCGCCGAACGAGCCGAGACCGCCGGCATTCGACACCGCCGCGACCAGCGCCGGGGACCCCGCCCCGCCGGCCATCGGCCCGAGCACGATGGGATGGTCGACGCCAATCGATTTGAGAAAGTCGCCCGGCATGATGCGCTCCTTCACCGCCTAGGTAATGGCGAAGCGCGCGGCCCGCCATTCTTGTTCGGCGATGGTAGCCTCAATTTTGCGCGGAGCTCAAACCCCGATCATGCGCTCGCTCACCATGTAGCCGGTGAGCAGCAGCACGCCGAAGGCGACGATGGCGAAAGCGGCGGCGGTTTCGATGCCGCGCAGCAGCAGCATGCCGCCGCCGGCCTTGGTGGCGGCGATCTTGCCGGCGAGGCCGCGCGCCGCGACCGCCAGCATGGCAATGGCCGAGACGGTGATGGCGGTGCCGATGCCCATGACGAAGGTCGAGGCGATGCCGATCCAGAAAATGCCCTGCGCCAGCGCGAAGACGAGCACGATGATGGCGCCAGAACACGGCCGCAGGCCCACGGCGACGACGGCGGCAAGGCCGCGGCGCAGCCAGTGCTTGCCGGTCAGTTCGCTCGGCTCCGGCGCATGGGCATGACCCCAGGCGTGGCCTTCGTCATGGTCGTGATCATGGGCATGATCATGGGCATGCGCGTGGTGGTGGTGATCGTGATGGCTGTGCGGGCCATGATGGTGATGACCGTGCGCACAAGCCTCCGTGTGCACGTGACCATGACCATGCGCGTGAGCATGAGCCAGTTGTGGCTGCGCCTGCGGCACCAGCAGCTTCAGGAAGGCGCGGCCCTTGACCCAGACCAGCCGCAGGCCGATCAGCACGATCAGTCCATAGCTCACGATCTCGATGACACGCACGGTGTCGCCCATGACTTTCGACGTCGCGCCGAGCAGCACCGCCGCGATGCCGACAATGAGAACAGCCGTCACCGCCTGCAGCACCGCCGAGATGAAGGACAACGCGATGCCGCGCTTCCAGGTTTCGTTGTTGGCGACGAGATAGGATGAAATCACCGCCTTGCCGTGGCCGGGGCCGGCGGCGTGGAACACGCCATACGCAAACGAGATGCCCATCAGCCCGAAGGCCGCCGTGCCGTCGGCCTTGGCGGCGCGGATCGCGCCGGACAGCATGCGATAGAACTCGGCCTGCTTCATCAATATCCAGCCGGTAAAGCCATCGACCGGCGACGATGCGCCGGACGCCGAAGCGCCGAACGGCGCGGCCGAAGCCGCATCGATCAGGCCGGCAATAGCGAGAACGATGACGACAATCAGAAGCGATTGCGTGAAGGCGGAGCGCCGCGCGAACCATGACATGGAAAGATTTCCCCGGATCGCCGCCCCGCGATCGATTCAGACAGAATTCAAGGACAGTGCACGAGTATCTTGTTGGCAAATTCCGCGCCGATGGCCATCGCCACATTGGGCTGGTCGGCCGGGATCTGGCTCAGCGCCTTGCCTTCGGCGAAGGTCATTTCACGCGGCAGCGCGACGTCGAGCTTGCAGCCCGCGGGCGCGGCGACCAGCTTCGCCGGGTTTTGCTTGGCGAAGGAGAAGTCGACGAAGATCGACGGATCGTAAACCTCGACCTGCATCTCGCGCGTCTTGATCGGATGCTCGAAGGGCAGCGTGAAGTGCAAGGTCAGCACCGCGTCCTTCCATTCGAGGTAATAGCCGGGCGCCGGCTCCTTGAGCTTCACCTTCTTGCCGTCGATCTTCACATAGGTGAAGTAATCATATTCCTTCAGCGACTCGACATTGACCTGCGCGAGCGGCGCGAGCTCCTCGCGGGTGAACTCACCCTTCACCTTGCTCTCATAGCCCTGCGTGGCGAAGGCGGAGAACATGTCGTCAAAGGCCCAGGCGTGGCGGATGCCGGTGATGGTGCCGTCGGCGGCGTAGACCAGTTCGGACTGCATCGTCACCCAGACATGGGGATGGGCCCGCGCCGGCTCGGCGGCAATCAACAAGCCGTAAACGGCGGCCAAGGCAGCAAGAAAGCGGGAGCCGGTCATGAGGTTCCTGTTCGAGGGCGGTTTCAGCCCGAATAGGCGCCACCATTAGCACAGTCTGCGGCGGAAACGGGGCGGCTGCGCGGAACAGGACTAATGGCGCATTTCCGCGTGACAGGCCGAGGCGCAGGCGCCGCTATCCTCGACCTCGATCTGAACCGTGGTGTGGCCGATCTTGAAGCGGTGCTGCAATTCCTCCGCGAGCCGGTGCAGGAAGGCGTCGCCCGGATGGCCGGCCGGCGTGACAAGATGCGCGGTCAGCGCGTTCTCGGTCGTGCTCATGGCCCAGATGTGCAGGTCGTGCACGCTTGAGACCTCCGGCAGACCTTCGAGGTAACCCCGCACGACACCGGGGTCGATCTCGCGCGGCGCGGCGTTGAGCGCCAGCCGCAGCGAGTCGCGGAGCAGCCGCCAGGTGCCGACGAGGATGACGACCGAGATCAGCAGACTGACCGCCGGGTCGAGCCACAGCCAGCCGGTCAGCCAGATGCCGAGGCCGGCGGCGATGACCGCGACCGATACCGCGGCGTCCGCCATCATGTGCAGGAAGGCGCCGTGCATGTTGAGGTCGGACTTGCTGCCGTGGCTCAGCATCCAGGCCGAGACGCCGTTGACGGCGACGCCAAGCGCGGCGAGCAGCATCACCGTGCCGCTGGCCACCGGCTGCGGATCGGCAAGGCGCTCGATGGCCTCGTAGCCGATGACCGCGACGGCGACGATCAGCAGCAGGGCGTTGGCAAGCGCCGCCAGGATCGAGGCCGCGCCCATTTGATAGGTGTAGCCGCTGGACGGCCGCCAGCGCGCGATAGCGAAGGCGACCCAGGCCAGCACCAGGCCCATGACGTCGCTGAGGTTGTGGCCGGCGTCGGCGATCAGCGCCAGCGAATTGGCCCACAGGCCGAAGCCGAATTGCGCGACGACCAGCACGACGTTGAGGGCGGTGGTGATCGCGAAGGTGCGGCCGAAATCGGTCGGCGTGTGATGATGCCCGCCGATACCGTGGCTGTGCGAATGCGCGTGATCGGGCGGATGCGGATGGTCGTAGGCCATGCGGCTGACATAGCGGACGGCGGAATGAATACTAGAACGTGATTGTAGAACGTTGATGCGGCCGTCATCCCGGGACGCGAACGAAGTGAGCGAGCCTGGAATGACGAGCCCGTAGACCGGGTGGAGCGAAGCGCAACCCGGGAACGAAGCCGAGGCCGACCCGGATTTCGCGGGGTCGAATGGAAATTGTTGCAGCTTCGAAGTTGTGTAGGGTGGGCTGAGCGCAGCGAAGCCCACCATCAGCGCCGGCTGGTGGCTCGGCGCTTCGCGCCTTAGCCCACCCTACGAGGCCCCCGAAAGCCTCGCACGCCCGCCGCGCCGCCATCGGCGCGCGGGTCGTGGCCGCCTTCGAGCGTGCCGTTCGCGTGCAGCAGCATGGCTCGCCGCCCATGACCGGGCTATCAGCATTCAGAAATAGTTCATCCGACCCGTTCAAAAATGCGCCCACCATCAAGGGGGACTACCATGCGCTACGCGCAGCTTGTCGTTTCAGTCGCTTTCGCCGCTTCAGTTTTCGCCGCACCCGCCGTCGCGCAGACGGCCGGCAAAGGGCCGCTGCCTGTGCTCAAATTCAATGCGGAAACACACAATTTCGGCAAGATCCGACAAGGCAAGCCGACAACGACCGAATTTGTATTTGCGAATGTAGGCGAGGCGCCCCTCATCATTGGCAATGTCACGTCGAATTGCGGTTGCCTGATCGTGGACTCTTATACCAAGACGCCGATCAAAAAGGGCGACAAAGGAACCATCAGAGCGACCCATAATGCAGCGGCCCCAGGGACATTCAGCAAAAACATAATCGTACAGTCGAATTCGAACACCCCGCAAAAATACCTCACCGTTACTGGCGAGGTTACGGCCGGACGGTAGCAACTGCCCGTGATCGTGATGGCTCTATACCCCTGCCGCGCCGCCATCGGCGCGCGGGTCGTGGCCGCCTTCGAGCGTGCCATTTGCATGCAGCACCACGGCGCCAGCATGGCCCATCGTGTCGGAGTAATCAGCGTCGAGCACCTCGACATCGTGGCGCGCCGACATCAGGCGGTCGATGAGGTTCTCGTCGAACCGCTTCTCCAGCCGCAAATTCATGTGCGACGAGCCCCAGGTGCGGCCGAGCAGCCAGCGCGGCGCGTCCAGCGCCTGCTCGAGCGGCTGCTTATAGGTGACATAGCGTGTGAACAGCGCGCTCTGCGTCTGCGGCTGGCCTTCGCCACCCATGGTGCCATAGGCCAGGACGCGGCCGTCCTTGAGCACGGCGAGCGCGGGGTTGAGCGTGTGGAACGGACGGCGGCCCGGCGCCAGCGCGTTGAGCGCCTTCTCGTTCAGCGAGAAGCTGGCGCCGCGGTTCTGCATCAGCGCGCCCGTGCGCGGCAGCACGCAGCCGGAGCCGAACTCCCAGTAGATCGACTGGATATAGGAGACGACGAGACCGGAGGCATCCGCCGCACCCATCCAGATGGTGTCGCCGCGCGCGCTACGGTCGGGCCACGGCGCGGCTTTCTTCATGTCGATCTTCGCCGCCTCACCATCGAGGAACGACGCATCGAAGAAACGCGACAGCGAACCGTCAATGCGATCGGGATCCGTGACGACGCGGTCGCGCACGATGAAGGCGCGCTTGGTCGCTTCGATGAGGCCGTGGATATGATCGAAGCTCTCGCCCTCGGTGACGCGCAGACGGTCGAACAGCGCGAGAATGATGAGCGAGGCGAGCCCCTGCGTCGGCGGCGGCGCGTTGTAGAGCGTGCCGGCGTTGACAGCGACGCTGAGCGGATCGGCGACCCAGGCTTCGTATTGGACGAGATCCTCCCGCGTCACCGGCGAACCGATGCGCTCCAGATCGGCGGCGATCTCGCGGCCGATATCGCCGCGATAGAAATCGGCAAGGCCGGCATGGGCGAGGTGATCGAGCGTCGCGGCGAAAGCCGGCTGCTTCATGAGCACGCCTTCGTCCGGCGCCTTGCCGTCGATCAGGAAGGTCTGCGGGAAGCCCGGCGACTTTTCCAGCTCGGTGAACTTGTCGCGCGTGAGCGCGGCCTGGCTGCGCGTCACCTTGTAGCCATCGCGGGCATGCTTGATCGCCGGCGCCAGCAGGAGATCGAGCGGCATGCGGCCACCATGCTGCTTCGCCGCCTGCATCGCCAGCGCCCAGCCGGCGATGGCACCCGGCACGGTGAGCGCGGCGCGCGGGCCGCGCGTCGGCATCTCGCGATGGCCGGCATCGCGATAAAAGCGGATGGTGGCCTTCGAGCCGGCACGGCCGGCGCCCATCAGCGCGCGCACGCGGCCATTGGGTTCGCGGATCAGCCAGAAGCCGTCACCGCCAATGTGGTTCATGTGCGGATAGACGGCGGCGATCGACGCCGCCATGGCGATCATCGCTTCGATGGCATTGCCACCCTCGGCGAGAATGGCGCGGCCGTCTTCGGCGGCAGCGTGATGCGGCGCGGCGACGACGCCACGGCGATGCCCGGCGGTGTGGAGGTTCATTTTCTTGTCCATGGAAATTGATGACATGCCGCGCATTCAGCCTAGCTCCCTCTCCCCTTGGGGGAGAGGGTTGGGGTGAGGGGGCAAGTGTGTCTCGTAACGCAGTACCCCCTCACCCGACCGCCTGCGGCGGTCGACCTCTCCCCATGGGAGAGGTGAAGCGCAAGCGCCTCACGTCACAGAGTTAAGCCGCCTCATCCAGCCCCCGCTTCTTGAGCAGCGCATCGACCGAAGGCAGCTTGCCGCGGAAGGCTTTGTAGGCTTCGGCGGGGTCGCGCAGATTGCCAGCCGAGTAGATGAAGTCGTGCAGCCGCTTCGCCGTGGCGGCATCGAAGGCATTGCCGGTTTCCGCGAAGGCCTCGAAGGCGTCGGCGTCGAGCACTTCCGACCACATGTACGAGTAATAGCCGGCGGCGTAGCCATCGCCGGAGAACAGATGCTGGAAGTGCGGCAGGCGGTGCCGCATCACGATCTCGGCCGGCATTTGCAGCGCCGCGAGACGATCCTTCTCGAACTGCGTGACGTCGAGCTTGTCGGCGACGCCCTTGTCATGGATGTCGAGATCGACCAGCGCGCAGGAGGTGTATTCGACCGTGGCGAAGCCCTGATTGAAGGTGCGCGTCGCCAGCACCTTGTCGAGCAGCGCCTTGGGCATCGGCGCGCCGGTCTTGGCGTGACGCGCATATTTCTCCAGGATCGCCGGCACTTCGAGCCAGTGCTCGTAAAGCTGCGACGGCAGTTCGACGAAGTCGCGCGCCACCGCGGTGCCGGACAAAGTCGGATAGGTCACGTTCGACAACAGGCCGTGCAGGCCGTGCCCAAACTCATGAAAAAGAGTGCGCGCGTCGTCGAACGACAGCAACGCCGGCTCGCCCGCCGCCGGCTTCGAGAAATTGCAGACATTGAGAATGACCGGGCGTGTATCGCCGGTCAGGCGCTGCTGATCGCGCAGCGACGTCATCCAGGCGCCGGAATGCTTGGACGGCCGCGCGAAGTAATCGCCGATGAACAGGCCGACATGCTGGCCCGAGGCGTCGCTGACGTCCCAGGCGCGAGCGTCGGGATGATAGAGCGGCACGGTCACGGGCTTGAAGGTGACGCCGAACAGCCGCGTCGCGGTTTCGAACGCCGCCTCGATCATCTTGTCGAGCTGAAAGTACGGCTTGATCTCGGATTCATCGAGATCGTATTTCGCCTTGCGCAATTTCTCGGCGTAATAGCGCCAGTCATGTGGCGCCAGCGCGAAGTTGCCGCCCTCGGCGGCGATCATCTCCTGCAGCGCGTCGCGCTCGCGGCCGGCCTTGGCGCGGGCTCTACCCCAGACCTCGTTGAGCAGTTCGCGCGCCGCTTCGGGCGTCTTGGCCATGGTGTCTTCGAGGCGGTAGTCGGCGAAGGAGGCAAAGCCGAGCAGCCGGGCGCGCTCGTCGCGCAGCTTCACCATCTCGGCGATGATGGCGCGGTTGTCGGTCGCGCCGCCGTTCTCGCCGCGCTTGATCCAGGCGTCGAACACCTTCTCACGCAAGTCCCGGCGCGAGGAGAACTGCAGGAAGCCTTCGCAGGACGAGCGCAACAGCGTGATGGCGTATTTGCCGGGATGGCCGCGATCGGCTGCCGCGGCGCCGGCCGCCGCCTTGGCAAAGTCCGGCAGGCCGGCCAGATCGCCCTCCTCCAGGATCAGCGCCCATGATTTTTCGTCGGCGAGCACGTTCTGGCCGAACTGGGTGCCGAGCGAGGCGAGCCGCTCATTGATGGCGGCGAGGCGGTCCTGCTTGTCCTTGGGCAGCGCGCCGCCGGCGCGGACGAAGCGCGCGTGGGTGCGGTCCAGCAGACGCGCCTGTTCGTCATTTAAGCCGTAGCTGTCGCGGCGGCCGTAGATGTCGGCAATGCGGGCATAGAGCGGCGCGTTCAGATAGAGCGCGCTGGAATGGCGGGCCAGCAGCGGCGAGATATCGCGCTCGATGGCCTCGATTTCGTCGCCGGTATCGGCGCCGGCCTTGATGAAGAAGACATTGGCGACCTTGTCGAGATCGCGGCCGCTTTTCTCCAGCGCCTCGATGGTGTTGGCGAATGTGGGCGCGGTCTTGTCGGCGGCGATGGCGTCGATCTCGGCGCGGTGGCGCGCCAGCGCGGCGTCGAAAGCGGGGCGGAAATGCTCCGGCTTGAGGTCATTGAAGGACGGCAGGCCAAAGGCTTCGGTCCAGTCGGCGAGCAAGGGGTTCTGCGCGGTGTTTGTCATGCCCCTGATTTAGGGCATGCGGGGCACAAACTAAAGCCTGCCCCGGAGACGCCGATACAGAAAGGCCCCGCGCCTTGTGGGCCGGGGCCTTTCCGGATCGCCGCGGTGTCCTGCCTAACCGGGCGATCTCTAGCTGCTCCGCGTGACGGGGGCAGCACGTCGTCGGTCGCTACGCCACCAACGTCAGTGACGCGGCCAACTTACGCGGCTTTGGCGTTGATGCCGCGCTCGGCGAGGCCGGTCAGCTTCATATCGGCCGCCTTCTCTTCCTTGAGCGTTTGCTCCAGCACACTGGCACAATCAGCGCGGCCGAGCTGCTTGGCCCAGGCAATCAGGGTGCCGTAGCGCGTCATCTCATAGTGCTCGACGGCCTGAGCGGCGGCGATGAGCGCGGCGTCGAGCACCTTCTTGTCTTCGACTTCGCCGGCGATCTCGTTGGTCTCCTCGATGATGCCGTCGATGGCCGGGCAATCCACGCCCTCGGCCTTCACGCCATGCATCTTGAACACCTGCTCGAGGCGGGCGACATGGTTCTTGGTTTCGCCGAGATGGGACTGCAGACCCTGCTTGAGGCCGCTGTCCGTCGCTTTCTCGATCATGTCGGGCAGCGCCTTCAGAATCTGGTGCTCGGCGTAATAGATGTCCTTGAGGGTGTGGACGAACAAATCGTCCATGGTCTTGATGTCTTTGCTGAACAGGCCCATCGGGGTCCTCCTTCAAAACGGTTGTGAAGCCGGCGCGCCCGGTTGTGCCTGTTAATGCATGACGCGCGGACGCGTTCCTGTTCCGCCGCAAAACCATGACGGGCCGCGGAACTCAGCCTCGCAATGCACGCAGCGCGTTGAAGATGACGGCGATGTCGATCACTTCCTGCAGCAACGCGCCCTCGACCGGCTGGAGATGACCGGCGGCGGCCGCGAGCATCGCGGCGATCGACAGCCCCATGCCGGCGACGACGCTCTGCAGAGCGATGGTCCGGGAGCGTCGGGCAATTCCCATCGCCGGCAGGATGCGGTCGAGGCGATCGACCAACAACACGACATCGGCCGCTTCGGAACTCGCGGCGGCGCCGCGCGCGCCCATGGCGACGCCGAGATCGGCCGCGGCCAGCGCCGGCGCATCATTGACGCCGTCGCCGATCATCATCACCGGGCCATTCTTGCGCTCCGACAGCACCACGAGGACTTTCTGATCCGGCGTCAGGTCGGCGCGCACGGCGTCAAGGCCGAGCCCGGTGCTGACGAAGCGCGCGACATCCATGCGGTCGCCGGTGGCAAGCACGATGCGTTCAATGCCTTCGTCGCGCAGCCGGCGCAGCAGGTCTTCGGTTCCTTCGCGCACCATGTCGGCGAGCACGATTACGCCGGCCGCCCTGCCGTCGATGGCGACGGCGACGCCGACCGCACCGGGCGGCCGGCTGTGGCTGAGCTTGCGCAGCTCGGCGTCGCCAACGCGGTCCGCGACATATTGGAAGCCGCCCACCGACACGAGATGGCCCTCGACCCGGCCGGTGAGGCCGGCGCCGGGCGTGTCCTCGATCGTGGTCGGAACCGACAGCGCCAGCCCTTGCGCCCGCGCCGCCGCGACCAGAGTCTCGGCGATGATGTGCTTGGAGGCTTGGTCGAGCGAGGCGGCGATGCGCAGCAGTTCGGATGGCGAGAGGCCGGGCGCGACCCGGGTATCGACGATGTGCGCCGTGCCGGCTGTCAGCGTGCCGGTCTTGTCGATCACCAGCGCCCGCACCCGCGCCAGCATCTCCAGCGCCTTACCGCTCTTGATGAGAATACCGCTGCGGGCGGCACGCGAAATGCCGGCCATCAGCGCCACCGGCACGGCGAGGATCAGCGGACAGGGCGTCGCCACCACCAGCACCGCGACCACCCGAACCGGGTCGGCGGTCAGCCAGCCGGTCAGACCGGCCAACAGGACGGTCACGCCGAGGAACACCATGGCGTAGCGGTCGGCCAGACGCGCCATCGGCGCGCGCGAACGCTGCGCCTCCTCGGCGAGGCGGACGACGCCGGCATAGGTCGAATCGGCAGCGCTGCGGCTGGCCATCAGATTGAAGGCGTCGCCGGCATTGGTCGAGCCGCTGAGAACCTGCCCTCCGGTCATGAATCTGACCGGCAGCGCTTCGCCGGTCAGCGCCGACTGGTCGAGCACGGCGACGCCGCCGGCCACCTGGCCGTCGACGGGCACCACATCGCCGCGGCGAATCAGCAGCCGGTCGCCGGGCTCGACGCGCTCGACCGGGACCTCCACCAGCCCGCCGTCCGCATGGAGCATGGCGCTGCGCGGCACCCGGGCGAGCAGCGCAGTCATCTCGTGCTGGGCGCGGCGCTCGGCGAAGCTCTCCAGATACTGGCCGCCAGCATACATCAAGGCGACGATGGCGGCGGCGAGGTGCTCGCCGATGACGATCGCCGCCGACATCGACAGCGCCGCGACGATATCGAGGCCGAAGTCGCCGCGCCGCAGCCCGGCGACGATCTCGGCGAGCAGCACCGCCAGGACCGGGCCGCTGGCCGCAACCCAGACCATGGCCGCCAGACCGTCGTGGCCGGCAAAGCGAGCCGCGAGGCCGGCGGCAAGGCCGATAAGAGGCCAGGCCACCAAAAAAGGCCGCAAACGGCTGACAAACGGGGCTTTGCTCGATGGGCCTGACATGGTGACACCATGGCCGGTCAGTGCCAATCCGCCCATGAGGCAGATCAATCGCCGCCTCCGGCCCGGCCGGCGGGCTTGATCGGCGAGGCCATTTCGGAGAGATTGCGCCCGCTTAACAGGAGACTGAGATGGCTACTGGCCGCCGTATCAACTGGCTCAACGTGTTGACCGTCACCTCGGCGGCGATCCTGATCGGCGCCGAAGTGTTCGGCGCGGCCTTCGCCGGCTCCTGGGCGCTCGCCACCCTGTTCGATCTCGGCACCACCGGCCAGCGCATCCTCGACGTCGCCTTCGTGCTCATCGGCCTCGTCGTGATGGCGCAGTTCGTGCGCTTCGGTAACCGGATCGAGCCTTTTACCAAGCGCGCCTGAGGCGCGCTCAGCCAAGACGCGGCTCGCGCCGCTGTGCATGAAGCGCGGCTGACGCGTCGCGCGAGGCGGCGACAAGCCCGGCTGCGGCGAAGCAGCGACACATCCGACAAAAGTTAAGGATGATTTGTCGCGCCGCGAAGAAATTCTCTTGCAACCGGGGCGAAAGGTGTTATTTCCACTCTTGCCCAATTTCGCACGTGCCTGTGGTCGTGTGTCAATCGGTAGGTAGCCGGACAAGAGGCCGGCCAGCCGCCTGAGGCAAGCGAGCTTCTCCCACGGGAGAAGTAAGTAGCTTCAAGTTTTCTGATTGGCAGCCGGAGGCGAAACCGGCGCACTCTGCTCTCCGCAGGGGACGCGACTTAAAGCAACGACGGAGCGGGCTTCTTTGGTCTCTGCTGGCCTTCCACCGCCGGCGACGGGTTACCGACGAGGCTTGTCCATCTTTGCCAACAGTGCGGCGGGGATCCCCCACCAATCTCACGGCAGCACCTAGCGGTTAAGAGCCTGCGGCACGGCTGCGTCCCCAAAGCGCACCTGCTCGAAGGCTCCCAAACGCATCATCCGGGCGGCGGAAGCCGCCCCCTTGAGCTGGGAGTTTGCGCCAATGACCGAGCGCATCCGTGAGTTTCTGCGCGACCGCCGCGAGCGCGGCATCGACGAAGGCCCCGTCCTGGTCGTCGACCTCGACGTGGTCAAGGACAACTACACCGCCTTCGCCAAGGCGTTGCCGGACACGCGCGTGTTCTACGCCGTGAAGGCGAACCCGGCGCCGGAGGTGCTGTCCCTGCTCGCCTCCATGGGCTCCTGCTTCGACACCGCCTCGGTCCAGGAGATCGAGATGGCGCTCGCGGCCGGCGCCTCGCCCGACCGCATCTCGTTCGGCAACACGATCAAGAAGGAACGCGACGTCGCGCGCGCCTACGCGCTCGGCATCCGCCTCTTCGCGATCGACTGCCAGGCCGAGGCCGACAAGGTTGCCCGGGCTGCCCCCGGCGCGAAGGTGTTCTGCCGCATCCTGTGCGACGGCGCCGGCGCCGAATGGCCGCTGTCGCGCAAGTTCGGTTGCGAGCCGGCGATGGCCGTGGACGTCCTCGAGCACGCCTTCAAGGCGGGCCTCGAGCCCTACGGCATCTCGTTCCATGTCGGTTCGCAGCAGCGCAACCAGCATGCCTGGGACCGTGCCCTCGCGCAGGCGGCGGCGGTGTTCAAGGAGTGCGGCGAGCGCGGCATCAACCTGTCGATGGTCAACCTGGGCGGCGGCTTCCCGACCAAGTACCTGAAGAACGTGCCGACGGTTCGCACCTACGGCAATGCGATCTTCAAGGCGCTGCGGAAGCACTTCGGCAACCGCATCCCGGAGACGATCATCGAGCCGGGCCGCGGCATGGTCGGCAATGCCGGCATGATCGAGACCGAAGTCGTCCTCGTCTCCAAGAAGAGCGAGGAAGACGACGTGCGCTGGGTCTACCTGGACATCGGCAAGTTCGGCGGCCTCGCCGAGACGATGGACGAGTCGATCCGCTATGCGATCAAGTCGACGCGCGACGCCGATGCGATGGCTCCGTGCGTGCTCGCCGGCCCGACGTGCGACTCGGCCGACGTGCTGTACGAGAAGCAGCCCTACCCGCTCCCGGTCAGCCTGGAGATCGGCGACAAGCTGCTGATCGAGGGCACCGGCGCCTACACGTCGACCTACTCGGCGGTGGCGTTCAACGGTTTCCCGCCGTTGAAGACGATTCACATCTGATCGCTCCGCGATCTGATAGTTAAGGGAGGCGGTTCGCCGCCTCCCCCTTTCCTGAACACTTGAACTGACGGCGCTCCTTGCGCGCGTGTTCGCGCGCCTGAGAGCGGGGAAGGAGTGCGACCATGATCCAGATCCGCCACGAACGGTTCGCCGACTTCGACGCGCGCGAGGCGCTGCTCGACAAAGCCTTCGGCGAAACCCGCTACCGCAAGTCATCCGAACGCCTGCGCGAAGACCGTCTGCCGGCCGAAGGCCTGTCCTTCATCGCCGCGGAAGGCCGCCGCGTGATCGGCACCGCACGGCTGTGGGACGTTTGCGTCGGCAATGGCAAGCGCGCTCTGCTGCTTGGGCCGGTCGCGGTGGCGGACGACTGCCGCGGCAAGGGCCTCGGCGGCGCGCTGGTGCGCCGCGCGATCCAGATGGCGCGCAAGCTCGGCCATGACGCCATCGTGCTGGTCGGCGACCCGGAATACTACGAGCGCTTCGGCTTCTCCGGCGAGAAGACCGGCGCGCTGTGGATGCCGGGGCCATTCGAGCGTCACCGCCTGCTCGGCCGCGAACTCACCGCGGGCGCGCTCGACGGCGCGCGCGGCATGATCGCGCCGACCGGCCGCATGGCGCCGACGCCGGACCTGCACGACCTCGTGGCGCAGGATGCCCGCGCGCACCGTCTTCGCGGTGCGACGCGCCGCCGCGCCGCGTAACCGCAGAAGAAGGCCGTTCACGGCCTGACCTTGGGACGCTCCGCCGACCGCGGGGCGTCCCTTCCGTTTGTCACACAGGGCGGCTATCACGACCTGATTATCTGGAGGAATTTAGAAATGACCGATTGGCCCGTTTACGCCACCATCACCGGACCGATTGTCATGGTCGGCTTCGGCTCGATCGGCAAAGGCACGCTGCCGATGCTCGAGCGGCATTTCAAGTTCGACAAGTCGCGCATGGTCGTGCTCGACCCCAAGGACGAAGGCCGCAAGGCGCTGTGCGAAAAGCATGGCGTGCGCTTCATCCAGCAGGGCCTGACCCGCGACAATTACCGCGAGGTGCTCAAGCCCCTGCTCACCGCCGGGGGTGGCCAGGGCTTCTGCGTCAACCTGTCGGTCGACACCGGCTCCGTCGACATCATGGAGCTGTGCAACGAAATTGGCGCGCTCTACATCGACACCGTCAACGAGCCGTGGCTCGGCTTCTACTTCGACAAGTCGAAGGGGCCGGAGGCGCGCTCGAACTACGCGCTGCGCGAGACG
>DATMEX010000014.1:0-18877 GCA_035556455.1 Pseudolabrys sp.
GCCCGGCTGAATGGCCGGGCGGTTAGCTCAGCGGGAGAGCACACCCTTCACACGGGTGGGGTCATAGGTTCAATCCCTATACCGCCCACCATTCCAGATGGCCCGCGCATCGCGGGCTTTTTGATTCTCCACCGACTGTAAACCTCACGCGATCCGTCTCCGCGCTCTCCACAGGCCGGGGCACGACGCAGTTGCCGCGAGTCGCAGCGGGCGCGATAAGCACCGCCCGCTGAATCGTTGCACGAGTGTCGTCCATGTCCGAACCGATCTTCCGCCGCATCGCCACCGAACTCTCCGTCCGCGTCGAACAGGTGCAGGCAACGGTGGAACTGCTCGATGGCGGCGCCACGGTTCCGTTCGTGGCGCGCTATCGCAAGGAGGTGACCGGCGGACTGGACGACGCGCAGCTGCGCACGCTCGACGAACGGCTAAAGTATCTGCGCGAGCTCGAGGACCGGCGCGAAGCCATCCTCAAGTCGGTGCGCGAGCAGGGCAAACTCGACGACGCGCTTGAAGCCCAGATCATGGCGGCCGACAACAAGGGCCGCCTCGAGGACATCTACCTGCCCTACAAGCCGAAGCGGCGCACCAAGGCCGAGATCGCCAAGGAAGCTGGGCTCGAACCGCTGGCCGACCTGTTGCTGTCGCAGCCCGACACCGATCCGCAGGTCGCCGCCGCGGCTTACGTCAACGCCGACAAGCAGGTCGCCGATGTCGCCGCCGCGCTCGATGGCGCCCGCTCGATTCTGGTCGAGCGTTTCGGCGAAGATGCCGATCTCGTCGGCGCCTTGCGCGAGGCGCTGTGGACGCAAGGCCGCCTCGTCTCGAAGATGCGCGACGGCAAGGCCGAAGCCGGCGCGAAGTTTGCCGACTATTTCGACTACGCCGAATCCTTCACCAAGCTGCCGTCGCACCGCATTCTGGCGCTGTTCCGCGGCGAGAAGGAAGACGTGCTCAGCCTGCAGTTCGAGGACGAGCCCGTGCCCTCCCCGGCGGGCGTGCCGAACGCCTACGAGCTCAAGATCATGCACCGTTTCAACGTGTCGGATCGCGGCCGGCCGGCCGACCGCTGGCTCTCGGAGACCGTGCGCTGGGCCTGGCGCACCAAGATCCGCGCCCACATGAATATCGACATCCGCCTGCGCCTCTGGAACGCCGCCGAGGAAGAAGCCGTGCGCGTGTTCGCCGCGAACTTGCGCGACCTGTTGCTCGCCGCGCCGGCCGGACCGCGCGCCACGCTCGGCCTCGACCCGGGCTATCGCACCGGCGTCAAGGTCGCGGTGGTAGACTCCACCGGACAGGTGGTCGCGACCAGCGTCATCTATCCGCACGAGCCGCAGCGCCAGTGGAATGAGGCGCTCGCCATCCTCGGCAAACTCGCCGTGACGCATAACGTCGAACTGATCGCTATCGGCAACGGCACCGCCTCGCGCGAAACGGACAAGCTGGCGAGCGAACTCGTCAAGCTGCTGGGGCCGGAGCGCAAACTGTCCAAGATCGTGGTGTCGGAAGCCGGCGCCTCGGTCTACTCCGCATCCGAATTCGCCTCGCAGGAACTGCCGAGCCTCGACGTCACCTTGCGCGGCGCGGTGTCGATCGCTCGCCGCCTGCAGGACCCGCTCGCCGAACTCGTCAAGATCGATCCGAAGTCGATCGGCGTCGGCCAGTATCAGCACGACCTGTCCCAGCACAAATTGGCGCGCGCGCTCGACGCCGTGGTGGAAGACTGTGTGAACGGCGTCGGCGTCGATCTCAACACCGCGTCGGCGCCGCTGCTGGCGCGCGTTGCCGGCATCGGCTCGACGCTGGCCGACAACATCGTCACGCATCGCAACGCCAACGGCGCCTTCCGTTCGCGCAAGGCGCTGCTCGAGGTGCCGCGCCTGGGCGCCAAGGCGTTCGAGCAATGCGCCGGCTTCCTGCGCATCCGCGGCGGCGAGGATCCCATCGACGCCTCCGGCGTGCATCCGGAATCCTACCCGGTGGTGCGGCGCATCCTTGAGGCGACCAAGAGCAATATCCAGGTGCTCATCGGCAACGCCGCCGAACTGCGCAAGCTCTCGCCCAAGGATTTCACCGACGACACCTTCGGTCTGCCGACCGTCACCGACATCCTGCGCGAACTGGAAAAGCCTGGCCGCGATCCGCGTCCCGCCTTCAAGGCCGCCGAGTTCAAGGAAGGCGTCGAGACGCTGAAGGATCTCAAGCCGGGCATGATCCTCGAAGGCGCGGTGACCAACGTCGCCGCCTTCGGCGCCTTCGTCGATATCGGCGTCCACCAGGACGGGTTGGTGCACATTTCCGCAATGTCGCACACCTTCATCAAGGATCCGCGCGAGGTGGTGAAGCCCGGCGACATCGTGAAGGTGAAGGTGCTCGAAGTCGATGTCGGCAGGAAACGCATCGCGCTCAGCCTGCGCCTCGACGATGAGCCCGGCGCCGAGCGGCCGAAAGGCGGAATGGGCGCCAAGCCGTCGGAGCGCAACGACAAGGCAATGCGCACTTTCAACGCCCGCAAGCCGCCCGAGCCGTCCGGCGGGGGCGCACTGGCCGAAGCGATGCGCCGCGCGGCGGAGAAGACGCAGCGTCGTTAGCGCCGCGCCTTGCGCTTCCGCGCGACACGCCCCGGCTTCTTCTTTTTGGACGCAGCCGGGCGCGCCGTCTGCTTGCGCGGCTTTGCTTTCACGGCGCCAAGTTCGATCCACACCGGGGCATGATCGCTGGCTTCCGGCTTGCCGCGCACGGCCCGGTCGACGCCGCCGCTTCGCAGTTGTTTGGCGAGCGACGGGCTGAGCAGCAGGTGATCGATGCGGAGGCCGGCATTGCGCTGCCAGCTATTCCGCCAGTAATGCCAGAACGTATAGAGGCGCTCGTCCGGATAGAGTTCGCGCAGAGAGTCCGTCCAACCCTGCGCCACGAGTTTGGCAAAGGCGGCACGGCTGGCCGGATGCACCAGCGCGTCCTTGTCCCATGACTTGGTCGGGTAGATGTCGATCTCGGTCGGCGCCACATTGTAATCGCCGGCGAGAATAACCGGCGCGCCGGACTTCAGCAGCTTACGCGCATGGGTATGAAGCCGTTTGAACCAGGCGAGCTTGTAGTCGAACTTGGGCCCGGGCTGCGGATTGCCGTTTGGCAGGTAGATGCAGCCGATCAACACGCCATCAACGGCCGCTTCGATATAGCGGCTCTGGGTATCCTTCGGATCGCCCGGCAAGGCGGTGCGCGTGATGACCGGCTCCACGCCGCGCGACAGGATGGCAACGCCGTTCCAAGTGCGCTGGCCTTTCCACGCCGACATGTAACCGGCTTTCGCCAGATCGGCGGCTGGAAAGGCGCCCTGCTCCGCCTTGAGCTCCTGCAGGCAGACGACATCCGGCTTCGCCGTTTTCAGCCAGGCCAGGAGGTTTGGCAGGCGGCGGTTGATGTTATTGATGTTGAAGGTTGCGATCTTCATCTCGGACGGCTCGGCCAGCGCAACGCCATACTAGCCGCCGGCAGAGCCAAGCACAGCCCGCAACAACGCCTCGCCCTGATTGGCCCGACGGCCATTCCGTGCGGCCGCCGTCTTCAACGAGCCATTCTCGAAGGCTTCGACCACGACCGCATGCACGTAGCTCTTGCGGCAGATGGCCGGGGTATTGGCAAGCTCTTCGGACACCGCGCACAGGCATTCCTTGAGTTGCCGTCGCCGGCCGGCCTCGCTCGGCTTCGGCTCCAGACGCACCAGCGATTCCAGAGCGCGGGCGCAGGCCAGAAGCGTGCGGAAGTCCTTCAGAGTGATCTGCTCGCTGGCGATACCGTGGAGGTAAGCGTTGGCGTCGCGGCGGCGGGCCACGACGATAGCGCCGTCGGCATCGCGGTACTGAAACAGCCGCCGGCCTGGAAGTGCCAGTAGTTTCTTGATGGCCGCGGCCAGCCGGCGCGAACGAACCTCACGCTCGATGAGTTTGCCGCCCTTGCCGGTGAACCGCAGCGCGATCTTGTCGCCAGTGATGGTAACATCGCTCTTCAGCAACGTCGCCGCGCCGCGGGTGCCGTGCTGACGTGCATAGGTCTCGCTGCCCGGCCGCAAGGCGGTCAGGGCGATCAGCTCAATAAGGGCCGCCAAGGTATATTCGCGCGTGATCTCGGTTGCGCGCAGGCTGCGGCTGATCGCGGTGCGAATCCTCGGCAACGCGTCGAGCAGCTCGCGCAAGCGGCGCGCCTTGCGCTTCTCGCGCAGTTTCTCCCAGTCCTGATGGTAGCGGTATTGGATGCGACCGGCGTCATCACGCCCAACGGCCTGGATGTGAGCACGAGGATCCTCGGCGTAACGCACATCTTTATAAGCCGGGGGCACCGCCAGGCGTTTCAGCCGAAACAGCACGCGCTCGTCGCGCAGCCGCCTTCCGTCACGGATATAGACGAAGCCGCGCCCAACGCGGCGGCGCTCGATCGACAGCTCCGCGACTTCGACGCGCCGCAAGGTAGCGCGACCGCTTCGGCCGGCTAGCCTGCGCTGCAGTTGACGCGCCGCTTCGTTAGCTTTGCCGTTCCGCGCGCTGCCTGTCTTCATGGCACCGACAACGGCGCCTCGCCATCCCGGTTCCGGAGGCATGAAACCAAAAGCGCCTCCCGTGGTTGTTCCGTCCGGAACTGCCGGGCGCCATTGCGGCCCCGGCTTCCGCCATTCGGGGGCAGTCACTTGGGTCTGGACAGCGGCGATCGCGAAGCGGCGCAGCGGCGCGGCACAGGCGAACCCTTACCCGGCCTGTTCGACACCGGCGGCTGGGCGTTCGCATCGCAAATCGCCGTCTGCGGTATCTTCGTCATCGTCTTCATTGCCGCGCTCGACCTGGCGCGCCCGGTACTGCTGCCGGCCACCTTCGCCGTCGTCGTTGGCATGATGCTCGGACCCCTGACGGCGCGCGCGGATCGCGCCGGCGTGCCGTCGCTGGTGACCGCCATCGTATTGTGGCTGCTGGTTCTGCTGATCTGTAACGGCGTCATCATGCTGCTGTCGGCGCCGGTGATCGACTGGCTAGGTCAAGCGCCCGAGATCGGCCGTGTCCTCAAGGAGCGGCTGCATTTCCTCGACGGCCCCTGGTCGGCGCTGCAGGATTTGCGCAATGCCATCTCGCCGGGAGACCGCGACAAGGGCGTCGGCATCGATCTGATGACATTCGTCCAGCCGATTTTCTCGTTCGCGACCCCGGCGCTCGGACAAACGGTGATTTTCTTTGGCACCTTGTTTTTCGTGCTGCTTGGCCGCTCGCAACTGCGCCGCGCCCTGGTGGTGGGTTTCAAAGACCACGAGAGCCGCCTGCGTACGCTGAAGATCTGGAATGACATTGAAAATCAGCTGACCAGCTACCTGAGCATCGTCACGCTGATCAACGTCGTCGTCGGCATTGGTGCCGCCGTCATCACCTACGCCGTCGGCCTGCCCAATGCCCTGGCCTGGGGCGTCCTCGCCATGATCCTCAACTTCATCCCCTATATCGGCGCCGTTATCATGGAGCTGATCCTGGTCGCCGTCGGCCTCGTCACATTCCCGACGCTGGCGCAGGCGCTGGCGGCGCCGGCGATCTACCTGGCTTTCACCTCGCTCGAAGGCCATTTCATCACGCCGAGCATCATGGGCCGCCGCCTGACATTGACGCCGCTGGTGGTGTTTTTGTCCCTGGTGTTCTGGTCGTGGCTGTGGGGCCCGGCTGGCGCCTTCCTTGCCGTGCCGCTGCTGATCGTGGGCCTGGTCGCGATTCACCATATGTCGCCGAAGCACGAGCCAGACCTGCCTGGCTGAACCAGGCAATGGAACCAGCGTGCCGGGCGCGCGTTGGTTCCGCAATTCCGCATGAATCAGTACCAGGGGTCATCATGTCTACCCGCAGCAAAATCGCCGCCTCGACCAGTGACGAAATCGAAGCCATCAAGGATCTGATGGCGGATCTGGAGAAACGCCTGCAGCGCCTCGGCGGTACCGCCAAAAGCGAAGTTGCGGGAGGCGCCAGCGATATTTCCGACTTCGTCAACGATGCCTTGAGCGGCATCATGGGCCGTGTGCGCAACAACGCGCAGTCGGTGACCGATAGCGTCGCTGACAAGGCGAGCGAGATCGGCGGCGACGCGGTCAAGAAGATTGTCAGCGAAGTCGAAACTCGTCCGCTCACCATGCTCGCCATCGCCGCCGGCATCGGCTTCCTGTTCGGCGTGGCGCGCCGCTAACGAGGTCGCCATGCGGCTAACCGACATCGCCGAAGGCGCCGCCAGTGCCCTGATCGCGCGCTATCTCAAGCGCGCGCTTCTGGTCGCGCTGGTCGGCGTCTTCGCGATTGTCACGCTTTACTACCTCAGCGCCGCCGGCCTGATGGCGCTGGCGCTCACCTACGGGCCGCTTTACGCCTATCTGATCATGGCCGGCATCTATGCGGTGGCCGGCCTGATCGCGCTGACCGTGTTCTACGCGACGCGAAAGCGCGCTGTCGTTCGCCAGAATGCGCTGGGCGATGCGAACGGGGCAATGTCCCCGCGCAATATGCAGATCGCCATGCTGGTGGAAGCCCTGATGCTCGGCTACTCGCTGGCGCGCAAGTCCGGCAACAAGAGCATCATTTAAGCGCTGCGCTTCGCCGGCTCGCGGGACAGGCCCTTGGCGGCCAGCTCGTCCAGATAGCCTTGCCATACCGCGGCCTGATCGCGGCCGAGGCGGTACAGGTTCGACCAGTCGAAAATGCCGGTCGAATGCATGTCGTCGAACACCAGCCGCACCGCGTAATTACCCACCTGCAGCACTTCGATAATCTCGACGTTTCGTTTGCCGGGCACGGTCACGCGCTCGCTCGGCGAATGTCCCTGCACTTCCGCACTCGGGCTATTGACCCGCAGATACTCCGCCGGCAGGTCGAAGCGCGCGCCGTCGTCAAAGGCCACGGTCAGCGTCCTGCGGTCCTTGTGCAGGCGCAATTCGGTCGGCCAGGGGGCGTTTGCCGTTTCGATCATAACGCCCTTCTAATCGCCCGCGCCCCGTCGCACAATTCCTGATATAGAACCGGGCGCAATCAGACCGGAGCCGGCAGGGGCATGGGGGAGCGAATCGACATTCTGTCCATAGGAGAGCCCATGGTCGAATTCAATCAGACCCGCGAGGGCGGCGGCGACACCTTCCTGCGCGGCTGCGGCGGCGACTCGTCCAACTTCGCTGTGGCGGCGGCGCGCCAGGGCGCGCGGACCGGCTACATCTCGGCGGTCGGCGCCGACACCAACGGCGCGCTGCTGCGCCAACTCTGGAAAAGCGAAGGCGTCGACGACAGCCATGTGCGGACGTCGCCGGACGCGCCGACCGGCGTGTATTTCGTCAGCCATGGCGCGGACGGCCATCAGTTCGACTTCTGCCGCACCGGCTCGGCGGCGAGCCGCTACAGCGCCGCCGACCTGCCGCTCGACGCCATCGCGCAGGCCAAGGTGCTGCACCTGTCAGGGATATCGCTCGGCATCTCCGCCACCGCCTGCGACGCCTGTTACAAGGCGGTCGAGCACGCGCGCGACAACCGCGTGACGGTATCGTTCGACACCAATCTGCGCCGCAAGCTGTGGCCGCTCGGCCGCGCGCGCGCCACGATCTGGGATGTGCTGTCCCTCGCCGACATCGCCCTGCCCAGCTATGACGACGTCATTCAGCTGTCCGACCTCAAAGACCCCGATCATATCGTGGACCGCTGTCTCGCGGCCGGCGCCAAGATCGTGGCCCTCAAGCTCGGCGCCGAAGGCACGCTGGTGGCGGACCGCCACCGCCGCTTGCGCATCGCGCCTTATCCCTGCAACGTCGTCGATGCGACCGGCGCCGGTGATACGTTCGGCGGCGCCTTCGTCGCCCGGATCGTCGCCGGCGACGATATCGAACAGGCCGGCCATTACGCCGCCGCGGCCGCGGCACTCTCGACCGAAGGTTACGGCGCCGTGACGCCGATCCCGACCGCGGACAAGGTCCGCGCCCTGCTGGAGCGGAGCTGTCATGGCTGAACATCTCAGGATCGCGCTGATTGCGCATGACGCCAGGAAAGCCGACATGGCCGACTGGGCGCATACGCACGAAGCCCGGCTGTCCCGATGCGCCCTCGTCGCCACCGGCAACACCGGTCTGCAATTAATGACGCGTTGCCCCTCGCTCACGGTCGAGCGGCTGCTGAGCGGCCCGCTGGGCGGCGATCAGCAAATCGGCGCACGCATCGTCGAGGGCAAGGTCGACGCCCTGATCTTCTTCATCGATCCCTTGTCGGCGCATCCGCATGACGTAGACGTCAAGGCACTGGTCCGCGTCGCGGTGCTGAGCAACATTCTCTTCGCGCTGAACCGCACGACCGCCGACACCGTACTCTCAAGCCTCATGCCGGAGAGCGCCCGATGAATGTCAACACAGCGTCGGAAGGCGCGCGCGCGCTGCTGGCGCTGGCGCCGGTCATTCCAGTCATCACCATCGACAAGGTCGCGGATGCCGTTCCGCTGGCGCAGGCGCTGGTGCGCGGCGGCTTGCGGGCCATCGAAATCACGTTGCGCACCGACGCTGCCATCGACGCCGCCAGGGCAATTCTCGCCGATGTGCCTGAAGCCATTGTCGGCCTCGGCACAGTGGTGACACCGGCGGATCTTGATCGCGCCGCCGATATTGGCGCGGCTTTCGCCATCAGCCCCGGTTGCTCGCCCGATCTCTTGCGCGCCGCGGCCGCCAGCAACCTGCCCTATGCGCCCGGCATCCAAACAGCGTCCGAGCTGATGGCCTGCATCAATGCCGGCTTTGATGTGGTGAAGTTCTTTCCCGCCGTGCCGGCCGGTGGCCTCGCGGCGCTAAATGCGCTGGCCGGCCCCTTCCCGTCAGTCAGCTATTGCCCGACCGGCGGCATCGGTGAGGCGAATGCCGCCGAGTGGCTGGCCCATCCGAAGGTCATTGCGATCGGCGGCTCGTGGATCGCGCCGCCGGCGGCGATCAGGGACGGCGCCTGGGATGCGATCGAAAGCCACGCCCGCGCGGCGAGCGGGCTGCGGCAGTCGCGCGGCTGACTAGAAGATTGTCCGGCGAAGAATGAGCTGGCGCTCCCTAGGGGACTCGAACCCCTGTTTTCGCCGTGAGAGGGCGACGTCCTGGGCCGCTAGACGAAGGGAGCTTTAGCCAGGAAGCCCCCGAGATAGCCGCGATCGGCCGCCAGCGCAAGCGGCGCGCCGGGTTCGCCTTTTCGGCGGGCCTAAGGCTGCGGCGAAAGCCGCAGCCGGCCCAGCAGGCGCAACGTGTCGGGGTCGTAGGTGCGCAATTCAGTCGCGCCGCCGGCCTCGATGGTCACGAGGATCTGCGCCTCGCCGATCGCAGTGCCGACCACGCGGGCGCCGGCAGGCAGGCTGTCGGAGGCTTCGACGAGCGTGCGAGGCGCGCCAGTGTCGGCCGCCGGGCCCTCCCCCGAATGGTAGACCTTGTAACCGATGACGCCGAACACCGCGGCCATACCGACCACCAGCGTCGCCGACGAAATCATCATCAGTCGGCGCACTTTGGCGACGGCAGCTTCCTGCTCGGGCGTTAACGGCTTTTCGGCGTCGGTATCGGACATCGGCACCTTCGGGTTCAGGATCGAACCGGTTCTCTATATACAGACGGAATGGATAGCAGCACCAAAACCGTCAGCGTGGCCGCCGAGGATGCCGGCGCACGGCTTGATCGCCTGCTCGCGGCGCGCATTCCGGCGCTGTCGCGCTCGCGGCTCAAAGCTCTGATTCTGGACGGTCAGGTCAGCATCCAGCCTGCCAGCAGCACTGCCGTGCAGGCGGCGCGCACCATCCTTGATCCGTCGGCGGAGGTCAAATCCGGCGACGTGATCACGGTGACGTTGCCGCCGCCGGAAGACGCCAAACCCGCCGGCGAGAATATCCCGCTGTCCATCGTCTACGAAGACGACGACCTCATCGTCATCGACAAGCCAGCCGGCCTAGTGGTGCATCCGGCCGCAGGCCACGCCACCGGCACGCTGGTGAATGCGCTGATCGCGCATTGCGGCGACAGCCTGTCCGGCATCGGCGGTGTCAGGCGCCCCGGCATCGTGCACCGGCTCGACAAGGACACCACCGGCCTGATGGTCGTCGCCAAGAACGACCCCGCCCACAAGGCGCTGTCGCAGCAGTTCGCCGAGAAGCTCGAAAGCGGCCTCGCCCGCGGCTATCTGGCGCTGGTCTGGGGGGCGCCCGAGCGGCAACGCGGCACCATCGACGCGCCCCTCGATCGCCATCCGACGGCGCGGGAAAAGCAGGCGGTGCGCAAAGGCGGCCGCGACGCCGTCACGCACTGGGAATTGCGCGAGGCTTTCACCGACGCCGACGGCAAACCGGTCGCCAGCCTGATCGAATGCCTGCTCGAAACCGGCCGCACCCACCAGATCCGGGTGCATCTTGCCCATATCGGCCACCCGATCCTGGGCGACGAAACCTACGGCACCGGCTTCAAGACCAAGGCCGCCCGGCTGTCGCCGCCGGCCCGCGCCGCGTTGGAGGCCTTGGGACGTCAGGCGCTGCATGCGGCGATCCTCGGCTTCACGCACCCCGTTTCGGGAGAGCGGATGGAATTCGAGGCGCCCTTGCCGGCCGACATGGCCCGGCTGGTCGCCGCCCTCCGGGCCGACCGCTAAACCATTCCGCTTCAAGACTTTTCCGCCGCCCCCTTGAATTGACGCCCCGCGACATTATTTCAGGTCTCGTGAGCCACCCCACATCTGAAAATCCGACCCGAAACGTCCGTTCCGCCCGGAACGGCGCGCCCGATTGCGGCGTTACCGTGTTGAAGGCGCCGCCCGACGGCGCCCGGCCTCAAGCGGCGCGTCAAAAATAATCTGCTGAAACAATGACTTGATGCCTCGCAACGGGGTCACGGGGACGTGACGGCGCAATGCTTGGCGTCGTCGGCCTTAACCCGTTATGCTTCACCTGCGTCTGTTGGAGAGAGCGGACGCATTCTTGGATGCGCATCGTCGGCTCGGGGAGCGACGGTGACAACCGCCTGCCGATCCGTCGGGGGCATTTCATAGGAGGGCGCTTATGGCCCGTTCTGCTGCAATCCCGGCACTCAATGCCGAATCTGGTCTTTCACGCTACCTCGAGGAAATCCGCCGGTTCCCCATGCTGGAACCGCAGCAGGAGTACATGCTCGCCCGCAGCTGGCGCGAGCACGGGGATCGTGAAGCCGCCCATCAACTCGTCACCAGCCATCTGCGACTCGTGGCCAAGATCGCCATGGGCTATCGCGGCTACGGCCTGCCGATCTCGGAAGTCGTATCCGAGGGCAATGTCGGCCTGATGCAGGCGGTGAAGCGCTTCGAGCCCGAAAAGGGCTTCCGCCTCGCGACTTACGCGATGTGGTGGATCAAGGCTGCGATCCAGGAGTACATCCTGCGCTCGTGGTCGCTGGTGAAGATGGGCACCACCGCCAATCAGAAGAAGCTGTTCTTCAACCTGCGCAAGGCCAAGAGCAAGATCTCGGCGCTGGAGGAAGGCGATCTTCGCCCCGAACACGTCAAGACGATCGCGACCCAGCTCGGCGTCACCGAGCAGGACGTTGTCGACATGAACCGCCGCCTCGGCGGCGATGCATCGCTCAACGCTTCGATCCGCGATGATGGCGAGTCGGGCGAATGGCAGGACTGGCTGGTCGATAACTCGCCGAGCCAGGCCACCATCCTCGAAGACTCCGAGGAGAGCAGCAACCGCCACAAGGCACTGATCGGCGCGCTCGACGTGCTCAATGAGCGCGAGCGCCGCATCTTCGAGGCGCGTCGCCTCGCCGACGACCCGGTGACGCTCGAAGAGCTCGCCGCCGAGTTTGGCGTGTCGCGCGAGCGCGTGCGCCAGATCGAGGTGCGCGCTTTCGAGAAGGTGCAGAAGGCGGTGAAGAACTCCATCGCCGCGCTCGAGACGCCGAAGGTCGGCGCACAGGCGCAGGTCACATCTGCCGCGATGCACTAAGGCGCTTGCGTCAATAACGAATGCAGAAGGCCGGGCCGCAAGCCCGGCCTTTTTGCTGCGGCGATGCGACAGACGACGTCGCGGAACTTTTGCGGTTCCTCACGCTTGTTGCCCGGAACCCGGAGGAACCGCATGAAGACCCCGAAAGTCCTGAGCGATGTCGAACATGAAGCCGCGCGCCAGCTCAACGCGCTGATGCGCGCCGTGAAGAAGCAATATCGCCGTTTCGTCTCGACCGGCACGCGCCCCCGCCCGCAAACCGCCGAGCGGCGTTACATCCGGGCCGCGGAAGAAACCATTGTCAGTGCCGAGAAGATCATCAACCGGCTCAAACCGCGCATCGCCGCCGCCAAGCGCTCGCTCGGCGTCTCGGAATCAAGGGCAAAGCGCAAGGTTAAGCGCAAGACCGCGCGGGCGGCGGCCAAGCGGGCGACGCTGAAAAAGAAAACGGCGCGATCGCGCAAGAAGAGACTTTAGGGCGCCAGTCAGCCCTTCAGCTTGCCCTGCTTTTCGGCCTCGAGCGCCTCGAAGGTCGGCATGTTCGGGCAGTAGTCCTGCCAATGCGTGTCGTCCGGGTCCGCCTTGAGCTCGTGCATGCACTGTCTTTTTTCGGCGCACAGCGAACATACGCGCTGCAGATCGTTGAGCACGCCCGGCTCTTGCCGCGCGATCTGCTCCGCATCCAGGCCGAGTGCATCGAGCCGGCGATACATCGGATAGGCGGCCGCCGCTCCCTTGTGCCGGACGGCTTCGAGTTCAGGCAGGGTCACCCCGACATCCGATGCGATCTTGGTCGCTTCAACGGCCCCGACAGCTGTCGTCAGCGGCGCGGCGGTCAGGTCCCGCCACCATTGAGCGAGCCGTTTGAGCGGCGACGGAGCAGTTTCAACCTGGGTCGATGACATGGCAGGCCTCATCGATTCGAACTCGGAGTTGGCGATACGGCCTGTGTGTCAACGCTGCCTGTCCCGGACATTGACGAAAATCAAAGGCGGCATAGGGGTTTATCCGTAGACGAGCGCCGGATTCCGGTATCGAATGCGCGAAAACGTGACATCGCCGGGAGCCGCCATGTGCTAGGGTAATATTAAGGCTCGTGGCATTCCCGCGGCCATGACGAACAACTGGCCAGGGACGGAAGCGTGCCACGGCAGCCTCAACCCAACGATGGGAGGCGCCTATGGCTCATTCTCACCTCATCGCCGGCGCAGCCGGCAGTGCGGCCGTTCCCGCCATTCGCAAGATCGGGCTCGCCGATCTCAAGGACGCGTTGTCGCGCGGTGCTGACGATTTCCTCGCCATGCCGACGCACGCGATCTTCCTGTGCGTGGTTTATCCGCTGATCGGCCTCATCGCCGCGCGCCTGGCCTTCGGCTACTCGGTGCTGCCTTTGCTCTACCCGCTCGCCACCGGCTTTGCATTGGTCGGGCCGCTGGCCGCGATCGGCCTTTACGAACTCAGCCGCCGGCGCGAACAGGGCCTCGACGTGTCCGCCGGCGACGCCTTCAACGTGCTGCGCTCATCGTCGATCGGCGCCATCGTCGCACTCGGTCTTCTGCTGGTCGTCATCTTCGCGCTGTGGATGGCCGTCGCCAATGCCATCTACATCGACAACTTCGGCTACAAGCCGCCGGCGTCGGCAGGCGCCTTCATCCATGATGTGCTGACGACCGAAGCCGGCTGGAACCTAATTGTGGTCGGCAACGCTGTCGGCCTGATCTTCGCAATCGTGGCGCTGACTCTCAGTGCCGTGTCATTCCCGATGTTGCTCGATCGCGACATCGGCGCCGCGGGCGCGCTTCTCACCTCGATCCGCGCCGTCATCGCCAATCCGCTGGTCATGGCGGCCTGGGGCCTGATCGTCGCGGCGCTGCTGCTGATCGGATCGCTGCCGTTCTTCATCGGCCTGACCGTGGTGCTGCCGATCCTTGGTCATGCGACCTGGCATCTCTATCGCAAACTGGTGGTCGCCGACGGCACGCCGGCGCCGACCTATCGCGACGACAGCCAACGCGTCAGGCGTCCCGCCGCCGACTTTCCGGCGGCGCTGTTTCCGTGGCGGAAGTAAGCGAGGATTGCCTGTCCTGGACGTGATGCAGCATGCAATGCTGCATCACTGGTCCGGCATCGCGACACATTCGGCATTCGTGAAGGTCCCGGTTCTGCGCTGCGGCACTGCGCGCCGCAACGCGTCCGGGACAGGCAACCGCCATCACGAATGAGCCCGGACGGCAGTTCGCATGCAGATTATAACAGGAAAATTATAAAGTGTCAGGGCTCAACGGCGCCCGGGCGCCATGGAGAATACGCAGCACCACCAATTCGTTCTGCCCGATCTCGTAGTAAATAAGATATGGGTACCGAACGATGGGCATGATGCGAACACCCGGTCGCTCAATCATTCCCCGACCACTTCCTGGAAATTCGGCGAGCAATCCTATGGAATTACGTATCGCGGTTTCCACGGCGCGCGCCGCGGCCGGCCTGCGTTCAATCAGATAGTCAGCGATTTGAATAATGTCGTCGGTTGCGCTCGGGCTGAACCTGACCTTCATCGGCGGAAGCGGCGGAAGGCCGCTTCGACGTCAGCATCGGACGAGAATTCGCCGCGCTTCACCTCGGCCAACGCCTGATCGACGGCGGCGAGCTCCTCGGCGGTCGCCGCATGGTCCCCGAGCCTGTCCAGGGCCAACAGCATTTCTGCCGCGTCGTCCTGCCGCGATGCGGGCCACTGCCTGATGGCAGCCAAAGCTCTCTCCATGAGACTTGTCATCGCAAACATATAGCAGATTTCAAGCCTCACGCCTACGGGCGCGGCCCCGGTTCTGCGCTGCGGCACTACGCGCCGCAACGCGTCCGGGACAGGAACTTACTCACCCCAGGCGCGGAAGGATTCCTCGAAGGCACGCGTGCCGGGCACGCCCTTCTCGATGGCGAGGATAGCGCGCTTACCGCTCGTATAGACGATCGGAATGTCGAACCAGTCGCGTTCCTTGAGCAACTGGATGTTGCGCTCCTTATCGACCGGGATCGAGGACAGGCCGATCAGGAAGTAGTTGTTCGTCACCTTCACCGACAAGCCGGCGAGCGGCACGCCGCGCGCCTGCTCGTTCTGCTTCATCAGCAGACCCGGCACGTTGCCGATGCCGCCTTCGGAGAAATCAGCCGGCAGCGTGAACATGACCTCGATCGTGTGGCTCGCCGGCAGCGCCTTGTCGGTGTTGCGGCGGAGCGACCAGGTCATGCGCATGCGGCGCTCGGGGATTTCGACGTCGGCGCGGATGGCCAGTTCGGGCGCCAGCCCGGAACCGGGCGACACCGTCTCGGTCCGCCACACCGCCGATCCGACATAGCGCTTGCCCTGCGGATCGGAAGGATCTTCGTCGTACAGCACGACCTTCTGCGCCACAGCGGCGGACGGCGCCGTCGCGGGCTGACCCGTTGAGTCGCTGCTGGCGCCAATGCGGTCGGTAATTTTCGGCCGGCCGGCCGAAGTCTCCGACGTCGCCGCCGGCTGTGTCGGCGCCGGCGTCGTGGTCGAACTCGCCGTCATGTTGCGATAGGCGCCGACGATATTGCCGCGCTGCCAGTAGCCGAGCGCACCGACTACGCCGATCAACAGTACGACAACGGCGGCCTTGATCAGTCCGCCGTAGGAACGCGCCGGCCGTCGATAGGCGGCGTCTTCGTCGTCCAAAGGCGGCGGCAATACGGCGCCACGCCGAGGTCGTGGATGTGTTTCGACAGGCTCCGGAGCCTCGGACAGCGGCGCATAAGCCTCCGCCTGATGCGTATCGGGCTCCGGCTGCACTGGCTGAAGCGGCTGTTCGTCAGCCGGCGGTTCGAAATAATGCGGCGCGGGCTCGACCGGCTCGTCGTCCGGGATGTCCCGAACGTCGCGGTGAAAATCCTCATGCGCGGCATAGCGGGCTGCACCGGGCGCCGGTTCAGCGCGATCTTCCGGCGCAGTGTCGCCGGACCGCGTCTCGTACTCCGGCTCTTCGTAGGCGTTGCGATCAGCCTCGGCGCCGGTCTCGGCTTCGTCGGGCTCGCCGGCACCGGCAGCCGCCTCGCGGACATCTCGCAGACCGGCCTCGCGCTGCGAAGCGCCTTCCGATTGAGCCGCGTCGTCCAGCGCTCGCTTGACGGCATCGGCTTCCAGCCGGCGGATCGCGTCTTCCAGCGCCAGGCGCTCGCGCGTGATGTCCGCCTCTTCGATCGGCGGCTCGACGCTGCGCAACTGATTGACCAGCGCAGTGCGCGCGCGCTCGTACAAAGCACGGCGGTTTTCACCCGTGTTTGTGTCGAGGCCTGCGACGGCGCGGGCAATCAGGGGGTAGTAATCGGCCATTGGGGCTTAAGGAAACCTGCTTTGCGAGTATTGTGAGGCGTAAATTCTCGTCTTTTCGGGGATCAAGTCTCGAACGGGTTCTTCATCAGGATCGTATCGTCACGCTCCGGGCTGGTGGACAACAGAGTCACCGGGCAGCCGATGAGTTCCTCGATTCGGCGCACGTATTTTATCGCCTGCGCGGGCAGTTGTGCCCATGAACGGGCACCCGCGGTCGGCTCCTTCCAGCCGTCGATGGTCTCGTAAACCGGCTCGACCGCGGCCTGGGCATGTTCGCCGGCCGGCAGATAGTCGATTTCCCGGCCGTCCAGCTTGTAGCCGACGCACACCTTGATCTCATCGAGGCCGTCGAGAATATCGAGCTTGGTCAGGGCGATGCCGTCGATGCCGCAGGTCGAGACAGTCTGTCGCACCAGCACCGCGTCGAACCAGCCGCAGCGCCGGGCCCGCCCGGTCACCGTGCCGAACTCGCGGCCGCGCTCGCCGAGCGTCTTGCCGATCTCGTTGTGCATCTGGTCAGTCGGAAACGGGCCGTCGCCGACCCGGGTCGTATAGGCCTTGGTGATGCCGAGCACATAATCGATGGCGTTGGGGCCGAGGCCGGCGCCGGTCGCGGCCTGTCCGGCCACCGTGTTCGACGACGTCACATAAGGATAGGTGCCGTGGTCGATGTCGAGCAGCGCGCCCTGGGCACCCTCGAACAGAATGCGCCGGCCTTCGCGGCGTTTGCCGTCGAGCAGGCGCCACACCGAATCCATATAGGGCAGCACTTTCGGCGCGATGGCGGCGAGGTGATTGTAGAGGTCCTTGGGCTCGACCTCGGGCATGCCGTTGCCGCGTCGCAGCGCATTGTGATGCGCCAGCAGCCGGTCGATCTTGCCGCCGAGGGTCGGCAAATCGGCGAGGTCCATGAAACGGATGGCGCGGCGGCCAACCTTGTCCTCATAAGCGGGCCCGATGCCGCGCTTGGTCGTGCCGATGCGCGCCGAGGAATTCTCACGGATGGCTTCGAGCTCGCGGTGCAGCGGCAGGATCAGGACGGCGTTTTCGGCAATGCGCAGATTGTCCGGGGTGACCTTCACGCCCTGGGCGGCGAGGGTCGCGATTTCCTTGAGCAGGGCTTCCGGGTCGATGACGACGCCATTTCCGATGACCGACAGCTTGCCCTCGCGCACCACGCCCGACGGGAGCAGCGACAGCTTGTAGGTGGCGTTGCCGATGACCAGGGTATGGCCGGCATTGTGTCCGCCCTGAAAGCGGACCACGACGTCGGCCTGCTGCGACAGCCAGTCGACGATCTTGCCCTTGCCTTCGTCGCCCCACTGCGACCCGACCACCACGACATTCGCCATGAAAACTTCATCTCCGCGTCAGCGCCTGGACACTGACGCCGGGCGGTGCCGGTCAGGTCCACCCTCGGATAAAGGATGGAGGCCCCGGAGGCAAGGCAAACCGCCCTGTCCGGCGCTGTTTAGGCGGGCATTTTCGTCTGAGTTTTCAACAGGCTAAGTGTGCAGAGCCGAGGCTTGGCCAATCTCGGCCGAGCGGAGCTGTCAGGGCCGCAGGACGTAGCGGCCGGGCGCATCCTCAAAGGCGCCATAGCCGCCGGCGATGCCCGGCGGAGCCGTCCAGGCGCCGGAACGGTCGGAGAGCCATTGGCTCCATTCCGGCCACCACGAACCTTCCTTGTGGGGCGCCGTCGCCGCCCAGGTATCCGGATCGACGTGGAAGGCATCGCCGGCCGTGGTCGTGACCTGATAGCCGCGGCGGCGGTGATTGGGCTCCGACACGATCCCGGCGTTATGACCGCCGGTGGTGAGCAGATAGGTCACCTCGGTCTCGGTCAGCCGGTGGATCTTGTAGGTCGAGCGCCACGGCGCAACGTGATCGCGCTCGGTACCGACGGCGAAGATCGGCACCCGGATATCGGTCAGCGCCACCGGCCGGTCGCCAACCACATAGCGCCCCTCGGCAAGGTCATTGTTGAGGAACAGCTTGTGCAGATATTCGCTGTGCATGCGATACGGCATGCGCGTCGCGTCGGCGTTCCACGCCATGAGGTCGCTCATCGGCTCACGCTCGCCCATCAGATAGCTGCGCGTCAGATACGACCACACGAGGTCGTTCGAGCGCAGCATCTGGAAAGCACCGGCCATCTGCGTGGTGTCAAGGAAGCCCTGCTCCCACATCATGTCGTCAAGGAAGGCGAGCTGGCTCTCGCTGATGAACAGCATCATCTCACCGGCTTCGGTGAAATCGGTCTGCGCCGCGAGCAAGGTGATTGTCTTGAGCCGATCATCCTGATCGCGCGCCATCGCCGACGCCGCGATCGACAGCAAGGTGCCGCCCAGGCAATAACCGACGGCATGCACCTTGCGCCCCGGCTCGATCTCGCCGATGCGGTCGAGCGCGGCCATAACGCCGAGCGAGCGGTAATCCTCCATGTCGAGGTCGCGATCGTCGGCGTCCGGATTCTTCCACGAGATCATGTAGACGGTGAAGCCCTGCGACGTGAGATACTTCACCATCGAATTGTGCGGCGACAGA
>DATMEX010000015.1:0-9627 GCA_035556455.1 Pseudolabrys sp.
TTGTGGTGACCGCGCGTCTCGGTGATGTGCTCGGGACGCAGGCCGAACGAGACTTGCTTGCCGGCATAAGGCTTGTAACGCGCGGCGCGGCTGTCCGGAACATTGAAGGCCAGCGTGTCGGTGAGGCGCACGCGCAGCGCATCGCCATTGCTCTCCAGCGTGGCCGGGATGAAGTTCATGGCCGGCGAGCCGATGAAGCCGGCGACGAAGCGTGTCGCCGGATGGTGGTAGAGATCGTTCGGCGTGCCGATCTGCTCGATCTTGCCAGCATTCATGACGACGACGCGATCGGCCAGGGTCATGGCCTCGACCTGATCGTGGGTGACGTAGACGGTCGTGGTTTGAACCTTCTGGTGCACGCGCTTGATCTCGGTGCGCATCTGCACGCGCAATTTGGCGTCGAGGTTCGACAGCGGTTCGTCGAACAGGAACACCTTGGGATTGCGCACGATGGCGCGGCCCATGGCGACGCGCTGGCGCTGGCCGCCGGAGAGTTGCTTGGGCCGGCGCTCGAGAAGCTCGGTAATGTCGAGAATGCGGGCGGCGTTGTCGACGCGGGCCTTTATCTCGGCCTTGGGGAATTTGCGCAGCTTGAGGCCGAACGACATGTTCTCGGCGACCGTCATGTGCGGGTAAAGCGCGTAGTTCTGGAACACCATGGCGATGTCGCGATCCTTGGGCGGCAGGTCGTTGACCACCGCGCCGTCGATCGAGATTTCGCCGCCAGTGATTTCCTCCAGCCCGGCGATCATGCGCAAGGTCGTCGATTTGCCGCAGCCGGACGGGCCCACCAGCACCACGAATTCGTGGTTCGGAATTTCGAGATTGATGCTGGCGACCGCGACGACGTCGTCGTACTGCTTCACCACATTGCGCAATGACACGTCGGCCATACCGGATTTCCTTTGAATCGTTCTTATCTGGTCGTTTCGCAGCATCAGCCTTTGGTGGCGCCGGACGTCAGCCCGGCGATGTAGTAGTCCATCAGGAACGCATAAATCACGAGCGGCGGCGCCGCCGCAAGCAGGGCGCCGGCCATCAGCATGCCCCACTTGTAGACGTCGGCACGGATCAGGCTGGTCACCGTGCCGACGGTCAGCACCTGCTGGTCGGCGGAATAGAGGAAGGCCATCGGATAGACGAAGGCCGCCCAGGACACCGTGAAGGCGAAGATCATCGCCGCGATGATGCCGGGCAGGGCGACCGGGATGAAGATCTTGAGCAGCATCTGCATATGACTGGCGCCGTCGATCAGTGCGGCTTCGTCGAGCTCCTTGGGGATCGACTGGAAGTAGCCGATCATGATCCAGGTGCAGAACGGCACGGTCAGGGTGGGATAGACAAGCACCATCGCCCAGTAGGAGTTCAAAAGCCCGATCGACTTGACGATCTGGAACAGGGGAATGAACAACAGCGTGTCCGGCACTAGATAAGTGAGGAAGATGCCGGTGGCGAGGATGCTGGAGCCCCAGAACCGCATGCGGCCGAGCGCGAAGGCGGCGAGGATGCTGACCACCATGGTGATGATGACGACGCAGACCGTCACGATCACCGTGTTCTTGAAGAAGATCAGAAAGTCGGTGTCGCGCAGCAGGATGCGAAACTGGTCGAGCGTGGCGCCGCCGGTGATCAGCCACGGATTGGTGGCGAGCTGCGCCATCTCGCTGTCGGTCTTGAACGCCGTAATGATCATGTAATAGGGCGGCATCAGGAAGAAGATCGCGAACAGGATCAGGAAAAAGTACGAGGTATAGAGCGCCCAGCGCCGGTTGCGGCGCAGGCTGGCGCCGACAGTTGTGCGTTTGCCGGCGGGCGCGGCCGCGGTGATGCTGGTCATCCGATTTCTCTCCCGCGTTTACGCACGCCCCTGAGGATGAAGATCGCCGCGATGGCGAGGATCGGGAACATGAACAGCGACGTCGCGGCACCGAGCGGCAAGTCGCCGGAGCGGATGCCGAGCAGGAAGGAGTAGGTCGCGAACATATGGGTCATGTTGCGCGGCCCGCCTGCGGTCATGATCTGCACGATGTCGAAATTGGCAAAGGTTACGATCAGCGAGAACAGCACGGTGATGGCGATGATGTTGCGCATCATCGGCAGTGTGATGTGAATGAATTTCTGCCAGGCATTGGCGCCGTCGATGGCGGCGGCTTCGTAGAGCTGCTCGGGCACGGATTTGAGAGCGGCCAGATACATGATCAAAAAGAACGGTGCGCCGTACCAGACATTGACAAGGATGACCGAAAACCGCGCCCAATAGGGGTCGCTGAGCCAGGGGATGCCAGCAAAGCCGAGGCTGCGCAAAGTGTAGTTGAACGCTGAATTCGTTGGATCGAACATCCACCACCAGCCCAGCGTCGACAGCGCCAGCGGAATGACCCAGGGCACCAGCAGCATGCCGCGCCATTTGCGCTGGCCCTTGGCCGGCAGGTTGTTGACGAGATGCGCGGTGATGAGGCCGAGCAGCGCCTTGAAGAAGACCGCCGCGAGCGCGAAGATCGTGGATTGATAGACCACCATCCAGAAGGTGTCGCGCGACATCAGATAGGTGAAGTTGGCAAGGCCGACGAAGCGCGTCTGCGCCTTGTTCAGCATCGACAGATAGATCGAATAGAATGCCGGGTAGATGACCAGGCAGACGATGATGACAATGAGCGGCAGGCACATCAGAAAGGCAATGGTCGAGCGTCGCCGCAGCAACAATTGCAGTCTGGTTGGTTTCGCCGCCGCTTTGTCCGTAGCCGTAGAGCCCCACGTCTGCACGGTATCGGCCATTGGATGCGGTCCTGCTTATCGCTGCTTTTTTGATGGCAATGAGCGGCGCATGCCGGCGACCGGCCGGCATGCGGGCTTTTCGTGCGCCTGTATCGAGCCTTAGGCCCGCAGCGTGCCTTCGAGCTCTTTCTCGGCCCACTTGATCACGTCGTCGAGCTTCTCCTTGCCCTGGGTGAACTTGGAGACCATGACGGTGTTGATCGCCTGGTTATAGATCTGGGCGCCGACCTCGGATCGTGCCGGCGCGCCGGTGATCGAGGTCTGCTCGTCGCCGCGCGGCGGATAGCCGTAGACGACGCCCGTGGGCGGTCCGACCTCGTTCCAGGTCTTGAGATCGTACATGGACTTGAAGGAGGGCAGGTCGTAACCGACCGACGCCTCCACGAGCTGCGCGATCGATTCCTTCTGCGAGATGAACGTCAGCAGGTCCTTGGCGGCCTGCTTATTCTTGGAGAACTTCCACACGCCGTAGAACTGCGGCAACTGCCCGACGAAGCGCCCCTTGGGCCCGCGCGGCACCGGGTGGCTCCAGCACTGCTCCGCAACCTTCGGATTATCGCGCTTGGCGACCGCCCAGGCGCTTGGCGGATTCATGATGCTTGAGCCTTTGCCGGAGATGAGCCAGCGATTGTTGCCGGCGTCGTCCCAGGCAAACACTTCGGCCGGCATGACTTCGGCAATCTTGCGGGCGATTTCCATCGCTTGCCGGGTTTCGTCGGAATTGATCTTGATGTTGTCCTTGGCGTCCACCATCACCACGCCATAGGCGTTGAACAGGCCGCCGACCCAGTCGACCGCATCGGAGGTCTGGCCAAGCGGGTTGCCGATCGGGAAGCCGGCCTTGTGCAGTTTCTGCGCGGCCGTGACGTAGGCATCCCAATTCCAGGCATCGACCTTGGCCTTGTCCCACTTGCTTTCGTCGGCAGGGAAGATGGCCTGCAGATCCATGCCAACATGTTCCTTGAACAGGTCGAAGCGCGACAGACAGGGCTTGACCTGGCTGCCGACGGCAGTCGGCACGCCGCGCCACGAACCCTTGATCTTGGCGAGATACTCCGCGACCGGGCTGATCGGGCCGTATTTGCTGATCAGGCCGTTGACGACGTCGTCGAGCGGCTCGAGCTTGTCTTCGTGGATACGGATGTTCCAGTCGCGATGGGACATGATGTCGTGACCGGTGCCGGCCTGCGCTTCGGCGGCGGCGGTCAGTTTGTCCTTCTCGCCTTGCGAGGTGATGTAGTCGATCTTTACCTCGACCTTGTTCTTGTCGCCCCATTCCTTGGCGAGCTTGTCGAGCGCGGCATTGGCGCCGGGCACCCAGTGATCCCAGCAACCGAGTGTCAAGGAACCGGCCGCGTATGCGCCGTGAACGTAAGGTGAGGCAATCGCCGCAGCTGAACCCAACGCGGCGGTCTTCAGTACCGAGCGACGTGATAGTGAGCTCATGGACTTCCCTCCCGATTTGGCGGCTTTGTTATTCTGCCTTGAGAAAAAGATAGCTTGCGAAATTGGAGATCGGAAGCGAATAAAATCGGCAACGCAGCACGTGTACTAAATTTAATGGTCTTGCGTCGCAGCAAGTTGTTTATTTTCGCTGCGCCGCAGAATGATCGCGCGACAAGATCGTCAATGAATAAGGGGCACGAGCGGCAGATACGTCAGCAATGCTGATATAATCGGTTGGTGTTTGTAATAATTGCGTAAAAGATCAATTCGTAGCGTTGGCCGGTGTCACAAGTTCTGGGTGAGCTTTGGCGAAAACCTCGAGTTCGGCCATCACCGCATCCAGATGTTTGCTCATGGCCATGGCCGCTGGCTCGGGTTGGCGGGCGGCGAGGGCGGCAAAAATCTTCTCGTGCTCGGCGTATGTTTCGGACTGTCGTTCCGGCGTGCAAAGAAACAGCCGCATGCGATCCAGATTGGCGCGCGCGGCCTCGACGGCCGCTATGACCCGGTCGTAGCCGAGCGACTTGAGAAGCAGGGCGTGAAAATCGAGATCGAGCGAGTGGAAGCCGTGCAGGTCGTCGTTCGCCAGAGCATCTCGTTGTGCTGCGAGATTGTCGCGGAACCTTGCGAGCAGGCTGTCGGACATGCCGGGCGTGATAGAACGGATCGCTTCGCATTCCAGCGCGCGGCGAATGAACATGGCCTGGCGGCAATCGGCGACGTCGATCCGCGAGACGATCGTGCCGCGCTGCGGCAACACCACGACGAAGCCCTCTTCGGCGAGCCGGCCGAGCGCTTCGGAAACCGGAAATCGCGACACGTTCAACCGTTCGCACAACGCATTCTTGTCGATGGTTTCACCTGGTCGCATTTCGAGCCGGACGATGGCGTCCCGGACGGCATCCTGGATGCGCTGCACAGTGCCGCCGCGCTCGTGACGGTCGAGCACGGGGAGGAATGCGTAATCCTGCTTGCGAACCACGTCGGACATAGTAACATGTTAGTTGACGGTCGAGCCGAACTCAACGACGCGGGGGCTGAAAACACCTGCGCGGGCGGTTTCGCCGCACTCAGAATAAGCGGGCGCAAGACCCGCGGGGATAGTCCTGTAGGGAGGGATATTATGTTCAAGTTTTCTGCGCGCCTGGTTATGGGCGCGGCGGTTGCGCTTGCTTTTGCCGGCTTCATCGGACCGGCCTCGGCCCAGACGAAGTTGAAGTGGGCCCACGTCTATGAAACCTCCGAGCCGTATCACACTCAGGCGCTCTGGGCGGCCGACGAGATCAAGAAGCAGACCGGCGGGCGCTACGAGATCGGCGTGTTCCCGGCTTCGCAGCTCGGCAACGAGAACCAGATCAACGAGGGTCTCGGCCTTGGCACCGTCGATATCATCTACACCGGCGTCGCCTTCGCCGGTTCGATCCACAAGCCGTTGTCGATCAGCAACGCGCCCTACATCCTGCGCGACTTCGATCATTTCATGGCTTATCGCAAGAGTCAGTTGTTCCGCGACATCGCCAAGGGCTACGAGGACAAGACCAAGCACAAGGTGATGGCGCTGAACTACTACGGCCAGCGTCACCTCACGGCGAACAAGGCGATCAACAAGCCGGAAGACATGAAAGGCATGAAGCTGCGCGTGCCGCCGGCGCCGCTGTTCCTCATGTTCACCAAGTCGGTCGGCGCCAACGCCACGCCCATTGCCTTCGCCGAGGTTTATCTCGCCCTTCAGCAGGGCACGGTGGACGGGCAGGAGAATCCGCTGCCGACCATCATGGCCAAGAAGTTCTACGAGGTGCAGTCGCACATCATGCTGTCCGGTCACATCACCGAGTCGCTGGTCAGCATCGTCGGCGGCCATGTCTGGGCCAAGATGTCGGATGCGGACAAAAAGGTGTTCGACGCCGTGCTCGTGCAGGCCTCGACCAACGTGACCGAGCAGATCCGCGCCTCCGAGCTCAAGCTGGCGGATGAATTCCGCAAGCTCGGCAAGACGGTGATCGAGCCGGACCGCGCCGCGTTCCGCACCGCGGCCATGCCGCTGCATAACGACACCGCCGCGGGCGCCGGCTGGAGCAAGGCCGAGTACGACGCGCTGCAGGCGCTGAAATAGGCGCGATCCGAGACCGGTTGATCTCAAACGCCACTCGTCCCCGCGAAAGCGGGGACCCAGATACTTGCCAAAGAACTGGACCCCCGCTTTCGCGGGGGTGAGCGGTCCATATACGCACCCGTTCAGAGCGACAAATGACAAAAGACTCCAAGCCAGCGCCCGAGGACAAGGCTCACCTCATCGTCGCCGAAGACGCGGATGTGGTGATCGAGAAGCACCCGGAGGACTGGATCGCGTTCGTCCTGTTCTGGAGCCTCGCCTTCATCGTCTTTCTGCAGTTTTTCACCCGCTACATCCTCAATGACAGCCTGTCCTGGACCGAGGAAATCGCCCGCTATGGGCTGATGTGGGTGGTTTTCATCGGCGGGGCGATGGTGACGCGGCGCAATACCCACATCGCCGTCGAACTCATCTCGAATGTCATGAAGCCCGGCCTGCCGCGCCAGTGTCTCCTGGCGGCGGTAGATTTCGTGAAGCTCGGCTTTCTTGCCTTCCTCGCTTACGTGTCCGTGACCATCATCGAGCGCATGGGAATCCAGCGGATGACCGTCTTCGACCTGTCGATGAGTTGGGTCTATGCCGGCGTTTCGTTCGGCTGTTTCCTGATGCTGCTGCGTCAGGCGATGCATGTGTGGCGCAATGCCCGGATGGGCTGGAAGAAGCCGCACGACATCACCGAAACCATCGCCGCCGACTGAGGACGCCTCCCAATGGTCATTATGGCATTTCTGTTCATCGCGGTGCTGATCGCCGGAGTGCCGGTGTTTATCGCGCTGGCCGGCTCGTCGCTGATCTATACGCATTTCATGGCCGGCCTGCCGGACTTCGTCATTCTACATCGCATGGCGGGCGGCATTGATAGCTTTCCATTGCTCGCGGTGCCGTTCTTCATCCTCGCCGGCAATCTGATGAATTCGGCCGGCATCACCAACCGCATCTATGATTTCGCCGTCGCCATTGCCGGCTGGATGCGGGGTGGGCTGGCGCAGGTCAATATCATCGGCTCCGTGATTTTCGCCGGCATGTCGGGCACTGCTATTGCCGACGCCGCCGGGCTTGGCACCATCGAAATCAAGGCGATGAAGGATCACGGCTACTCCACCGAGTTCGCCGTCGGTGTCACCGCCGCGTCGTCGACCCTCGGTCCGATCATCCCTCCGTCACTGCCTTTCGTGATCTACGGCATGATGGGCAATGTCTCGATCGGCGCGCTGTTTCTCGGCGGCGTCATTCCGGGGCTGGTGATGACCGCCTTCATGATGGGCTACGTCTATTACTGCGCGCGCAAATACGGCATGGGCCAGGATCAGGCGTTTCGCTGGGGCGTGCTGGGCCTGACCTTCATCGCCGCGGCGCCGGCGCTGATGACCCCGATCCTGATAGTGGGCGGCATGACCTTCGGCTGGTTCACGCCGACCGAAGCCGCCATCGCGGCCTGCGCCTGGGCCATGATGCTCGGGCTGTTCCTGTACAAATCGCTGTCGTGGAAGCAGTTCTACAAGGTCACGATGGACACCATCGAGACCACCGCCGGCGTGCTGCTGATCGTCGGCGCTGCCTCGCTGTTCGGCTGGGTGCTGACGACGACGCGCGTGACCGAGTACACGACCGACTGGCTGCTGGCGATGACGGACAATCGCTACATTATCCTGCTGCTGTCCAATCTGGTGTTGCTGGTGGTGGGCTGCTTCCTGGAGCCGATTGCCTCGATCAGCATTCTGGTGCCTGTGCTGATGCCGGTCATCCTCAAGGTCGGCATCGATCCGGTGCATTTTGGCGTGATGATGACGCTCAATCTGATGATCGGCTTGCTTCATCCGCCGCTGGGAATGGTGCTGTTCGTGCTGTCGCGAATAGCGAACCTGTCGATCGAGCGCACGACCATGGCGATCCTGCCGTGGCTTATTCCTCTGCTTGCCTCGCTGGTCGCGGTCACCTTCATCCCGGAACTGACTTTGTGGCTGCCGCGCCTGTTGGGTATCATGAAATAGGGGCATGCCATGGCCGAGCCCCGCGTCATCCGCCTCGCCGCCGACGACAACGTCATCGTTGCGGTCGATCAGATCGGACAGGGCGCAACGGTCGCCGGCGTGACGGCGCAGGCGCGCATTCCGCGCGGTCACAAGATGGCGGTTACGCCGATCGCGTCGGGCGAGCCGGTCCGTAAATACGGCCAGGTCATCGGCTTTGCCTCGCAGCCGATTGCGCCCGGCGACTGGGTGCACGAGCATAATGTCGTCATGGGCGACTTTGCCCGTGATTATCGCCATTCCGAAGACGCCCGGAACGACGAAGTGCTGCCGCCGGAACTGCGCGCCACCTTCGAGGGCTTTGTGCGGCCGAACGGCCGCACCGGCACGCGCAACTATGTCGGCATTCTCACCTCGGTGAACTGCTCGGCTACGGTCGCCAAGTTCATCGCCGAGGCGGTCAATCGCTCGGGCATCCTGGACGACTATCCCGGGATCGACGGCGTCGTGCCCTTCGTGCACGGCACCGGCTGCGGCATGGCCTCGCGCGGCGAGGGCTACGACGTACTGCAGCGAACGCAATGGGGCTACGCCACGCATCCCAATCTCGGCGCCGCCTTGATGGTCGGCCTCGGCTGCGAGATGTTCCAGATCGAGCGCATGAAGAGCGAAGGCCATCTGGTCGAGGGCGATCACTTCCAGTCCATGACCATCCAGGCCGTCGGCGGCACGAAGAAGACAATTGCCGAGGGCGTCGAGCGCGTCAAAGCCATGCTGCCGGTGGCGGCCAAGGCCCGGCGCGAGACCCGACCCGCCTCCGAAGTGGTGCTGGCGCTGCAATGCGGCGGCTCGGACGGCTATTCCGGCATCACCGCCAACCCGGCATTGGGCAAGGCGGTCGATCTATTGGCCAAGCACGGCGGCACCGGCGTACTGGCCGAGACGCCGGAGATCTACGGCGCCGAGCATCTTTTGACGCGGCGCGCGCTCAACACCAAAGTCGGCGAGAAACTGGTCGAGCGCATTCGCTGGTGGGAGGACTACACCACGCGCAATCGCGGCGAGATGAACAACAACCCGTCACCCGGCAACAAGGCCGGCGGGCTGACGACCATTCTCGAGAAGTCGCTCGGCGCCGCCGCCAAGGGCGGCTCGAGCACGTTGCGCGCGGTTTATGAATACGCCGAGCCGATCACCGAACGCGGCTTCGTGTTCATGGACACGCCCGGCTACGATCCGGTCGGCGCCACCGGACAGGTGGCGGGCGGCTGCAACGTCATGTGCTTCACGACGGGCCGCGGCTCCGCCTTCGGCTGCAAGCCG
>DATMEX010000016.1:0-19092 GCA_035556455.1 Pseudolabrys sp.
AGCGGTTTGGACCTGCCGGGAGGGGAATTTGCGCCGCATCTCCGACGCCCCTTGCCGGCCACCGCTCCCCGCCCCGCATCTGAAGATGCTGTACAGACACCCCTCGGTAGAAGGGACGGGATGGATGGGAATATAGGGCTAGGACGATCCGAGAGTCAATAGTCCTAGGAATATTAAATTGACGGGGCTCCGTCATTTCGGGACGGTGCGAAGCACCGGGCCCGGAATCCATAACCCCTGCTGCGGCGTATGGATTCCGGGCCCGCCACTGCGTGGCGTCCCGGAATGACGAGGGTGTTCTTGCGCTCTTATGCATCTGCATCGCTGAATTCCGGGCTCGCCGTTTCGCCGCGCCCCGAATGGCGAGGGGGGAACCCGTAGCCCGGGCGGAGCGAAGCGTAACCGTAACCCGGGAACGATCGACAGGCTGCCCCGGATGTTGCTCAGCCTATCATCGGGCGGCGCTTCGCGCCGGCCCGATGGCTCCGGGCTACGAAGCCCGCCGCGCTCGCGCCTCGGAATAACGAGGGGAGAGCAAGCGAAAAAGAACACGGCCCTCGGCAGGGGAGCTACCGAGGGCCGTGTCTTGGTCGTTGTCACTTACGCTCGCGAGACGCAAAGACAACGCGGGAGCACTTGAATTTCGGGAGATCGTTACGAGGCCGGGGACTCCGTATTGGACTTGGGGCGTCTGGGCCCCCGCTTCGGGGGCGAGCGGTGCTTGGGCTAGAACGGCAGGATCACGTCCATCACCTGCTGGCCGTAGCGCGGCTGCTGCACGTCGGTGATCTGGCCGCGGCCGCCATAGGCGATGCGGGCCTGGGCGATCTTGGTGGAGTCGATGGTGTTGTCGCTTTCGATATCCTCGGGGCGGACGACGCCGCCGACGATCAGTTCGCGGATCTCGAAGTTGACGCGGATTTCCTGCTTGCCCTCGATGACGAGGTTGCCGTTCGGCAGCACCTGCACGACGACACCGGCGACATTGGTCGACAGCGCCTCCGAGCGGTCGACCGAGCCCTTGCCCTCGCTGGACGAGTTGGAGTCCGCGGTAAACAGCCGGGTCGGCAAGACGGAGTTGGTAATCGGCAGCTTGCTCTTGCCGAAGAAGTTATCGACGCCCGAGTCTTCGTTGTTGGCTCTGGAGCGTTTGGTGTCATTGGCGATGTTCGCCTTGTCGGTGATGTTGACCTTCACCGTGAGAATGTCGCCGACCTGGTGGGCGCGCTGATCCTTGAAGAAGGCGCGCGAGCCGTTCCGCCACAGCGAATTGGGATTGTAGGTCGCGGGCTGCGCCGCCGGCATCGGCATCTGCACCGGCTTGTAGCCCGGGCGCGTCGCCGGATTGTCGATCTCGGAGAGCTTGGGCTGCTCGCCGATGTTCTTCAGCCGGTCGAGCGCCGCGCAGCCGCTCAGCAGCGTGGTCGCAAGCGCCGCAAGGATGGCGTGGCGGGTCAAGGTCAATATCCTCATCTCAACAGACTTTCACTCGAGTTCATCATCGACTTTAGGGACGAGGGGCGGCGTTGCCGTCCGTCGCGTCTTGTTCGTTCAGCGCCGGCTGTCCGCGGCGGCCGGGACGTTGGCGGCAAAGCGCGGGGATGCCGTCGACACCACCACATGGCCGGGACCGACCACGACGCCCTGGATGGTGCGCTTGGATTGCTCGTTGAGGACCGAAACGGTGTCGCCTTCGGCGCCGCTTTCGGTTGCCTTGCCGCGCAGGGTGAGCGTCAGACCAGGCGCTTCGAATACGAGGGTCACCATCTGGCCCCGCTGCACGAGCTCGGGCCGCGTCAGGTCGGCGGCGCGCAACGCCTGGCCCGGGCGGACGACGTTGCGCACGGCCAAGCCCACGGCGTGCTCGATACCGACGACGGTGTCGCGATCGACCTGGGCGCGCGGCCGGCGTTCGATCGTGAGGTCGGATGCTTTGAGCACGACGCCGCGATCGATCGAGCGCGTCACGGTCACGGTTTCGACCGTGGCGTAAGCGCGGCCGGCCAGCCGCAGCAAGCCGCGCTGCGTCGTGCCGGTCGGAATTTCCAGCGTGGCGTCGAACCGGCTGGTGCGCGCATCGTAAGAGAGGCGGGCGATGCCGACGCTGCCCTGTGCGGCGGGATCGACCTGGATGGACTGCGGGTCGCGGTCGAACGAGACGGTGATGTCGCGGGCGGGGCCGGCATGGAAGCGTACCGACACGGCCTCGGCGAGGCTGCGTTCGATCTCCGATATCGCGATTTCGCGGCTGGCGCGGGTCACGGCGATCTCGGTCGCGCCGCCGGTATCGAAGCCGACCAAAGCGTGCGGGCGCACCGCTTCGATCACGGCGGCGACCGGCACCGTGCCGGTGGTGCCGAGGTCGGGCGCGCGGAAGATGGCAACGTCGGCGACGACGCCGGCGTTGTCGATCAAGTCGCCAATGCGCACGATTCCGGAATTGACGGTGACGTGCGCCTTGAGAACCGGACGGGCCGGCTCGGCCGATTGCGCAGCGGCGGCGGCGATGCCGACGGTCAGCGCGGCGGCGGCGGTGACGAGGCGAATGGCGGTGACGATCATGGCCTTGCCCTCAGCGCATCAGGTTGGAGGTGGCCGACAGCATCTGGTCGGCGGCGGAAATGACCTTGGCGTTCATCTCATAGGCGCGCTGCGCGGCGATGAGGTCGGAGATTTCGCTGACCGCCTCCACGTTGGCGGCTTCGAGATTGCCTTGCAGCAGGTCGCCGAAGCCGTTGAGCTGCGGCGTGCCGTTCTGCGGTGCGCCGGAGGCCGGCGTTTCCAGATACAGGTTGTCGCCGATGCCCTTGAGGCCGGCCTTGTTGATGAACATCGCCAGTTCGATCTGGCCGACCTGGTTTTGCTGGGTCTGGCCGGGCAAGGTCACGGACACCTGGCCCTGGGCGTTGATCGTCACGGATGTGGCATTCTGCGGAATGGTGATGCCGGGCTGGATCAGATTGCCGGAGGCGGTGACGAGGCGGCCCTGCGCGTCGAGCTCGAACGAGCCGTCGCGGGTGTAGGAGGTCGTGCCGTCCGGCATCGTCACCTTGAAGAAGCCTTCGCCGCGAATGGCCACGTCGTAGTCCTTGCCGGTCTGTGTCGGCGAGCCCTGCGTCATGATGCGCGGCGTGCCGACGGTTTTCACACCGGAGCCGAGCTCGATGCCGGCGGGCAGGATGTTGCCCTGCGCCGAGGTCTGCGCGCCCACGCGGCTGACATGCTCGTAGAGCAGATCCTGGAATTCGGCGCGCTGCCGCTTGAAAGCGGTGGTGCGCATGTTGGCGATATTGTTGGAGATGACCTGGACGTTGAGTTCCTGGGCCATCATGCCGGTCGCGGCGGTGTGCAATGCGCGCATGGTCTATGCTCCTCAGGCCGCCACGTCGGCGAGTTTGTCGATCGCGGATTTGCGCATGTCGCTTTGCTGCTGCAGCATGTTCGCGATCTGGGTGTAGGTGCGCGTGATCTCGATCATGCGGGTCATTTCCACCACCGAGCGGACGTTCGATTTCTCGATCGAGCCCTGCACGAATTTCGATTGCGTGTCGGCCAGCGGCGCGGCGCCGTCTTTCAACATGAAGGTGCCCTGGCCGACCTTCTGCAGCATGGCGGGATTGTCGACGCCGACCATGCGGAGCTTGCCGCGTTGTGCTTCCTGGCCCGGCGTGCCGGCCACGGCGACGCTGATGGTGCCGTCGCCGCTGATTTTGATATTGACGTCGTTCGGCTGGAACCGGATCGGACCGTTCTCGCCGAGGACGGGAAAGCCTTCCGAGGTGACGAGTTGGCCGGTGTTGTCGATCTGAAAGCCGCCGTTGCGGGTGTAGCGCTCGCCCGCCGGCGTCTGCACAGCGAACATGCCCTTGCCATCGATGGCGACGTCGGTGGCGTTGCCGGTGCGTTCCATCGAGCCCTGGCGGAAATCGGTCCAGGTCGCGCGATCGCGCACGAACGAGACCTGACGGTCGCGATTCGACATGTTGTCGGAACGGGCGACCCGTCCGATGAATTCCTCAAACACCGCGCCGTCGGCCTTGAAGCCGGAGGTGTTCACGTTGGCGATATTGTTCGCCACGACATCGAGTTCGCGCCGCAGCACGACCTGACGCGACAGTCCGACCAGCAGAGTATTCTGCATCGGTCATCTCCCCTTGATCCCGACGGTGCCTGCCCTCCCGAGGCCGGTGCCGCCGTGTGGTGAAACTCGGGCTCTCCCAAGCCGTCGTCTCGGGGAAGAAGATTGCAGGTGCCGTGCCAACAGTTAAAACGTAGCAATTTCAATATCTTAGTCTTTTTACGCGGCCGCGCGGTAAGGCAAAAACAACCATGGCGGCCGATTTAACCCGGCAATTATTGCCGCTTCGGGAACCCGGGAAAGGTTCTGTTAACCATACCGCCACTAACGTGGCGCAGCTGCCACATACGTGGCGGTGATGGGGTGGCTTGCCGGCAAAGAGACGACGCGCAAGCCGGCATGGCGCGCATTGCCCGAAAATTTGTTGTGGAACAGGGGTCTTGAATGGCCAAGGCGAAGACTGAAGCGGAACCGGACGCCGAAGGCGAAGAGGCCCCCAAGAAGAGCAAGCTGCCGTCCAAGAAGGTCATGATCATCGCGGCCGCCGCGGTGCTGGTGGTCGGCGGCGGCGGCTTCGGCGCCATGAAGATGATGGGCGGTGCCAAGCACGAAGAGCCCAAGAAGGAAGTGGTCAAGCCCGCGACCTTCGTCGATCTGCCGGATGTGCTGGTCAACCTCGCCAATTCGGGCGGCGACCGCACCCAGTACCTGAAAGTGAAGGTCGTCCTCGAACTGCCGGATTCGGAACTGGTGCCGAAGATCCAGCCGCTGATGCCGCGGGTGATGGACGCCTTCCAGACTTACCTGCGCGAATTGCGGCCGACCGATCTCGACGGCTCGGCGGGTCTCTACCGGCTCAAGGAAGAACTGACGCGCCGCGTCAATGTCGCGGTCGCACCCAACAAGGTCACCGCGGTTCTGTTCAAGGAAATCGTCGTTCAATAGCGCCCCGCGCGATTAACGACCGCAAGACAATCAAGCAAGACAAACAAGCACGGCAAAGACGAGCATGGCGGGCAAGGACCAGATCGACCAGGACGCGCTGGCTGCGGAGTGGGGCGTCGCGCTCGAGGCCGAGCAGGGCGGCGGCGGTGCCGCGCCGGCCCCGGCCAGCAGCGCCGATCAGGCCGCCGCGCAATGGGCGGCGATGGTCGACGACAGCGCCAATTTTCAGTCGAGTAACAAGGGCGGCGCCGAGCGCATCCTCAATCAGGAGGAAATCGACAATCTGCTCGGCTTCAGCCTCGCGGATGTGACGCTCAACGACAATTCCGGCATTCGCTCCATCATCGACTCGGCGATGGTGTCCTACGAGCGTCTGCCGATGCTCGAAATCGTCTTCGACCGTCTGGTGCGGTTGATGACGACGAGCTTGCGCAATTTCACCTCGGACAACGTCGAGGTCTCGCTCGACCGCATTACCTCGGTGCGTTTCGGCGACTATCTCAACTCGATCCCGCTGCCGGCCATCCTTGCCGTGTTCAAGGCGGAGGAGTGGGACAATTTCGGTCTCGCCACCGTCAACTCGAGCCTCATTTACTCGATCATCGACGTGCTGCTCGGCGGCCGCCGCGGCCAGAGCTCGGTGCGCGTCGAGGGCCGGCCCTATACGACCATCGAAACCAGCCTGGTCAAGCGCATGATCGAGGTGGTGCTCGCCGATGCCGAGCTCGCCTTCAAGCCGCTGTCGCCGGTGAAGTTCAACATCGACCGTCTCGAGACCAATCCGCGCTTTGCCGCGATCTCGCGGCCGGCCAACGCCGCGATCCTGGTGCGCCTGCGCATCGACATGGAAGACCGCGGCGGCAACATTGAATTGCTGCTGCCCTACGCGACCATCGAACCGATCCGCGCCACGCTTCTCCAGATGTTCATGGGCGAGAAGTTCGGCCGCGACCAGATCTGGGAAGGCCATCTCGCCACCGAAATCGGCCAGGCCGAAATCGGCGTCGACGCCGTGCTCTATGAGGAGCACCTGCCGCTGCGCAAGATGATGCAGCTCAATGTCGGCGACACATTGATGCTCGAACTCAAGCCCGACGCGCAGGTGAAGTTGCGGTGCGGCGACATCACGCTGACCGAGGGCCGCATGGGGCGCGTCGGCGACCGCATCGCGGTGCGCGTCACCAAGAATCTGCGCAAGCCGCGCACGACCTTCGCGATGTTCGAGAAAGCGGACGAGAAAATCCGCATGGAGACGCAGTGATGTTTCATTACGGCTTCCTCATCGAAAGCATGGTCTCCATCCTGCTGCTGATGACCATCCTCTATTGCGTGCGGCTCAATAACCAGATCCGCCTGCTGAAAGCCGACGAGCAGTCGCTGCGCGCCACCATCTCCGAGCTGATCACGGCGACGGAAATTGCCGAGCGTGCGATTGGCGGCCTCAAGACGACCATGCGCGAGGGCGAACAGACCCTGGGCGAACGCATCAAGCGCACCGAAGCGATCTCGGCCGATCTCGGCCAGCAGCTCGAAGCCGGCGAAGCGTTGCTGTCGCGGCTGGTCCGCATCACCGAGGCCGGCCGTCCCGATGCGCCGCCGGCGCCGATCCCGCCGCGTGCGCAGGCGCTCGCCGCGGCCGCGCAGGCACTCGCCGAGCGGCAGAAGGCGCGGCTCAAATCCGGCGGCGCGGGCAACGGGCTGGCGGCATGATCAAGCTGGCGCGCGAATTCCGGCTCATCCCCATCGTCCTTCTGGCGACGATCTGCCTGCTCGGGCTGAAGGTGACGGGGATCGTGTTCGACGGCGGCTATACGCTGGGCGAGAAGCTGAGCCAGCGCGGCAAGCCGCCGGGCATCACCGTGACGTCCGGCAAGGACGTTCCGGACTATCCGCGCATCGTGGTGGCGGGCGAGCCCGCGCCGGTTGAATCGACCGCGGCCAGCTCGCCGAACCCATGGGCCAAGGAGATGTTCAACTTCGGTGGCGACCGCGCGAGCCAGCCGGACGTCACCGGCTCGGTCGCGGACCGGACCGCGACATTGCCCAAGATCGGCGCCAGTTCGGCCGACAGCGACATCGTGACCGGCTCGGCCGCGGCCAGCAAGCCGGCCGGGCAGGCGCCGTCCGACCCGCTGAAGTCGAGCGAACAGCCGCCGGCTCCGACCAAGCTGGACGTCGGCGGCGAGCCGCAGCCGCTATCGCCGGGCAAGATCAATTCGCCGGCCGAGCGCGCGCTGCTCGGCCGTCTGCAGGACCGCCGCGAGACGCTCGATAACCGCAACAAGGACCTCGACATGCGCGAGAGCCTGATCAAGGCGGCGGAGAAGCGCCTCGAAGCCAAGGTCGGCGAACTGAAGGATATAGAGACGCGCATCAAGACCGCGACCGACGCCCGGGACAAGGAAGAGAAAGAGCGTCTCAAGGGCCTGGTCGCCATGTATGAGAACATGAAGCCGAAGGATGCGGCGCGCATCTTCGACCGGCTGGACCTCAAGGTCTTGGTCGACCTGTCGACGGCGATGAAGCCTATCACCATGTCCGCGGTGCTGGCGCAAATGACCCCGGAAGCCGCCGAGCGGCTGACGGTCGAACTTGCGTCGCGCGCCAACGGACCGAAGACGCAGGCCGACGGCGATCTGCCGAAAATCGCGGGCCAGCCGGGCAAGAATTGACGTCGCGTCCGGTGTCCCCATGCGTTTTAGGGGCGTGTTTTACCGCAACGGTTAATCCGCCGTTAAACGCAGCTCCTTAGGGTCGTCGGTCAATATCCGCGCGAAAGACCTTATGACGTCTCGTCCTGGCAGCAAGTCCACCGCGATGGCGCGGGCGCGCAATGCAGCGCGCGCGCTGGTGGTCCTGTGCGCGCTTGCCGGCGCGAATGCCGCCGTTGCCGACCCGGTGCAAGGCGAAGTCAAGGCCGAGGCTGAGGCGGGATACGGCCGTCTGATCTTCAAGTTCGAAGATCCCGTCGATGCCAAAATACGCGTGGCCGGCGCCATCCTCGTCATCGAATTCAAGGAGCCGGTCGCTATCGCGGTTGATCGCATCGGCAGCCGCATGCGCGACTATGTCAGCGCCGCCCGCGTCGACCCCGACGGCAAGGCGGTCCGCATTGCGCTGGCCGGCAAATTCCGCATCAACCCGCTGCCGGCGGCGGATCGGCTGTTCGTCGATCTGCTGCCCGAGCCGTGGGTCGGGATGTTGCCGGGCCTGCCGCAGGACGTCGTCGACGAACTGGCCGCCCGCGCCCGCGCCGCCGAACTCGCCTCGCGGAAGAAACGCGCCGCCGATCAGGCGGCCGCGATGCCGGCCGTGCGGGTCAAGGTGGTCAAGCTGCCGACCTTCATGCGCTACATCTTCGATCTGCCGCCGGGAATTGAAGCCACACCCGAGTTGTCGGACGGCAAGTTCAAGGTGCATTTCAACAAGCCGGCCAAATGGGATCTCGCCGACGTAGCGGCGACGCTGCCCGTCACCGTGAAGTCGGTGAAGCCGGAAGCCGAATTCGATTCCATCGGCGTCATCTACACGCTCAATGGCATGCCGGAGACGCGCTCGTTCCGCGAGGAAAAGAGTTTCGTCGTCGATATTGGACTTGGCCCCGATGCGCAGCCGATCGCCGTCACGCCGCTGATGCCGGGCATTTCGGCGGCGACCGTGCAGATCGCGCCACCGGAAACGATGCCCGCCAAGGAGGAGCCGCGCGAGGCCGTTCCGCCTTTGAAGGATATGCCGATCCTGAAGGACGCTCCCCGTCAGGAGGCAGCCGAGCCGGCACCGTCAGCGGCGCGGCCGGCGCCGAAGTCCGAAGTGAAGTCCGAAGTGAAGCCCGCGGCGGCTGCGGAGCCGCAGCCGGCGAATGGCGGTGAGACCAAGACGCCGAACGCGAAGCCGCCGGTGGCGGTTGCCGACGCGCAGCGCGCGCCGGAGCCGGAAAAGGCCCAGCTCAAGCCGCAGGCCGCGCCGCAACCGAAAGCCGCCGCGGCCGTCACTTCGGAAAGCGCGATGCAGGCCGTCGCATCGGCTTCGAGCGATCAGATGCGGATCAGCCTGCCGTTTGCGGCGCCGACACCGGCGGCTCTGTTCAAGCGCGGCGACTCGCTGTGGCTGGTGTTCGATAGCAACAAGCCGATCGATGTATCGCAACTCGCGCGTGACTTCGGCCATATCGTGCGGCGGGCGGATTACGAGAGCGGTCGCAGCGGCGAGGGCATCGTGCGCCTGCGTCTGGTGCGGCCGATGCTGGCCAGCCTCGAGCCCGATGACAATGGCTGGGTCCTCAAGGTCGGCGACAGCGTTGCGACGCCGCCTCAAGCGCTGTCGATGGCGCGGCTGATCAACGGCAGCAGGCGCGGCATCGTGGTGCCGCTCGAAAACGCCGGCACGCTGCATCATCTCACCGATCGCGATCTGGGCACCCGGCTGATGGCGGTCACGGCGCTGGCGCCGGCGCGTGGCCTGATGCGGCCTCAGAATTTCGTCGAACTGCGCGTGCTGCAATCCATGCACGGCGTGGCACTCGAGCCGCTGGCCGATGACATTACCGCCGACGTCAACGCAGAGCAGATCACGATCTCGCGGCCCGGCGGCCTGACGCTATCGGCCGAGAGTCTGGTTCAGCAGCAGCAGATGTCGCCGACCTTGCGCGAAGGCTCGCTCGATCCGGAGATCTGGGAGAACGATCGCAAGGCGTCATTCGAGACGCGTCAATCGGCCCTGATCGCCAATGCGGCGGCGGCCGGCGAGGGCAACAAGCGAGCGGCCCGCTACGACCTCGCGCGGTTCTATCTCGCCAACGACTTGGCCGCCGAAGCCAAAGCGGTGCTCAGCGTCGCGCTGGGCGATCAGGCCAATGGCGGCGACGAAGTGACCGGCTCGATCCTGCGCGCGCTCGCCAATGTGATGTTGCATCGTCCGGAGGACGCGCTGAAGGATCTGGCCAGTCCGGATATCGGAAACCAGCGGGAAGCGCCGATCTGGCGGGCCATGGCGCAGTCGCGGCTTGGGCGCTGGCCGGAAGCGCATGCCACGTTCGGTCCGCTCGACAAGCAAATCGGCGCATTGCCCATCGGACTGCAGCGCATGGTGCTGCTCGACCGCATCCGCACGGGCATCGAGGTCAGGGATTTCGATGCTGCCGCGCGCATGATCAACGATCTCGACACCATCGGCGTTCCTGACGACATCACGGCGTCGGTCGCGGTGCTGCGCGGCCGCATTGCCGAGAATCTCGGCCGCAAGGAAGATGCGCTCAAGGAATACCGCGCCGCGGTGATGTCGAAAGATCGTCGTGCCAGCGCGCAGGCGCGGCTGCGCGAGATCGATCTGATGTCGACGAGCGGCGCGATGCCGCGCAATGAGATGATCCACGAGCTCGAGACCCTCACGACCGTATGGCGCGGGGACGAAACCGAGACGCAAGGGCTGCAGCTGCTGGCTCATCTCTATACCGGCGACGGCCGCTATCGCGATGCTTTCCACGTCATGCGCACCGCGCTGCTGGCGCATCCCAATGCCGAAGAAACACGCAAGATCCAGGACGAGGCGGCCAAGACCTTCGATGCTCTGTTCCTCGGCGGCAAGGGCGACGCGCTGCCGCCGATCGAGGCGCTGGCTCTGTTCTACGACTACCGGGAACTGACGCCGGTCGGACGGCGCGGCGACGAGATGATCCGCAAACTCGCCGAACGGCTGGTCGCGGTCGATCTGCTCGATCAGGCCGCTGAGTTGCTGCAGCATCAGGTCGATCATCGCCTGACGGGCGCGGCGCGAGCGCAGGTCGCGACCCGGCTGGCGACGATCTATCTGATGAACCACAAGCCCGATCATGCGCTCGCTTCGCTGCAGCGGACGCGGCTGTCCGAATTGTCCAATGAGTTGCGCGACCAGCGCCTGCTGCTCGAAGCGCGGGCGTTGTCGGAGATCGGTCGCAACGATGTCGCGCTCGAGGTGATCGCCAATCTCAAGGGCCGCGAGGCCACGCGGCTGCGCGCCGACATCGAATGGGCCGCCAAGCACTGGCGCATTGCGGCCGAGCAGATCGAACTGATGCTCGGCGACCGCTGGCGGGATTTCCGGCCGCTCAGCGATTCCGAACGCTCGGACGTGTTGCGTGCCGCCGTCGGCTATACGCTGAGCGACGAGGGGATCAGCCTGGCGAGGTTGCGTGAAAAGTACGCGGCCAAAATGGCGGGCACGCCGGACGGTCCGGCCTTCGATGTCGTCGGCGCACCGATCGGCGCCGGCTCCGCGGAATTCCAGTCGGTGGCGCGCCGCATCGCCAACACCGACACGCTCGACGCCTTCCTGCGCGACCTCAACGAACGCTACGGCGCCGACCACGCCAAACCGCCGGAGGCCCGCAATCGCACGGTGCCGGCTGCCACCGAGGCGAGAAACGATCGGCGCGCCGATCCGGCGCCGACCGGTTCGATCCGCCCGCGCGCGGCGACGTTCCGCGATCAGCCGAAGCGGTAAGAATGGCGGGGCTAAAGCCGCGCTAGCTCCCGTAACTCTGGATCAGCGATCCCGCGACCAGCGACCAGCCGTCGACCAGCACGAAGAAGATCAGCTTGAACGGGAGTGACACCACGACCGGCGGCAGCATCATCATGCCCATCGACATCAGCACCGAGGCGACGACGAGGTCGATGATCAGGAACGGAATGAACAACAGAAAGCCGATTTCGAAGGCGCGCTTCAGTTCCGAGATCATGAAGGCCGGGATCAGGATGCGCAGCGACATTTCCTCGGGCGTTGCCGGCGGCGGCTCGCGCGTCATGTCGGAGAACAGCTTGAGGTCCTTGTCGCGCACATGCTTCTGCATGAAGGCGCGCAGCGGCGCGGCGCCGCGCTCGAAAGCCTGCTCCGTGGTGATCTCGTTGGCGACCAACGGGCGGATGGCGTTGTCGTAGGCCGTCTGCAGTGTCGGCGCCATCACGAAAGCGGTGAGGAAGAGAGCGAGCGCCATCAGCACCGAGTTCGGCGGCGCGGTCGCGGTGCCCATGGCGGTGCGCAGCAGCGACAGCACGACGACGATGCGCGTGAACGACGTCATCATGACCAGGATCGACGGCGCCAGCGACAGCACCGTGAGCAGCCCGATCATCTGAATGACGCGCTCGGTCAACCCGGTATTGCCGGGTCCGCCGAAATTGATGCTGATGTCCTGAGCCGCGGCCGGGGCGGCGAGCAGAAGAAGCGTCCCTGATACTCCAACCGCCACCGTCACAAGTTGACGAACTCGGCGGTCGAAACGCTCCCTCAAGTTTTACCCGGAGGACGGCCGAGCAGGCTGGCCATCTCCTGTTCAAGGCTGTCGTAGACAGACTTGCCGGCGGGCGCCGCCGGGCGGGGTTGTGGAGGGGCAGGGCGATCGAGACGAGGCTCCTGCCTGGCGCTGCGCGGCGCTTCGAAGGACGGTTCGGGCCAGCCATCGTCATCGTCGGGCTTGGCGGCCGGGGTCGCCTCGATGCGCGGGTCGACGCGCAGTTTGTAGTCGCGGCGCGGCACTTCGACGGGTTTTGGCGCCGGCACGGCCAGCGGATCGGTTACCGGTGCCCGACCTTCGGACGGAGCGCGGCGGAGCGCGGCTTCAAGCTGCTGTGCCATGTCGGCGAGGTTCTGGTCGGTCTGCGGCGCTTCGCCCGGTTCGTGCTCCATCGACACCGGTGGGGCAACCGGCGGTGCCACAGGCTGCGACGACATTTGCGGAGCGGCCGCGCGCGGCGGCTCGGCCCGCACCGGTACGACTTCGGGCGGCGGCGCGATGCGGCTCGACAGTTCGGCGGCAAGACCGCTCAGGCTTGTCTCTGACGTGGCGGGCCGCGGCCGGGCGCCCGGCTCCGGCGCATGCCACGGCTCTTCGGTGGCCGGTTGACGATAGGGCCGCGGCGGCGGCAGCGGCGCCGATTCACTGACCGGCTGTAGCGGGAAAGTGTCGGCCGCCGACGCCGGGCGTATCGCCGGCTCGGCGACGCGGGCGGTCGGCTCCGGAGCACGCGGGGCGGCAGGAGCGGCGCGCACGATATTCTGTTCGACGACGACGTCGGTCGGGCCGCCGATCATCATCAGATGCTCGACATTGTCGCGGCGGATGAGCACGAGCCGGCGGCGGGCATCGACGGTCGCGGCATCGATGACGGCAAGACGCGGCTGGCGGCCGCGCGCATTGGCGCCGCCGAGACGGTCGGCCGCGAAACGGCGCACCAGCCAGGCCGTCAGCGCGATCAGCGCCAGCACCGCGGCGAAGGCGATGAAGAACTTTGCCGGGAGCGGCATTTCCGAGCCGAAGAGGTCGAACATCGATGCGCTCCGTGAACCAGTTAAACCCAACGCGACAGAATCAGACGAATAGTTAACGGCAGTAGGCACGATTTGCCGGACCGGCCGCCATCAAAATCTTAACAAAACGGCGGCCGTTTGGCACTGGGGCGGGAAAAGCCAACCGCCTCACATGGTTAATGCGGGGGCCCCAAAGCGGCTGGAAATCGTTCCATTTACCACTTGTTAACCATAAGCCCGGCAAGGTCTGCCTAGTTGGCTTCGTGTCGCGAAGCAGGCCGGCGATGTCTTAACCGGCGGTTTCCAGCGCGAATGAGGGCCCAATGGCGATTACCGATGTCCCCATCCTGTCAATGCTGCGTACCAAGATGTCCTGGGCGCAGGAGCGGCAGAAGGTGCTCGCCCAGAACGTCGCCAATTCCGACACCCCGAACTATCGGGGCCGCGACCTGGTGGCGCCGAGGTTTGACGACGCGGTGGGGGTGGCGACCCGGTCGGTCGATCAGGTGACTTTGGCGGCGACGGCGCCCGGCCATATCGGCGGCGGGCAGTCGCTTCACGGCTATTCGAAATACGCGACCGAGAGGAAGGGCTACGAAGTCCGCCCCGGCGGCAACTCGGTCAATCTCGAAGACGAGATGATCAAGGTCGCGAACAACCAGATGGAATATCAGGCGGCGACCGCGCTCTACACGCGCAGTCTCTCGCTCATCAAAGTGGCGCTCGGCAAACGCTGATTCCGGGCGCGAACTTTCCGCGCACGCGGCGGCGACAAGGAGATCTGAACGATGGACTTCATGAAGACGATGACGATCGCCGCGTCCGGCCTCAAGGCGCAGTCCGGCCGCATGCGAATCATCTCGGAAAACATCGCCAATGCCGACTCCGTGCCGGAGACGCCTGGCGCCGACCCGTACCGGCGCAAGATTCCGACGTTCAACACCGAGCTCGACCGCACGCTCGACGCCCGCGTGGTGTCACTCGGCCGTGTCGCCAGCGACAGGAGCGATTTCCGCCTCAAGTTCGAGCCGGGGCATCCCTCGGCCGATGCCAACGGCAACGTCAAGTATCCGAATGTGAATTCGCTCGTTGAAACGACCGACATGCGTGAAGCGCAGCGTTCCTACGAAGCCAATGTCAACGTCATCACAGCGACGCGCCGGATGATCCAGCGCACCCTCGACATCCTCAAAGCCTGAAGCCGCGCATCCCGCGCAGGCGGGCTCGACGCGGCGCCTCGAAAGGATAGACCTTCATGGCCAGCCCGATTTCCGCTGCCGGCGCTTACGCCAACATGGCGCGCATCGCCGCCGACCCGTCCGCGGCGTTCGGCGGCATCGGCGTCTCCCAGTCCAAAGGCGATACCAGTTTCGCCTCCGTGCTCAAGGATGCGATCGGCGCGGTGCAGGAGACCGGCCAGAAATCGGACACCCAGACCCAGCAATTGGTGAAGGGCCAGTCGAACATGGTCGATGTCGTTACCGCGGTAGCGGAAACCGAGGTGGCGATCGACGCCGTGGTCGCGGTGCGCGACAAGGTCATCGCCGCTTACGAAGAAATCATGCGGATGCCTATCTGAGTCTGAGGCCGTCATGCCCGCGCAGGCGGGCATCCAGTAACCGAGTGCGTCGAACGTTTTGCGGGTCCGGTAGCGGCCCGCGTTTACTGGATCCCCGCTTTCGCGGGGATGACACGGAGAGTGAAATGACCGGTCCGGAAGTGCTCGATGTGGCCCGCGACGCCATCTATACGCTCCTCGTCGTCTCGGCGCCGGTCATGCTGGTGGGGCTGATCGTCGGCGTCGCCATCTCGCTGTTGCAGGCCCTGACCCAAATTCAGGAAATGACGCTCGCTTTCGTGCCGAAAATCCTGGCGATCTTCGTCTCGTTATTGATCGCGCTGCCCTTCATGGCCGAAAAGCTGCACGCGGAAATGCTGCGTATTGCCTCGCGAATCGTGACAGGGTGACGCGGGCGCCGGGAGGCGCTCCTTTAGCCTTTCGGCCTGATCATCGATGCAGATCAATCTTTCCTTCCTTCCGATGCTGGCGGCGGCTTTCATGCTGACCTTCGCCCGCGTCGGCACGATGGTGATGCTGATGCCGGGTATCGGCGAGAGCAACATGCCCTCGCGGGTGCGGCTGACGATCGCGTTGGCGCTGACGGTCGTCATCATGCCGCTGCACCAGAACGCCTATAACGTGAACCTCGGCACGTTCGGTCCGCTGCTGCTGCTCCTGTTTCAGGAGATCATTGTCGGCGCCGTACTCGGCCTGACCGCGCGGCTCACCGTCTCGGCGCTGCAGACGGCCGGCGTGGTGGTCGCCCAGCAACTCGGGCTTGGCTTCGCCATGGCGGTCGACCCGACCCAAAACCAGCAGGGCGTCGTCGTCGGCAATTTTCTCGCCATGGTCGGCGTGGCGATGATCTTCGCCACCGATCTGCATCATCTCGTTATCGCCGCGCTGAACGATTCTTATCTGATCTTCGCGCCGGGCGAGATGCCGCTGACCGGCGATGTGGCCCAGCACTTCACGCGCGTCGTCGCGACATCGTTTCGCATCGCCATTCAGCTGGCGGCGCCGTTTCTGGTGTTCGGCCTGATCTTCAATCTGGGATTGGGCATTCTCGCCCGTCTCATGCCTCAGATGCAGGTGTTCTTCATCGGCTTGCCGCTGTCGATCCTGCTCGGGTTCATGCTGCTGATGCTGGTGCTCGCCGCCATGATGGTGACGTTCACCGGCTACGTCGAGGGCGTGCTCCTCGATCTTGCGCCGCGCCGGTGACGGAGTAGCGCATGGCAGACGAACCCGATCTCGAGGATAAAACAGAAGACCCTTCCCAAAAACGCTTAGACGATGCGTTTGAGAAAGGTAACGTCGTCAAGAGCCAGGAGGTCAACACCTGGTTCATCATCGCCGGCGCGACTTTGGTGCTGATGACGTTCTCCGGCGGCATGGGGCAGGGGCTCACCGCCACCATGCGCGGCCTTATCGCCAATTCGGCGATCATCACCATGGATGGGCCATCGCTGCCGCGGCTGTTCGAGAAGATCGGCGTTGAGCTTCTGGCCGCGCTGGCGGTGCCGTTTCTCATCCTCATGCTGGCGGCGCTCGCCGGCAACATCGTGCAGCATCGTTTCGTCTGGTCGTCCGAGTCGCTGTCGCCGAAGTTTTCAAAGATTTCGCCGCTCGCCGGCATGAAGCGGCTGTTTTCCAAACAGTCGCTGGCCAACTTCGTCAAAGGCCTGGCCAAGCTCGGCATTATCGGCACGGTAATGGTGGTGCTGCTGTGGCCGGACCGCGACCGCATGGAGGGCCTTATCTCCATGGACCCGGCGGCGCTGCTGCCGTTCACCACTGTGATTGCGCTCAAGGTCCTCGGCGCTGTGGTAGCTTTGCTCGCCGTTGTCGCCGCCGCCGACTTCCTGTTCCAGTACCGCAGCTGGTACGGCAAACTGAAAATGTCGCTGCAGGAGTTGAAGGACGAATACAAGCAGACCCAGGGCGATCCGTTCATCAAGGGCAAGCTCAAGCAGATCCGGCAGATGCGCATGAAGCAGCGCATGTCCGCGGCGGTGCCGAAGGCGTCGGTGATCATCACCAACCCGACGCATTATGCTGTGGCGCTGCAGTACGAGCGCGGCATGGAGGCGCCGTTGTGCGTGGCCAAGGGCGTTGACGCCATGGCGCTGCAGATTCGCAAAATCGCCACCGAGCACGACGTGCCGATCGTCGAGAACGTACCGCTCGCCCGCGCCCTGCATGCTTCCGTCGAGGTCGATCAGGCCATCCCGCCCGAACACTACAAGGCGGTGGCCGAGGTCATCGGCTATGTCATGAAACTGCGGCAGGCGGTCCGTAACTAAAGCCTTTCCGAACGAACCCGGACGCGATTCGAGGATATCCTCAATGCAGATGTTTGTGGTTTGGTGGTGCCAGCTTGTCGGGGTCACGGATCCCGACGCGGTCAAGGTCGCTGTCGGCATCGTCGCCGCGGCGCCACTGCTCGCCGCGGCCTATCTGGGCGTCGGCGTCCTGTTCGCCGCGATCGCGCGCCGCTAGGAGGTGGCCGCCTCCGCAGGCTGCTTGTCGGGGCTTTCGGTGAGCCGATCGCGCTGGACGAGGCAATGAGGGGCCACCGATGCCGTTTCGCCGTCCGGAAAACGTACCCCCACATCGAGGCTTCCGGAACCGGGTAAAAGCGGCGCATAAGGCCAATCAAAGTCAGGGATTTCCGGCCGGCGGCCCTTGCGCGGAGCCGCCCCCTTAAGGCACTTGGATAAGTCATGAACTCTGAGCGACCGAATGAGCCTCGCTCCGCCCCCCGAGACGGGCAGGGCAGGCGGCAAGCCTTCGACAAGAGCCAGAGCGCCCCGCGCTCCGGCTCGGTCGGTATGGTGTTGCTGGTCGCTCTGCTGCTGGTCGGCGCCGCAGGCGGCCTGATCTATATCGGCCCGGCCCATGCCGAGACCTACATCCTCGGGCTGTTGTCGGTGCTCGGCACCATCGGCGTCTTCGCGCTGTTCGCGCTGGCCTCCGGCATCATGCGGCTGTCCAGCCGGGAGCAGAGCAACCCGCTGCTCAAGTCCGTGGTCGATCAGGGCTTCGACGGTATCGTCGTCACCGACCAGGCGGGCCGCGTGTTCTATGCCAACGCCACCTATCTCGACCTGATTGGCGCTGTCGACGACAACGACGTCCGTCCGGTCGAGCGGGTGTTCATCGGCGACCCGGAAGTGTCCGAAGCGATCTACCGTCTGCTCAAGGCCGCCCGCGAAGGTCGCCGCCTGCAGGAGGAAGTCCGCATCGCCGGCGTCGCCGGGGAGGCGGCGCGCTGGCTGAGGCTGCGCGTGCGTCCGCTCGGCGAGTCGCGGCGCGATGCCAGGTTCGCGGTCTGGTCGATCGCCGACGTCACGCGCGAGCGCGAGCGGCAGGAAAATGTTTTCCAGGAGCTGCAGCACGCCATCGATTATCTCGACCACGCCCCGGCCGGGTTCTTCTCGGTCGATGGCCAGGGAGACATCGTCTATCTCAACGCCACGCTGGCGGCCTGGCTCGATCAGGACCTGGCCCAGGTCGCGCTCGGCTCGCTCAAGCTCACCGACATCGTTGCCGGCGAAGGCGCCGCGCTGCTCACGACGCTGAACGCCGCGCCTGGCGACGTGAAGACCGAGGTGCTCGACCTCGATTTGCGCACCCGCACCGGTCGGCCGCTGCCGGTCCGGCTGTTTCACAAGGTGGCTTACGGCGCCGATGGCACGGCGGGCGCTTCGCGCACCCTCGTGCTCAATCGCGGCAAGGACAGCGGCGAGGACGCGCAGCGCGACGCCGAAGTACGCTTCATGCGCTTTTTCCAGAACACGCCGATGGCGATCGCCACCGTCGATCGTAACGGTCGCATCGCCCGCACCAATGCGCGTTTTGCCGCTGCTTTTGACGGCATGACCGGGGACAATCGTTCGATCCTGTCGGTGGTCAACGAACGTGACGGCGGCGCACTGGAGGCGGCGATCAAGCGCGCCGCCGGCGGTCAGAGCGATATCCCGCCGGTCGATGCGCAACTCGCTGGCTCCAACGAGCGTTGGGCGAATTTCTTCGTGCTCGCAGTCGAGGACAAGGACTCGGACGGCGAAGCTGCCATCGTCTATGCGCTGGAGACGACGGCGCAGCGCACGCTGGAGAACAAGGTCTATCAGCAGCAGAAGATGGAGTCGGTCGGGCAACTGGCCGGCGGCATCGCGCACGACTTCAACAACGTATTGTCCGCCATCATGATGGCGACAGA